>JBCBSS010000019.1:0-67801 GCA_039819065.1 Bacteroidota bacterium
ATCATCAACTGATCATATCATCAAATAATCAACCATTCGTAACCCGTCTTTCTGAGACATAATATTTTGGTTTGAAAACACACAAAATGAGATGACGTGAACGGAAAATGTTTAGCAGTCTCGTTGTTCTGGAGAGTTTTCCCCTAATGTTAGGGGAAATACAAAGGGGTAAGAATAGCATGGGTTTCCAGCGTAATATAAAAACACGTCATAAGTAGCAGCAACTTATTAGAGGCTTAGCATGACTCAAGCGAAATGTATGATCAATTGAGTATATATGACTCTACTAAAGGCACGAAAGTAACTTTCGCGCCAGCTAGTATACGAATTGATCGGTTTCCAATATCATTCGGGTTGTTCTTTATTCCAGCCTTAAGTGCTTTACTGGGTTGCTCGTGGCTGTTTTCCATGACTGAATTACGATAAGTACTAGTACAATCAGTAGCAATATGACAAATCCTGTCATAAAGATTATCGGAGATAAGTCGATTCTATAAGTAAAGTCGTCCAACCAGTTTTTGGCAAATATCCAGGCCACGGGTACTGCTATAAGGCTTGAAAATAACAACGCTTTGATGAACCTGGAGCAAAACGAATAAAGCAATCTGAATACAGAAGCGCCTAATACCTTACGAATGGTTATTTCTTTTATTCTGGCTTGTAGAATCAGTGCTCCAAGGCTCAAAGTGCCCATTGCGGTAATGATGACGGTAAGCAATGTAAACAGCAATACGATGTCTCTATTTTTAGTGTCCTCCAAATGCATTCTCTGAAAAGACTGGTCAAGGAAACGATAAGAAAATGGATACTTAGGTACGTAGCTTTTCCAAATGCTTTCCATTTCAGATAGCACAGTCTGATAATCTTTCCCTTGTAGTTTAATGATGAATGTTTCTTCCCAGCCAATAGCTTGTATGACCAGCGGTTCTATTCTGTTTTTGAACGACTCGTAATGATAGTCTTGTACTATGCCTAATATCCTCTTGGATAAGGAGTCTATCTCACTGGTTACGTACTTGCCAATGACCTGCTCATGTGGCCAGCCTAAGGCCTTTGCCGCAGTCTCGTTGAGTATAATAGCCTCATTTGCCTCTGTTGCTTTTCTTTCATCAAAAGAGCTTCCATCAAGTATGCGCAAGTCCAGAAGTTCTATCAGATTCGGCTGTACGAAAGCCGTGTTCCACTGGTAGGATGATTGGTCGATTTGGTAAGAATATGCTTCGGTAGGACTGGAAGGTACTCCGCCATAGGTCATCGACACATCTTTGACGCCACTCAGTTGCGCTATTGCATTTTTAATGTGCGTCCGATTTTGCCACGAGTGTTTGTTGTTAGAATCAAAGATCAAGACTTGATCGTCATCCAGGCCCAACTCCTTTTCTTGCATATACTGAAACTGCCCCACTATCACTATGGTGAAAGTGACCAGTACAAAGGCTGAAGCGAATTGAAAAAACAACAACTTGTGTTGGATAAAAGAGGCCTTCACTTGCTTCAATTGGCCTGATAAAGCGGAGAAAGGGTTAAGCGAAGAAAAGATCAATCCAGGTATGGTCACCACTATCAAAGTGAATAATGCCTGCAAAACGGCAATCCCAATCATAATCTGTGTGTAATTGATGATATCAACATTGACTTCATAGTGCTGTGACAAAAAGGGTAATATCAAGTTACAACCAGTCAACGCGATTAAACTGGCAAGCAATACTTTTAAGTATACCTCCAAGGCCCAGTCTACAATCAATGCCATCTTGGAGGATCCCAAGATCTTCTTGACACCGGTTTGTTGTGCTGACTTTGATAGCCTGGCGATGGTCAGATTGATGAAGTTCGCGGAAATCACCAGCAATAGAATGACAGCTATAGCGATTAATGTTTGGATCAAAGTCCAATTGCCATGCATGGCGATATCAAAAGCCAATGGTTCGCCAAAGTAAATGCCTGCAAGCGGTTGTAAGCTCAGTGCCACCTTCGGTGAGCTGTCTTCGTTATTCAAATGATCCTTAGCCAGTGCGTGAAGGTTTTGCGCTACGGATGCCGTAGCGCCTTGGGGTACTTTGATGTAAAAGCTCATGGCATGCGCATCCTTGTCTGTGAGAAATCTGCTGGCATAGCCCATTGCGCCATTGTTTACTACAAAATCAATATTCAAATGGCTCTTTGGAGCTGAGGTAACAATAACGCCCTTTACTTCTAGTAGTCCCTTGCCTTCAACTTCCAGAATCTCTCCGATAGGATTAGTATCACCAAAGTACCTTGTCGCTATTCCTTCTGAAATCACGGCAGCATTAGGCGTTTGCAGGACATTATCGGCACTACCAAACTTGAACTTATAATCAAGCAGTTCGAAGAAATTGCCATCTACATACAGCACGTTAGGCTCGAAAAAGGACGTCTCCTTATAACTTACCAATTCATCATCTTGATATATGCGTAATATGTCTTTCTGAGGAACACCTGTTTGAAAGCTAAGCAGCTCACGATAAGGAGCCGCTAAAGTCGGAGATTGATAAGATGAGTTTGGTTCCTCCACTTCCCTTATTATTCTATAAAGATCTCCACCCTGAGATAGGTGAGTATCAACACTCGTTTCACTCTTTACATAAAGATAGATGACCATCACGGCGCAAAAGGCCACCGCCAGCCCGGCGATATTCATGTAGGTGATCATACTTGATCTCAACAGACCTCGTACTGCAAGTTTGAATTTCAAAAGGAGCATGTTGTCGTAATTGGAAAGTGGATGAATACATTGGGCAATGAACATCAAGATCATTGTCTATCAAATATATCATAATTTGCCAATGAAAAAAGAGTGCGTATCAGCTACTTAGGGCTTATGGTAATTCGCTTGGTAGCCCAACGCCAAATGCCTTCTAACGGGCCTATGCGATACTTGGCTAACCAAGCCTTACTGAAGATAAGCTGAATAACGGTGAGGAGTACTGCCAAAAGCATATCGACCGCGGGAGTGGATTGTCCATAAAACCCAAGTACTTTGAAAATAATCAGACCAAGGATAGAATGCAGTATGTAATTAGTCAGTGAGAGCCTACCCAAATGGCGCAATACCCTGATGTTTTGTAGCCATTTGTGTTTTGACCTGACCATAAGTACAAGTGCACAACAAATGAAGAAGGTTTGACCAACTATCGTTAGATTGAATAAGACCCAATAACTATAAAACTGTATGGGTGAATTCATTTTACTCAGATCGAAAAAGAAAATCTGGTATGCATTCCATATCAAAACCACTAGTCCGGTAATAATCAGCATAAGATACAATTTTCTGGTATGCTGACTGAGTGTGGATAAGAACCCACTTTTAGCGATGGCAATCCCAGCCACGATCATACTAAAGCTGTGGTACATATTACCAGTGAGGTAAAAGTTAATCACGGAAAGAATCTGCTTTACATTGTACTGCCAATGACCGCTAAACCCTTGGCTGGTGTTCATGGCAATCAGTTCATCCAATGGCAGGGGAGGACTTGTCCCGAACCCAATTTGCAAGTATCCATTCCTGATCAAAATCGTCTGTATAGTTGGCCAGATGAAAAGTAATAAAGCAAAGATCAACAACTGAAGTACTGAAAGGCGCATGAACAAGGCGGCGACTAAACCTAATACGGCATACATGCTAAGGATATCACCATACCAGATGACAAAGGCGTGGATAAGTCCGATAACCAGCAGTATGACCATTCTAGCCAAATGGTATTTGTAAAATTGAGCCTGCTTTTTGACATACTGCATACCAATACCCACTCCGAAGAGCAAGGAAAATACGCTGAAGGTTTTGTCGGCGAAAAAGTTGAATCGTAAATAGGTGGCGAATTGGTCGATCCAGTCCTTGTACTGAGAAAAGAAGCTGGTAAAGTAGGCTAGGGGGTAATGGAATAGTACGATATTACAAACTAGAATTCCGAAGATGGCATATCCCCTGATAACGTCTAACTCTTCTACTCTTTGATTCATACAGTACTGTTCAAATCATAAAGCTAGCTTTAATGCTATCGCCGTTTGAACGTGTGGCTCAAATATAAAGTGAGATGTCGGTAGATATGTAGTCTATTAAATTTGATTTGCTTTTAGGTAATCTGTGCTTATTGCTTTCTTCCATGTTTGGATTGAGAAACGAAGCGCATTAATAATACTTTCTTTGTTCAACTAAGGTGAAGAGGTGCCCGGGTGGCTGAAGATCTAAATCCAGATTCCATTCTTCGTGAAGATCTCGATGACAAATCACTCATTTAAATACTGTATTGGTACAAGGTTATTTCGTTTGACGAGAACGTATTTTACTTACAAATTCTGGCGATATTCCTAAGTATGATGCTATTATATATTGCGGTACTCTGTTTACAATTTGCGGATATTTCTTAACGTATTCCCAATAACGTTCTTCGGAGGTTTTGCTGATATTAGAAATGATCCGTCTTCTTGAATTGGCAAACGCTTTTTCGGTCAATAATCGAAAATATTGACTTAAAGAATGAATCTCGGCACAAAGTCTCTCGACATCTTCATACTTCATTTGAAAAATGATCGAATCTTCTAATGCTTCGGCAAAATGCATTGCTGGTTCCTGATTAATATAGCTGTAGAAATCCGTAAAAAACCAGTCTTCTATTCCGATACTTACCGTATGTTCTTTGGCTTGATCGTCGGAATAAAAAACTCGGACAGCTCCCTTTACAATGTAATTGCGATACTCACAGACGTAACCTGGTTGAATGACGAATTGCCTTTTCCTTATTCTAGTAATCTTGATAATAGAAGTAAACTTTTGTATTTCATCCTCTGTCAATTCAACATAACGTGCAATATTTGATAAAATGCTTGCATATTTTTCCATTGGAATAGCTTATGGATATTTGGAGTCTCTACCTCAATGAAGATAACCAATTCTACATTGGTAATCCTAATCACTGTCAAGAGAAGTACAACTGATTATCCAATAACCCCTCCAACCTGCCAATCGCTGACAGCGGCTCTGTCTAAAAGGTGTGCATAAACTAATACTCAGTTATAGCACACCTTAATTAATATTGATTACGCAAGAACCATGTCTTTATTCCACTCCATTGGCACAAAGGCGTCATCTAGCTTTGGTGCTACGATATGAGTGGTATAATTGGAAAGCACTTTAAGGCTCGTTCCCACTATCACTTCAAGAACTGTTTGTTTAGTATAACCTGCTTGAAGGAACTCCTCAACTTGCTCCTCGGTTGCCCAGCCGCGTGATTCATTAATAATGATAGAGAATTGGCGTAAAGCTTCAAGCTTAGGGTCTTTTAAGGGCAAACCACTACGTAGCGCTTCGATAATATCATTATCAACTTTAGCCATTTTGGATACAGCTGTATGGGCGGCCATACAGTAAGTACATTCATTTAATCTATTATTGGTCATTAAGATTATCTGGCGTTCCGTTTCACTCAAATTAGATTTATCAAACAATGCCATCATTGTTAAATAGCTTTCAACCATTACCGGTGACTCTGACATGGTTGCCATGAGATTCGGTACGAACCCCATTTTTTTCTTGGCCGCTTCCAGAATTGGTTTGGATGCTTGCGGCGCACTTTCGATAGTGTGGATATTAAAATTATTTTTCATTTTTAATCTCTTTAATTTTTAAAAAACTATTGTTTCCAAATTCCAGATATTGGATTTGATATGGGCTTTACATCAAAAGGCTGCAAAGTTCTGTTCGAGACTTTTGGGTGAGCTAAGGAAGACTGGTCCGACCTGTTGAGACATGGCATCTGGAAAGATCTCCTCAACTCCATTTTCAATCCCCTCAAGAATTTTTTCTGCTACTTGAGAAGCTGGTGTAGCTGGCATTTCAAGATTTTCTGTCATACGTGTGGCTACAGGACCGGGGTACACTCCATGGACCGCTATATTATCTGCCTTCAACTTTCCACGTAGCGACTGTGTCATTGAATGAACCGCAGCTTTTGAGGCAGAATATCCGCCGAAACTCGGCATTGAGGCGAGGCCGGCAATACTCGATAGATTAGCAATTGCAGAAGAACCTCCATTTTTAAGTGTCGGTATTAACTCCTTCGTAACCGCGAGTGTTCCAAAAAAGTTAGTTTCAAAATCATTGCGTAATTGTTCCTCGGTGTCATCCAATAAATTGGCCGCAGTGAATATACCGGCGTTGTTTATGAGTACGTCCAGTGACGGTACCAATTGAGAAAGCTGTTCGATCGTCGCTGGATCCTCCAGGTCAAGATGAATAGGAATCACCTTTTCGCCCAATTCTTCTAGTGTTGAACGGTTGTGTTCTGAACGGTACGTTGCATATACCTTAGCAGCTCCTTTTTCAAGAGATTTTTCGACTAAAGCAAGACCAAGGCCACGATTGGCACCTGTAATAAGTATGATTTTATCTTTAATATTTATGTTAGACATGACTTTTTTGTTTTAAGTGTTTAAATGTTTTTAATAAATGCTGTGATGAGATCTGCAGCCTGATCGGAATGCAATTCCAACAAAAAATGGCTTCCATCAATGAAATGAGTTTCTACTTTTTTTAGATCGTTTGAAAAGGCTTTGGCGCCTTCTACACTGAAGAACTTATCATGTATGCCCCAAATAATGATGGTAGGTGGTTGATGATCTCGTAAATACTTTTGCCACTCAGGATACCTCTCGAAATTGCTTCCATAATCATTCAAGAATGTGATTTGTATTTCTTGAATACCCTCTCTTCTCAAGAGTGCCTCATCAGTCAAATAAGAAAGCGGATCCACCTTGGATGGATCTTTAACACCGCCGAGATACATGGCCTTTAAACCATTTAAGGACATCCACCAGTTCTGCAATTCGAGTACACCTTCGGTGTCTCCAGATGCTAGCAAAGCACTGTATTTCTGCGCCCACTCACCACTGAGCCCTTCAAAATATGCATTGGCGTTTTGGACAATAAATCCCTTGACTTTTTCAGGGCGACGATGTGCCATTCTAAACCCAATGGGGCCTCCATAGTCTTGCATCATGATGTAATGGGAGCCAATCTTGAGTTGATCTACAAAAGCATCCATTAACAATGACACATTGTGAAAAGTGTAATCATATTCATTTATGGACGGAGCATCGCTAAAACCAAATCCAGGGTAATCAGGCGCGACAACGTGAAAATTCGCAGCCAGTTTTTTAATAAGATCCCTGTACATATGGGAGGAACTAGGAAACCCATGTAACATCAGTATGGTTTCCTTTTTGGGATCTCCTGCTTCTCTGTAGAAAATAGAAATACCATTGACTTCTATTTTGCGATGAGCGGTTTCGAGATACGATACACTGTGCGAAATCTTACTATCAGATTTCACTCCGGGGTGCTGTCCTTGCGCCATTTGCATTAAGGCAACAAGAAGGAAAACAAGCGTTGTGATTTTCATTTTCATAAACTTTTGAATGTTGCGTTCTGGTTTGATTAGAGTGCTGTTTTATCAATTATCAGGAAGAGGTCGAGAGCCTTGCAAATCAATTGTCTGCAAGGCTCTTTAGACCGAGCTAAAGAGAATTATGGATATTCTCCAGGTCAAAACCATTATTGAATTTTACATTTTTGGTGAACTGCTCAGTCCAAGCTTCTTTTATGACCTCACCGTCCCAGTTAGCCGGAGCATATTTGCGATAGGTGGTTAAATAGATTCCATTAATTTTCTCATATTTCACCTTCATCAGACTCGGTTCTGTGACTCCAAAGCCCTTAGCGGTATAGAGAAATTGATCAATTCTGTAAGTGGTGGGATTGACATATAAAAGATACTTGTCGCTGGTTTCTCCAACGTTATCCCCAAAGGTCATTTCAACCACCTGATAAGAAATTCCATCTACCTTTCTTGCCGGTAACAGTCTATGATTGACTCCGGGATCCAGCAATTTGAACATCATGGCAAACCAATAATAGTTTGTCTTTCGCAGTGCATGTCCAATGTAGGCAGGTTGTTGTTCTGTGATGACGTTACCATTCAATTTGGAAACAGTCTTCTTGCCATTAAAAAATTGCGTATGCGTACCAGCCATTTGCGGAATAGCATAAACTTGTCTCTTGGTATATTGAGCGTAGGAAACTTCGCCATCAAAAATATACCTCTCCTTAGAGACATCTTCTACGTTGTTTGCTTTGACTCTGAAAGTATAGTCAAAAGAGACATCTTTTAACTTATGTAATGCGTTAACGCCACCGTTAGCTTCTACTACTTTGGTGATCAGTTCCCGCGCATTCTGAGCGTTAACTTTTGTTGCAAATAAAATCAATGCAACTGAGGCGATTTTAATGAGTTGATTTTTCATGATTGTTTGTTTAAAGCGTTTATAATTTCGGAGGGTTCGACACGATTTCTGTAGTCTGCCCCTTCTGATTTTGCAAAAGAAATTGTGGCGTCCATTTCAATAATAAATGTTGCCGGGACGGGGAGCTCACTATCTTCGTCGGCATAGTAGCTGTTATAGTCGAATCCTAATTCAGCCATTTTTGCAGATGACTTTTCAGGGTTTGCATGAACAGTGGTATACTGTTTTGCTACGATATTTCCATTATCACTTAAGACTTCGAATTGAAGATCATTTTTTTCCTTGATGGTCAATGACTCATCGGGAGTTTGCGGTGAAATGGCTATTAATGTTGCTCCCGCTCCTTCAATCTCTGGCAGGATAGATTGATACTGATGAAGAGTCAAATTACAGTAAGGACACCAAGTGCCTCTGTAGAAGGTGAGCACCACTCTGTTGGTCTTTAGGACTTCATATAAGTTCACACTTTCATTGACCGCATTCGATAAAGTAAAATCGGGTGCCTTATCTCCCTCATGGAGCCTTAAGATGGAAGTGTATACTTGATGTAGTACCTCTGCATCTTCATTAAATACTTCGAGCGCATCGGCAGGAAGCATGTTCGAAAGGTTCTTTTTTAGTTCCTTTAAACCCTCTTGATAAGAAGGTATTGCTACTTTTTCCATTGTTAGAAATTTTATGATGTTTTAGTAAAAAATTCACATCACAAATTTCTCATCAATTGTGCTGACCGAAAATAAGCTGCGACAGGAAATATGCTTGAACGGCGTCAAGAAGAAATCTTGAACCAGTTCAATAACCTACAGTTAAGTATTTGATAGCCAATTGTTTACTTAATTATTATAAGCTATAATATTGAGCGGTATTTGCTTGAAGGGTATGTTATCCTGAAAAGAATTTAAACCAATGTTGCCAGATATGTAGTCTGTTTTTTCTTGATAGCAACAGTTGTTTGCCGATGTGAAGAGTGGGTTCAAGCGACCTATTGAAAGTCGGTGGTGACGGGTTGGTGTTGGGGATCTATCTTTAAGTAATCGAATAAGAAACCAGTCAATTTCTCTCCATCGGTTGACGGAGAGAAATAATTGACATGGGAGTGTATCTTGCTAATACGAACTCACTTTAAACCAAACGTTACTTTTTTGTGGTAATGATAATGACACCATTAAGCGCATTATATTTTTCCATGGCTTTCTCACCTTTGACCACCTCTATATGCTTTATCTTACTTGGGTTTAATTTTGATAAATCAGATTTATCAGCCACATCACCATCGATGATAATCAACGGCTCCAAATATGGATCTGCAACTTTGATCTTGGACTCATCAACCGAAATCATTTGCTGAGTAAAATCCTTTGTCTTCACTACAATTACACCATTTGGTGCATTATACTTTTTAAGCGCTTGTTGATCTTTGATAACCGTTACTGACGCGATCTTATCCTGATCGAGAAGCTCAAAAATCGTGTAATCATATTTCGTTCCATTGATATAAACATCTGGCTTAGGGCCATCTTTAAACTCAACGCGCAACTTATCTTGAGCAAGTATATTTGATGTCGATAGGCATAATATGCAAATGAAGAGGAATATATTTTTCATAGTATAATCGTTTAGTAGTTAGGGAATTGTAGAATTATTAATCTGGATCATTCCGATACGCGATAGATGATCACTGCGTCATCCTCATAGAGGATATCTTTTTTGGCTACGATATTTTTTTCATCAGGGAACATAGACATAGCTTCATTAAATAAAACTTCCTTCTCATGATCGTTAAGGTCATCCTCAGTAGGCCTAGCCACAACAACCGCCAGAATAATGGCAATAGATGCCGCCATGCCTGACAAGCCCATCAAAAATCGCTGTCTCCTCTTTTTTCTGGTTTGAATGGATGCCCAAATCTTATCATTTAGATGAGCAGGCGCTTTCTTTCTTTTTTGTTTGACGTACGTAGACCATTCTTTCATGCCAGAAGGCTGATCCTCGCTATTGAAAAGCGCTTCTTCTTCTTCAACCGTCGTTTTGGCGGCTAAGTACTTATTGACTAAATCATGTTTATCGCTACTCATAGCTGTATATTTCTTTCAATTTTATTCCTACCTGTTTCCGTGCCCTTGATAGCAGTACCCTTGTATGCTCTAACTTGAGATTTGTGGCCGCTGCGATCTCGGCAAACTCAAAGCCATCGATATCTCTCATCATCATTACTTCGCGTTGCTGAGATGGCAATTCTTTTAAGATGCTTTCGATAATAGTGGTTAACTCTTTCCATTCTACCTGATCATGGTTCATGTCCGATGTCAGTATTTTCAGGTGTAGTTCAGAAGGGTCTATTTCAGGACTTTTCTTCTTTAACCTATCCAGGCAATAATTGCGGGCCGTTAAGAATACGAAACCCGTGATGTTCGGATGGTTTACGAGTTTTTTCCGCCGATCCCAAAGTTTGATCATGATCTCCTGAACAGCATCCTCCGCGTTCTCTTTGTTGCCCAACATGCGCGCCACCATCGGGAAAATCCGTTCTGATAGAGAGAGTACCTTATCTTCAAAAACTTTTGCTTTCATCGTATATCAAGAATAACGACAAACCTTTAAAAGCATAACAGTTGATGATGAGATTGTTTGATGAAGTGATGAAGTGATGATTTGATAATCTGATGAAGTGATGATTTGATGGTCTGATGATGAGATGATGAGATGATGTGGTGATGTGGTGATTTGATGATGAGATAATGAGATGATGTGATGCTATGATTATCTGATAATTTGATCAATTGATGATATGAGTAGTGCTAAGTCATAAACTGACCATCTTCAGTCATTCAGAGGGAATCTTATTGGCTATAGAAAGCAGACTGTGGTGAAATGGTTGCGGACTTCAATCAAGCAATGTATTTGCCACGCGTCTTTAGCGCGTGGCACTATCTTAGCCGATAACACGGCTTGAGCCACCCAGCTAGCGCGAAAGTTACTTTCGTGCCTTTAGTCGAGTCACGTATACTCAATTGATCATACATTTTGCCCGAGCCATGCTAAACATCTAATAAGTCGCTGCCCAGAATGACCTGCAGGTCATAATTTGATCAATTGATGATATGAGTGGTGCTAAGTCATCAACTTACCATCTTCAGTCATTCAGAAGGAATCTTATTGGCTATGGAAAGCGAACCGCCGAAAAGTTGTGTGAACCCTGATCAAGCACATTTGCCACGGTGCTTTAGCCCGTGGCACTAAATGAGTCAATAACAGGGCTTTAGCCATTAAATTTTTAGATATAAAATGTCATGAAGCTGAGGTGACGCTGTTCAATTCGTCTTTCAGGTACAGTTTAACACCCTCAATTTTGCCAATAGGTTTCTTTCAGAAGGACAGACTGGCAGTGTTTCAATGAAATGATGATTTGATCAATTGATCGTACTTCCTCTGGACAAGTGTAAAAAGCGTGCCTACTGGCAAATGAAGCTAATAGGTATCATTAAGATAATTATAAGCGCCCTTTGAGAACTCGAAAATTTGTGTATATTTGGCGCCCGCTTTTGAGGCGGTGTAACCCTACCACGTGATGATAGATGAAAAGACCCTAGCAGAAGCCGCACGAAAAACTTCTCTTAATGCCTATGCCCCTTACAGCAAATTTAGAGTAGGGGCTGCTGTACTGACCGATAAAGGAGAAATGTTTACTGGATGCAACGTAGAAAATGCCACTTATGGATTGGCATCTTGTGCTGAACGTAATGCTATTTATAACGCCGTTATACATTCAGGAAATGATGTCAAGATCACCAAAGTGGTGGTTTATACACCAACAGATGAACCTACATCTCCCTGTGGTATATGTCGCCAGGTGATTCATGAATTTGGTGAAAACGTAGAAGTTATTTCCGTTTGCGACGGCCCTAACCAAATGAGGTCCACCTCCAATGAACTACTCCCCAAGGCATTTGGCCCTAGAGATCTACTGTAAGCAGCTTTTGGCATTGTGAAGGCTAGATAAAGTGACTATTTTTAGCCTCATTCTGATTGAGCCATTGCTACATGTCACCGAACACTCGCATTCTTTTCAAACGACCTGACCTATGGTTTGCGTCGTTGACCATTATAGTATTGCTGATCAGATGGATGTATCACGGTGAGCACATCGCATTCCTGTCAGACGGCACCTATTTTCTTATTATGACACGTGACCTGATTGACCCAATGCTCTATATCAACTTAATCACAGCATTGGTGTATTGGATGTTTCTTGGCTCTCGCGATTTTAGGTTTTTTTGGACCATTGCTCATGTGGCCAGTGCCTGTATAGGCACCTTTGCTGTCATCTATACTATTGCTTCTCTTTATCAGTCCACAACCCTTTTAGATCCACAGTATATTTTGGACAAAACAGCGCCAAACTTTGATGTGACTAGCGTTGATATCGCTAAACAGTCAATCTGGTTTCAAATCAATACTTTTTCAGGCATTATAGGTGGTATAATCTTTTTGGTTAACCTATTGACTACCAAGCGGAAAAGTAGATAATCGCCTTTCCTTACAGATAGAATTCCCGTGTTTCTTGCATGTTAAATTTTGACTCATATTAAATCACTTTTTAAAGAATAATTAATATGAAATTATTAGCGATGGGTCGAAATTAAATTAACTTGAGCGTCCTTTTAAAAACCTAAAAAACGTATGACAAAACTCTACAAGATGAGAGCCGTTTTCCTGGTGCTCTCAATGGCTTTTATGTGCATTCCTGTGGCGTCCCAAGCCCAGGATGTTTTCATCAACGAGATACACTACGATAATGCTTCCACCGATCAAGGTGAGGGCGTTGAAGTAGCTGGCTTGGCTGGTACTGACCTAACCGGTTGGCGTATTGAATTCTACAATGGTAGTAACGGATCATTGTACCAGACACTTAACTTGGCTGGTATATTACCTGACCAAGACAACGGTTTTGGTACGGCTTTCTTTCCGCAAGCTGGTATTCAGAATGGATCACCGGATGGTATGGCTCTAATTGATCCTGCCAACACGATCATAGAATTCCTAAGCTATGAAGGTAGCTTCACGGCGGTGGGCGGCACAGCAGATGGTTTGATAAGCACCGATATAGGCGTAAGTGAAGCCAGCAACACACCCTTTGGTAATTCCCTGCAATTAACCGGTACGGGAAGTACATCGGCAGATTTTACATGGACAGGCCCTGTGGCTAGTTCTTACGACGCGGTAAATGCTGGCCAGTCCTTTGCAGCTGTTGGTCCCATCGACCCTGTTATCAATGAATTTGTATCCAATCACACCAGTACGGATTCTGATGAGTTCGTTGAGATATTTGGTGCTGCCAATACTGACTACTCTGACCTATGGATCATTGAGATCGAAGGTGATGCGTCAGGTGCAGGTACTGTAGACGAAGTAATTCAGGTGGGTACAACAGATGCCAACGGCTTTTGGACGACTGGTTTTCAGAGTAATGCCTTTGAAAATGGTACTATCACTTTGTTGTTGGTGAGAAACCTAACAGTAACTGTTGGAACTGACCTTGATACTGACAATGATGGTACAGCCGACATTGCTTTCGGAGATATTGTAGATGGTGTGGGCGTAAATGACGGTGGTACTGGAGATTTCAACTATAGTACTGTCGTTCTAGCTCAAGGCTTTGATGGAAGCTCTTTCACCGTAGGAGGTGCATCTAGAATACCTGATGGTAATAACTCAGCCAGTGCATCTGACTGGGTAAGAAATGATTTTGATGGTGCAGGTTTGCCTTCATTTCCGGGCGTTGTAGCCGAAGAAGGAGAAGCGATCAACACGCCGGGTGCTGCTAACATGGTGCAAGGTGGTGGCCAACCTACTGCTACTGTGCTGATCAATGAAATTGATGCTGATGGCGTGAGTTCAGATGAAGATGAATTCATTGAATTATATGATGGTGGGGTAGGGAATACTTCACTTGACGGATTGGTTGTCGTATTATACAATGGCAGTACAGATGTCAGCTATAGAGCCATTGACCTGGATGGTTTCACTACTAACACGCAAGGATATTTCGTTTTAGGAAATGCTGCCATCACTCAGGCAGAAATAGTATTCCCCAACAGTACACTACAGAACGGCGCTGATGCTGTGGCCTTATACGAGGCAGATGCCACTGACTTTCCCAATGGAACTGCGATTTCTACCACTGACTTGATCGACGCCATTGTTTACGATACCAATGACGGCGACGACGCTGAACTACTAACTTTATTGAACGCTGGTCAACCTCAGGTAAATGAAGACAGTCAAGGTGATAAAGACAATCACTCGCTACAACGCTTCCCTAATGGAGAAGGTGGACTGAGAAACACAGACACTTATGTGGCAGCGTTGCCCACTCCCGGTGCAGCTAATACAAACTTGACGGAACAAGTTGATGTGGTGATCAATGAAATTGACGCCGATACACCGGGAAGTGATGAATTAGAATTTATCGAGTTGTTCGATGGCGGTACTGGTAACTCGTCCCTTGAAGGCTTGGTAGTTGTATTCTATAATGGAAATGGCGACGCCAGCTACAGAGTAGAAAGCCTTAGCGGATTCTCTACTGACGCTAACGGTTACTTTGTATTAGGAAATGCGGCTGTTGCCAATGTTGACCTTGTATTACCTAACAGCGCCCTACAAAATGGAGCAGATGCGGTAGCCATCTATAGAGCAGATGCTGCTGCTTTCCCTAACGGTACGGTTGTAACCACTGATAACCTTGTAGATGCTGTTGTTTATGATACCGATGACAGCGATGATGCGGGTCTTCTTGTGTTGCTCAATGCCGGTCAGGCACAATTGAACGAAAACGCCAATGGTGACAAAGACAACCAGTCTTTGCAAAGAATACCAAACGGCTCAGGCGGTGCTAGAAATACTGATACTTTCATGGCGCTTACACCGACCCCAGGTGCCGAGAACCTTGATATTCAGCCTCCGATGGCTGTAACCATCGCTGAAGCCAGAGCAGCTGCTGAAGGAACGGTGGTAATGATAAGCGGTATTCTAACCGTTACAGATAATTTCGCCGGCCCTGCCTACATTCAGGATGCTACCGGAGGTATTGCCGTTTTTGATGCTGCTGTACATGGCTCTGGCTTATTCAATATCGGTGATTCACTAGTAATTACAGCTACGAGAGGACAGTTCAATGATCAAGTGCAATTGACCAATGTGACTGAGGTGATCAATACTGGTGTGAATAATATGCCAGTGCCGCGCGTGATCACGCTGAACGAACTAGGCAATTACCCAGGCCAATTGGTGACTATTCTAAATACTACATTCCCTAACCCTGGTGACCTACTATTTGGCAACTCAAACTTTCAGCTGACTGACGCCAGCGGTTCCGTTGAATTGCGTATAGACAATGACGTTACTGCATTGGTAGGTTTAGCACAGCCAGAGGGTTGTGATACATTGACCGGTGTAGTGGGCAGGTTCAGAGATGTCTTCCAGGTATTACCTAGAATGACAGGAGACCTTACTTGCGCGGAGGAATTTATTCCTTCCGGTGACGACCTTTCTATACCGAGAGACGAAACTTTCGATATTGCTACCTGGAATATAGAATGGTTCGGTAGCGAGTCTAACTCACCGGCTAGTTCTGATGCTGAACAAAGGGATAGCGTACTGACCATCATTCAAGGTTTGGACGTGGACGTCTTGGCCGTTCAGGAAATAACCGATACAACACTTTTCAGAGAGTTGGTCGATCTGCTTCCGGGTTATGATTTTATTCTATCTGACTTTGTATCCCGACCAAATGATGGAGGAGAGAAGCAAAGAGTAGGGTTCATTTATAAGACTTCGACTGTTGCTCCTGACTTTTCTGAAACGAAGGCTTTACTTACTTCTGTACACCCGTTCTACAATGGTGGAGATGGTTCCTTCCTCGTGGGTTACCCAAATGAGCCGGATCGATTCTATGCCAGCGGTAGAATGCCATTCTTGCTGGTAGCTGATGTGACCATTGATGGCGTGACTGAACGCTTGCACATTGTTAACATTCATGCCAGGGCCAATAGCGGCAGTGACGCTCAGAACCGTTATGACATGCGTAAGTTCGACGTGGAGGTATTGAAGGACACTTTGGACACGCAATATGCAGATGCCAATCTGATTCTATTGGGAGATTACAATGACGATCTTGATTTCACTGTGGCTGACATCGCATCGACTGTTTCTTCTTACGAGGAGTATGTCAATGATTCGGCCAACTATACACCAGTATCTATCACGTTAAGTGAGCAAGGCTTCAGATCTTTCGTATTCAGGGACAACATGATAGATCACATCACCACTTCGAACGAGGCTGATGAATTCTACATCGAAGGTACGGCCAGGGTAGGGTATGAATTCTTTGATAGCGATTTTGCGAATACTGCTTCTGACCACTTCCCAGTCTCAGCACGTTTTGAATTCGCGGAAGAGGTGTCTTTCAATGATTGTGTTGGTGGTGAAGTCGTTTCTTTCAAACAAGGAAAAAGACGTAATGGTAGAAGGGTACACCGCTTCAGAAGCTTCCCTAAGAAAGCTTTGGGTAGGCCCTTAGAAAATTACTTTTACAACTTTGTGAGCCTTGGATTCGGCGGTGAGATCACCATTAAATTGAACAATGTCATTTTTGACTTGCCTGGCAATGATTTCAAAGTGTTTGAAACTACCGCAGGTTTCTTGAATATCCCTTGCCACTGGTATCCTGAGAAAGCAGAAGTATTTGCTTCAGAAGATGGTGTCAACTTCGTATCTCTGGGTGTTACTTGCCTTGACGGAAGGTTTGACTTGGCAACCGGTGGCTTGAGCACTGCCGAGTACATCAGGGTGAAAGATGTTTCTAACCCAAGACATTTCTTCGGTAACGCTGACGGATATGACTTGGATGGTATCATTTGTGTCAATGAGAACCAACAATTTGCTAATGCAAGAGGTGGTTCAGGAGAACTTCAAGACGCTGAAAACTTTGTCCCTAACGAGGAGCCTGGTTTCGAAGTGACCGCTTATCCTAACCCTTTCACCGACAGACTGAAACTTAACTTCAATCTTGAAGAAGCTGTAGTAGCCGACCTGACGATCTATAATAGCTTAGGTATAAAAGTGATAGATCAAGAAGTGACGCTTGATCTAGGACAGAGTGAACTTGATTTTGATTTGAGCAACATGGATGGTGGTATGTACTTGGTTAGAATCAAAGACAACGAAGGACTGATTGACGAATCCATCAAAATATTGAAGAAATAAGCTGTAGGCTTATTTGACTTAATATGGCAATCTCACTAATGCTATGATTTAGGATAGAGACTGCCGAGCGGAATATAGAAAGCCGCACGAAAGTAGATTTTACTTGCTGTGCGGCTTTTTGCGTTTGGTAGAATTCTCTCTATGAATCGTATTAGTCTTAATAAAAAAACCTGAATGAAATTAAGAACGACCGCGGTATATTACAACTGGCTCTTAAGTGGTCAGAAGATCATTTATCAATCTGGTACAAGAGATGATAGTTTTAGTAGCCTTATTCATTGGGACTATATGCAGTGTTTTTCATAGCGCTAGCTGTGGTTTTGGTCGACATCCATGGCAGAGAAGCTTTAAAAAGCGTAGAAGTATATAAAGACTGACTATGAACACCTCTCGTCGCCATTTTGTCAAATCCGGTGCTCTTGGAGCATTAGCCGTTTCCGTTTCGGGTTTTGTATTGTTTGAAAAAGGAAAATATGTCGGGGACTGTGCTACCACCTCTGACGTGCTAGGGCCTTTCTACAGGCCGGAAGCGCCATTCAGAAGTAACCTTATTTTAAATGGACAATCTGGAACATCTGTCATCGTGAAGGGCAGGGTTTTTAGCCATTGTTCAGAACCTTTGAAGCAGGCCACTGTAGATATCTGGCATTGCGATGGTGGTGGCGAGTATGATAATACCAGTGATCTTTTCAATTGCCGCGGTAGGCAATTAACAACAGCTGCCGGAGATTATCAATTCACGACCATAAACCCACCACCTTATGGAAACCGGCCCAAGCATATCCATTTCCGGGTATATGCTGAAGGTCATCAGGAGTTGATTTCTCAATTATACTTTAAAGGTGATCCGACCTTGAGCCGCCAAGGCTCAGCCTGGCAACGCCATACTGAAGCGCGTATACTACCCACATCGAGGAATGCGGAAGGCGTTGATGAAATTACTTTTGATATTTATTTGAGAGCGGTTTGACGGCTCAGGAACTGAGCCGGGAAGTACTGGATTGATATCCAGATTTTGATGGTTTATTCAACGGCAGGTGTCAGGCCTTTCTCCACATGCTTACCCACTTCCAACACTATTTTCTGCCCTTCTATCCTTGGCCTGATTTGTTACCTGTATCCGTTGATTGTGATAGTTGTTGTATGTACTCTGTCTTCTTTAGATTGCTGATGCAAAGCTAGTTTATTTCGGACTCCTAATTTTTTCATTCTTGGTGACTAGCTTACAACCTTGGAATGCGTCATTTTTCACTGTCTGGTTAAAAATGCCGTGGAATCGATGTTTTATACTGGCTTGATTTACCCAAACTTGCTGTATTCTTACACCGGGCCGCATATTTTCAGGCCCATTTTCAAGCTCGAACTACCTGATTATCAGTGTTAATTGTCATGATAGGGACAAATTTAGAAGGAGGCTTGGTGGCTTTTCATGCTATTGGAGATGCTGTTGGGGTGTAACCGGATGTTTCCAACGGGTGGTTTTGTGTCCCTTCCGTGTCTCACCCGTAGATAGATTGATTCGATCCTTGTAATAGCAGTAATCCTTGAATTGAATTCTACAGACAAATTATTTTTAATATTTAAGCTAAATAATTTAGTTAAATACTAAAAATATTAGTATTATTGTATTGTCAAAACAACGCAAAAAAGTAACACGTGATGTTAAGAATGAACGGTGAAAATAATTTGTTTGGGGATCGCCTAGTACCAACAGAATATCTTTTGATTATCCATCCATCCGAGCGAACTGCGCAAAAGGTGTCTCAGTTGAAGCAGCGGCTTTGGGAAATGTTTGGTGCATTTCCGAGTGGTAGGTCAATGGCGCATATCTCGCTGGTGAACTTCTTCCTCGACATGAACCGCGAAGAGAAAATCATTGAAGGGATCGAGCGGGTTGTCAATGGGCACAAACCTTTTGAAGTACGCCTGCGTGACTTCGATCAGTTTCCGGACAGCAAAACCATATTCATCAATGTGATTGACCAGGAACCGGTAAGAAACCTGACACTCGACTTGGTGACCTACTTCAGGTTGAATTATGTAACCGGAAAGTATTTGCATGCCACATTGACCCCACACATGACAGTGGCCAGAAAACTGGAAGAACTACAGTTTCAAATGGCGTCGGAAATATTAGAGGGGCAAGAATTTCGAGATGCTTTTCTGGTAGATAAAGTGGTATTGTTGAAGCGTATCGATGGTAAACTTAAAGAGTACAAAACCTTTCACATTGAGTAATCACGAGGTATCAATGATGGCCAGTGAGTTCCTACTGGTTATTGATGCGCATTCATAAAGACTTTGACACTAATCAATAGTTGACCTTTAATTAACTCACCTATATATTCTGAACAAACAAACAAAGCAACAACCTAACCCGTATGTTAAGTTTAGTTCAAGGACCAGAGAAGGCAGCCTCCCGAGTGGGAGCTGCCTGATCTGCTTTGTGGGTGGTTTAGGTTATTTGTATTGATTTAGTTTTCTATAGTGATCTTTTCACCAGCTTCCCAATCTTTAAACTCATCTGTGTAATAGAGATAAGCTGTACTGGCTGGAGCTTGGTATGTGCCGGCTACTTCAGCTTTTAAGTCCAGGTTGATCTCTCTGATTTGGTTGGGTCCCATATCACGGTAGTAAAATGCAATGTAGTTTTTCCTGATTTCATAGAAATCAAATACTTCTTGCTCACTTAACTCCTTGAGTTGCCATGGCTGAGGGCTAAGACCGGATGGGATGCCGACCACCGCCATAGTCATAGGTAAAACCTCTGAACTCTTATTGACCAATGTGGTAGATAACCTGACGGTTTCTCCAACTGATGTACTCGGTGTGCTTACGTTTGTCTTGATATCTACCTGACACTGTTCATTTGACTTAGGGGTATAGGCAGACCATTGGATGTCGAAACTATAGGGTAGCGCTTTTTTTGTACCTACGAATCTTACGGATACATCATTCTTTCCGGTGTGTAGATAACGCTCTAAGCTATCAATAACTATCTCTCTGTGAACACCTTTTCCGAAATATTGAGTACCTGCTATCTGGCCATTCACTGTCACGCTGATGGTGCCATCTTCAGCTGTGTGTTTGTTGTATTGTGCGAATTGAACAAGTGCTTTAAGTCCTAAAATGGTGGCCTGTGTAGAACCAAACCTTCCATAACTTCTTGAAGAGGTGATAAAACCTGTGGCGTTTCTGATCAGTGCTAAATCCGGGTTTTTGTCTTTCAATGCGGCCAGCATAATCAATGAAGCTGTCTCAATCTGCCCGGACTTACCTGAACCACGAGATCCTACAATGGTTTTATTCACAGATAGTTGACCAAAGCCATACTTATCGATCTCTTCCTTAATGACTGACATAGCTTCCTGAGCATCATCAAGCTTCTTAAGATTGTATGCAGTATTGGCGACTAGCGCCAAGCGATATACATCCTTACTTTCAAATGCTTCGTTATAGGCAGTGTGGAATTCCTGATTGATCTTTTTGATCCCGGCTTCCGATAGGGCATAGGTGATATAAGCATTATTAAGTGCTTGATGACCGCCGCCAAATGAATATCTACCTCGGTTTAACTTGTAGTTACCATCCCCGGTTCTGCGGCTTAACAGCCAATCAGTCGTCCGGTCAATGAGGGCTTGGCTTACACCACCATAGACTGATTTCATATCAATGAATTCCATCAGGCCATATGCTGTCAACCCTTCATGAGGAGGTGTTTTACCGAACCATTCGAACCCGCCCTGCTTGGTTTCATAGGCGACTAGCCTCTTGTACCCTTTTTGTATATAGCCCAAAGCCTTTTTTCTAACCTCTCTGCGCGTCTGGCCGGTTTCGTTGAGAAATTGTAATGCTAGCACGTTGGGATAAGTAGAAGCAGAGGTCTGTTCAAAACATCCATGTGGTTCTCTTAATATCGATTCAGCTCCTGAGAAAAGGTCAGCTACGATATCTGGGTAAGCCACAAACCTGCCACTAAGCGAACCTTTGACCTGATCGGTAAGGTGGAAAGAGAACGCTTTTTGAATTTCATTACCGGACAAAGAGATCTCATTTGGAAACCCCTTAGCGCGTACTTCTATTTCTTGCTCAATCTTATCGCTATGTATAGCACTTGCGAAGTCTACTTTGATCGTATCCTTACCAGCTAAGGCATTGACCAGAGCGACCAATTCTACTACACTGGGCTTTCCAGCCGATAGTTTTTGCGTAGAATCCGGTCTGTTCAAAACAGTCAGGTTTGGTGGTATTTGGAATCTTAACTTTCCCCTGATAGGCTCGTCCGTGTTGTTTTTGAGAACAACGGGTATTCGAACTGTATCTTCAAAGGTTAAATAGGCCGGTATTTTAGTTGTTATGCTCACCGGCAGTTGGGTAGTGTGTACAAACTCTTCTCTGCCGATGCTTCCATTGATGCCTATTCCCTCTACTACGGTTCTGAAGGACGAGATATCATCTGAATTGTAAAACGAGACCTTGGCAACACCCTTCTTATTAGTGTTGACATTGGCATTCCAATACAGCGTGGTTCTGAAGTCACTTCTACTATCGGTTTCAGGCTCTTCTTCATACTTTGGGGAGTAGAATTCCCTCACTCTTGAGAATTTTCTCTGTTTTACTGTTTTGACCAGGTACTTTTTGGAAAGAGGAAAGGCCTTAGTATTGTATCTGTAGCGGTTGTTATTTTTTGTTTTGATCACGATAACTCCATTTACCCCCAAAGTGCCATAGGCGGCTGTAGCAATAGGTGATTTTAGTATGCTTATCGATGAGATGTCTTGTGGTTGAAGCACAGCCAATGGAGAAAATGAAAAATTGGTGTTATCAGAAACAGGAACTCCATCAATGACATACAATGGTTGGTTGGCAGTAATACTATTCAACCCCCTTATTTTGATGTTATTGGCCGCCCCGGGGTTACCCGTATTTCCTGTGATGCGTAAGCCGGCTACCCTGCCTTCCAATGCCTTTTCTATATTGAATGCATCGGTAAGTGACTTACTCTCTACTACTTCCACAGTAGATCCGGTCAAGTTCTTCGAAGTAGAAACACCATACCCCATAGTAACGACCTCCTGTAATTGCGTGACGTCTTCGTCCATAGTAATATTGAAACCTGCTCCCAAATCACTAATCGTATTCGTATTTACTGTGGTTACATCATTGGGAGGATTTGGGGTCTGGACAACGCGCTCTTCAATGATCGGTTTAATAATTTTAGGAACTACATCACTTCGATTGGAAGTCTGTAGGTTGGCGTTCCGGTTTGCAGGTTGTTTATGAACACGCACCTCCATGTTATCAATGTCTTTTACAATGCCCTTTACTATCAACTGAACCACGGTGTTAGGAGCGACATTCAAAAAAGTAAAAGTGCCATCCCAATGAGTGTTCAGTTCCGTGGTGCGGTTACTTTCGCCTATTTCAATGAGCCTTACTTTACCGACTATGCCCTCCCCTGTATGTTTATTGACCAGTTGACCGGCGATAGTACCGGCCTTTTCTGGAAAGTGCCTGACCAAAGCCGGCCCTTTGATTACTTCATCCCATTTAAACCTTCTCCAACCATGGGTCATCATTACATAATCCAGCGACTGCTCCGCATCAGGTTCGTTGTCATCAAAGTAGAAATTTGGCTCATATACTTTACCTTTCAAGTCAGCGCTCATCAGTAGGTGAGAAAGGATGTTATCTTGCTTGTCATCGGCAAAGGAGATCAGCTTATCATCTACTACTGACAAGGATAAGCTAACTGGTATGGGGAGGCCGTCCCCATCAACTGTTTTGATGGTCAATTCTACTTTTTCTCTTGGGGTATACTGTGTTTGATCGCTGGTAATTTCGATTTGGATTTGCTTGTGATGATTGACGAAAACCAACCGTTCGCACCTGGCAATTTGATTGTAGTCGAACAACGTGACGTGTAGTATACCAGCGGGCATATTGTCAGTAGGTATTCGATAATCATTATTCCCAATTTGTGCCTTGTTTGTCTTAGAATGATATATTTCGCCTCTCATTTGGGCAACTAGGTGTACTTCCCTGTTCAGTGGGGAGTAGAAGTTAAAATCTACGTAGCCTTCGTTTTTGTCGGATAAACCCAAGGTATAACCTTTAACCATAGCCTCGGGTAGTTGGTAACGCTTTTCAATTCCCTTTGGCTTTGTAACCCTGGCGAAGTATCGTCTATTGGCTTTTGGCTTGAACGCGAACGAGCCCATACCTTGATGAAAACTGCCGAATCGAGCTACTTCCTGATCTAGATTGTCGACGATGACACCTTCAATATCCGCTGGTTTGCCAAATTCGTTAATGGCTTTAAAAGCCACTTTGCTTTCTACAAATTCTACCATATCCCCACCTTCAGGAAAAAACTGTAAGTCGATATTGTTGAGCGTAATGGGAATAGACCGGGAAATTGATTCTGTTATGCCTTCATGGTCTACCCGGACATTGAGCAAGCCGTCCGAACTGCCGAGTTGTTCGGGGAGGACGAAAGTAATATTGGCTTCGCCATTTAAGTCGGTACTGATATGTGCTTGATGGCTTGGCTGGCCATCGATGCGTGTACTGTAGAAGATTTGATTGTTAGGAATAGCAAAGTTTTCGAGGTCTTTCAAGGAAAAAGTAGCAGTGACTGTGTCGGCCGGTCCGTAAGCTTCTTTCTCAAAATCTAGTTTCATCAGCAACCTTGGAGTGACTACTTTTTGCACGGTGATGTCTTTCTCATATACTTCACCAAGAAAGTTGGTCATCCATTTGGTGTAGGCTTTGATTTTGTACAACCCTCCCGGCAGGCTTTCCAGTATTTTGAAGTCGCCATGGCCCTCACCGTATTTTACCGGCAGTGCTAATTTCTTTTCTACTGCTCCCTTTGGGTTGATCAATTCTACGTAGACCACTTCGCTGACATTTGACGGGCGGTGATCCTTACCATCGACCAGGTATGCCTTAAACCAAATGTCTTCTCCGGGTTTATAAAGTGTTTTGTCGATATGTAAATACAACTTTTCCCTGGGTAGTTCTGCGTTGTATAATTTGAGCTTTTGCTTTAGTTCTATAATGAATGGACTGTCTTCAATCTCGCGATAAATAAATGAAGACAGTACACTAATGCATATTAAAGTAGCTATGATCAGGTGATACTTTTTCATCTTGGTAATTTTCTTGTTTTAAGGAATGATGTTTAGTGTAATGGCGTAGCTTCTGGTGGATGGGACGTTAAATAAATCCAAGCCGCTGGCCAGGTTGTATCCAAATAGTGAACCTTCGGGATCAACGCCATTGTAGCCTGAGATCAGGAATAGGTTTCTACCGGTAAATGTGATCTCGGCCTTTTTCAAGTCCTTGACCAGGCGGCTTAAGTCGTAGGATAGACTTAAAGATTCTAACCGTACCCAAGAGGCGTCTTCTATGGCCTCTTCTGCTACTCCGGTAAAGCCATACCTTACCCATCGATTATTTTCAATCGGTTGGTTTGGGTCTGAAAAGTTGACCGGTACATTGTTGACCGATCCATCCTCTTTGACGCCATCGAAGATAAAGTCCCTGATGTTCCGTTCAGAAGCACTGGCTTGTGACCGCCCCAGGTAGTTGAGTACGTTCTGAGTGCCATTCCAGACCTCTCCGCCATTGCTTACGCCTATTAGCGCCGATAGCCTGAAATGCTTCCATGAAACTGTGTTATGCCAGCCTAGTGTCCAATCAGGCTGAATATTACCCAGTACCTGCTGTTCATTTGACACTAAAGGGTAGCCATCTTCGCCGATTATCAATTGGCCTTCTTCATTTCTTTGGAAAGCACTTCCTACAATGGCGCCATAGAGTTCTCCTTCAATCAAATTGGTAGATACATCGCTAAAACCTGTGATTGGGATGCGGCTAGAAGCGTCATTTATTTTTGTTACGCTGATACGCTCACGATTAAGGCTTAAAGCAGACGAATGTTTAAACCGACCGTAATACTTCCCATAACTTAAGCTTAGGTCCCAACCCTTACTATTCAAACTGGCTACATTTCTCAGATTAAATGTACTACCGTCAAATAGGGGTACAATACTATTGTCCGTGTTGGTTGTATAATATGACCATTCTGTATGCACACGACCATTTAATAAGCCTATTTCAAGTCCGGTTTCAAATTTTGAAACTTCTTCGGGTAATAGTTCCTGCTGGAAGATTAGCTCTTGGTCTTCGAAATAGCCAAGTGTATGCTCACTATTCAGTCGCAGGGTATTATGGTGCCAGTCTGGATAGATGAGTGGAGCCTCTTTGATTTGACGCGATATAGAACCATAAAACTTCAACATATCTACCACATCCATGTTGTAGTCAATTGGAGTTATGGCTAGACCGATAGAAGGTTGTTGTCTGATACCGTCTAAAGTGGAGGATATATAAGTAGTATTGGTCAGGTTCAATGCTACCAGGTCGTTGTAGTTCAAATTAGCATATGCCAAAAGCTGATGTTGACTGCGGCTGATATTGTTGTTGAAGACAATTAAGGAATCTGCACTAGCTAGATCATACGCAGTTGGAAAGCCAAAACCATCTGTTCTGCTTAAAGACCTTTTATTGTAGTTCAAAATATGACCAACACCTCCTTTAATGTGCAGATCAGCTGGGTAGAAATGATCGTCAAAATCAACTAGTAACTCTGATACAAAGGCTTGGTGCCTTTCATCTCTGTTGGTCAGCCTTCCATTGGGAGATTGGGTTGACCTCGGTATCTGTCCGAAGATGCTTTCGCTCTCTTGGCGATCATAGCCGAAACGGTATGTGATGTTGAGCCATTTGGTTAGATCGTAGTCAAGATCAATCTTTGAAATAATTCTGTTTACTGATTCCTGATCTGGAGTAGTATTGATCAACCAAAGCGGATTATCCACTACCAATGGGCTAAAACTCCGTTGCGAGCCGTCATTAAGCCTGAACGCATTAGTGCCAAGTATTGAAGAGCCGTTTTTGTTGTCAAAAGTGGATGGCGTCATTAATGCAGTGGCTACTATTGATGACAGGTTAGCACCTCGATTAGATATATTCCCATCTAGATCAAGCAAAGAGGTCATGAACTTCACATCTAGTTTTTCACCGCTTGATTTCAATTTGAAGTTGAGGTTATTTTCTACTTGACCGCTACCCGGTATAACACTATTTTGACGCTGGTGCTGATAACCGATACCGAAATTAGTGTTGCGCACTTGCACGCTTAATTTCACACTATGATCGGTTGAGGTTGCAGTGCGAAAAATGCTGGTTGGGTCATAGACATTAGGAGGCCGGCCATTGCCGTTTCCCAGCGGAACTAACCTACCATTGATATCATAAGGGTAACCTTCCAGTCCATCGAATTCTAGGTTGGCAATTTTAGGCCCCCAACTGAAAATTTCACCTGTCTCTGGGCCTTGCCAAACAAACACTCCATTATTAGTTCTACCCTGTGCAAAGGTAGATTGGAGATTTGGTAGCCTATTCACTTTGTCGAAGGCAATGGTCGAACTGAATTCCACAACGGGCATATAAACAGATCCTTTTTGCCTGGTATCAATGACCCAAACCTTTCCTTTTCGGGAGAACCTGGGCCTGATAGCGTGCACCTTATTTAACCGTTGGTAATTGTTGACCTCTTGTTGCCAATCATAAAAGCTGTGCTTTTTCTGTATGACATAGCCATCTGCTGATTGGTCAAGGTCAGCCACGCCACGACCTGGCTTTAGTTTGAGCTTTTGCTTCCATTGTGGAATGCTCTTAGTAGTCGTAGGTTGTTTTTGTTGTTGATTAGGGTTTTGGTTTCTGTTCTTATTATTGACTTCGGCGGGTGGGTAGTCAGCGGTGACCACGGCTTCTCTCGTAGCCATACCGACGAAACTGAATACAAGTGTAGAACCGATAGGAGCGGAAATCTTGTAATAGCCGTCAATGTCAGTTACCGTTCCGGTGGTCGTTCCTTTTATAATGATATTCACGCCTGGTAGAGGTTCACCATCGCCGGCAGAGGTCAATCGACCTTCAATGGTACGAACTTGTGCAGCTACCTGCGAGCATAATAATACAGCCAATAGGATAGTAATCATCCTGCATTTCATAAGCAGCATAGTTTAGGTAAAACATGATTACCCCAGGCCTGAGGAGGTGTTATTTAGACTTGTTTGTGCTTATGATGCTGATTGACAAAGAAATCCATAAAGTGCTTTATGGATTTCTTGTAGTTTATGCGATATTTTTATGTAAGTACCTAATTATCAATACATTATTGATGATTATTTTTTTGAGATGTACTAATTCAAGCCCGGAGATTCGATTGAAAACCTGTGATTACTATTGATGGAGTTTACATTAAGATCAGTTTCTAATGTGAATCCAGTAACTCCACCACCATTCTCGCTGCGGCGGCTCCTGAGTTTTGCTGTTGACCGGTGATCAGGTTGCCATCGCTTATGGCGTAGGAAGCAAACGGCTCGGCTACTTTGAAAGTAGTGTTTTCAAGCTTTCTCGCTTCGTCTTCTATTCTATAAGGCTGAATTTTCTGGCCAACTGCCTGATCGGCGAAGTCTTCTTCTGCATTGGCAAAGCCTGTCCATGTCTTGCCATCAACAATCAGTGCGCCATTTGATTGCTTTGCTTCCAGCAGTAGTGTGGTAGAATGACATACTGCGGCACTTGGCTTGCCCGATTCGTAGAAAGCGGCAAACAATGCTTCCAGCTCCTTATTCCCCTTGAATGTGTACATTGGGCCTTGACCACCAACGAGAAAGATAGCATCATAGGCGGAGACTTCTACCTTAGATATGCTCTTCGTATGCGCTAGCATTTTATTGAACCAATCATGTTGCATATAGCCTAAGGTGATGACATCACCTGCTGAATAGCCACTCGGGTCGGTAGGGTTTGAATAGCCGTCCATTTCAATTTTCCCTCCTTCGGTTGAGGCCAACTCTACCTCATATCCTGCCTCCTGAAAAACATGCAGAGGATGGGTCAATTCTGCTCCCCAGAAGCCGATCGGCCAGCCGGTCTGATCGGATACTCCAGGACTGCTTGCTACCATTAATATCTTGCCTTTGAAGGACATACCGTGGGCATGTACATATTGTTTGATTTCCGTTGCCATGTTATGTTTAAATTAGTTTCGTGATTCAGTTTTGACTTTAGGCCAGTCACCAGATAGTGATCACCAATGTTACAAGTTTTATGTTCCTTACGCACTATACTAACTAATTAGGTTAATACTATCTATTTAGAAAGTATTTTGATAATCAATGAGTTATGTTAAATTGTAGGGCGGTAGGCTATCTCGCTGAGTTAAAAAATCCCATTTTCAAATTGTTCTTAGAAATTTATGCTGTCCAGTGATAAAACTTTCAAGTCTATGAATTTGTACTTTAGCTGGGTCAAGATGACAGGGTAGAGGGGCAATAGGCTGCAATTAAATATTATACATGTCGATTTTTTCGAGACTTTTCTCAAAAACCACACTTAACCGCAGATCTGATGACAAAAAAATGTCTATCAAACAGCGGTTTGGTGCACTGAAGAATTTACCTCCTTTCTTTAAGTTGATCTGGGATACTAACCCCAGAATTGCTACGGTCAATGTCATCTTCAGGATTATCAAGTCGGTGATTCCAGTGGTGATGCTGTACATCGGCAAGCTGATCATCGATGAAGTGGTTTATCTAACCAGTGCAGAAGGTGATGGAGACCTGACCGAGATATTTACATTTATCGGAATAGAGTTCGCCTTGGCTATTTTTTCTGACCTGCTGAATAGAAGCATAGCCTTACTAGATAGCTTGTTGGGTGATCTTTTCGCGAATAAGACTTCCGTTAAGCTCATGCAACATGCTTCAGATCTCGACTTGGATCAGTTTGAAGATGCGGATTTCTACGATAAGCTTGAACGAGCCCGAAGGCAAACAGTGGCTCGTACAGCCTTGATGTCCCAGGTTTTAGGGCAATTGCAAAACCTAATAACCATTATTTCATTAGGTATTGGCCTGGTCGTGTTTAACCCATGGCTTATTTTGATTTTAGTGATCACGGTCATCCCTGCTTTCTTAGGAGAGAACTACTTTAACGAACGCAGCTATTCACTCATTTTCAGTTGGACACCTCAACGGCGTGAGTTGGATTATTTGAGATATACCGGTGCAAGCGATGAGACTGCCAAAGAAGTGAAAATATTCGGTCTAGCTGACTTTTTGATCAAACGGTTCAAGCGGTTATCAGATCAATATTATGAGGAGAATAAAAAGCTTTCTATTAAAAGAGCAGGCTGGGGGTTGCTGTTTGCAGCCATTGGTAGTGCTGGCTATTATTCTGCCTATGTATATATTGTTTATCAAACAGCTATTGGGCAGTTGACGATTGGCGATCTGACTTTTCTCTCTGGCTCGTTTATGAGATTAAGAGCGTTGTTGGAAGGCTTAATTACACAACTTTCAACCATTGCCGAGGGCTCACTATATCTGAAAGACTTCTTCGAATTTTTCGAACTGAAACCGCGGATAAAACGGAACAAACAAGCCTTGCCATTTCCTAGCCCTATTCAAAAAGGGTTTGAATTTCAGGATGTCGGATTCAAGTACCAGAACAGCGAGAAGTGGGCGGTAAGGAATGTGAACTTCACTTTGCAGGCCGGCGAGAAATTGGCATTGGTTGGTGAGAATGGCGCTGGGAAAACAACCTTGGTTAAACTCTTGAGCCGTTTGTACGACCCTACAGAGGGAAGGATTCTACTCGACGGGAAAGACCTTAGGGAATACGATCCGGAAGATCTGCGCAAGGAAACAGGTGTGATCTTCCAGGATTTCGTGAAGTACCAGATGAAGGCCAAAGAGAATATTGCTGTAGGTAGAATTGATGAACTGGAGGATACTGACCGCATTGAAGATTCTGCCAAACAAAGCTTGGCCGATAAGGTAGTGGAGGGTTTACCAGACCGCTATGAACAAATGATCGGAAAGCGCTTTGCCAATGGTGTAGATCTCTCTGGCGGGCAATGGCAGAAAATAGCCTTGGGCAGGGCCTATATGAGAGATGCACAATTGCTCATTCTGGATGAACCCACAGCCGCTCTCGATGCGAGGGCCGAGCACGATGTTTTTGTGAGATTTACAGAACTGACCAATAATAAGACGGCAGTTTTGATCTCGCACCGATTCAGCACCGTACGTATGGCAGATAGAATTCTGGTGCTTGAAGGTGGCAAGGTTTTAGAATCCGGCTCCCACGAAGAGCTCTTGGAGGACGGCGGCAAATATGCTGAGTTGTTCAGCTTGCAAGCAGAAGGTTATAAGTAGGAGTTATTAGATGCTGGTTTGCTTCATAAATCAGGAAAGCGAACTAGGTTAAGTCCGCTTTCTAAATTAAATCTAATCACAGATTTAACTCCATTCATCAATTTTACAAGCTATATACTGTCAATATAATGATGAAGGTATGGCCTCAGCCTGTTGATGTGATAGATAGGAAAGTTTGTGATAATTGCTCTAAGTTCAATTTGAGCGAAAGTGACTGATCCTGCCAGAAGCAAGCGGCCACTTTTCCAAACATTAACCAAAACTCGACAACTTCATAATCTCATCAACTTCCTACTTCGACACCCAACTCTTTCAGGTTTTTGATAGAATTGTCTTTCACGTTTTGAGGTGGATTTAGCGAGAGCGATTTCCTGAAGCTTTTGATGGCCTTCTGTTTTTCACCTTTGGCTTTGTAAGCCTCGCCAAGACTGTCGTGGACATTGGCGTCTTTGGGGTTGTTCTTGACATTCAGCTCGAAGTATTCAACCGCTTTTTCCAACTGTCCTAATTGCATCATTTGATAGCCGAGGGAATTAAGCTGGTTTACAGAAGCAAGTTGTGCCGCCTCGTCTGCCGTAGAAATAGCCTCTGAAGTTTTACCCATCTGGATGAGCAATCCCGCCTTGGTGGTCAAGTTATTGAAGTTCTTATTGCTCCCGATAGAACGTTCTGCCCAGCCCAATGCTTCTTCATGATTGAAGTTGAGCTGCATACAATAGTTGGCCGCTGAAAGGGGAGCTTGCCATCCAAAACCCGATGGCCCCCGAAGCTCATCTCTGAAGCTGGCTGCCACTTGCTCTTTTACGTCTACTTCGATTCTGATGGGAATACGTTTCTTTTCCCAAGAGAGTGCTAAAATGCCATAATCAGTGCCGAAATCGATGAAATCGTAGGTTAAAACGGGTATGTGCTGCGTATCTTCCATTTTGACGTCTACTCTTAGCTTATCTTCGCTTTCATCATAGTAGAAGCTCCCCCATGAGGTTATATTCTCTGAGAAAATAACTGTTGCTTTCCCATCTTCATGGATAGCCATATGGAGTCCATATTTACCTGCTTTCAGTGACTTACCTTCTATTTTCACATCGTGAGAAAAGGATATGACCGTGTTTTCATTAGCTCCGGCTCTCCAGGGTATTTCGTTTTTAGATCCAAAGTTGATTTTTTGGTAGCCATAGCGCACCGTATTTCCCCAGACATTTCCGGTTCTATCTTGACCATTTCTGACCACATTGGGTCTGGAGTAATTGACTTTGATTTCCGTCAAACCAATAGTTTGTTTGAGTTCGGCAGGAGGGCTTTGCCTCGGTGCAGTTACATTCTGGCCTTGAACATGCCATGCACAGCAAGCGATTATGATGAACATCAAGGCCGTAGATCTAAGGTTTAATTTTTGAATCTTCATGATTTTAATTTTGTGTTTTTATTTACGCTAAGATTTACGTCGTGGAAATCAGTGTCGCCGAAGTGTGGTGATAGAATGTGAGGACAGTGACGGAAGGTGACTTAGGGCATGGTCCCGGAAGAGGGTGTCTCAAAAGCTGTCTTTTCGATCCCGACGAGTCGGGAGAGAAATCTTACTCGACTAAAAGTGTTGATTGTCAAGGGAGTAAGATTTCTCATTGCATTCGAAATTGTATAAGTCAAGTAATTCTGTCCCTGAATTACCTGACTTATACAGAAATGACATTAAAACGGGCTTTTGAGACACCCTCTTCTTTTGGTAGTAAGCCTTGAGTTGTTATTGGTCAGCCAATTAGTTTATATAATCAATTGATGATATCGCGTATGATCATTTGTGGGTATTGCACTGAGTAACGAGATTCCTTTAAGCAATCTCGTCACTTCTTACCAGATACTAAGCCCTACTGCGACTCTTTCAGGTATTCAATAATGGCTTCCTTGTAAGCCCGGCCGGAAAGGACGTTAGCGCCGTTTTTTATGGAAAACTTGTATTCATTATTGTTCATATAGCGACATCCCTTTATGTATCGCTTGTTTAGAATGAACGAACGATGCACCCGAATGAAATCCTCCGGATTAAGCTGCTCCTCAAGTGTGTTCATGGTGCTTCTGTAGAGGTGTTTCACCTTGTCCGTGCGTAGCACAACATAATTGCCGTTTGCTTCCAGGTAGAATATATCTTCACACTCTATATCGAATTCTCGCCCTCTGTCTTTAATGACAAAAGAACTCAGATAGCTGTCGTCATTTCTTTGATGCGACTTGATCATCTGTACCAGTTTCTGGTTAAAAACGGACTCCTGTCTGAGCTGTATTTGCTCTTTTGCCAATTGCAGGGCTTCTTCAAACCGCTCACCGTCAAATGGTTTGAGTAAATAATCCAGCGCATGGACTTCAAATGCCTTTAGGGCAAAATGATCAAAAGCGGTGGCAAAAATAAAATGAGGTAGGCTCGACATCTTGAGCTTTGATATCACTTCGAAACCATCGATATCGGGCATTTGGATATCAAGAAAGACCAAATCCGGTTCCTTCTGCCGAATCGTTTCTACGGCCTCAGTGCCATTTCTACATTGGCCAATCACTTTTACATCATCATGGTTTTCGAGTAGCGTCATGATGCGCTTTCTGGCTAGTATTTCATCATCTACTACTACAGCCTTAATGATCATATTTGGTGATGATTTACGGTTTCAAGGGGTATGACTATCCTGGCTACGCTTCTTTCATCTTTGACTACGCTGAGGTCGAAAGTGAAATTGTCTTTGTACAGCTGGGACAGCCGATTGCGGATATTGCTCAGGCCGATGCCGCGCCTTTTCTTGCGATTGTTTTTAGAAACTTCAACACCACCATTATCTTCCACGGTCAACTCTAATCTGGAATGACCCTCAGTGTTTTGATCAAGCACCCTGGCACTTAGCGTAAGCACCCCGTTTTCGATTTTGCCTGCCAGACCATGTTTTAAAGCGTTTTCTACCAGCGGTTGTAATATCAGATAGGGCACTTGCGCTGTGAGTGCTTCCTTTTGTACATGGTAGTCAATGCGTAACCGGTCTTGAAATCGTACCTGTTCTATCTCAAGGTAATTCTTCAGATAGTCCATTTCCTTTTCAAGGGAAACGATTTGTTCATCATCCCGCTCTAGAATACCTCTTAGCAGTACACCTAATCGGGACAGCATTTTCTGTGCACCTTTGGCATCGTGGTCGATGAGGGAAGAGATAGAATGTAGCGTGTTGAAAAGGAAGTGTGGGCGCAATTGCATGATCAAGGCATTAAGCTGGGCATCTACCAATTCCTTCTCTTTCGAAACGAGTCGTTTATAATAAATCATCGCCCAGAACAACGCGATTATGACCCAGTAATGCAGGAAGCTGGAGAAAACACCCGTTCCTAGTGCCACCAGGTTCCATTGACTGAACAGACTTCTCATGAACCCATTCTTGAAATACAAGGCCAGGTCAAGTAGTTTGATAGCGGCCACCTGATGAGTAAAAGCAACTAAACACCCAATGAATATGTGTGTCAATATTCTTTGGAAAATTTGGCGCTTTATCATCTGAAATCTGGCAGCCAGGTAGAACAGGAGTGGTGCAAGCATGGCCCAGAGCAGGTAGATAGCCAAAAACTTTCCGGCTACGTTAAACCAACTGAAGTCGAAATCATACTCAAAGATCAGGTGCTCGGTATATCGCTGAAGCGTCAAAAGTATGGCTATGACGCCAGCCAGTATGAAGAGGTATTTGGCTGGAAAAGGTAGAGCTCGATAAGGGTTCCTGTACTTCACACTTCAATTAACGGAAATTCTGTCGTGTAAAACTAAATTCGAGACTTTACGAATAACATCCGTATGTGATGAAAAGAAAAAATTGTGATTCATCATAAAACGATTTTAATTTACCCGCAACCGTAAAAACCTTATTTTCTATGAAAACCAGTTTTGTATTGCCAGCTTTAACCCTGGTGCTGTCTTTTGGCTTGTTGAGCTGCCATTCTAATAAGAAGGAGAATAAAAGTGAAGCAACCGAAGAGGAGGCTGAGCTTACCTACCGCGAGATGGTGATCCTGGTATTTGAAGATTACAGCAAGCGTATAGAATGGCATGGAGAAGAAGCTGCCGTGGAGGGAAAAGAGGATTTGGAGATCATCAAGAGCGAGGAGTCCTGTGGCGAGGGTGATTGTGGTGTAAAATACTATCTGCAAAACAATGGGACTGAACAGCGTATTGAAGCGATTGTCAAGGCGCCATACAGCATAGAAGGAGAGACCAGTTATGTGGCCATGCAGTATACGGTGGCGTCCGGTGAGCGGGTTTACATAGGCTGCTCACACCTCTGTTATAAAGGAGAAACGCTGGAATTTACACGGGAGATCGTCGGAGCCAAAATTATTGAATAAACCTTTTTTACATGGATATTAAGACTGCGTTGCTGGCCGAGCACTCCCGTGCTCAAGCTACCAGGATAGCTGACTATGTGGGTGACGATAATGAGCGATTGGAAGAACTACTTGGGTTTTTTATCGCTGACAACTACCGGTTGTCTCAACGGGCCGCATGGCCATTTGGTATTTGCGCAGAACGATATCCTAATTTGATCTTACCACATCTGGATGGCATTGTAGAGAATTTAAAAAAAACTGTACACGATGCTGTCAAAAGAAATACCATCCGATTTCTACAGTTTATCGATATACCCGAACATCTCTTAGGAGAAATTGCCGAAATATGCTTCAACTATCTTGGATCAGCCAAAGAACCGATAGCAGTGAAGGTTTTCTCTATGACCGTGATTTTCAACATAGTAAAGAAGGAGCCTGAACTCAAGCCGGAGCTTGAGTTTATGATTGAAGAACAAATGCCTTATGGTTCGGCCGGTTTCAAGTCAAGGGGCAAGAAAATACTCTCAGCACTTAAAAAAATGTGAAGACTTTCGTCGTTTGATTAAATTAATTTTTCTCCCCAACGTTATTATATAAATAAGTGCAATATCTTGCCGGTATACTGAAAAAAGTACCATAAACTTACATTTTTTTTATGCGTTAAAATTAGATCAGTTTTAATGCGGAGTGATTAAAATATACTTTTGTACTGTGAATACGAGCGAGCCTTCTGCAGATATGACTGACTTAGCCTTGATCCTCACGATAATGTTGCTCACAGGACTATTTGGTGGTCTTGTGAACTACGTAATGAGAGAACGAGGTACGTTTCAAAAAGAGAAATGCCTGAGGTATATGATTACCGGTGTGGCAGCGACTTTTTTGGTGCCACTCTTCCTTAACCTTGGAGAAAGCCAGGTATTTAAGAATTTGACTTCAGGCGCAGATGACAGGATTTACGAATATTTCACATTTGTAGGTTTTTGTTTGGTTGCGGCCATTTATTCGAGGTCATTTATTCAGTCTATATCGTCTAAGATTATTAAAGATGTGAATGAGACTAAAGAGAAGTTGGATCAGTCGATAAAGAAATCTGAAAAGGTGCAGTCGCTGTTAGTTGACCTTGATGATGACATCGAAGAAGATGAGTTGTTGAGTACAGAGCAGACCAGGGTTTTGGGGAGCCTGACTGCTCAGGAGAAAAAGATAATGCATGTTTTTGCTAGCGGAGGTAGAAAGTTCAGGTCTATGGATTCATTACATCATGAGACGAGCCTGCCAATGGCACAGGTAGAAGTAGCATTGAACCATTTAAACAAAAAGCAGCTCCTTGATTCATTGGATACAAAGAATAAGATAGTGTGGTTCTTAACGCACGAGGGGAGATTAGTCGCAAGAAATACGAAAGGAGAGTAAAAAAGAAATGACACCTAAATCAACGAGATTCGAACTGAAAGAGAGCAGTTGGGTATCGGATGCCAGTATGTTGGACGTCAATAGTCTGGAAAATCTGATTTTTGAGAATCAAAGTATTAGAAGTTTTCTTACCAACACAAAGAAGTTTTTTGTGGCAGCAAACAAGGGTATGGGAAAAACCCTGTTGTTGTCTTTTAAGCGCTATTTGCTATATAAAAACTATGCCTCTGGTAGCCAGGGGAGTAAGGTCAAATTCATACCATCCAACTCACCATTTTTGGATTATATGGGTGATCTGCCTGACTTGAGTAAGGAATATCACCAGTATTTATCCAACCTCAAGCATGCTAAGCAGATATGGAATATCAGTCTGAAGATTTCCATTTTGAGCCATATCAATTTCGATTTGGCCAAGCATGAGATTGGTCAGATCGATAAAATACCAAAGCCGATCTCTTCATGGATATTAGAGGAAGATGAGATACCGCCTAGCAACATTCTACAGCAGTTGCTGGTGCACTTCACACCTTCTCAGATTAGTAAACACCTCGATCAGTACAATAACTTTCTTGATACCATCATTAGAAGGCTACATACGGGAATCTTCATATTCATTGACAAAGTAGATCAGGCGATTAAGTCCTTTCCCAAGCAAGCATGGATCATTATGCAAGCAGGTTTGATAGAAGCAGCCTGGGACATCGTCAATTCTAACCCGCACATAAAAATATATGCCACGGTGCGTCAGGAAGCTTTCAGCAACTACCATTCTGATATAAAAAGTAACCTGATTGGGTCGACTACTATCATTGACTATAAAAGGAGTGAACTGGCCCAGATCATGGATAAGCTTTCGCAGTATTATGAGGGAAAGACCACATTCCAAAGATTCACGGGGATAGAAAAAATCAAAAGCCCGCTTTCGGGGGAAGTGGAAGACTCTTTTGATTATGTGCTACGGCACACCATCGGAAGACCACGGGATTTGGTGATCATTTCTTCCAATTTATCAGAAAACATTGCTCATCTACAGGAGCTAGAGTTTCGAGCTATTGTCAATCAAGTTAGTGAACAGACCATTTTGCCTAATATTTTCAATGAGGTCGAGATATTTCTGGAGTGTTTGAAAAGTGAGATGGATAGACAACGCTTCTTTAGTTTGCTGCCCGGGAATATTATTTCCAAAAGAGCGGCATTGAGAATTAGCTGTTTGTTCAACGGGATAAATGAAGAAGATTATGCGCAGTTTGATGACCCGATCAATCAGATGAACCATCCCTTTAGTGAGCTTTATAAGTCTGGTTTGTTGGGATATGAGACGAGTAGAAATGGACAGGAGAATTCTTGCATGCAGCGCTTCAAGCAGCCGTATGATATGAGTGATTATAGCTCCATTATTCTACCTAACTCTGATTTTTACTTTATCCACCCCGCGCTTCAAAATACGATATCCCAAGCCAAGCGGGAGCACAAGTATTTGATTTTCAAATACGTGACGGTAGGGCATGCATATTCGTGGTCTAAAGTGCATAAGAAGCTAGTTGAAATCCAGATGACATTGGAGAAAATCAGAAGGAAGGGCTCCATTAAGAACCGTGAAGAGGTGTGCACAAGGGTAATTGAGTTCATAGAAACGCATCTTAGCAAGCTTCACCACGAGCACGATATTCTCAATTCTACCGCTTATAGAGAACTGGTAGAGCTATTGGAAAGCAGCGAAGGCTATACGTTATTGCACCTGGAGTTGGAGGACCTTATTTGCGCTAATAATGTATAAATGGTCAGTCTAGAAAAAGGCGCCTTGAAAGAAATAGAATGCCATAATTGAGGAGGCCAAAAGCTTGAGCAGTGTGCCAGCCAGGAAACCAATAAAAGAACCGAAAGCAGCCTTCATAGCCTGCTTTGTTTCTGCCCCAGAGGTAAGCTCTCCGACCAGCGCGCCCAGTAATGGACCTATGATAATGCCAAAAGGTGCAAAGAAAAGCCCAATAACAAGACCAATCATACTGCCCCACACGCCGCGTTTACTTCCGCCGAACTTCTTGGTGCCGTAGGCTGGTATCACGTAGTCTAAGACAGTAACGACGATAGCCACGCCTGCCCAAATCAGTAAAAAGGTGGTGCTAAATGGTGCCTCTTCCGTCAATTGTAGTATCAGCAACCCCACAAAGCTTAAAGGAGGGCCTGGTATTATGGGTAGTACACAACCGACAATTCCCGCAAGAATAAATAGAAGGCCTACAACGATCCAGAGTATATCAATTGACATATAAACTTGATTAGGTGATGATCAAATATAAAATGATTTTCACCAATTGGTCATTAGTCAATCCGAATTATGTCAGCCCCTTCGAAAAAATTCGGTACCTGTAGGTTGAGTGAAGGTTCTTGATAGAGCCGTGGTGGTACACTGATATCAGCTAAAAATAACTCTCCGCGCACCTTTTTAGCTTCATGGGTGAAAAGCCCCTTCTTAGGCAGCGCAAGGGTAACTGTGGCCTCTGCAAATATGCAAGGGCTGCTAACTTCGCCTGTGGTAAGATCAAGCCCTGAAGGAGTATCAAGCGACAAAACGGGTGCTTCATGGCTGTTGGCCCATTCTATCATCAACCTCGATTCCCCAGTGGGTGGACCATCCAAGCTGTACCCGATAAGACCGTCTATGATCAGGTCAATCTCTTGCAAATCATCGAGATCTTCAACGCCATGGACAGTAACGCCTGCTTTTTCCAATATTGATTTTTGAATGGCTGGTGCTGAATCAGGCTTCGTTTTGCTAGACTCAATGATGAAACAGCTGACGTTCACACCCCAATTGCTGAGTCTTCTGGCACTGACCATGGCACCGCCGCCGTTGCCACCAGTACCTGCCAATACCGCTACCTTTTTGGTACTGGTATCAGGTTGTAAAAAGCGATTTACCGCTACGATTGATAAACATCTTCCGGCGTTCTCCATCATCTGGAGCAATTCAATTCCATACACTTCAATCATCAGGCGATCTACTTCTATCATTTGATCGGTATCGATTCCGATCAAACGTCCTGAATAGATGGGGATGGCTTCCATGGTGGTTTACGGCTATTCTTGATATAATATAGAAATAATTTTTAACCAATTGTAGGAAAAAGACCGTTTAAATCTCTGTCTTGTGTTTTCTCGCTATTCTATATCCTTAATATGTGATTTAGGATGGCATTTTTGAAGAAAGTAAGGATACCTTTAGGTAAGTCTAGTTGATGCGATGGTAATTAATTGTCCTTTTGGGCTGCTACCGAATGAAGTATTCGCTTAGCGGCGGTGAGGCCTGCATAAACCGCCCCTTCCATATAACCACCATACCACTCGGCAGTTTCGGTACCGGAAAACCAGAATTTACCTTCCATCAGAGGCGCTTGGAACAGAGGGTGTCCGTATTGAGGGTGGAACTGCGGATGATTACTGTCTTGTGTTGACGTTAGCGGTTCGACAAACCAGTCTTTTTCTTGATATGTCACATACTTTTTGGCTTCTTCGCCCATAAGGGCAGCGATCCAATCCACTATTATCTCCTCACGTTGTTCAGGTTTGGTGACCCGGGCAACATCGGATGAAAAGAAGCCCTTAAGCGCGAAGAAATTCTCCTGGTAATTAGTGTGATCATGAAGCTCTTGTACTGGTCCGGATTGACTCATAGCCATTCCCGAAAACCCCTTTTCCTTCCAGAATGGATGCTCGTAAACCACGGCAAATTTCAATGCATTGCTCATCCAGGTGTGCGTGGTATCCATTGCATTCTGCAAAGCTTCGCCGAGTGCTGGAGAGAAATCTATAGCATGTAGAGTTAACTTTGGAGGAATGGTGTTAATCACCAATACTGCATCCAAGGTTGAACCATCTTCGAAATGAAGCGCCACATGGCTTTGTTCATCTTTGACTGAGACAACCTTGGTATTCAATTTCACTTCTACGCCAGAAGACTCGTAAAGCCGCTGGATCAAACTTTCAGAGCCGTTTTGTATTCTAAAATGAGGAGGCTCTTCTTCGGGTACGATGAAATGTTGCAAGGGATAAGACGGGCCGAATTGGTAGCAAGATTTACCCTGGCGGTACTGTTCAAAGATGCCTACGTTGAGCTCTTTCAATAGCTCATTCAGATATGTATGTTTCTCGCCAAGCCAGGTAGCACCCATTTCCAAATATCCGTTTTGGCCGATTTGGGTGGATTGCATTCTGCCACCGATCCTGTTACTAGCTTCTACAATGAGTACATCTTTTATGCCTTTCTTTTTCAGCTCATAGGCGGTGGTTAAACCTGAGAGACCTGCGCCGATAATTACAACTTCTTTGACCATGACACAATGTTAGTGGATTCTATGATCAGATTGTTGACAGTGGGTGACAAAACTGAGTAGAGGCTTCAGTTTTATGCTTGATCGAAGGTAATGCCTTAGCCAAGATTGGTGTCTTTACCGACCTTATTCTTAGCTGGCGCGTGTTTATAATGCGTGCCCTAGAGTTTTGCGAACGCGTTACAAACGCGCTCGATCGGATATATGGATACACCCTGAACGTTGACATGGTTTATAATCAACTCCTATCAACCCCTATTGTAAAAATGAGATCAGTCAGTTGTTTTTATGACATATCAGGAATGACTACAGTCTTAATTTCCCTATCTCGCCGGCCTAAAGGTTTTTATTAGTGTCATTGCTGGCTAGAAAGTGCAAATGGCAGTATTTTTCAAGAAGGTAACAACAGTTAGATAGTAATTGCATAATGGCTAATTCAATATACATCACCTCTTCAGAGGCGCGTTGTGGTAAGTCACTGATTTGCCTAGGTTTGGTAGAACTCATACTTCGAAAAACGCGGAAAGTGGGCATTTTCCGGCCGGTGATAAGAGGCACCAAACAAGGAGAACGGGATAAGAATATTGACCTGATACTCAATCACTTTAATCTGGACATCCCGTATGAGGATACTTACGCTTACCACAGTAAGGACATTCAAGCGCTCATTTCTGATGGCAAAATTGATCAAGCCTTAGACCATATCATTACCAAGTATAAAGCCCTACAAGCTAAGTGCGATTTTGTGCTTTGTGAAGGAACAGATTTTCAAGCGGAGAGCAGCTCTTTTGAATTCAACATTAACGTCGAGTTCGCCAAGAATTTAGGATGCCCGGTATTGATTGTGGGCAGGGCTGATCAGGGTAGAACTGTTGAGGATATCGTCTATCCGGTGGATTTGGCCATCGAATCCTATCTGGAAAAAGACTGTGAAGTAATTGGTACAGTCATCAATATGGCCGACCCCGCTATGCTGGATGAGATTGGTGAAGAAATCAAGCGGAAGTTGCCATTGAACGGCCATATTTATTCCGTTATTCCTCAGAATGAAATACTAAAGAACCCTACTGTCAAAGAGGTTGTAGAACACCTTGGCGCGGAGGTCTTATACGGGGAAGAATTCTTGAGCAGGCAGGTTTTCAAGAATTCGATCGCTGCGATGCAGATGCAAAACTATTTGCCGCTAATGCAAGAGAAGTGTATGGTGATCACCCCTGGTGACAGAGGGGATATCATTCTTAGTGTTTTGCAAGCTAACGAATCACAAAATTACCCATCTATTTCTGCCATTCTGCTGACCACAGATGAGAAGCCGCAAGATTCGGTTAGAAAGCTATTGGATGGTTTGGAGCATACTATTCCGATCCTGTCTGTGACTTCGAACACGTTCGATACGGCTACCAAGTTGGCAGATATCCATTCTATCATCACTGCTGATAACCATGCCAAAATCGCGGCTGGCCTTGAGACATTTGAAACGTATGTGGATATTTCTAAGCTGGAAGAAAAGATAACCAGCGTGGTCAACCACGGCATGACGCCCAAGATGTTCCAGTATTTATTGAAAGAAAAGGCCAGGGTAGACAAAAAACATATCGTACTGCCGGAAGGAAATGACGAAAGAATCATAAGAGCCGCTGGTATTCTGGTAGACCAGGGTATCGTAGATCTGACCGTCTTGGGGCAAGAGGAGGAAATACTATCGATGATTTCTAAAAGTGGGCTAAAGGTCGATGTGGATAAGCTGAACATTACGACTCCGGCTAATCATCCTAAGTATGAAAGCTACGCTCAGAAGTACTACGAGCTTAGAAAGCATAAAGGAGTCAATATGGATATTGCTAAAGACACCTTGCTTGACGTGTCCTACTTTGGTACAATGATGGTGCAGGAAGGAGATGCCGATGGCATGGTATCGGGGGCTGTGCATACCACGCAGCATACAGTTAGGCCGGCACTGCAATTGATCAAGACGAAACCTGGTTTTTCGGTAGTCTCATCGGTATTCTTCATGTGTCTGGAAGACCGCGTATTGGTATATGGGGATTGCGCCATCAACCCCAATCCCAACGCAGAGCAATTGGCTGAAATAGCTATCTCGTCTGCAGACACGGCTATTGCTTTTGAGGTTGATCCAAAAATGGCTTTGTTGTCTTACTCTTCCGGTAGTTCCGGGAAAGGGGCGGATGTTGAAAAAGTAAGTACTGCAGTCCAGATCGTGAAAGAAAACCGCTCTGATTTGAAAGTCGAAGGTCCTATTCAGTACGACGCAGCGGTGGATGCCAAAGTAGGGGCGCAGAAGATGCCGGGATCATTAGTGGCAGGGCAGGCGAATGTACTCATCTTTCCTGACCTCAACACAGGGAACAATACTTACAAAGCCGTGCAACGCGAAACGGGTGCCATAGCCATCGGCCCGGTATTACAAGGATTGAACAAACCTGTCAATGATTTGAGTAGGGGCTGTACTGTGGTTGACATCGTGAATACAGTAACTATCACCGCCATACAAGCCCAACAGATGAAATAGATAAGCCATTATAAATAGTTAAGACTTGAAAATTCTTGTAATCAATTCCGGTAGTTCCTCTATCAAATATAAGCTCTTCCAAATGCCAGAAAGGCTGGCTATTACCTCTGGCTCAGTGGAGAAAATCGGAGAAGAGGGGAGCCACATTAAGCAAACGACAGTTAAGTCAGGTCAAGATGAAGAGAAAACGGAAAGGCAAGTTGATATTCCTGATCATCGTACCGGATTGGACAACATAGCAGGATTATTGACCGATGAAAGTTGTGGTGTCATAACTGATCCAAACGAGATCTTTGCCGTAGGCCATAGAGTGGTACATGGTGGTGAGCGTTTCAGCCAACCTACATTGATCAATGACGAAGTGTTGGCCAACATCGAATCATTGAGCTTTCTGGCTCCACTGCACAATCCAGCTAACCTTGAAGGTATCAAAGTTTCCAAAGAGGTTTTTCCTCAGGCTAAGCAGGTAGCTATTTTCGATACGGCTTTCCACCAATCATTACCTGACTATGCTTATCGCTATGCTATTCCCAATTGGCTATATGACGAACACGCTGTGCGTGCTTACGGATTTCATGGCACATCTCATCGGTATGTAGCCAGACGAGCTGCAGACTTGCTTGAAACCAGTGAAGAGAACTTGAACTTGATCACCATTCATTTAGGTAATGGCTGTAGCATGGCCGCCGTCAAAGGCGGAAAGAGCATTGATACTTCCATGGGACTAAGTCCGTTGGCCGGTCTGGTGATGGGTACGCGCAGCGGTGATATTGATCCTTCTATTTACAATTTTCTGGAGAGTCGGTTAGATATGGATTTCAAGGCGGTGGATAAAATGCTCAATAAGGAGAGTGGCCTCAAAGGTCTTACAGGTGAGAATGATCTAAGGGCGGTGATAGAACATGCTGAGTCTGGTGATAAAAATGCTCAACTGGCGCTGGATGTATATACCTATCGCATCAAAAAATATATCGGCGCCTATGCTGCTGCATTGGGTAAGCTGGATGCTATCGTTTTCACAGCAGGAGTAGGGGAGAATAGCGCCCTCATCAGGGAAAAAGTGTGCACAAACCTTGATGTATTAGGCATTCATATTGACAAAGAGAAGAACGAAGCTTCAGACAGAACGGAGCGTTTGATCAATGATTCTCAGAGCAGAGTCACAATACTAGTGATACCGACGAATGAAGAACTGGAAATCGCCGACCAGACCCAACAGCTTTTACAGCATGTAAACGGTTGATATCGGCTTAGGTGAACATCTGTATTTGTCCATGCCTGTCTATACCAGAAGGTGGTTTGGCGTGACCATTGACGGTTCTACCTCCATACTTCCATGAATCCCTTCTTTCTTTAGCCACTACCTTATCAAAGTTGGTATTGGGCACAAATTCTTGTTCTATGCGTTGTGAGGCCTTGGTTAGTGCTTTAATAGCTTTTTGCTTGTCAAAGCGCCCGATCTTTGCTTTATCAATACCCGTTTTTAACACCTCAATGGTTTTGTCATAAACTTTGGTAGGTACCGGAAACGGATGACCATCTTTGCCACCATGGGCAAAAGAAAACCGGGCTGGGTCACTAAATCGGGATGGTGTGCCGTGGATCACTTCACTAACCAAAGTGAGTGACTGTAACGTTCTTGGGCCAAGACCATTGAGTAATAAGAGCGATTCGAAATTCTTCACATCTGTTTCATGAGCCAACGCCAGAATACTACCCAATCGTTTGAGGTCTACATCTTTTGCTTTGACATCGTGATGGCGTGGCAGCGTAATCTTTCTGATCTCATTGAGCATTTGAACGGGCGATTCCTTAGAGATGGATAGAATACCATCTCTAGTGCTGTGCGCATTTTTATCAGTTAAGTTCAGGATGTCACCTTGTCGCTTACCATAAATGAATGTATGCGGCTCTTCGATAAACGAGCGTAGTTGTGAAGAATGCCAGTGATAGCGCCGTGCCATGCCTGAGTCACCGTTCATACCTTGTTGCACGACCACCCACTCGCCCTCATCAGTCACGATGAAAGAGTGCAGGTAGATCTGAAAGCCATCCTGAATAGCGGTGTTATCAACTTTGGCGGTGAGCTTACTGTATTGCACCAGCTTCGTGCCGTCTAGCCCTGTGCGTTCAGCCAAAGCCAAAAGCTCGTTCGGGGTTTCTCTGGAATGCTTTCCCCTTCCACCGCAGATGTATATGCCTAATTCTCTGGCTTTGGGATTGAGCGCTTTTTTCAGTGCACCCATCACCGATGTGGTAATGCCCGAGGAATGCCAATCCATGCCCAGTACGCAACCCAGCGATTGAAACCACATGGGGTCACTCAAACGAGTCAGCGCCTCAGACTTTCCATATTCCATCACTACGGCTTCGATAATGGCACCTCCCAAACTACTCATTCTTTGAGCCAGCCACTGAGGTACTCGGCCGTTATGTAAAGGTAGGTCTGCGTATCCAGCATTTTTCATATTGTAATTATACTAAAAATTTTAGTAAAAGCTAAATAAATTGATTGAAGAGAAGATTGAACTCCGATATCCGGTAAGTGCAGAAGGCGTATGTGTTATATATGGCTCTGAGGCTAAAAAATATGCTTTTGTCAAATACACAACAAACGGCTTTTCATTGATCTGGTAAGTCCACGATTTCATCGGGCGAATGTCCAAATTCACCGAATAGAAAAAACGCGAATAGGTGATATGCGTAATTTCAAATCATAAACACGGTCAAAATGGGAGCAATTACAGTTAACGACGAAAACTTCAGAACTATACTCAATGAGAAGCAAAAGGTAATAGTGAAATATAACTCAGGATGGTGTGATATCTGTCGGAGTTTTCAAATGAAGTATGACAAGTTGGCGACTGATGATCGTTTTCAAGAGATCACTTTTTTAGAGATAATAGATAATAAAGGTTATAAGGTGGGTGAGAACAGTCTTCCATTTTTTGCTACGTATGAGAGCGGAAGAATTCGATCTCACATTTCAACTGATGCTGAACCAGAAGTAGTTAAAATACTTCAAGATTTACAAAATTAGACTAGTTAAATACTCAGGGGTTAGATTAGGGCCTGTCGATGCTAAATCGATGGGCCTTTTTGTTTTATGCCTATTGTGCTACCAAGATTGCTATAGTCATCTTTATGGCACGTTATGTTCATTTCTTACCGTAATTATTGGTCAATAATTGGCCTAACCGTCATCTTAGTTACTTAACGAAAAAGTACTAATGGTTATATTTTCAGTATAAATAATTGATCATGAGTGGTGGGAGAATGGTATCGAGTGTGGGGTTGGCCTTCCTATTATCTTGTTTTTTAGATATTAATAAAGCAGTTGACCCTCATATTACCCGGCCGGGTAACAACGAACTATTCCCGTTCCATGATTTATTGAGTAACATTCAGTTAAATGGCCTATCTCCCTTGGGGAGCGGTGCAAATCAAGCGGACAACCCAATTTCAATGTTGAATATCTTTATTATCGGAGGCATATTAGTGATAGCATTAGCTTTTGTGATCATCCGTGCCTATCGGAAGAAACGTGATGAACGCAAGAGACTCAATCAGGAGGTTATTTCACTCAGACAACAACTCTCGAAACAAAAAGACCAAGTCGATAATACTTACGAAACATTACGATTTCTAGAAGAACTCGGTAAAGAGATATCATCAAAACTTTCTGCTGCTGACATTATCGAAACAGTGTATTCAAGGTTGAATGCTTTAATGGATGCAGAGGTGTTTGGAATCGGCATCTTGAATGACAACAAAACCAAACTAGAATTTTCAGGGGCCAAGGAAAAGCAAAATACGCTGCCAGATTTTCACTACAGCTTGGACGATAAGGAGCGTTTGGCGGTGATTTCATTCTTAAAGAATAAGGAAATTGTCATTGAAGATTATAAGGCCGAATCTGGGCAATTATCCTCAGACATCCCCAGACCATTAGAAGGCAATGTCACCTCTTCATTGGTTTACGTGCCACTAAGAACGCGACACAATTATATCGGTGTCATGACTGTTCAGAGTTTCGCTAAGAATGCCTATAACCAGCGAGAGCTCAGCATCATTAGAAACCTGGCCAACTATACTTCCATTGCCCTGGATAAGGCCCATACTTACCATCGCATGGCGGAACAGAGTAGTGAGCTATTGGTGCAGAAGGAAGCGGTACAAACCATTAATGCCAACCTTGAGGCCATTGTACAGGAAAGAACCAGCCAATTACAGGAAATCTATGAAGAGTTGAACCTATTCTTGTATCGTTCTTCTCATGACTTAAGAAGGCCAGTTTCCACTATTATGGGGCTGCATGAAGTGGCCAAAGTGACACTGGATGATGAAAATGCTCAGGATCTATTCCTGAAAGTAAGGCAAACGGCTTCCAATATGGATAGTCTGATACGCAAGTTCAGTGTGGTGCATGAAATCAGCATGGTCAATGCGACATTCCCTAAGACCGATTTCAATGAGATAAAACTCCAAATACTGGAACGTTTTGGTGAGGAGGTCGCCGAAGCGGGTATGGATTTTCAAATGATCATGAATACCCATCGCAAGCCTAAGTTGAATCCTTACGTCATGTATACCATCTTCGAGCACTTACTTGATAATGCCTTGAAATTCAGGCGTAAGAGGAGCGAAGAACGTCCTTACATGCATATTGAGATATCCGAGAACAATACTTTCTTAATCATCAAGGCCATAGACAATGGCGTGGGCATTCCAGCAGAATATCAGGATAAGATCTTTGATATGTATTTTGTTGGAAGTGAGCTATCTCAGGGCAATGGTCTTGGTCTGTACATCACTAAAAAAGCCGTAGAAAAGTTTAACGGCGCTATTTCGGTAAGAAGTGTTGAGAAAAAATACACTGAATTCGAGATCGTCATTCCTATCAAAATCATCCAAAACGACAGCTTCTCCAATCTCTATCACAATGAACTGCTTAAGATGAAACTGAATAATTTGTCTTAGTCCACACCCACACATTGAAATATCTCAGAAGCCGCCATCCAAAATAATATTCTTTTTTTTATCAGTCGGTGCAACCTTCCTTTGTTCATGGTCATCTAAGGGGAAAGTAAGTTCACCAAAAACACCATTATCATGAAAAAGATTTTACTCATGCTAGCCTCTTTCGGGTTTAGTTTAGGTATGGTCAATGCCACTAACCCTACGGAGAGCGCAGATAAACTAGAGCTGAAAAGAGTGAAATCCGGAGAGGCTCAATTCCTATTCTACAAAGCGTATAGCGGCAAAAAGACAATGACCCTCCCGGCTCAAGGACTCGAAAGAATCAAGATCAGAACCGGTGCCGGCTTAGTGCGCGTACAAGCTGCTGAAGGTTCAGAAATAGAAGTAGAAGCTGAAGTGACGTTGGCTGCTAAGAACAAAGAGGCTGCAGCAGCATTCGTTGATAAGTTCATGAATTTGTACCTCGCCGGTAAGGACAGTACGGCTATATTGGTCAGCCGCTTTTATTTCGAAGAACGTAACAACTTCTCTCAAGCATTCAACCCTAACGGTTTCTTCACCTCACCTGTGCGCAAGATCGATTTGATCGTGAAGGTGCCTGCCCACCTTGCCGTGAGTATTGTGGACAGGTCAGGAGACCTGATCATCAAGGATCTCAAAAACGATGTTAGCGTCACTGACCATTCCGGAGATTTGGTTATCAAAAATGTAGAAGGCAACCTCAAAGTGCGGGACTACTCGGGAGATCTTAGATTGTCCAACATTAACACCGAGAATGGTGCTGGCAAGGTGATAAGCATTTCAGATAATTCTGGCGCTATTCGTGTTAATGGCATTGGCGGTGCCGTGTCTATTAGGGATGCTTCTGGTGACGTGGATATACGCAAAATTCAAGGCAATCTTAGTGTGAGAGATGCTTCAGGAGGATTATACATCGAAAATATAGCCGGGGACATCAAAGTAGTCGATGCCTCCGGTGATATCGTTACTGAAGATGTACAAGGTAGCGTTACACTTCATGATGCTTCAGGTGGTATTTATGTGAATGGCGTTTCAGAAAACGTTCATGTTAAAAATGCCGGAACCGGGGACTTAAGGATCAAAAACTCAAAAGGAAAGATCTCGGGCGATCTTCGTCGTATGTACAGATAATTAAATTTATCCGAACTCACTAAGCCCGGCCATCCTCATTGCTCGTTGAGAACAAGCATGAGGATGGCTTAGTGATTTTATCTGATTGATGTTTAGCCTTTGTGCCCTTGTCGGAGTTGTCTCCGACAAGTTATAATCAGCTTACCCAATATTCGTTGGAGACAACTCCAACGAAGGCGCTAGTTTTATCTGATTGATGTCTAGCCTTTTGACGCTCTTCACGCCGACCAGCCAATCATCATTCTTTGAACTTTAACCTTTTGCTTAGCAGGGCATTTTTTTATCTTTCAAGCTGGTTAAACCTAACAAGAAAACCATGCTCAAAAAGATCCTGCTCGTCGTGCTTTTGGCCGCCCTGGCTTTTGGTGTATATTACCTGTGGCAAGCATTTCCCATCATCAGCGGCTTTGGTGCCAAGAACATGTGCTCCTGCGTTTTTGTCAGTGGCAGGGACAAGCAAAGTGTACTTGACAACGAACTGAGCAGCTTTTTTCTATCCCTTGGTTCTTACGATGTCAACTTTACAGACTCTTCTACCACAGCCAGCGTTTTTGGTACGGCCAGTAAAAAGGCTGTTTACCGTAAAGGACTCGGTTGTACGCTGGTTTCTGGTTTGACAGAAGATGAAATAAAGGCGCAGCCTTATACCGTAGCATCAAACATCAGTTTTGACGCTGATACGGTAGCGTGGCCTATGGGTGACCAATCCATTGATTCATTGAAACCGACCTTTGATGAGCAACGCATGAAGCAGGCCATTGACCGGGCTTTCGAGGAACCCGAGCCGTCAACCCCCAGAAACACAAGAGCCGTTTTGGTGGTTTATGATGGCCAGATAGTAGGTGAAAAATATGCGGAAGGTTTCAGTGCTGATCAACCACAACTGGGATGGTCAATGTCCAAAAGCGTGACCAGTGCCCTGATTGGCATTCTGGTGAAAGAAGGCAAACTGGATATCAAAGAAAGAGCACCTGTGAGCGAGTGGGAGGAGATGACCGATCCGAGAAGGGAGATTACCTTAGATCAGCTTTTGAGAATGAGCAGCGGACTGAGCTGGATAGAACACTATGCTTCACCTACCGCTGCCACCAACATGCTATTCAAAAGCAGTGACTTCGGGCAGAGCGCAGCTCAGAGTAAACTGAGTAGTGACCCCGATACAAAATGGTATTATTCTAGTGGCACATCCAATATTATATCTAGAATTGTCAGGCATACAGTAGGTGATGAGCAGTACCACAGTTTCCCGCAGCAGGCACTCTTCGATAAGCTAGGTATGCAAACGGCACTAATAGAACCTGATGCTTCTGGTACTTTCGTAGGCTCGTCCTATATGTGGGCTTCTGCCAGAGACTGGGCCAGGTTCGGGTTACTATATCTCAACGATGGCGTTTGGAATGGCGAAAGGATACTGCCGGAAGGCTGGGTGGAATATTCCAGTACACCAACGCCAGATGCTCCTTTGGGTAAGTATGGCGCACATTTCTGGCTCAACAAGGGAGAACATTATTCACCAGAAAAGCGAACGCTGGTAGATGTACCCAACGATGCTTTCTGGGCCAATGGTTATGAAGGGCAGACTGTATATATCGTACCATCCAAGAAATTAGTAGTCGTCAGGCTGGGACAAACTGCAGGTGGTAATTTTGACTTCAATCAATTTTTGTCCAGTATTATCAGCGCATTACCGGCAGATTCGTAATAATCAATATGCAAATACCTGAAGAAGCATACTGGGAAGCACTCGAGGCCATAGACAGGGGAGACATTGAGCAACTCGCTTATTTGTTGGATGAATATCCCGACCTTGTACATGTTAGATCAAACAATACCAAACCCCCTTACGATGGTTACTTCAAAGGCGCTACTTTACTGCATCACGTAGCAGGTAACCCACAACGTACGGCACTACCTGATAACATTATCGAAATCACCAAATTGCTACTCAACCGGGGGGCAAAGGTCGATGCAGTGACTGAATTCAGAAGTGACTGGAGTTGGACGACCCTTGGACTGGTAACCAGCGGAGGCTTAGCCGTCGATCAAGGCCATGCCGAAGCACTGACTAAACTGTTACTGGATGCAGGTGCAGATCCCAATTTTAACAATGGCCTCAATTTATATGGCGCATTGTTTCATACCGTTTCTACCAAGCGACTGTTCAAATTGGCTGAGTTGCTGGCAGACCTCGGCGCTACTTTGGATATGTGCATGGCGGCGGCACTCGGTCGTTTGGACAAAGTCATTAGCTTCTACGCTGAGCACGATGTACTAAAGCCAGCAGCCTATGCTGCCTACCGTCCTGAGCAAGATAGCATGGCGGAGCCTACTAAAGACCAAATAGAAGAAGAAGCGCTGGTTTGGGCCTGTATGTGCGGCAGGCTAGATATCGTCCGTTTCTTCATTAATAAAGGCGTCAATCTGCATGCCTATGTCAAGATACACAACGAAAAGTGCACCCCTCTCCACGCTGCGGTATGGGGCAATTCACTCGATTTAATTAAATACTTGATTGAGATCGGGGCTGATGTCAATTGCAGGGACAAAACACACAATAGTTCTGCGCTAGGGTGGGCCATATTCTTGGATAAGGGTGAAATCAAAGACTATTTGCTCAGTCTGCCCCTATTCTATTTCGATATACTCAATGCTGCTGAGTTCGGCCTCAAAGAGCATGTTGAGGATATTCTAAGCAAGGAAAGTAGCAAATGCAATGGCGATGATGGCAAAGGATTGCCGCTAAGATTGGCGTCCTACGAAGGCTACTACGACATTGTAAAGCTTCTGCTAGAACATGGCGCTGATACCGAATTGAAAAGCTCTAATGGAAAGACTGCCCTGGATTGGGCAGCCGACCAAAAGCATTTTGATGTGGTAGAACTGATCAGGAGTTTTAAGTTCAAATAAAGTCCACAGAATGGATCATCGGGAGGTTATTGCTCAAAGTCTCCCAAGACTCCCCTCTATCTTCAGATAGGTAGAGATTGCCCGTGGTGGTGCCAAAAGCCAAGGTATCCCCTGTGATATCCAACGCGTGCCTGAAAGTGATGTCAAATACGTTTTCCTGTGGTAATCCTTTTCTAAAGTCTTGCCAGGTCTTACCACCATCGTCAGTGCGACAAACACACATGGCGCCATCGACAGCTACCCTGACCTGATCGCTTACCGCTGGCACGACCCAAGCCACATCACCGTCGTTTTCATCCACTGCAACGGCAAAGCCAAACTTAGCTGGGCCGTCATCTTCCGTTACTTCTTCCCAGTTCTGAGCGCCGTCTGTAGTGCGGAATATGCCACAATGGTTTTGCTGCCACATCTTATCAGGATTTGAAGGACAGGCTACCAAGAGGTGAGGGTCATGGCCTACCTCGACATTCGGATCGGGCATAAAGTCAGCCCTTAAACCTTTGTTTCTGACCGCCCAGGTTTGCCCAGCATCGGTAGTTTCGAAAACACCAGCACAGCTTATACCGATATAAAAATGATCACTATTCCTTGGGTCTACAACGACGGAATGAATGCCCGGATAATCACGGCCACCACCAAACCAATTATCCTTTCGCGAAGGGTGATCCCAAAGTGGACGGTTCAGGGTAAAGGTATCGCCATTGTCCTGGCTTTCGAACAGGCCTCCCGGTTCAGTACCAACTAGGATGTTTCCTGCCTGATCACCTGAGCCGGCGGCGAAAGCCCATAAATAACGTACAGCGGCAGGAACACCTTCCTTGACTTCTTCGCCTTCGGGGTATTTGGGCACTTCAACTTCCTCCCAGTTGGCGCCTTCATCCTGAGATCGGTGCAGTTTGCAGCCCCAGTGACCATGATCTAAACAAGCCCACCAGGTATTATTACGGGTATCTACAAAGCTTAGCGAAACCGGAGCCCCCAGAAAATGAGTGGATTGGTGTTTCCAGCTGCCATTTTTCTCATAAACGATCAGGCCCTTCCTAGTGCTTAAAAGCATACGGTTTTTAGTATCCATCGGTTAATATTAAGGTTGGTTTTTAGCGCTTTAACCCCCGGAAAGGGCCTGCATGATGTACACATCGTCATTTTCGGTTACGATGTCCGAGAGCTTTTCTCTGTCACGCACTACTTCGTTACCGATGAATATGTTCACATGTTTTCTTAATCTACCCTGCTCATCGACTACGTAATCTCTCAATCCTGGAAACATTTGGTTCAAAGCAACAAGCACTTCAGAAATGTTATCTCCCGCTACTTGCGTAGGAGCCAGATCCGGGTAGAATCTCTTAAGGTTGGCCGTAAATTTTACCTGGGGCATTATTTCTATACATACTAATGATACAAATCCAATTGAACGATTCACGCGGTTTTGTCGGATCCAGTGTTACTGATGCTACCGGTAATCGCCTTCAATCTTGCAAGCCCTGATATAGATTCAATATAGGAAAAAATACAGCAGCTTACTAAACCACTGGTAGAAATGGCAAGTGCAGGTTAACAGGCATTTTACCTGATTCAATTACCTTTGCCCACTTTCAATCAATTCATTAAGAGCCATGCTCGAAAAAAACAACTTCTTTTCATTTCTCTTCAAGCTTTATATCATACTTTTTATTCTACTCTTCATCTCTTTGGCTTTTATAGAAAAAGGGACAGTGGTGCTGGCATTAAACGGTGCCCATACTGATATACTCGACACTTTTTTCAAGTATACCACAAACCTGGGAGATGGACTCGCCTTTGGTATATTGGTGATCGTACTCATCTTCGTTAAATATCGGTATGCCATTATGGTGGCAGGTGCCGGACTACTACACGGATTGATCATCGCATTGTTTAAGAATGTCTTTTTCGCTGGGTCTCCCAGACCTAAGACTTTTTTTGCCGGTCAGGATGTGCTACACTTTGTGGAAGGTGTGTCTGTCCATGGCCATAGATCATTTCCTTCCGGGCATACCGCTAGTGCCTTTGCCTGGACACTGATGCTGATATTGATCATCAAGCGAAAATCATGGTTGACGTTGTTGCTGGCTGTAGCGTTGATAGTAGGCGCTTCCAGGATCTATCTTGCGCAACATTTTTATGTTGATACAGTGGTAGGGGCACTGATCGGTTCAGTTTCCTCGGCTTTCGTTTATCGCATGATCCAAAAGTGGCAAGGAAAAGCGTGGTTTGATAAGAGTGTCCCTTGGTTTTCTAAATGATCAGAATAGCTAGAACAGCACTCAATTACTGAGCAAAACGGTAGTCGGGTTCTCGAACAAATCCTTTCTCTCGTAGATCAATTCTAACGATTCTATTCCTTTGAGGTCTTCAAGATTATCCTTACTGGATATCAAATAAATCGGCCCGTGCTGCTCAATGAAGCTCTGCACCTCTTCCGGTGTTTGTAGCCGAGGTATGTGTTTTTGCAGATAGAATGCGAAAGCGGGGTTCATTCGCCTGTAGCTGGCGATAGGTCTTGTCTTGTCCGTTATGTTCTCGATGGCACCGGTAACCGAATTAGACTGATCTACCTGCGGGAAAATCGCGTAGGCGAAAACCTGGAAAGTAATGATGAAAGTAACGGCCAATGTGATGAAAACGTGCTTTAGCTGTTTCTTAACCAAAAAGAACAGGCCAATCAAAACACCGATAGGTATGGTAGAAAAGAGTAAAGTATAATCGGCCAAGTGCCTGACCGATTTTTCTCCTTTAATGCCGAAATAAGCACCGACGGGGATGCCAATGGCAATGATGATCAGCAATATGTAACTGATCAGAATACCGTGTCTTCTCAGGGAAGTGAAGTTTTCTATTCTACTCAAGAAATAGCCAATAAGTACTGCCGCGAAAGGGTAGCAAGGAACAGGGTAATTCGGTAGAATGGTTCTGGAGAACGAGAAGAAAACAACAAAAACAGTCAGAACGGTCAAACAAAACAATATGAAGGGCTGAGAGCGTTCTTTCCAGGCTTTAATCACTGCTTGTGGTAGAAAAACGGAAAACGGTAAAAGACTGCCCAGTACCATGACAGGAACCACCATGAAAAAGCCACCATGGCCTTCCATTGTACCCGTATAACGCCTTACATTGTGCTTAAAGAAAAACTCCATCAGCCACTCACCCTCAGTGGCGATGCCGACAGCGATATACCAAGGAGATACTACAGCTAGAATGATCAATAGACCAAGCAGCGGTTGAAGTCTCCAAATCGTACGCCATTTGAAATCCCGGTTGACCACTAGAAAAACGACAACGATCAGTCCTGGCAAAGCGACCGCAATGGGGCCTTTGGTCAGGAAACCAAGGCCCAGCGCAAAATAGGCCAAGTACAGCATTTTCTTATTATGACTGATGTAACCGTCGATAAAGGCAAACATGCCAAGGGTCAGGAAACAGATCAAATAAGGGTCAGGTACAGCCAAGTGAAACTGTAAGACCACCTGCAGGGCGGTGAGCAAGACTAATGCGCTATAGAAGGCCACTTTTTCATCCAGGTGCCGTTTGGCAAATAGGTAGGTGATCACCACCGTTAGAATACCCATCAGTGAAGAGAAAAAACGAGCGCCGAAAGGAGTAGAGCCGAACAACTTATAACCCATCATCATGAAGTAATAGTGCATTGGGGGCTTGTCCGTCCGCAGATCTCCGTTGAAAGTAGGGACAATCAGATCCGACCTGTCCAGCATTTCCCTAGCGCAGCTGGCATTTTTTGACTCATCCAGAATGTAAACCGATACACCCCATATATTGGCGTAGAAAGCCAGAATACCCAATCCAATAATGATGAGAAGTCTTTTGTCCATGCAGATCGTTTTACGGGCGCAATTTAGGAAATATCAAGGTCATTCTAGCTAGCAAAACCACCCTGAAGGAAGCTGATTTATCCGAACCTGCTCCTTGTTTGGCAATATCCTTTGGTAGAAAATCGTAAATCGCCGAAAAGCTTTACTTTTGCACTTTCATAACACCATTTTTTAATGAAGCTGTCCTTAGTTATTCCTATCCTCAACGAAGAGGATAATATCAAACCATTGCTTACCAAAATCAGGGAATCCCTTGATGGTCATGACTATGAAGTAATCCTTGTGGATGATGGTTCTACGGATGAAACAGTAGAGCGCGTTAAGCAGGAAAATGATGCTAGGGTCAAGCTCTTGGTTTTTTGGAAGAACTACGGTCAAACGGCGGCCATGTCAGCCGGTATCAATAAGGCAGAAGGTGATTACATCATTACACTGGATGGGGACTTACAAAACGACCCATCGGATATCCCCGCTATGATCGAGAAACTGGAGACAGAGGGTTGGGATGTGGTAGCCGGCTTCCGACAGAATAGAAAAGATGGCTTCGTGCTGAGAAAAATACCGAGCAAAATAGCCAATGCTATGATCCGCAAGCTCACCGATGTGTACATCAGGGATTATGGTTGCACGCTTAAAGTATTCAAGAAGGATATTGCCAAGGGTTTAGGGCTCTATGGAGAACTTCATCGTTTTATCCCCGTTCTAGCACGCCTTGAAGGAGCCAAGATGACCGACATGCCGGTCAAGCACCATCCACGCATACACGGTACTTCTAAGTATGGTATAGGCAGAACATTTAAGGTGATGAGCGACCTGCTGCTCATGGTGTTCTTCCAAAAGTACCTGCAACGTCCTATCCACTTATTCGGACCGTTGGGCATATTTTCGCTCTTTTCAGGGTCTGGTATTCTATTATACCTGCTGGTCGAAAAGATCATCGGATTTGAAATAGGAGGCCGCCCATTACTCATTTTAGGCGCATTGTTGTTCTTGGCGGGGATTCAGTTCATCACCTTCGGTTTGATCGCTGAACTGATCATGCGTACCTATTTTGAATCACAGAATAAGAAAACCTATCGCATAAAGGAGACTATAGTTGGAAACGAAAAAGACGAAAAAGTACTTAACACTCCTGCTTAAGCTCCTTTTAACAGGCTTAGCCTTTTACATAGTCGGACGTAAAATTGATGTTGCTGAAACCTGGCAACTGATGAAACGCGCACATCCTGGATGGCTATTGCTGGCCGTGGTGATGTTCAATGTTTCTAAGACCATTTCCGCACTCAGGCTCAACAGGCTCTTCACTGTCCTTGAGCTTTATATCAGCGATAAGATCAATCTCAAGCTCTACTATATAGGCATGTTTTATAACCTTTTCCTCCCTGGTGGCATCGGTGGCGATGGTTATAAGATATACTATCTCAATCGCCATTTTGACAAGCCGGTCAAGCAACTGTTCCGCGCTGTTCTTCTCGATAGAATCAGTGGTATGACGGCTTTACTTTTTCTGGCCTTATTGTTTGCAGGTATTAACGATAGCCTGTTGTTAGAACCGTGGCTCAAAATGTCAATCTGGGGTGCGGCCATTATCGGATACCCAGCCTTCTATTTGTTTAACAGAATCCTTTTCAAACGATTCACCATCAGGTTTTTCAATACCAACTTATTCTCTTTGGGTGTACAGGGCAGTCAGGTCATTTGTGCATATTTCTTACTCCAAGCTTTGGCCATCAACGATCATCAGTTAGAATACCTCTTGTTCTTCCTGGTTTCCTCGGTCATCACCATCATACCATTTACGCCCGGCGGAGCAGGAGCACGTGAGTTGGTATTCGTTTTGGCAGCGGACTATTCTTCAGTTCAGGAAGAGACCGCTGTAGCATTTACTTTATTGTTCTTTATTATTACCTCTGTGAGCTCGCTGTTTGGTGCCTTTTTGAGCATGAAACGCCACGAACCGGCACCATCTGCCACCTAGAAAGACTGCATTTGCCCGTTCAATTTAATCCTTAAGTCGTCCGCGTCCTTGACCAGGTTATCCAACTCATCAGCAATGGCTTTTATCTCATCCACTAGAAGTTGATAATCTCCTTTCAATTGAGCATTATCCTGGTAGAATTGGCTGTTATCCTTGGCATATAGCTTGGGCAATAAGTGGTTTTCAACCTTACCATTATATCTTTCAAAGCGCTGATTGATTGAGATCACCCGATTGTAATGCAGCGATAGCTCATAGAACAAAGCTGGTTCAAGCAGCGTGTAGGCGCCTGATTCTACCGTAGCAGACCAAGCTGCGGTAGGTGCACTGGATGCTCTTGGTTCTCGGTAGTAGGCTGGTTGAGGGAGTTCTCCTTGGCTTTGACTTTCATGGAATTTGGTCAATTCTGCGCGCATACCCTGGATAGAAAAAGGCGCATATTCAGCGAAGTTGGTAAGTTCTAAATGCAGCACTTGTAAAGTGGCCAAAGCCCTTGCATCCGCATCCTTTTGAGCGCGATAATCCGAACCTAAAAATGCCAAAGAAACCCCGGTGAACACAATAATCAATTCAAAAAACAGTTTTAATACGCCTCGAAAGATTTTCTGATTGGTCATTTGTTGAATGGTGAACTAGTGATTGAGTCGATGGTAAGTATGGTCATAACCTGTAGAAATACAATCTCGTCTATCAGCGTTGATAAAATTAGCTATTTAAAAATATAGCAATTTGATTGTGATATTTTGAGTCTTTTGATTCAGATTAATTGTTTATTCTAGTAAAATGACCGTGAATCGCAAGGAATTCGCTGATTTCTGGACGAAAGTAGCAATCAAATTTGATAGATATTGAACATATTGCAATATTTGAATAATATAATTTCAGGAAGCCACGGACACAGCTGATCTATAAACTCTTTTGTAATTCGGTTCGGAAAAGTTACAAAGTGTCTATTTTGGCGATAAACCCATAGAAACAACCTGATATAACAGGCTGAAATTATATTGGCGCTTAACGGGATAAATGAAAAAAAAGGGGAATTGTTTTGCCATTGTATTGTGTTGTTTTTTTGCCTTATGGGGAAATAGCTCGTTGGCTCAAAACTTTCCTGTCTACACCCACTTTTACCAAAACCCCTATCTCTACAACCCTGCTGAAGCGGGTGTATTTCGAGCACCTGTGGTTTTCTTCGATCATCGCCAGCAATGGAGGGGTATAGAAGGTGCACCAGTCACCTCTACCGTCAATTTTCATTCTCCCATCGGTACCACTAAAGCTTCCGTGGGCTTTCGCCTTTCTTCATTTAATCGCGGGTTGCTGAACACAACAGATATTCTAGCCACTTATGGCTATGGCATATATTTAGAAGAAGGTGCTTCTATACGATTCGCACTTTCTGCAGGTATTATTTCCAATGGCCTGGACTTTACTCAAATTGATAACCCCGACGATCCGGCAGTAGTCAATTTCCTGGATAACAATCTTCAGCCTGTAGCGAATTTTGGTATTAAGTATACTTCTAACGGGCTTAACTTCGGTGTCACTTTACCACAGTTGTTCGCTCCTTCATTTACGAATACCACCAACTTCGAAAGCACTGAGGTTTCTCCATTCGACAATGCCTTGGTCATGTTGTATTACAAAAAGAAGGTGGAAGGGTCGTTTAAAAGAAAGAGGGGTAGAGGTAGGAGAAGACGGTTTACCAGAACGGTGAAGACAGAGACGGCCTATGCACCTTTGGAGCTTTACATGCTTTATCGTTATTCTGCCTTTGGCAATAGCCAATTCGAGGCACTCGGTAAGCTGAATGTTAGCAGCAACTTCTTTGTGGGCGTGTCTTACCGGCAAGAATTTGGCATCTCCGGCTTATTAGGTATCAACTACGACAAGTTCACTTTTGCCTATGGTTACGAGCCATCATCGAACCAGGTGTCAAGTTTGCTTGATGGCACCCATGAAATACAGTTGGGATATAGAATAGGAAAGGTGCGCGATCCGAAAATCTCCAAACCGGTGCTCAGATCAAAGCTGACTACTACACAGCCTGAGGAGCATAAGGCCAGGTTCTTGAAGGACGATGACGATCTAAAAGCCGAACACACGAATACGGATAAGAAGAAAAGTAAGAAATTCTTGGTAGTTATCAAGACATTCAGGGACTTCAACGCGGCAGACGAATACAAGGCCAGAATCAGGGAAGAAGGGTATAATGCCCAGATATTCTACAATGAGAAAGGCAAGATATTCTATGTACACCTATTCGAAACAGACAAATCCAAAGAAGCCAAGCAAGAGAAGAATAACCTCGCCGAAATACGCAAGTTCAGATCAGCCAGAGTGGTCATAGTGGAGGATTGATGAGCTCTCATATAGTGATCGTCTGTGTGGATACAGACTATGGCAAAGAGTATCAGTTCTAATTTGAGTGGCTAAGCCTTATCATTTGTTCAATTGATGCCACGGGCTAAAGCCACGTGGCAATGCTGCCTTTGGCTTATTTTTGAATGATTAGGTGGGATTATCGAAGTTGTTTTGGTTCAATTTTATTGTTGTCGAACACTGTCACTATATGGCTTGCCATGGGCTTTAGCCCATGGGTAGATAGCCACTCCTTAGAGGCTTCAGCCACTAACCGATTATACAATCATTTTAGCCTCATTATTAACTCAATTGATGCCACGTGGCCTTAGCCCGTGGCAAATACGCTTGCTTGGAGTTCGTAAACGCTTTACTCTGGCCTGCTTTCCATAGCCAATAAGATTCCTTCTGAATGACTGATAATAATAAGTTTGTCACTTCGCCACGACTCATAACATCAATTGATCAGGTCATCACAGCATCCAATAATCAAGCTATCATCCCATCAGCCCCGTCCTTCTGGGCAGCAACTTAGTGGCAAATAACTAATAGCTGATCTAACTAGATAATCTAATTGAATGGCACTCCTATGGTAGGTGGACACAGACGATGACATGAAAAGAATGGCATAGCGAAAAAAGAAGCCGCCGGGCTCGTTAGGCTTGGGTTATGGGCATATTTGCTTACGAGAAATTGCCCGGCGGCTATGTCTTGAAAAAGGCTGTTAGTATTTGGCTAAGCTTGTATCTACTTCGTCCGCATAGGCCAGAATACCCCCTTTGAGGTTGTACAGGTTGTTGAACCCATACTTCTTCTCTAAAGTCTCTATCGCCCTGGCACTTCTTACCCCACTTCTACAATGAACAATCACTTGCTTGTCAGAAGAAATATTATTGACAGCACTTTCAATTTCTCCAAGCGGAATAAGCTCCCCATCGATATTGGCGATTTCATATTCGTAGGGCTCCCTGACATCAATAAGTTGAAAGTCCTGAGCTGTATTCTTCAGCGTATCCAACTCTTGAACAGTGACTTCTTTTACCTTGTAAGTCTCTTCCTCTTCTCCGATACCGCAGAACATTTCATAGTCAATTAGCTTCGTAATAGCCGGTGTATTTTTATCCTTGTACAGCTTCACGGTGCGTGTGTCGAAAGTAAGTGCATCGAACAGGAATAACCTGCCTGAAAGTGGATCACCAACCCCGGTAATCACTTTGATGACCTCATTGGCTTGCAGGCTGCCTATGATGCCTGGCAATACACCTATCACACCACCTTCTGCACAACTGGGCACCAAACCTGGAGGAGGAGGGGATGGGAATAGGTCACGATAATTAGGGCCTGTTTCTCCTGAAGGATCGGTGTAGTTGAAAACCGAAACCTGGCCTTCAAACCTGAAGATCGATCCGTATACATTGGTCTTGCCTAAAATCACGCAGGCATCGTTGACCAGATATCTGGTAGGAAAGTTATCCGTTCCATCAGCTACTACATCGTAGTCCTTGATGATATCCAATGCGTTTTCCGAAGTGAGCCTGGTATTGTATACCTTGAAGTTAATGTGTGGATTAAGCCCTTTAAGACGCTTAACCGCTGATTCTACTTTTGACTCCCCGACATTATCTACCGAGAATAGCACCTGCCGCTGTAGGTTAGAATCATCGACGACGTCAAAATCCACGATGCCTATGGTGCCTACGCCTGCAGCAGTGAGGTATTGCAGCAATGGAGCACCCAGGCCACCTGTTCCTACTACCAATACTTTTGCCGCCTTTAGCTTACGCTGACCTTCTATGTTGAATTCAGGTATAATGAGGTGCCGACTGTACCTCTCAAGTTCTGCTTTACTAAAATCGACTGTTGACATATCTTTTAGTTAGTCTGTTTTCTTAAATAGCGCCACCCGCGATGGCCGGAATGATACTGATTACACTGCCCTCACTTACCTGGGTAGCTTCGTTGTTCAGGGCTTTGATATCATCGTCGCCCACATAGATTCTTACGAAACTTCTGATCTTTCCGTCTTGCTCGAAAAGATGTTTCTTCAAATCAGGATACGATGTAGCCAGTTCCTGAATGGCATCACCAACTGTAAGCCCTGTCGAATCGATAGAGGCTTGATTGTCAGTGAATTTTCTAAGCGGAGTGGGAATGATAAGTTTAGCCATTTTTATGATTAGTTATGAATAGTTAGTACTTAAAATATCTTTGTTCAAAATCATTTCTTGCTCGAATTGCCCCTGCTCATTCAGTTGCCAGGAGGAGGTGTCAGCTATGTTTCCTTTCATGACTGATATAATGATGTATGAAAAGAAAGGCACTGCTTGTTTCAAATCATGCTCCGAAGGTTTAGCCGGATGATCCGGATGAGAATGATAGACACCCAGCAAAGTGGTATTGTGTTCTATCGCGAATTGTTCAGCCTTCATATAATCCAATGGGGATATTTCGAAGCGCCTTCTTTTATCACCCTCCTTACTGTTGGTCACCGGAATGGCTTGCTTGATAATACGTTTTCCTTGCTCTTCTGAGCCATAGAAAAAACCACAGCATTCATCATTGTAGGCTTCAACGGCATCATCAGCCATTGCCTTCAACGCAGATTCATGTATATCTAAATCGTATTTATGCATCACCAAAAAGGTTTTTAATCACTTCGCCGTACTTTTCGGCATTATCAGGAAATAAAGTCACTATTACCCCTTCATCAATGGTATTGGCCACTTTAAGCGCTCCTGTTAGGTTGGCCGCTGATGAAGGACTGATCAATAGGCCTTCAGTGTTAGCCACTCTTTTAAGCGTATCCAATGCTTCATAGGTGTCAATTTCCAGGTTTTGATCAGCAATTGTATCATCATAAATCCCCGGTAAAATGGCTGTTTCGAGATGCTTCCAACCTTCCAACCCATGCAAGGCGGCATCCGGCTGTAAGGAAGTCAAATGTATATCAGGCTTGATCTCTTTGAGCTTTCTACCCGTACCGGTAAAGCTCCCCGTAGTACCGAGCCCAGTCACAAAGTGCGTTATACTACCATCAGTTTGTCGAAAGATTTCTTCGGCCGTGCCGTTGTAATGTGCCTTCCAATTATTGTCATTGCCATATTGATTGGCGTAGAAGTATTTATGCGGCTGTTCTTCAAAAAGGGATTGAGCGATTTGCTGTGCCTCATCCGTGGTGCCAAAAGGGGAGGTCAAGTGAATGTGGGCACCAAAGGATTTCAATATCTGCTTACGCTCTTCAGAAGCATTTTTAGGAAGGCAAATGGTAACGGGTACATTGATGGCTGCGCCTATGGCAGCATAAGCAATGGCAGTATTGCCACTAGAAGCATCAAGAATGTGTTTGCCCTCAGTCAACTCCCCGGAGTATATTGCCGACTTGATAATGTTGTAAGCCGGCCGCGCCTTCACACTGCCTCCAAACTGCTGCCATTCCAGCTTGGCGTAGATCTTCACATCAGGCTTTTCAACCACGTTTTGAAGCGGAAATAACGGTGTATTCCCTACAAATTTGCCAAGGGCTTTTATACGTTCCTTTAAATGGGTGTCTATGGTTGTGGCGATCATTGTAATTCTATTTTGACATAAAAAAAGCCTTTCTGAGTGACCAGAAAGGCTTTCCTTTAAAAAGAAAAGACCTTCCCGGTTGTGGGAAGGTCTTTATATATATCCTTGATCAAATATATTTATGCATAGCGGCTTCCCAACTGTGAAGTAGAACAACAGCAACAACAGCATGCATTATTCTTAAGTTGAGGGCGGTTAGCCATTTTGATTTCGTTTTTAACTTGATTGATACAACGCAATATTATCAAAATTTGTTTTTAGATAGCTAGCATTGCGGCGAAAATAATTTTGACTTTGCCGAGATAGATAACAGGCCGCTCCACATTTAAGTATTGTATTTAATTGATAACCAGAATATTAGCTATTCTCGTTGGATAATAATGCGATTACCTCACCTATACCCGAATCATTGGTGACGGATTTGATCGGTGATAAGTCAAGCATGTTTTTTCTCACTTCATTGACCAACGATACATCACAAGGATCACTACTCGATATCCGACCGATGATCAGTGCGAGTATAGCCGTTTTAAGGGCATTGGCATGTACTCTTACTGAAAACTTTGCGTGTCGGGCTGGATGAATGTGAATGTATTTCAGCTCATCATCTCCTTTTCTCAGTGTCCAGCTAGAGCCGTCGTTGATCTCGACCAGTTGATAGCCGCCGTCATTCTCCTGCAGCCATTCTAAATAGGCCGCTTTTTCAAAATGACCCGTTTGCCTCAAGGTGTTGGAAATGTCTAGCATGATCTCGGTAGAAAGTAAGCTACCCGTATATAAGTCCATAGTAGATGAGCCTATGAAAAGTAGCTCTGAAAGTATAGGGGAGAGGTAGTCAGCCTCGTTTTGAACGGCCCATTCAATCCTCGACCTGATGTAGCCCAGATGGTGCTTGATCGAGTTAAAGATGATATTTCCTTCCAATTGCTCAGCCAACATCTTTCTAAAATAACTATAGTTAAATTAACCCGGAATAGGGCTGTTAGTTTATTTGGACTTGTTTTCATTAATGGGGTGGCAACTCGAATTTTAAAATCATTTTAATTTTTATTGCACTGGTGATAAGTAAGTCATTTGAATAGTAAAATTCCTTTGCTAGTTTTCAATTAAAATAGACCAACCTTACACTTATGCACATACACGTACAGGCTTTGCTCAAGCCGGAAGAACTAGCACAAGTTCATGAACTCGTCGATCAAGGTAAATTCATCGATGGTAGTGCCACAGCCAGCATGGGTGCCAAATCGGTAAAGAAAAATGAGCAGCTTGATCAAAACGATGAGGCGACCGGCAAAGTACAGCAAATCATTCGCGACGCCATTGACGATAGCCCATTGATACAGCAGGCTTTTCTGCCCAATAAAGTAAGAACGCCTTTGATCAGCCGATATAAGGCCGGTATGACTTATGGCTGGCACGTAGATAGCGCGCTGATGGACAAACCCGGTATCCGAACCGACCTGGCCATGACCGTCTTTCTCAATAACCCTACTGAGTATGAAGGTGGTGAGTTGTACTTGCAAACTTCAGCAGGTCAGATACCCTATAAGCTCAATGCTGGAGATGCCATTGTCTATCCGGCGGTTCAAGTGCACGGTGTGGCAGAGGTAAGAAGTGGACACAGATTAGCGGCAGTGACCTGGATACAGAGTACGATCAGGAGTAATGAGCAGCGGGAATTACTATTCAACTTAAGCCAGGTGCAAGCCATGCTCAATCAAAAAGATCCAAATTCACAAGAAGCCACGCTTTTGATGCAATGCTACAGTAACTTGATGCGGATGTGGGTGGAGGTGTAGGGTATTTGGAAGTAGATAGAAGTAAGTAGAAATAGTTTGAAATAACGTTAGCACAGATACTATTCTGGTTATTCACGAATCATAAATCAATGAGAGGATTAAAACCTCAATATATAAGGTGTATTGTAAATGGCGCCTGGCTATAATTTCGTTGTGGAATTATCTGCGGGATTAGCCGTGAATTAGCACTGTTAGTTTGGTGAGGTACAAAACCACAATGAATGACAGCTTTTAATGTACCGCGTTTATTCTATTTCGACATGGAATTCTTTGATGATTGTTTGTCCAGTTGAATTTCCAACCTCATTGCCAAGTTCAATAGATGCTAAGTAACTGTTCTGAGACACAATACCCTCATTGACCAGATAAAAAAGCAATTCATCAATATCAATTGTCCCCTTGTTTCTGTTACCGATTCTTTGGAAAGCTAAATATATCCAATTGCTTCCTGGTGGTTCCCATGTTGGCTCACCCATATAAAACTTATAGGTGCCGTTACTGGTAGTAACATCTTCCTGGAAATCCCCAAAAGGGACTAAGTTATTCGTGTCTTCCCATATCATAAATTCGAAAAGAATATTCTGAGGGGTAATACTTTCAGATGAATTGATCCAATTGTCAAATGCCAAGTTGTAATCGCCATCATTTCTTGATACTTGCGCGTCATAAGTCACCTTAAGCCTGTTAATATCTGATATTTTTTTTGGCAGATCGTGTGTTGTTGAAGGTGGTTGCCATGGTTTCCATCCGTAAATCAGTTGTGGGTAAGCATTTACTCCAAAGGCATTATTAGGGTATTGCCACTGCCATCCAAGCAGTTGCAATGATTCATCTTCGTAAGTATAGATACATTGGGAATAACTGCCGGCGGGAAGTGCTGATGTGTTCCACACGTTATTCTCTACTTTTAAATCACCAATAGCAATAGTAGCGTATTGAACACAGTTGGTAGCCGTGGGCTCTTCAAACAACAGTTTTGCATAATCTGGTTTATCGGCCACATCAAGAGATAGAATATAGTTTTGTCGGTTTTGGTTATTCTCAGAGATTACTTCTATCAGGATAGGGCTATCATTCACAAACAAGGTGTCGCCTGATGTTCTATTCGCCCTTGCCTTTGGAGAGACCTCAATGGATTTTATTGAGACATGCTCTGTAGCGAAGGGTAACTGATTCGATAAAGAAATAGTTTTACCATTAATTGAAGTAGTATAGGTGTTCCCTTGATGTTCTATTTCAAAGTTCAATAAGGAAGCTTCACCCGATAGTGTAACTCCTTCTTCGTCGTTACAAGAGAATGTAAGCATTGTCGCTACTAGAATAATTACCTCTACTGTTCTCTTCATTCTAAGCATTCTAATGTTGCGTAGCACTCAAATTAACACAATTCTGTCTACGTTATCCTAATCTAGCTAGTTTGTAATGCTTCTTAATACCACTTGTATCTATTTAACTGGTCTAGATGAACTGTGGTCTGGTAAGAATTGAATATAAGTTATATCGGTTACTTGTTCAAGTACGCGAGAGAAGCACCATCGAATCTAAGTTCGTAAGGGTCGAGGACTTTATGACACACAATTATCTACTCGATTGGTAATACTTTACATTTAGTGGTCAGTTCAAATGTTTTTGCAATCTTTCCTCTATTACACCTTCCCCATAACCATACCATTTTTTAAGTATTACTTCATCAGGAGATATCATACG
>JBCBSS010000020.1:0-67251 GCA_039819065.1 Bacteroidota bacterium
AAAATGAGAGTTTTATTTTTATTAGCTATTATCAATCTAAGTGGCATTGCCAATGCTCAAGATGTGAAAGGTTTTCCAAACTGAGTGAATAGTTCTTCCATATCGTCGGCGATTATACTATACTTTAGTTTCGCTTTTGTCGTGTTTGGATTGTAAACTTTGCTATCCGTGATAAACAAGATGTGTTGAGTCTTACCATCAAACAGAAAGCTTCCATATCCGACAGTATACTTTGTACCTTCATTTATTATCTCTGCCATCCTCTCATCAGCTACCTCTGCCTGGCGCGTTGGGTTTACGGGTACATGAATAGTATGCTTCACTTTCACTCCTAAATGCTCCACTTGAGCACCTATCTCTGTGGCTATTCTTTCATATTCTTCTTCACTCATTGAGAGGATCAAGGAAACGGGAGAAGAAAAAATGTCTTCCGGTATTCCCTTCTTTTGGGCATTGACCATAATTGGTAATAGAAGGAGCATTGTGATTAAGCTTACTTTCATTTTTAATAGGGTTTTATCTGTAGTTCAACTGGCCAATATAGTAAAAGCAGTTGGTTTATCGACGTCACCACCAGAATATATGTTGCTTTTGGAAGTATATAAATAGATCACTTCCTAGAAATCAATAAGGGCACCTCAAAAGCTATTATTATAGTCTTTAAGGTGCCCTCAGAATTTTAACGTAAAGCGCGTATGAATATACGAACAGTGTTATTTCATGCTCACAAGCTCTTTATTCTCTGCTTCGGTATTGGGGGGCAGGTATTTGATGAGTTGTAGATAATAATTGTTATTAGCCACCAGAATAGCCTTATCATTTCTACCTAATCGAATCATTTTAGCATCTTTTGCATCGTGTGGGGCAAAAAAGCCACTTTCGGTCAGCGGAACCGGGTCAAATTTCCCGGAACCATCTCCTTTAAGATAAAGGCCCATCCCTGCGTCATTACGAGGGGTTTCTATCTCAGCACCATACAAATTACCGGAAATGAGTATGTCTAAGTGTCCATCTAAATTATAGTCTTCAGCCAGAATGTTATTGATGGAAGAAAATTGTGCTTCATTGGGCAAGGGTTTTATGTCAAATCCTTTATCTCCCTTGTTTTCTAAATAAACAGAAGCAAAATTCTTAGCCTGGTAATGAAGTGCCTTATCTAACTCTGATCCATAGACTTCCAGCAGGTCAGCTTCTCCGAACGATTCAAAAGTGGGGAATTTATTAGCCAAATCGGGGACTTGTTGAGAAGAACACGAGCGCCCTCTTACAGGGAAAACTTTACCGTGCTCATAGTAGCTCAACACAATGTCCAAAGTACCATTATCATCAAGGTCATGGCTGTATACCTCGAAAGGTTGCTCCGGAGAGGCTTTGTATTTGTAATTCAAACCAAGGTTCCCGAGAACATAGTCTTCGTCTCCATCTTGATCAAAATCTGCCGCTGCTATTTGAAAATACCATCCCGCAGTATTTTGTAAATCTAATTTGGGTGTAACATTTCGGAACTGGCCATCCTCATTCTCCATAAATGTGACAGGCATCCATTCTCCTACGATTACTAAATCCAAATCCTCATCTTGATTAAAATCACTCCACACGGCACTAGTGACCATTCCCAATGATCTCAATTCTCCGGCAATCGCATCGGTCACATCTTTAAACTTCCCCCCTTCGTTTTCCAATATGTAACTATCGGCAGGATGGGGATAACGCCCAGGCCATTGCCTCCCTCCTATAAAAAGGTCAAGGTCTCCATCACGGTCATAATCAGCAGGTACAACACAAGCGCCGCTACTGTTTATTTCTGGTAAATTTGAAGAAAGAGAGAACTTTCCCTTACCATCATTCAGATAGAGCCTGTCTTGATATTCCTTACTACCAGCCATAAACTCATTACCTCCGCTCACTATGTATAGGTCAACATCATTGTCGTTATCAGCATCGAACATTACTGCACTTACATCTTCATAATGGCGTTCTTGTTCCCATAGCTCAGCATTACTCTTCTCAAATTGCCCCGACGGCATTTGCAAGAATAACGCACCACTGTAACCTGCTGCACCACCAACGTAAAAGTCCTCCAGTTTATCTCCATTAACATCCCCTACCGCTAACCCGGGACCAAAGGTTGACATTCTATGTGGCAATAAAACTTCTCGTGCGTAATCGTTGAACCGGTTCTCGGTATGCTTATGGGTAATGCCGGAGGCCCTGGTGATATCTGCGAATAACTTGCTTTCTGAAACAGGCTCAGTCTCTTTTCTCTCTTTTAAATCCTCGGTATTGACTTCGATCAGTTGATTGGCTGGTACATCAGTTAGTGTTTGAACGAAGCCTGCCGGAGAAGTAATGACGAGTTTTTCTATTTGCTCGGTATCGCCTAAGCCAAAGTGAATTACATCTTCACTTTTAGACATAAAGCCTCGCACATTGGTGAGTTGGTTGTGCTGCCATAGTTTTCCGTCCTTATACAGTGTAACCGTAGTGCCGTAAGCGGTACTACCATTTTTATTACTAATGATGAATTTCAGGTAATTACCATATTGTTTATCAATGGCATTATTACGATATACTCCTGCCTTTTCATTGATGTTGTTGACGATAAGATCAATATCTCCATCTAAATCTAAATCGGCATAGGAGGCTCCGTTGGATAATGTGGGTTCGTCGAAACCCCAGGCTTCTGTCTTTTTAGTAAAGGTGAAGTCAGTATTGTTCTTATAAATGTAATTCGGCAGATAGTCCACTGGTGCCATCTCTACTAATTCCATAAGGTCTATAAGCTCATTAAGGTCTTTACCCTGTTGCTTCGCCACGTTCTCCAAACTATCCAATATGCCACTGTATGTTTTTTCAAGGTCGCCATGCCTCATATTCCGCTTTACACCATTGGTTACGAAAAGGTCTTTCCACCCATCGAGGTCGAAATCGGCAAACAATGGTCCCCAACTCCAGTCAGTGTTTGATACCCCTCCAATATGGGCCACTTCACTAAAGGTCCCATTGCCATTATTACGCTGCAAAGCATTGAACATATATTGATAATGCCATCCTTTGTTCACTACTTCCCAGAATGCTTCCGGGTTCATGCCGCCCATGTATGTCTTGATGCGCTTGTGATCTTCAGCTACCATATCCAAAGTCATGATGTCAAGTAGCCCGTCATTGTCATAATCTGCGACATCGGCTCCCATACTGAAATTGGATATGTGTTTCATCGATTGGTTGATCGTATTTTTGAACTTCCCATTCTGCTGATTGATATAAAGGTGGTCGGGTAGGTCAAAGTCATTGGCCACGTATATGTCCGGCCAGGAATCTCCATTGAAGTCTGCGACAGTGGCAGACAATCCAAACGCCAGATTTCGGATATCGGCATAGTCAGAGACGTCTTCAAAACCTCGATCGCCCCAATTCTTGAAAAGTTTATCCGTGTATAGCAGGCTGGTATGTCGAAATATTTCCAATTTGCCTCCACGCCTGTTGCCTCTGCCCGGTGGTTGATTAACGAGATACATATCCAATAACCCGTCTTTGTCATAGTCAAAGAATACTGCCTGAATAGAAAAGCCTCGATCGTCAAGGCCGTAAGCTTTCGACTGCTCAGAGAAAGTCATATCCCCATTATTGATGTACAATAAATTGGCGCTAAGCTCAGGGTCGTCCTTTACACTTTTACATATATATATGTCTTGAAAGCCATCGTTATTAACATCGGCCATAGTTACTCCTGTAGACCAGGATTTATCAATTTGGATACCTGCCTTCTTAGTAATGTCCTCAAATTGCAGGTTCCCCTTATTAAGGTAAAGACGATCAGCCACTTGGTTGCCAGTAAAAAATATATCAGGCAATCCGTCATTATTGATATCACCAATAGCCACTCCCGATCCGGTGATGAATTTGTCACTGACTAAATGATTCTCTTCTGCAGTTTCTACCAGGTCATTAGAAAACCTTATCCCGGTTTGGCGAGCATCAAGTTTCGTAAATAGCTTTTCGGCCGTTTGGTCAACTTCTTCTACCGGACTTGTGCATGATTGAGCAATTAGAAAAATAAAGAGTATATGACTTATTATTCGTATTTCCTTTCCCATAGCATTTATGCCTTTCTTTTAATACTGATTATAAATAGAGAAACAGAGCACCGGCAATGCGATGCTCTGTTTAAGCGATTTAGCAGGTAGGCTTAGTTAACTATATTCAGTGCCGAAGGCACCTCAGGATCAGCATCCACCTCATTGCCCGCCTCATCAGTACCGGATGAAAGTTCAAAGTCGGGGATTCCCGTACCACCTCCTACCGAGGCATATTCAAAAGTCCAGACTCTGGCATTGGCAGTAGCGGTCATTTCCGTAGGCATCAACTCGGCTATACCGCCTATAGTGGCATGAGAAATCATTGGCGCCTCTGTCAGTGCCTCATTGAAAGTAGCAGTGATCAACACCGTGATACCATCTGTTGCCAAAATGTTTCCATCATCATCCGTAGGCGCATCAAAGGTCAAGGTAGCTGACGGTGAGGTATTATCGACTTTATATTGAAATACCCTTTGTACCATCTGCGTACCACCCAGAGACCTGGTGGCATTACTGATATTGATCTCCATAATACTATCGATACCGAAGCCCTCGATGGTCAAGTCAAATGTGGCAGTTTGATCATCAACCACTGTCATATTAGTAGGGCTCAGATTATTGGATGTCTTATCCGTAGAAATCTGAGGTAACGTACCGGTTGTCTCTATTGGGAAGTCGAAGGTGGCGGTCACTGTGATGACGTCACCATCTCTAGCCGAGCCTTGATCAAAACTAAGTAACGCTGTCGGAGCAGAGTTAGTGATCTGAATGGAAAAACTGGTTGTGCCAACCAGGCCCCTTTCATCTGTTTCAGTGACGGTCACTACCGCACCAGTAGCTACGGTATTAAAATCCACAAAGACCCCCAATGAGTCAGTAGGAGATCCTGTAGCCAAGCTAGCTCCTTCTACAGCCCAAGAATAACTAGAGCCTCTTCTCTCGGTAACAGTATATTGCACAGAAGAAGAACCTAGCTCAACCGAGGCGCTTCCATTAATCTCGGAAACTGGTGGATCGGTGAATACAAGCGCACCAAACTCATCATCGTCGCATGATGTGGTCAGAAAGATTATTGCCACACCACACAATACAAGATTCAGTTTATATAAGTATTTATTCATTTGTCTCATTCATTTAAGGTTAACTGAAAATGTCCTGTACATTAGTCGCCAGAACGTACAAGCCCGGTAGGATCGTCATCACCTCCGAAATTATAAGGTGTTAACTCAAACACTTCAAGTTCAACCGCAGGTACTGGGAAGTGTGCAGGGGTTCCAAATTGAAGTCCGCCAAAGTTATCAAGGCTGTTGAAGTCGAGCCTTTCTCCTATCCTTCTTCTGTCGAAAAAGTGTCCCCCTGGACCGGTATTAAGGATTTCAATGTACCTCTCATGTAGAATGGCATTTAAGATGATATCTGCATCTCCTGCCCCCACTGCTGGTAAGCCTCCTCTGGTCACTCTTGTTCCACTATTAATCACCGCAGCTGCATCAGCCAATCTATTCAACCTTAGCAATGCCTCTGCTCTTAACAGATCATTATCAACCGATGCGAATGCTGGCATAGGGCCGTTACCAATACCGTCACCCATGTAAGAGGGTTCCGTTATATTTCTATGGTGCTTATAATGTGAGAAATGCCATAGACCACGCTCAGGCCTGAAATTATTAGTAGCAACGAATATGAAATCCGACTCTAGTCTGGCATCTGCTGAGGTCGCTTGAGGGTTCACAAGCCCACTTCCATCCACTGGAAAGCGAGTCGGTTGGCTTGGATCTAAAGCGCTAACCAAGCGCATATCCAACCTTGCCCATGAACCGGTTGGGTTACCACTAGCACCGGTATGTGCATATCTCCAGTAGCCAAACCATTGGTTTCCATCCGCCAATGGCGCAAAATCATCTGTCAGTCCTCTTTCAGTAAAAGCCAAAACCCTGTTCCAATCAACATTGGCGTTCTCATCCGCTGTTCTTGGGCTTTGTGCCAAGAAACGTGCAGCATAAGAGTTGGCAACCTGTGAAACTTGTGCGCTAGTCAATGACAACCCGTTAATAAATGAATTATCCATGGTGAAAGAGTTTGCGTCGGCAATGCGAGCGGCTTCTTCTAAGTCAGTTACAGCGGCTGCTATCATGTCAGTATAGGTAGAAAACTCTAACTGTGCGGTAAGGTCAGAGTCGATTTCTGTCAGGTAAGCCTGATCAAAAAATAACCCGAGATAACCACGAGACAATCCCCTTAGCAAATAGGCAGAGGCCAACATCATCTGGTCTTGACTATCATTGCCAAGAGAAAGTCCATCTACAGTGATGGCTTTGATAACGTCATTAGAAATAGATTGAGCAGATAAATTCCTGAACCATGGGAATCGCACCACATCCTGGTAGTCGACCGTTTCGGCAGAGCTATTATTATAAGCATCTCGAGGTTCTTCCGACATTCTTCTCATACCAAAGTTTCCCCAAGAAACACTGATAGCGTCGGATGCCACACCCAAGGTCATACCTGGCCTGGATTGGTGATTAGCCTGCCACCAGCTAAGGTAACCTCCGGCCAATACTCCTACCAAATCATCTCCTGATGCGAGTACCCTCTGCGTATCAGGGTTATTTAAGTTCTGAGTATTCAGGTCATCACAACTGGTGACGATCACTAAGCTCAGACTTAAAGTCAATGTGAATATTTTTATTAATGCTTTTTTCATTTCATTATGCTTTTGATCTATTCAATCAATTAAAATGTGAATTGGACACTTCCAGTGAATGTCTTCGTCTGAGGATAAGTGAAAGTATCAAAGAAGAAAAGCGTAGGATCACCGTTAGGCGTATTACTGTCGCTACCTACTCCGTCTGCCACCCTATTGGTCAATCGATTTTCATTTCTAGGTACAGCGGTGATATCCGGATGGAAGCCTTTGTAATCTGTGATAGTAAACAGATTACGACCAATGAAGCTCACTTTTATGCCCTTGATAAAACCGTTGAAAACACCAGAAAGCTGTTCTGCATTGAACTGATATGATAGAGACAATTCCCTCAGCATGGCAAACGAGCCGTCTTCGACAAAACCATTGTTGGCCACATTCACATTGTATAGCCCATTCCAGAATGATTTAGCAATAGGGAATCGGCTTTCTTCTTCATGAAGGTTATCCCTGTGCAACCATTGTCTTGACTGGTTATAAATATCACCTCCGTTTTTCCAGTCAAATAGTGCATAAAGCGTGGCACCTTTGAATTTTACGGTAGAACCAAAGCCCATTCTGAACTTAGCATTGATGTCACCGATTTCAGTAACCAACGGATTACCTTGCTCATTTTCCAATTTGATCGGCGCTTCGTTATTAGTACCGATCTGGTCTTTTCTCACTACGAATCCGGCAGAATTGACGATATAGTCATTAAGGTTTTCTACCTGACCAGCTAACTGCTCAACTGAAGTGGCAAACACTTGTCCGTAGATAGCACCAAAGGATACGCCTTCTTCAATACGGAAGACAGTTGATTGTTGATTACCCGGGCCTGTATTGTAGGCCGGAACATTAAGTTGTGCCACTTCCTGGGTGGTTCTGTCAAATGTTACAGACACATCCCAGCTCAGATCATTTGTTTTCACCACGTTGGTGAGAAGTGAAACTTCTAAGGTTTGTGCATCTACAGTACCCGCGTTTCTCCATTGGGCCTGGAAACCAGCAGCACCTGAGAGAGGCACGCGTAGAATCTGATCTTCTGTTTGCGTATCGACATAGTTAAATTCAAGGTTGAATCTATCTAGAATAGTAGCATTCAAGCCAAGTTCGATTTCTCTCGATTGGGCAGGCGCAAGGAAGTTATTACCCAGCGTACTTTTAGTGGCAGATCCATTTCTTAGCTGGAACGTTTCAAAACGCTGCTCAAATGTAGGTCTGATTCCTGCTGTACCAATCGAAGCCCTTACTTTAAGTTCTTGGATACCTGGCAATTGAACATCTTCGGTAATACGATAAGCACCACTCAAACGATAATAATTAGCCCATCTTTCTTCAGGACCAAAAAGTGATGAACCTTCTCTTCTGAAAAGGCCACTGAATATGTATTTCTGCTTGTAGTCTATGTCAGCAATACCAAATACACTATTAGCCACGATTTCCTGAGACTCAGACTGTATTCTAAAGTTGGTAGTGGCGTTATCCAATGAGCGGATATCTTCAACAGCTAATCCATCACCTCTAGCTCCGTTAAAATCAGCCGTCAAGTCTTCATAAAGCCATGCTAACCTTACCGCCGTGTTAAAGTCACCATAAGATTTCTGCAATGTCGCATTCAATCTGCCAATGAAAGAGTTATTGATCCGCTGTGTGCGCTCAATGTGTCCACCTGGGTTTGTTGGTGATTTTTGCACCGCTTGACCGCGATTGGTATCGTCTGAAAGATACCCTTTAGGAATGAAGTCAGAAAAGTTGTTAGTGGATCTATCCAAAGCCATAGACCCGTCCAAAGTCAACCAATCAGTCAAGTCATAGCTCAACTTCAAGCTACCAATGATCCTGGTTCTGTCTACAACCGTCTCTCTATTAACCAGTTGGTAGTAAGGGTTTCTAATGGTAGAACCTAAAGTATCGATGTCCCAATCATACTGCGATCCATCTTCTGAATTGAAAGAATTTTGAAGATCATAGATAGGCGGCATGAAAAGCAAGGAGTTGATCACTGAATTCGTACCATTCTCTATTAGAAAGTCCTGAGTCGAGGTAGAATACATAGAACTGACAGCCACGTCCAGCTTATCACTTAATCGATGGTCAACGTTCAGTCTGAATGCGTTTCTCTCATAACCATCGTTGAATTCGAAAATACCTTCATCTACTAACCTTTGCCCGGAAACAAGGAAATTGGTAGTACTTGACCTACCTTGTACGGCTACATAGTTTTGGTTGAATACACCTCTTCTGAAAATTTGTTCCTGATAATCCTGAAAACCAGGCCATGGATTATCAACCAATCCGTCTGGGTCTTCTACCAATCCACCATTAGCCCCTCGTACTAAATTACCTTGATCATCAAGTAAGAAAGCATGGGCAGTAGAAGTAGGGAATCTTTCGTTGGCCAAATCAGCGAAACCCACTTCTGACCTCAGAACAACACTGGTTTGTCCTTCAGCCAGATTAGAACCTCTCTTGGTAAAAATCTGGATTACACCATTAGCAGCTTGAGATCCATATAAGGAAGCACCAGCCGAACCTTTAAGTACTTCTATTCGCTCAATGTCCTCTGGGTTAATATCAGCAAGTGTAGTACCGCTCAAAAATGTACCATCCAAAATGATCAATGGTGCCTGTCCTGTGGCTATAGAATTAGCGGCTCTGGCGAGAAAGTTTACACCACGCCCAGGCTGACCACCACCGGATACAACACGAAGGCCGGCAACCTTTCCTTGCAAACCAGTACCAAGGTTCGCCTGAGGCACGGTTGTGATCAACTCTTCGTCCAGGCTTCCGACCGAGAAGCTTAGTGTTTTTTTGGATTGCCCTGCTGCAGTACCAGTCACCACCACTTCAGAAAGTTGCGTGATGTCAGCAGCCAGGCTAACATCAATTACATCGCTTGAACCTATTGGAACCTCTTTAGCAGTGTAGCCAATAAATGAAAATACCAAAACACCAGTGGCATTGGGAACGGAGATCTTATAATTACCATCCGCATCAGTTATAGTACCCGTGGTTGTTCCTTTGAGGATAACATTGACACCGGGTAGTGCGGATCCATCGTCAACGGCAGTAACCTGCCCGGATATGACCTTTTCCTGTGCTTTCAGTGTAAAAGCAAAAAGGGAAAGGACTACCAAGAATAGTAGAGTCTTCTTCATAAGCATATTTTTAAGGTTTATAAAAAGTCTGGTCGACCTTATTGGCAGCAGGCTACCGTGCGAACACAGTATCCCCTACTGATTTTCAGGTCTGTGGGCTAAATGTCTCAAAATGGACTTAGGTCGGTTACCCCCACATGAGGGGAATTTTTTGATAGGGAATGCTTTAGGTTGGAAACAACCATCCCCCAACGCCAACGGTTAAATGGCCATTGAGGTAATTCATGGGCATATATCAGCCAGAAAGGCAGGTTATATACAGATATATCAAGTGGTCAATAAGCAAATATGGAAAATAGGCCTTAGGAAGTGCAATACTGGCTTATAGTAGCTCAGAACATGTATTTTCTCCAATTCACAATGTCGGTGATAAAATGAAAGCAAAAGTCAAGCGACTAGAGTCATGCGCTAACGCGAGTAAACGATGTAAGTATAAAGTCTATGGGTTACGGTAATGGGGGGGTGAGCTTCGTTAAACCCACTATGGAAGTAGACGTAATAAATATGACAAATATGTCATGCCTTTTCGAAAGTGTAGAAATAAAAAAAGGCAAGAATTAAAATTCTTGCCTTTAACAAATTGTATCGCTAATCTAAGTAATAGCTATGCTTCAACTGGCTCTACTGAAACGTAAGATCTGTCGTTCTTACCTTTCTTGAAAGTAACTGTACCATCAGTAAGGGCAAATAGCGTGTGATCTTTACCAAGACCTACGTTTTTACCTGGATGGTGCTTAGTGCCTCTTTGTCTTACAATGATGTTACCAGCAATAGCTAGCTGACCTCCGTATATCTTAACACCTAAGCGTTTACTTTCTGATTCTCTTCCGTTTCTAGAACTACCTGCTCCTTTCTTATGTGCCATGGCAATTTAAATTTAAGAAATTCCTTCGATTAATATTTTAGTGAACTGTTGTCTGTGGCCGTTTCTCACTTTATAGCCTTTTCTTCTTTTCTTCTTGAAAACGACTACTTTATCTCCTTTAACATGTCCCAAGACTTTGCCAGAAACTTTAACTCCTTTAACGATGGGAGCACCTACTTCAACTTTGCCTTCATTATCTACTAAAAGCACTTTGTCGAATTCAACCGCAGCTCCTTCTTCTTGATCCATCTTGGGAGCATAAACGAACTGGTCTTTAGTTACCTTAAACTGTTTCCCAGCTATATCAACTATTGCGTACATGTTTTTATTCTTCTGTCTTGAAAATGGTCTGCAAAGTTAGAGCTTAATCCGCTAAAATCAAAACCACCCTCTAATAATTAAAGTGTGGAAAACTTTTTCAACAAATTTCACCTGTCAATTACGCTGAATTATGATATAAGTTTTGGTTGTATGAAAATACTATAAAACACTATATTACAGAAAGTTATAATCAGATTATAGCTCAAAAATATGTACTAAAAACTACCTGTCAGACAGGCATTCAGGCCTTTGTTTTTATGACCTATTTTACAATATTTGTAAGAACTCACTAATCCGAAAAGTGAGGGATTGGATAACTTTTGATTCGTGTAATTTTTTTGGGAAATATTCATGGTTTAGCCAAACTTGAGCACTAGCTTTTGTGTTGAAGAGCCTTTAATCATTTAGTCCCATTTAACTGAAGTGTAGGAATGAGTAACGTTACAGCTGTAGAAGAACCTATCTTAAAAGAAAACAAAAACCGATTCGTACTTTTCCCAATCAAGCATGACGACATTTGGCAGTTCTATAAAAAGGCCGAAGCGAGCTTTTGGACCGCTGAAGAAATAGACCTGGGTCAAGACCTTAAGGATTGGAAAGACTTGAATGACGGTGAAAGACACTTTATCTCACATGTTCTAGCCTTTTTCGCTGCCAGCGATGGTATAGTGAATGAAAACCTGGCTGAGCATTTCGTAGCAGAGGTTCAGTATACTGAGGCTAAGTTCTTTTATGGCTTTCAAATTGCCATTGAGAATATCCATTCTGAAACATACTCCTTATTAATAGATACCTACGTTAAAGATCCTTCAGAGAAGGACAAGCTTTTTAATGCAATCGAAACAATGGATTGTGTTAGGAAAAAAGCTGACTGGGCATTGAGGTGGATCGATGAAGGCTCTTTCCAGGAAAGGCTTATTGCTTTCGCAGCGGTAGAAGGTATATTCTTCTCTGGAAGCTTTTGTTCTATATTCTGGCTTAAGAAACGTGGTCTTATGCCAGGATTGAGTTTCTCAAATGAACTCATCTCACGTGACGAAGGATTGCACTGCGACTTCGCCTGCCTTCTTTACAATAACCACGTGATCAATAAATTGCCTTCAGAAACCGTTACAGGTATAATAAAGGATGCCGTTGAAATAGAAAAAGAGTTTGTAACAGATGCTCTTCCGGTAGACTTAATAGGCATGAACTCTAACCTTATGTGTGAGTACATTGAGTTCGTTGCTGATCGATTGCTAGTTGAATTGGGATGCAGCAAAGTATACAATGCCTCTAACCCATTTGACTTTATGGAAATGATATCGCTTCAGGGCAAAACTAATTTCTTCGAAAAGCGAGTTGGAGATTACCAGAAAGCTGGTGTGATAAAAGGCGACGGAGAAGAAAAGCCTAAGTTTTCCCTTGACGAAGATTTCTAGAAATAAGTACACAATTTATAATACCATCCTAAACACCATATACCCATATGTTAGTATTAAAAAGAGACGGACGCAGAGAGTCAGTAAAGTTCGACAAAATTACGGCCAGAGTAGAGAAGCTTTGCTACGGCCTGGATATGCAATATATCGAACCAGTCGATATTGCAAAAAAGGTGATTTCAGGAATCTATGACGGGGTTACTACTCAAGAGTTGGATAACCTTGCTGCAGAAACAGCTGCTTCACTTACTACAAAACACCCTGACTACGCTTTGTTGGCGGCTAGAATAGCCATCTCTAACTTGCATAAAGTAACCAGTAAGTCTTTCTCCAATACAATGAAAAGACTTTATACTTATGTTGACCCTAGAACAGGAGAGAATGCACCGTTGATTTCAAAAGAGGTATATGGTATTATCAAGAAAAACGCTGCGTTACTAGACTCTTCTATAATATACGACAGGGACTTCAGCTATGACTACTTCGGATTCAAGACGCTAGAGCGCTCTTATTTGATGAAGGTAGATGGTAATATTGCTGAAAGGCCACAGCACATGCTCATGAGAGTGGCTGTAGGTATACATATGGATGATATTGAGGCCGCTATTGAGACATATAACCTAATGTCTGAGAAGTGGTTCACTCATGCTACGCCTACTTTATTCAATGCAGGAACACCTAAGCCCCAACTTTCTTCTTGTTTCTTATTAACAACTAAGGAAGATAGTATTGATGGTATATACGATACACTTAAGCAATGTGCCAAAATCTCGCAGTCTGCAGGAGGTATCGGATTAAGCATTCACAACGTCCGCGCTACAGGCTCTTACATCAAAGGAACGGGTGGGGTTTCCAATGGTATCGTACCGATGCTTAGAAACTTCGACATGACAGCGCGATATGTAGACCAAGGTGGCGGAAAAAGAAAAGGTAGCTTTGCTATCTATCTAGAGCCTTGGCATGATGATATTTTCGCTTTCCTTGACTTGAAGAAAAACCACGGTAAGGAAGAATTGAGAGCAAGAGATCTCTTTTACGCGATGTGGATATCTGATTTGTTCATGAAGCGAGTTGAATCTAATGAAGACTGGACTTTATTCTGCCCTAATGAAGCACCTGGTTTAGCTGATGCTTATGGCGAGGACTTCGAAAGGTTGTATGAAAAATATGAGAAGGAAGGAAAAGGAAGAAGAACCGTCAAAGCACAAGATCTTTGGTTCGAAATCCTGGAGTCGCAGATCGAGACTGGTACACCTTATATATTGTATAAAGACGCTGCCAATAGAAAGTCTAACCAGAAAAATCTTGGTACCATTAAGTCAAGTAACTTATGTACTGAGATTATGGAGTACACGTCTCCTGAAGAAGTGGCTGTTTGCAACCTTGCTTCAATCGCATTGCCAAAGTTTGTCAATGATGGCAAATTCGATCATGAAAAGCTCTACGAAATCACTTACGTAGCAACCAAAAATCTTAACAAGGTAATTGATGTCAATTACTACCCAGTTGAGGAGGCGCGTTACTCAAACATGAGACATAGACCTATTGGTATTGGTGTACAAGGTTTGGCTGACGCATTTATCATGCTGAAAATGCCTTTCGATTCTCCTGAAGCTAAAGGGCTAAACAAAGACATATTCGAAACCATCTACTTTGCAGCCATGACCGCCTCTAAGGATTTGGCTAAAGAGCATGGTGCTTACGATACATTTAAAGGTTCACCTGTTTCTAAAGGTATATTCCAGTTCGATATGTGGGGTGTTACTCCTGAATCTCAGCGTTGGGATTGGAATAGCCTCAAAAGAGAAGTGAAAAAGCATGGCGTTAGAAACTCGTTGTTGGTAGCACCTATGCCAACTGCCTCTACGTCACAGATACTTGGTAATAATGAGTGTTTCGAGCCTTACACTTCTAATATCTATACCAGAAGAACACTATCAGGTGAGTTCATCATAGCGAACAAACACTTGATGAAAGACCTGATTAAGCTTGGATTGTGGAATGAGAATATGAAAAACCGACTTATCCAGGCGAACGGTTCAGTACAAAATATACCTGAGATACCACAGCACATTAAAGACTTATACAAAACTGTATGGGAGATTTCTCAAAAAGTTATCATTGACTTGGCCGCGGATAGAGGAGCTTATATATGCCAGTCGCAAAGTATGAACGTACACATTCAAGATCCGAATTTCGGTAAACTGACTTCTATGCACTTTTATGCCTGGAAGAGCGGCTTGAAAACTGGTATGTACTACTTGAGGTCTAAAGCTGCTACTGATGCTATCAAATTTACCGTAGATAAATCCGCCCTAGAAGAGCCCCAATCGGCCCAAGCCGAAAACGAAGATCTGAAAAAGTCACAGATCGCTTGTTCTCTGGATGACCCTGAGGGATGCGAGATGTGTGGAAGTTAACACTTTTAAAATCCAGAACCACTAACCATGAGCCCGATCGAGAGACCGGGCTCTTTCTTTTTTATAGGGTTATAAACGAGTTTTCTAATCCTTTTTTGAAAAACCATTTGCTTTTTCCATTTTTCTTTCTCTATCTTTATTATACAAAAGCAAATGAAAAATCTGATTTCCAATATCGTCCTTATTATTTCTGTAGTGATTATTAGCCGCTATAGCTAGGGATGGTATATAAATAAAAAGAAATTTCAAAGGCCATCCCAAAAGGATGGCCTTTTTTGATTTAAAGCAATAGGTATGATTTTCAGCATAATTCTAGTCGTGGTCATTATTATTTGTCCTCTATCCGGGTGAGCAAAGCGACTTTATTATGCATAAAAAGAAGGCCTTTCTCACCCCAGAGAAAGGCCTTCTCATTTTATAGCGAATTCTAAACAGTGAAACATATGCACAAAGCCAACAATCCGGTCTTCTATCTGAATGGAGAATTCAGAGAGCAAGACGACCAACAAGAAGATGAAAATGATTGCTTTTCAGAAGCAATGTCTTTGACTAAAGAGGTGATAAGATGCTACCCAGACCAAGATGGCAGAGCCCTATTCAAAGGCATAGAACATTGTAGTCATTTTGTACAACGCGCTAACATGTACACCTCGTCATTCTCGTACACTGCAGATCAATTGATGAGTATTTGTCACAAGATTTTGGAAATCAATAGATTGAACAACGCGTGGATAAGCCTTGATTTGCTATTTACTGCAGAGCATCTGAGTTTGCTGATCCGTTCCAGGTCTTACAGTACAAGAAAGCCAACTACTCTTGATATTCGTTCACACGAATTCACGCTAGACGATCCGTTCAACGAAAACACAATGGATCTCTCATCACTTGACCTACTGGTAGATTCAAGTGGTAAAATGCTCGGAATAGAAAATACTGATTTCTACTTTCAACACGACCATACACTATTCACTACCCGGCCCAATGCATTGTCACAAACCATCACAAGAGGGGTATTGCAAGAGCTGGCGAAGGAGTTAGGGTATCAAGTGATTACGCAGGATATCCATCTCAAAATGCTCATAGGCGTTGAGGGAGCTTTTCTAGCTGGCCCTTTACATGAGATCCAAGGTATTCGATCAGTTGATTCTATTCCCTTCAGAATGGCATGGGAAGACACTATTGGTTTTGAACTGTCTATGGCCTACCAAAGAATGGTTCGAGGAGAGTGGTACAACGATTTTATACTGGTCTAAATACGCACGTTGACGATGGAAGATACACAAATGACCATGCGGCAATTGAACAAATACAGTCGTCGCTTGACTCAAGACCCAAGCCAACCGGCTTCACAAGCTATGCTGTTCGGTATAGGCCTGACCGAAGAGGACATGAAGAAAGCCCAAGTTGGGGTGGTGAGCACAGGATATGAGGGTAATACTTGCAACATGCACCTTAACGGTCTGGCAGAAGAGGCAAAGCAAAGTGTGAATAAGAATGACCTAGTAGGCTTGATTTTCAATACAATCGGTGTTAGCGATGGCATATCCAATGGTACTGAGGGTATGCGCTATTCATTGGCATCACGTGATATCATTGCCGATTCTATAGAGGCCGTGGCAGGAGCACATTATTACGATGCGCTGGTAGCAGTTGTCGGTTGTGATAAGAACATGCCGGGTGCACTCATGGCACTAGGCAGATTGAATAGGCCTTCCCTGGTGCTATATGGGGGTACCATTGCCTCTGGTCGATATAAAGGCAAATCGTTGAATATAGTCTCTGCCTTTGAGGCCCTGGGTGAAAGGATAGCCGGTACCATTTCCGAAGAAGACTATAAGTGTGTTATAAAAAACGCCTGTCCTGGTGCTGGTGCATGTGGCGGTATGTACACCGCCAATACCATGTCATCAGCGATAGAAGCACTAGGCATGTCTCTGCCTTACAGCTCATCTAACCCAGCGGTCAGTAAGGAAAAGCGGGAAGAGTGCCAGGCTACCGGAGAAGCTATCAAACTACTACTGCAAGAAGATATCAAGCCCAGAGACATCATGACGAGAGAAGCGTTCGAGAATGCGGTCACGCTTATAACTGCTCTCGGAGGTTCAACTAATGCCGTTCTCCATCTAATCGCCATAGCAAAAAGTGTAGGAGTCAATTTAACGCTTAAGGATTTTCAGGCCATTAGTGATAGAACTCCGGTGATTGCAGACCTAAAACCGAGTGGCCAATACCTTATGGAAGACCTACACCGAGTTGGAGGTATACCGGCGGTCATGAAATATCTACTGCCCAAAGGGTTTTTGCATGGGGATTGTCTGACCGTGACTGGCAAAAGATTAGCCGAGAACCTGGACGAAGTACCACCGTTGGAAGATGGTCAGCAAGTGATCTTACCCATAGAACGTCCGGTAAAGAGCACTGGCCATCTGCAAATATTGACAGGAAATCTGGCGGAAGAAGGCGCCGTGGCCAAAATATCAGGTAAAGAAGGTGAGTTCTTTGAGGGGCCTGCTGTGGTTTTCGATGATGAATTTTCTGCTATAGAGGGCATCAAGTCCGGGAAAGTCCAAAAAGGAAATGTGGTGGTTATCCGCTTTGAGGGGCCAAAAGGTGCTCCTGGCATGCCGGAAATGCTGAAGCCAACCTCAGCTATCATCGGTGCTGGACTAGGCAAAGATGTAGCGCTTATCACCGACGGCCGATTTTCAGGTGGCAGCCATGGTTTTGTGGTGGGTCATATATCTCCTGAGGCTCAAGCAGGAGGGCTCATCGGGTTATTGCATGATGGGGATGTTGTTCGCATCGATATACGTTCCAACGCTATCTCTGCTCAATTAGATGAAACGGAGATTGCCAGAAGAAGAGCAGCGTGGACAGCGCCTGCACTTAAGGCCAAAAGCGGCCTACTGTATAAATACGCCAAAACTGTTTCACCTGCATCTGAAGGGTGCGTAACCGATCAATTCTAGACCATGAGATTCCAAAATTCAGCGGATACCGCTTCGCAGGCTAGCAGGCCGTTATCCAACAGTTTTGACAACACGATAAAGGGAAGTGAGGCCATTATCAAAAGCCTGATCCATGAAGGTGTAGATACATTGTTCGGCTATCCGGGTGGTGCCATTATGCCATTCTATGATTCACTTTATCATTATGATCGGAAACTTCGGCACGTGCTCGCAAGACACGAGCAAGGTGCTATTCATGCAGCACAAGGATACGCCCGAGCTTCCGGTAAAGTAGGTGTGGTTGTCGCTACTTCCGGACCAGGAGCCACCAATCTCATTACCGGCATAGCCGATGCAATGATCGATTCTACCCCCTTGGTATGTATCACAGGCCAGGTTCCGGCCGCTCTATTGGGTTCCGATGCCTTCCAGGAAACAGATGTAGTCGGGATATCCATGCCTGTTACCAAATGGAATCATCAAGTAACGCGCGCAGAAGACATACCTGAAGCCATTGCCAAAGCATTTTTTATTGCTAACGCAGGAAGGCCTGGCCCAGTGTTATTAGATATCACCAAAAACGCACAAATCGAGCAAGCACCCTTTCGCTACAAAAAATGCTCCGGACTTCGTAGCTATAAATATGAAACTGAACTTGATAACGATCTCCTAAAAAAAGCAGCAGATATGATCAATGCTGCCAAGCGACCCTATGTCGTTTTCGGCCAGGGCGTAATGTTGGGTAATGCTGAAAGTGAACTAAAGGCATTTGTAGAAAAAGCTGGCATCCCTGCCGCCTGGACATTATTGGGGCTTTCAGCCTTACCATCGGATCATCCTTTGAATGTAGGCATGTTGGGCATGCATGGCAATTATGCTCCCAACATGCTGACCAATGAGTGTGATGTGCTTATTGCTGTTGGGATGCGCTTTGATGACCGCGTAACCGGCGACCTCAACAAATACGCCAAGCAAGCTAAGGTGATCCATTTGGAAATCGACCCTTCAGAAATCGATAAAAATGTGAAGGCAGATGTCCCTCTTGTAGGTGATGCCAAAGCATCTCTAAGGGATTTAATGGAATTGGTTGCTCCCAAAACACATCCTGAATGGCTGCAGCGATTCAAAGAGTTGGACAAGGCAGAATGGGACAAAGTCATCGAATCAGAAATGAGACCCGGCAAACCCAGTATGACTATGACAGAGGTAGTTCACCAGATCAATGAAGCCTCAAACCATGATGCCATAGTAGTTAGTGATGTGGGTCAGCACCAAATGATAGCCTGCCGCTATAGCAGGTTTAAGAGGTCACGAAGCCATATTACTTCAGGCGGTTTGGGAACAATGGGCTTTTGCTTGCCGGCAGCCTTAGGGGCTAAGCTGGCTACTCCTGAAAGGACTGTAGTCGCAGTAGTCGGTGATGGTGGCTTTCAAATGACTATCCAGGAGCTGGGGACAATTTTTCAGACAGGTGCCGCAGTGAAGATAGTGGTGCTCAACAACCAATTTCTGGGTATGGTAAGACAATGGCAGGAGCTTTTCTTCGATAAGCGCTATGCTCAAACTGAAATGCTCAATCCGGATTTCATCAAGGTGGCTGAAGGTTTCGGTATCGCTGGAGAGCGCGTTGAAAAACGCGAAGATTTGTCTTCTGCTATTGATAGAATGATATCTCATGAGGGCGCTTTCTTATTGGAGGTGGTAGTGGAGAAAGAGGGTAATGTTTTCCCTATGATCCCAAGCGGTGCAGGCGTCAATGAGATAAGACTAGAGTAAGCTTAAAAAGTATTTTAATAAATCCACAAATCAAGCATGAAAAAGAAGTACACCATTTCAGTCTTTACTGAAAACAAGATCGGGCTACTGCATCGGATCACCACTGTTTTCACGCGACGGCATATCAATATCGAAAGCCTGACGGTCTCGGAATCAGAGGAAAAGGGAGTTCATCGATACATCATTGTGATCGAAGAAAGCCGGGATAAAATAGAGAAGGTGGTCAAGCAAATCGAAAAGCAGGTGGAAGTGCTCAAGGCATTCTATCATACGGATCAAGAGACGGTCTTCCAGGAGATTGCATTGTACAAGGTGCATATTAATACCATTCACAATGGTACATCATTGGAAGAAATCATTCGCCGCAATTATGCCAGAATTCTGGCAGTAGAAAGTGATTTCATGATCATTGAAAAGACGGGGCATGAGTCAGAAACGCTTGACTTGTTGGAAAAGCTACGCCCTTTTGGTTTACTAGAATTTGTCAGGTCAGGCCGGATATCCATCACCAAACCAATGAAGCAGTTTTCTGAATACCTGAAGGAAATGGAAAATGCGGTGGCTTTATGATGATATATAAAATGTCTTTGATACAGCACGCGTTACAAACGCGCGCTAGCGCAAGCTAATACAACCAATACATACTTAACAAAACACATTGAATTACAACTAAAAGATGAAATAAACATGGCAACTTTAAATTTTGGAGGAATAGAAGAACAGGTGGTTACTCGAGATGAGTTTCCGTTAACCAAGGCACAAGAAACACTTAGGAATGAAACTATCGCTGTCATTGGCTACGGCGTGCAGGGCCCTGGGCAATCACTTAACCTTAAGGATAATGGTTTCAACGTTATCGTCGGGCAAAGAAGAAATTCCCGCTCTTGGGATAGGGCAGTCGCTGATGGCTGGCAACCGGGTGTTGATCTTTTTGACATCGACGAGGCATGTGACAGGGCCACCATTATCCAATACTTATTATCCGATGCTGGGCAAATAGAACAATGGCCCACTATTCAAAAGCGTCTCAGCCCAGGTAAAGCTCTTTACTTCAGCCACGGTTTTGGTATCACTTTTCATGAGAAGACAGGTATTGTGCCACCGGAAAATGTGGATGTAATATTAGTAGCTCCAAAGGGGTCTGGCACTTCTTTGAGAAGACTCTTCCTGCAAGGCAAAGGCCTCAATTCCAGCTATGCCATTTATCAAGATGCTACTGGTCGTGCCGAGGAACGCGTCATTGCTTTGGGCATCGGTGTAGGTTCAGGATATCTTTTTAAGACCGATTTCAAGAAGGAAGTCTACTCTGATCTAACAGGTGAGCGTGGCGTTCTGATGGGAGCCATTGCCGGTATTTTCGAAGCTCAGTACAATACGCTTAGGCGGTACGGCCACTCCCCTTCTGAGGCATTTAACGAAACGGTAGAAGAATTGACCCAAAGCCTGATGCCGTTGGTGGCTGAAAACGGTATGGACTGGATGTATGCTAACTGTTCCGTTACCGCTCAACGTGGTGCGTTAGATTGGCGTCATAAGTTTCGGGAAGCCACGGCTCCGGTTTTTGACGAGCTCTATAGAAATGTAGCTTCAGGTAAAGAGGCGGAGCGTGTGATTGAGCAGGGGAAACGTTCTGATTATCGAGAAAAACTGGAAGAGGAATTAGAAGAAATAAGATCTTCTGAACTCTGGCAAGCAGGGGCTACGGTAAGAAAGCTACGTCCGGAGAATAGTGAAGTGGAAGCTGTTTTAGAAAAGCACTGACTCGAATGAAGCCAAGTCTGAAATTATAAACCTGGAAAACCTAAGGAACTGTCTCTTTAGCTGCCGTTTGTGAGGACGCAAAAGGCCAAGCTGGTGCTCGGTGTGTTATAGTCTCTTGTCTTACCCACCCCTGCCCCTCCCTAATTTTAGGGAGGGGAGAAGTCTGACAAGTCAGACTTGGGGAGGGTAAGGATCACATAACTCGAATTACTTTGGGTATCATAGGTAATCAGTGAGCAATTCAGTAAGTAATCTTATGCGCATTGGATCCATAATTAGTTGAGTCTTTCGCTGTCGTTTGTGTCTACCTGGATAGGCCAAGGCATATCCTCACAAACGACTAAGTTGGGCAAATCCCTACGTGTCACACGCACGGAGGCTAGAAGTCTATTTCAAGCGGTTTTCGAGGGTATTACATCAAAATTACGTTTGGTTTGGACAGGGGTTGTAAAGATTGATTAGTAAAAGCAACCCCTGTATCTATTGCATACTATCTAGGCTAAGGTTTTGGAGCCTTTTTCAAAAGGAATTATCATAATGGAAACGCTTACAACATACTTCCCTGATCTCAAAAAGGTGGAAGAAGCTCGGCAGCGAATTAGTGATGTTGCTGTACATACGCCACTTACGTTCAACATGAATCTGAGCGAATTGTACGGTGCCAACATCATGCTCAAACGAGAAGATACGCAGGTGGTAAGGTCTTACAAAATCCGCGGAGCCTATAACAAGATGTCATTGCTTGCACAAAATGGCGCTAATGGTCACGTGGTATGTGCAAGTGCTGGTAATCATGCTCAAGGTGTAGCGTTATCTTGTAGAAAGCTTGGTATGAAAGGCACGATTTTCATGCCTTCGCCTACCCCTCAACAGAAAGTAGATCAGGTTAATATGTTCGGCCGGGACATGGTTGAAGTTATTTTGACTGGAGATACTTTTGATGACACCTATGAGCGTGCTATGGCACATTGTACCCAGACATCGGGGCATTTCATACATCCTTTTGATGATGAAAGAATTATTGAAGGACAGGCGACCGTCGGTTTGGAGATTATTGAGGACAGTACACAACCAATAGACTATTTACTGGTACCTGTTGGGGGTGGTGGTTTGGCTGCTGGCGTGTCTTCCGTATTCAAAACACTAAGTCATAATACTAAGGTCATTGGGGTAGAACCGGCTGGAGCGGCTGCACTCTACCATTCTCTACAAAATGGCTACAATACTGCATTGGACACGATTGACAAGTTTGTTGACGGTGCCGCAGTGAAAAGAATGGGAGATAAGACTTTTTCTATATGCCAGGAAAACCTTGACCGGGTTTTAAAGGTGCCTGAAGGCCAGGTTTGTTCTACTATCATTTCATTGTATAACAAGGATGCTATTGTGGTTGAACCAGCGGGTGCACTCACGGTAGCTGCCCTTGACGCTATCAAGGAAGAAATCAAAGGTAAAAATGTGGTGTGTGTACTCTCGGGGAGTAACAATGACATCACGCGAACTGAAGAAATCAGAGAAAGGTCTCTTCTTCATGAAGGTTTGAAGCATTACTTCGTAGTTAGGTTTCCTCAAAGGGCTGGGGCTTTGAAAGAGTTCGTGGCTGAGGTACTTGGGCCTCACGATGATATTGTACACTTTGAATATTCTAAAAAAACCAGCAGGGAGAAGGGCCCGGCAGTGATTGGCATTGAATTAAAAAACCAAAATGATCTAGAGCCATTAATGGACAGAATGAAACGGAAAAAATTTTTCAGCGAGTACTTAAATGAAAATCATGACCTTTTCTTATATCTTATCTGAAATAATGTCTAATTTTAATTTATGCAGAAAGCAAAGGACATACGTATGACGACTTCTATCTTCAGGGGTATCTCCTTTTCACCACTTTCTACCTGCACCACGACTACACCCACCACCACAACCCCTTAGGGGGTCTATGAATTTTTGCGGGTATGACCCGATCAGCACGTTTTCCAGTTTTTATTCTAAATCAACTCCTAATGAAAGTATTAAAATTCGGAGGTACTTCCGTAGCCTCCGCTGAACATATAATAAAGGTCAAGGACATTATCCTTAAGCAGCCGGAAGAATACCAAACGGTTGTTGTGGTTTCGGCGCTTGGTGGCATTACCAACTTGCTCACTTCCGCGGCAGAAATGTCTGAAGCAGCAGACGAAGGTTATGAGAAAATTCTCGAAGATATAGAGGCACGACACATCGAATTATGTAAATCGTTGCTGCCTTTAACCTCGCAAAGCAAAACGTTGAGTCAGGTTAAGATCATGCTCAATACCCTTGAGGATGTATTGAAAGGTGTATTTCTAGTGAGAGAGCTAAGCCTTAAAACCAGGGATTATATTCAGGGCTTCGGAGAAAGGTTATCTGCTTTGATCATTTCCCGTTATTTGGAAGCATTAAAGGTCGAAGTAGGCTTAGCAGACCCGCAGCAGTTCATTTTCACAGATACAAACTATGGTAATGGCAATGTCGACTTTGAACTTACCTATCCGAAAACCAGGGATTATTTCAAAAAGGCAGAGCAATTGGTGATTTGCCCTGGCTTCATCGCTTCTACCACAGAAGGCCACCCTATTACATTAGGGAGAGGCGGCTCTGATTATACCGCTGCACTGATTGCCGCTGCTTTGAATGCCGATAGCATAGAAATATGGACGGATGTAGATGGCATGCTTACCGCCAATCCTAAACTGGTGCGCTTGGCTCATTCTATTGAAGAAATCACTTATGAGGAGGCCATGGAATTATCGCACTTTGGTGCTAAAGTTATTTATCCACCAACCATACAGCCGGCTTTAGAAAAAGCCATTCCCATCAGCATAAAGAATACATTCAATCCCGGGAATGCCGGAACGCTCATTTCAAAGGAAGCCAAATCCAATGGCCATGTGATCAAGGGTTTGTCCTCAGTGCAGCATGTAGCGTTGATCAACCTTACCGGAAGCGGCATGGTGGGCGTGCCTAACTTTTCTTTCAGGCTTTTCAGAACACTTTCTGAAATTCAGGTGAATGTAATTCTCATTACACAGGCTTCTTCCGAGCATTCTATCTGTGTTGGGATCGATGGGAATGATATAGAAAAATCAGTCAAAGCCCTGAACCAGGAGTTTTCTGACGAAATGAACCTGCATAAGCTAGATCCTTTAGGCATCGAAACCGGACTTTCCATTGTCGCCCTCGTGGGTGTCAATATGAAAAAACAGGTGGGGGTTAGTGGCAAGCTTTTCAAAACGTTGGGCACTAATGGTGTCAACATTAAGGCTATTGCTCAGGGCTCATCGGAATTGAACATTTCCGTAGTGATAGAAAATAAAGATCTCAAAAAGTCATTGAATGCGTTGCATGAGAGTTTTTTCCTATCGGATATGAAGAAACTCAATTTATTCATTATTGGAGTAGGAAACGTAGGAGGTACTTTCATCGGGCAATTGGCTGCTCAAAGAGAATACCTGGCCAAGGAGCATCATTTGGATATTCGTGTAGTAGCGGTTGCCAACAGTAGAAAAATGTACTTCGATGATCAGGGGATGGATTTGAACCAATGGAAGGATCTCTTGGAGAAACAGGGCTCTGAGATGGATAATGCTTTGTTTATAGAAAAAATGAGGGCGCTTAATTATCGCAACAGTATTTTCATCGATAATACGGCAAGTGAAAACATTGCCGGGTTGTATGACCACATACTTTCTCATTGCATTTCGGTAGTCACTCCCAACAAGATCGCTTGCTCTTCGGATTATGAAGGCTATACCAAGCTGAAGTCTCTCACCAAAAAATTCAATGCCCGGTTCTTATTCGAAACCAATGTAGGTGCAGGATTACCAGTGATTTCTACCTTGAACGACCTGATCAAAAGTGGCGATAAGATCCATAAGATCGAAGCTGTTCTTTCCGGTAGTTTGAATTTCGTATTCAATCAATTCAACGATAAAGTGCCTTTCTCGGAGGTAGTGCACAAAGCACAAGAAGAGGGTTATACAGAGCCGGATCCTAGAATTGACCTCAGTGGAGTGGATGTTATGCGCAAGATTCTCATTCTGATCAGGGAGAGTGGCAAGGTTATGAATCTTGAGGATATCGATAACCGATCTTTCTTGCCGGAAGCTTGTCAAGACACAGAGAGCGTTGATGAGTTCTACAAAAAGCTGGAAGAACATGAGGTGTACTTCCAGGAGATGTATGCTAAGGCTGCTGCTGAGAATAAGAAGTTAAAGTACGTGGCCAGTTTCGTAGATGGGCAAGCTTTCACTTCACTTCAGGCCATTGATGATACACATCCTTTCTACCACTTGGAGGGGAAAGATAACATAGTGGTATTCTACACCGAACGGTATACAGAGCAGCCGCTAATTGTGAAAGGCGCCGGTGCTGGCGCAGCGGTTACAGCCTCTGGCATTTTTGCAGATGTTATGCGATTAGGTCACTCTTAAACGGTTATGGCAATGAATGAAATTAGTGTATTTGCTCCGGCCACCGTCGCTAATGTGGGTTGTGGCTTTGATATATTAGGGTTATGTCTCGAAAACATTGGTGATGAAATGACGGTGAGTCGGAATGACTCCGGGAAAGTGACCATATCACGTATTGAAGGTGCGGAGGGTATTCCTTATGAAGCAGAGAAGAATGTAGCTGGTGCCGCTGTTCTAGCTATGATCCTGGCTTTGGATAATGATAGTGGTTTCGATATTCAAATTACCAAGAAAGTAAAGCCCGGGAGTGGTCTGGGTTCCAGTGCTTCGAGTTCTGCAGGAGCGGTGTACGCCGTAAATAAATTAATGGGCGACCCATTTTCACCGGTAGAATTAGTGCGCTTTGCCATGGAAGGTGAAAAGGTAGCTTCTAAAAAAGCCCATGCTGATAATGTAGCGCCGTCACTCTATGGCGGTTTTGTACTGATCAGAAGTTATGATCCACTCGATATCATTGAAATCCCTTATCCTGACGACCTGTATGTAGTGGTCGCTTACCCCCAGGTAGAGGTGAAGACATCGGATGCTGCCCAAATGTTGAAAAAGCAGGTAAAAATGAATGATGCTATCACGCAATGGGGTAATGTGGCCGGTCTGGTCGCTGGCTTGATGAAGGGGGATTATCCATTAATCGGAAGATCCATGCAGGACGTGATTGTAGAACCGATCCGATCCATATTGATCCCATGCTATGAAGAAGCCAAAATAGCCGCTTTGGACGCAGGTGCATTGGGCTTCAATATTTCCGGTTCTGGTCCTTCCGTATTTGCCTTCTGTCAATCAAAAGGTACTGCTGCTGAGGTAAAAGCTGCGATTGAAAAGGTGTATCAAAATGAAGGTGTTGATACGCTCTTTTATACCTCTGGTATCAACAAAAAGGGAACTGAGGTAATCAATAAACAGGCATCGTTTTGAAGAAACTATCATGAGGTATTATAGCACAAATGGAGAAATAGAACCAGTCAGTTTTCAAGAGGCTTTGTTCAAGGGATTACCAGCCGACAATGGGCTTTTTATGCCAGAATTGGTACCGCAGCTATCGGAAGATTTCTTTTCTAGTCTTGGTAAGACTTCATTGCCAGAAATGGCATTTGAAGTACTTGCCCCCTACATATCTGATGAGATTCCCAGCAGTAAATTGTCTGAGATCGTTGAGGACACACTGAACTTTGAAATTCCAATCAAGGAGGTAGAAAAAGATGTTTTCACCCTGGAGCTTTTCCATGGCCCAACGCTCGCATTTAAGGATGTAGGGGCAAGGTTCATGGCCAGGTGTTTTGCTCACTTTCTAAGCCTGGAACAAAAAAGAATTACCATTCTGGTGGCTACTTCTGGAGATACAGGAAGCGCAGTGGCGAACGGATTTTACAATGTGAATGGCATTGACGTGGTAGTACTTTATCCCAAAGGCATGGTCAGTGAAATTCAGGAAAAGCAAATGACCACTTTGGGAGAGAATATCACTTGCCTTGAAGTGTCAGGCACTTTTGACGATTGCCAGCGCATGGTAAAGCAAGCTTTTCTAGACGGAGATTTGAATGAGCGTCTTAACTTATCTTCTGCCAACTCAATCAATATCGCGCGATTACTGCCTCAATCTGTGTATTACTTCTGGGCTTTTGCGCAGCTTGGGCAAGTTGATCAGGATGTAATTGTATCGGTTCCTAGTGGCAATTATGGAAACCTGACTGCAGGCTTATTGGCCAAAAAGATGGGTTTACCGATTAATCATTTCGTGGCCGCTTCTAATGCAAATGATATTGTGCCGAAGTATCTCCACACTGGCACTTTTGAACCAAAGCCGTCTCTAAGTACCATTTCTAATGCCATGGATGTGGGCAACCCGAGTAATTTTGCTCGTATGAGTGCGCTGTATCAAAAGCCTGTAGCGCTTATGAAAGATGATATCAGCGGCTATAGCTATCAGGATGACGATACTAAAGATACGTTGAAACAGGTCAATGAAAAATCAGGATATTTGCTCGACCCTCACGGTGCGGTGGGTTATCTAGGCCTAAAGGAGCATATAAAATACAACAAGGGTATCGGCATTTTCTTGGAAACAGCACACCCTTCTAAGTTCAAAGGCGTTGTGGAAGACGCCACTGGCCAGGCCATTACGCTACCTGAGACATTGGAAAGTGCGATAAAAAAGGATAAGCGAAGCATACCAATTGCCGGTGCTTTTGAGGAGTTTAAAGATTTTCTATTCCAGAAAGAAAGCGCCTAACTTATGAAATGGCTTCATGGTCTTCTCATTCTATCGATTTTAGTTTCATGCGAATCAAGTTCTTCAGATGCTATTAAAACTGAAGTAGTATCCACAACCTCAGATCAGTTTGTGGCAGTACTCGGCATCGCTCAGGATGGCGGCTACCCACAAGCGGGCTGCTTGAAAGAGCACTGTAAAGACCTTTGGGATAGCCCAGAGAGACGGAGGCTGGTTTCATGCCTGGCTGTTGTTGACCGGGCCAGCGATGAAATCTGGATATTCGATGCAACGCCGGACTTTAAGGACCAAATGACCAGGGCTTGGCGCCATCTGCCCAATCGAAAGCGTATGATTCCTACGGGTATATTATTGACGCACGGCCATATGGGGCATTATACAGGCTTAATACATTTGGGCAGGGAGGCCATAGGTGCTGATTCAGTACCTGTTTTCGCGATGCCTCGAATGAGGGAATTCCTGACCAATAATGGTCCTTGGAGTCAATTAGTAGGTTTGGGCAACATAGCACTCAAAAATCTAAATGCTGACTCTACCATCGCTCTCAACGATAGAATTAGCGTGACCCCGTTACTTGTACCGCACCGCGATGAGTTTACAGAAACCGTTGGATTCCGCATAGAAGGGACTGGTCAGAAGGTCTTATTCATTCCGGATATCGACAAGTGGAACAAATGGGATCGCGACATTATTAAAGAGATTAAATCAGTAGATGTGGCATTTATCGATGGTACTTTCTACCAAAATGGAGAAATACCCGGAAGAGACATGTCTGAAATACCTCACCCTTTTGTGGAAGAGAGTATGGCCTTATTCAAAGACCTGCCTGATGAGGAAAAGGCCAAAGTGCATTTTATTCACCTCAATCATACCAATCCGTTGTTGAACCGCGATAGCCCGGAAAGAAAAGAATTGTTTGGCAAAGGTTTCAAGTTGGCCGAAGAAGGACAGATTGTGGGGATTTAAACGGTCTTGCTCATACGCCAGATAATCAATTAAAGCTTTAGCAGGTTGAATACCACGACTTCGTTCTTCATTCTTACCTTAATGCAATAGAGCCCATTGGGATAGTTTGTAAGGTCAATGTGTTCCGTATGGTTGACCTCTCTTGTCATTATAGTTACTCCTTTGTTATCAATGACATGAATTATAGCACTCGTCTTCGGACTAATGAACTTGACATTGACTATATCTCTGATTGGGTTAGGATAGATGCTAATGTTTTCTAAGGTCAATTCGTCCAGGCTTGTTACGGTGGACGGAATGATAGTTAACACTCCAGAAGTATAACTAAAGGTATAATTGCCATCAGTACCCCCTGAAATTGAGATTTCGTATTCCCCAGGAAGGCTTGTTTCATTAGCAGTCGTGAAAGCCTCAGGCAGGACATCTAGAGTAGCTACATCATCATTGTTGACAAAACCCTCGAACTGCAGGATGAATTCTGGATTACTTTGTCCAAACTCTCGCTCTACATCTTGAACTGAAGCATTCAATGCTGCCTTTTCTATCATTAAAGTCTGCGTTACAGGCTGCGCAGCCTGATAATCCTCATTCCCTGGTTGAGCTACCGTAATTGTGGTAGTACCCGCTCCGTTTATGGTAATTATTCCATTACTTATCTCTGCTACAGCATTATCTGAGCTACTATAGGTCAGTGGTAATCCTGAGCTAGCGGATGCACCGATCGCGAAGCTCGGGTTTCCATACACTCTCGCATCAAGGGAGTTAAAAGTAATGGTCTGTGTCAGCTTTGTATTGGCGCTAAATACTTTATAGTCTTCAGATTGGTTTCCTGTATTAGTGCTTAATAGAAACTGATTGTCCATAGCATGCAGTGCCAACAAAAGGCTATTGTGTTCTTCAAGGCCCAGTGTATCCATAGGCTGCCAACTGGCTCCCTCATTGATGGAAGAGTAGAGTTCTCCTATCAAGCTTGTTATATCCGTACCTACCATAAACCACGTATTACCACTAACTTCTATATCCAGAATAGCAAAGTCGGTTGGTAAATTGTCGACTCTTTCCCACGTGGTAGCATCCGCCGAAGTATAAAGGTTCCGCTGGTTGGTTACGTTGTTTGTGTAGGTGAGCAGAAACTTTGAACCTGTATGATCAATAGTTATAAAATTGGCATCGTCAACTGCAGGAAATCCGGACACGTTCATCACACTCCAGGTTTGGGCTGTATCTAAGCTCTGATAAAGCTGAGGAATCGTTTTGTTGTTCTGATTCTTGTTGGCAATAGCATAGAGTATTCCACTGCCATCAGATGTCATACATTCTACTTCAGTGATTGATTCTATACCCGTATGAGCAAGGTTCCAAGTCAGGCCATTGTCTGTAGATCGAATGACTAATGGCAACTGGTTCTCATCATTGACAGCGGCAATAAGTACATCTCCCAATGCTTCAATAGAACGGGTTCTGACAAATTCGTTGAAACCAGAACCGATCTTTGACCAATTGGTGCCATTATCAGTAGACTTGAATATATCGGCCATTCTGTTAAAAGGATCTTGTGTATGGCCTATAGCATAGGTATCACCATCAGTGTTAGTTGCAAAATCAGTAACGAATATATCCCCAGGAATAGACACAATTGGTTGCCATTGTAATGAAGAAAATGGGCTGCTATAAGAGAGGAGTTTGCCACCTGCTCCCATAGCCCAGCCTGTATTTGGGTTTGTGAAGTGAATGGCATTTATCCATTCAGAGCCTACTATTTCTTCTGACCAGATGCCGTTATTGTAAGTGGCGATATAGCCATTGCCTCCGGCCCAGCCATTGTTATCATCAAAAAAGAATAGGCTTGTGAATTGATCATTCTGCCCAGTGTAATCGACTTGCCAATCAGCGCCATCATAACGCCATATATCATCACTAAATCCAGTGCCATAGCCATTATCAGGTCTGGTAAAGGTCATGCCATTGAAAGCTCCAGAGCTGGGAATATTCACGAGCGACCAGATGGAATCTTTGAATTGATAGAGTTCTCCATGGCCAGAAGAAAGCCACCCGTTCTTGTTATCACTGAAATAAGAGGTTAACGTAAGTACGTCGAACCCAATATTACCTTCTATCCACTGTGTGCCATCATAGTATGCGAGGTAACCGTCTGTACCGGATACGAATCCTTCCTGATCATTGATGAAGTGTAAAGTAAACAGGTTCTTACCAGGGGTTTGGAAGTTAAGGTTCCATTGGTTCCCGTTGTACCTGTATATATTCCCTTCTACGGTAGTAGCCCAACCATCATTGGGTCGAGGGAAGGTGATTGTGCTGAAGTCGTTGTCTGTAATGATAGTATCTACCTCCCAGGAATGTCCATCAAAGAATAGGATATATCCTTCCGTTCCTACTGCCCATCCGCGGTCGTCGGCTTCGAAATCCATATCAAAAATCACCACGGAAGAAGGGATGGGTAACTGGCTCTCTACCCATTGCCCTTGCACCATACCAAACATGATCAACCCCAGAAAAGTCAAAGTTGCTTGTCTCAGCATATTGTTCTTTGTTTGTTAGTCAAAGTGCTAAGAACGTTGAGAGGTCGCTAAAAATGAATTTTCTCAACTCTACAATGTCTCTACAAAGGTGGGTTTTCGGCCACTGTTTACAACTTTACAAGTGATCCATTCACTAAGAGAGTCCGTGTGTGTGACACACACGGAGGTGTAATAATAGAGGAACTGAGAGAAGTCTCTACAGAAATCACTCCAGAAGTAGTGTTTGACCTTTAGGATATTTGACCGAATACTTAAGTGCTAACTTTTCGGTTTTGCCGGGGTCAAGTTTCAAATCCCATTTTAGCAAACCGGTGTCTTCGTTGTGTTTCGCTTCAGAGTCTTCAATTCTGTCAATAACAATATCCTTATTACTGGAAATCGGGAATTGATCTTCTATGATCAGGTTGATGGCTTGCTGTTTTTTGTTTCTGATATTGATCTCAAAGGCTAGTGATTCTTTTCTGTTTCCTCCAATAAACTGTGATGAGGCGAAGTCTTTGACCTTATCCCTGGTAATGGTCACATTCTTATCTCTACCGAGAGAAATATTTAAAGTGTCTTTTACATTTCTCACATCCAACACTGATTTCCCAACAAATTTACCCTCGAAGAAAAGACTGGCTTCTCCTGCCAGAAAGTTATACTCTTCCCAATCAGTCACACTGGCGGTTAGAAAGGCGTCATCATCCAGCTTGGGAGCACAATAATACTGGTAATAGGCATCTATATCATAAGCTACCATATCAACAGCTTGTCTTTTGCCGTCAGACTTAATGCTATAAGGTTGCTCAACTTTGAACTCAATATCGGTAGTCCGTACTTGCTGTGAAGCGGCTATGTTCTTCTGCTCAATAGCGCTCACAGGGCTGAAATCCTTTTTGGATTTCAGCTTTTTCTTGATCGAACTTGCCCCTCTAATTCGAACCTTTGATGCCATTCCGGTTACCACTACCTCAGAAAGTTCATTGCTAGCTTCCGGAAGCTTTAAGTTAATATTGCTACGACCGTTTACATTAATCTCTTGTGTATCATAGCCAATAAAAGAATAGACAAGTTGGTTAGCATCACCGGTGACAGGAATGCTGTAGTTGCCATCAAAGTCGGTCACCGTACCAATGGTTGTACCTTTAATTATGACATTAACCCCAGGTATTGACTGGCCATACTCGTCGGTGATTCTTCCATAAACGTGACCAGGTGTACCCGAAGGAGTACGACTGCCATATAAACTTCCACTGAGTCTATTTGAATAACTAGAATAGTTAAACCCCAAATACCAAGGTTCTATGCTAGGCTTTGTTCCTGTTTGAGAGGGGTCGGCGGTTGATAGTGTTAGCTTAACTTTGTTCCAATCCCTACCGGTGTGCTGAAACACATTGGCTTTATAATTCACTGCTAACGGGCTGGATACATCTTTCACCCGGATGTCATAAGAGGGTAGCCAACCTGCTTCTTTTACCAAATAGCTGATTTTGAAAGAGGTTTTTTGAGGGCTCTTAGCATTGACAGTAATTAGAATCTCTGTGGAAGGTTCCGCTTCTTTGTTGTTGATCTCACGCAATTGGGCTTTTAGCTTCTCTTGTTCTAGCTTGTATTTGTCGATGTCTTTTGAGAGTGAACGCTTCTTGCTCTTTATGTCGAGTAATCGCTCCCTGAAATAGGTGACAGCGCTTTTCAATTCCTGTACGTTGACTCCAGATTGTTCTCCTCCAATGGAGCCATTGCTGATCAACATCACTTCTTCCGCGGCATACACTTCTAGTAGAGAGTTATTTTCCGCTATCAGCTGGTCAAAATCTTCCAACTTAGCTTCTATGGAGGCTACTAACTCAGGCTTGGCTTTTTCTTCCAGGTAGTTGAGTCTGCTAGAAACAGCTAATACTTTCAGGTCTCCGGTGCTCTCAACCTGAATGCTTTGCTTGTCGATTCTAGCCGACACATCCTTAAAGACTAGAATACTGGTTCCAGAGGCAATGTTCGCACTGGCTGTTCTGGTGATTTGCGCTCCTTTTAAATAAACGGTGACTTCCTTAATGGTGGATTTTACCTCTTTTTCATTGTCATTGGCCTGAATGGAAAAGGCCACCGAGAGTAGAATAGTTGTAAATATTGCCTTCATCATGTTCATGCAGTTTAGATTTTGATCTTACTACATGCTATGATGCAGTGCTTATAGTTATTCCATAAACAAATTAATATTCGCTCTAAAACTTGGTACTTATGACTTACTGGTGGCCTTGGCCTTGGGTTTTGGCTTTTTAGTTCTTTCCAATTCTTGAGTGAGAGACTCGTTCTCTTCGGTTAAGGTCTTCTTGACCAGGCGAAGTTCGTTAACTTCTGTTTCCAGTTCTTGCGTCTTACGGTTCCAATTTTCCGTGGTGGCCTGCATTTCTTCTAGGTTCTGTCGTAACTCTTCTTCCCTCATGGCCAGTTCCTCTGTCTGTACCTTGGACTGCTCCAGTAGTTCGGTAGTCTTGGCGTTAATGAGCTCCGTATGAATATCGGTAGTAATTCGTTCTGCTATTTTCTCAGCGAATTTTATTTTGTGCTTTTCAAGCGGGTTAAACGAAGCCAATTCTATCACACCTACCGTGATGTCTTCATAAATGAGGGGCACCAGCAAAAGATAGGATGCCTCGGCTTCACCAAGCCCAGAACTCACTTTCAAGTAGCCACTGGGCAGGTTGTCCAGATAATTGGTTTCTCTGGAGGTATAACAGATGCCTACGAGACATGCATCCAATTCTCGCCGATCATGGGTAGCGTCATAACCAAAATTACCCACCAACTGTAGGTATGGATCATCTTCATCATTATCGTTGATCACATAAACACCACCTACCTGGACTTCCAGAAATTTTACCAAATGTTTGATGAATACGCTTGAGAAGTGTTTCACATCGCCCCTTCCTTGACTTATTACGTCACCAAATCGCGCTAAACCTTGATCGGTCCAGTTCCTGATCTTGTTCTTCTCTTGCGTTTCCTTAATTTGTTGCTTCTGTTGGTCTACCTCATCCCGTACCTGTTGGATAGTATCTTCCAGCTGAGCTTTGTCTTTTTTAAGCTTTTTCTCTCTTGTGCGCACCAGGTATATGATGGTCAAAGTTGTAACGAATGCTACCAGCGTATAAAACCACCAAGTTTTCCAGAATGGTGGATGGATAATAATGCTAAGCGATACACCATCCTCATTCCAGACATTATCGTTATTAGAGCCCTTCACCCGAAATACATAATGATCAGGATCAAGATTAGTGTAGGTGGCAGTTCTTTTAGAGCCTACATAGTTCCAGTCTTTATCAAACCCTTCTAGCATGTAGGCGTACTGGTTTTTCTCTGTAAAACTGTAATTAAGAGAAGCAAACTCAAACGTCAATACCGCTTGGTCATAGCCTAACTCTATCTCAGAGGTGTAAGCGATATTTTTATCCAGAATAGAATCTTGCCCAACAGCAATGGGCTTGTTGAAGACCATGAATTCCGAAATGACAACCGGAGGGATATAGTTATTATCTTTTATGTCTGATGGGTGGAATATATTAATCCCATTGATACCTCCGAAGTACATAGTCCCATCCTGGCCCTGATGCACTCCTCCCCAATAGTATTCGTTACCCTGTAGCCCTTCACTAACATCATAGTTTCTGAAAGTTTCGTTTGCTATGTCGAATTGTGATAGGCCGTTGTTCGTACTCATCCACAGATGCCCTTTTTCATCCATCCGAATGCCGAAAACCACATTATTGGGAAGCCCATCTTCTTCATTGAATCTTTTGACCACTTTGCCGGTCGCTTTTTCGAATTGGTTTAAGCCACCTCCAAATGTGCCAATCCAGAGATATCCGTTCCCATCATCCAACATGCTGATCACGTGATCCTTGCTAAGGCTTTCGGGGTTTTCTTCATCACTGTACCAACTGCTAAACGTTCGCCTGTCTTTGCTCAGTTTGTTGAGACCAGTCCAGGTGCCAATCCAAAGTGACCCATCAGCGTCTTCCAGAAAAGCCTGTCCTTGAATGGTATTAGCGCTGATAGAACTGGCGTCGTTGTCATCATGTAGAAAATGAGTCCATTGTTCATTGGATGGATCGAATTGGCTAAGTCCGCTTTCGGTGCCCACCCAGAATATACCTTGCTTATCCCTGTGAAAAACCTGGATTCTATCATCAAGAGGGGAATTAGTATCCAGGTCATCATGGCGGTAGATCTTATTTTCCCCTGTGAGCAGATTGATCTTATTGATACCTCCGCCCCATGTGCCCACCCATAGGTGGCCATCATGCTTATAAATAGCCGATATTTCATTACTACTGATCGCATGCGGGTCACTGTCATCCACCTGAAAGCGTTCTATTCGCCCCATGGTTTTATCGTACTTGTTCAAACCACCGCCTTGGGTACCAATCCACACAAAACCTTCATCGTCTTCATAAATAGAGCGGATGACATTAAAGCTGATACTGTTATCATTCTTAGGGTCATGAGCCAAATGCTGAAATGCCTTCTTGTCCTGCAACTTGTTAATACCTCCGCCTTCATTCCCTATCCAAATCGAATGATTCTGGTCTTCGTAAATCGTTCTAGGGCTATTATTACTTAGGCTACTGGGGTCTGATGGGTCATGAATCAGCGTTTGGAAAGAGCCACTGGTTCGATTTAGGATATTGATGCCTCCGTTGGTTCCCAGCCATAGATTCCCTTGTGCATCTTCATAGATGGCATACACGGAATTGTTGCTCATGCTGGTTGGGTTATCGGGATCATGAGTATAATTGGTGAAGCCATCAGAATCGCGATGATATAAGTTCAGTCCCCCCTGATCAGTTCCAACCCATAGATTTCCTTGGCTATCCTGAAAAATGGACCAAATGCCATTAGCACTAATGCTTTGTGGGTCAGTTACATCCGTAGTGTAAAGTTTAAAGGTTTTTGACGCTGCGTCAAATCGGTTAAGGCCTCCTGCCGTACCCAACCATAATATACCTGATTGATCCTCAAAAAGGCGCATAATCGGGCCACCGGAAAAACTGTTGAAATTATTCGGATCATGCTCGAAACGGGTAAACAGCTCCGTTTCTTTGTTGAAAAGGTTGAGCCCATTGGACCACGTTCCTGCCCACAGATTGCCATGGCTGTCTTCCAGGAGAGACCAAACGGCATTACCACTGATGCTATTAGGGTTCTCAGGATCATGAATGTAGTGAGTGAACTCTTCCGTTTCTTTGTTGAACTTATTTAAGCCTCCCCCTTGAGTGGCTATCCATAAGTTACCATCAACATCTTCAATAAGAGCTTTGATATCGTTATCAGATAGAGAATTCTTATCTGAAGCACTATGCTTATATGATTTGACTGAGTATCCATCATAGCGTAGCAGTCCATTGGGGGTGCCAAACCACATGAAACCTTTTTCTCCCTGTAGAATAGCAGTGATCGTTCTATTAGAAAGGCTCTTTACATGATTAAGATGATCAAAGTGGAGATTATTATTCTGCGAATGGGCTTGAAACGGTATTAAAATACCCCATAACAACACGACCGACATTGCCCTTTTGGCCAACACAAATTTCAACATTTCCCAGCATTTAGGTAAAAAGGAAGTACAGTTAACCTATGAAGATAGGAATTATTCTGTAGGAAAAAATTGAAATCTTACAATTTTCTTATGCTTGTATTATATTGAGGAATATTGCTATTTCCGCAAACGATTGCTCAAACGTTTTCTGTATTTGCTTGGATTTCCTCAATCACATCCGGGTCCAAAAGTGTTGAAATATCTCCCAGATTGTCGGTTTCTCCCCAAGCGATCTTTCTCAAAATCCGCCGCATAATTTTGCCTGATCTCGTCTTAGGTAAACCATTAACAAATTGGATCTTATCTGGTTTGGCTATCGGGCCGATGGTACTGGCGACCAAGTCTAGGATTTCTTTTCTCAATATACCCTCATCTTCAGGCGTGTGATAACAAATGACAAAGGCATGAATGCCTTGCCCTTTAATATCGTGAGGGTAGCCTACGACAGCGGTTTCACAAACATTAGTATGCTCATCAATGGCACTTTCTATTTCTGCAGTACCGAGATTGTGACCTGAAACGATGATCACATCATCCACTCGGCCTGTTATGCGGTAATAGCCATCTTCATCCCGCTTGCAGCCATCCCCTGTGAAATACTTACCGGGATAAGTGGAAAAATAGGTGTCTTTGAAGCGCTGATGGTTTCCGTAAATTGTACGTGCCATCGAAGGCCAAGGGAATTTGATGCAAAGGCGTCCTTCTACATTACCACCTTCCAGTTCATTACCGCTTTCATCCATTACAGCAGGTTGAATGCCAGGAAGCGGTAAGGTGGCGAAACACGGTTTGGTCTCCGTGATATTGGCTATCGGAGCGATCATCATACCACCCGTTTCCGTTTGCCACCAGGTATCTACAATCCAACAATGCTGCTTACCAATTTTTTCATCGTACCAATGCCAGGCTTCTTCATTGATAGGTTCCCCTACAGTACCGAGGACTTTTAACGACGAGAGGTCATGCTTTTCTACAAAGCTGATATCTGCTTTTTCTAATGCCCTGATAGCGGTCGGTGCCGTGTAGAAAATATTTACTTTATGCTTGGCTACTACTTCCCAAAATCTACCCATATCAGGATAGGAAGGTGTGCCTTCGAACATAAGTGAAGTGGCTCCGGCCAGCAGTGGCCCGTAGATGATGTATGAATGGCCTGTGACCCAACCGATATCGGCTGTACACCAATAGACATCGCCTGGTTGATATTGAAAAACATTTTGAAAGGTATAATGAGTGTATACCATATAACCTCCAGTGGTATGTACCATGCCTTTTGGCTTTCCGGTAGAACCCGAGGTATATAGAATAAACAGCAGATCTTCCGCATCCATTTCTTCTGCCATACAGCCAAGTCCCATATCTACCACTTCTTCACTCCACCAGCTGTCTCGTTCAGGATCCATATAAACTTCTTCACCAGTCCTTTTATAAACGACCACATGCTCCACTGATGGGCAATTCTCTAATGCCTCATCTACAATCTTCTTAAGGCCAATGGTTTTTTTGCCACGATATGCACCATCTGCTGTGAGTACCATTTTACAGCTCGCATCATTGATTCTATCGGCCAATGAACTGGCTGAAAACCCTGCGAAAACCACGGAGTGAACTGCTCCCATTCTAGCGCAGGCCAATACCGCAACCGCTAACTCAGGAATCATGGGCATGTATATGCAAACCCTATCTCCTTTTTGTACCCCAAGATGCTTAAGGACATTTGAAAAGCGGCAAACTCGTGCGTAGAGTTGGCGGTAGGTGATATGTAATGCTCTTTCATTGGGATCGTTGGGCTCCCATATAATGGCTGGTTGATCTGCTTTATCTGCTAAGTGTCTATCTAAGCAGTTTTCTGTTATATTAAGCTTAGCACCCTTAAACCACTTTACTTCCGGCTTATTAAAATCCCATTCCAGTACTTTATCCCAGGTCTTTTGCCATTTAAAATCCTCGGCGATGTCACTCCAGAATTCCTCAGGGTCATTAATGCTTTGTTCGTAGGCATTTTGGTAATCTTCGAGGCTATTAATTTCGTACATGAGGGGGATGTTTTTAAGCTAAAAAAATTAAGTCAGGTCCACCACTACCCTGCCCTTAGTTTGTCCTTTTAATATTTGATCGATATAACCGTTCAGTTCGTCCAGCGAACAGTATGTAGCCATTTCATCCATGCTATCTACATACCAGCTGCTCGCCAATTTGTGCCATATCTTCAAGCGGATTTCCATAGGACACTCTGCCGATTCTATACCCAGCAGGTTTGCCCCATTGAGTATGAAAGGGAACACGGTGGTGCCCAGTTTGGGGGAACCGACTAATCCACATACCGCCACACTACCATTTCTATCACAAGCTTTTATAGCTGTAGCTAAGGTATTGCCTCCTACAGTATCAATAGCCCCTGCCCATTTTGGCTTGAGCAATGGCTTGCCGGATTGATCGTCCACATCTTCACGAGATATGCATTCAGTAGCTCCCAGCTTTTTGAGATAGTCCCAGGCTTCTTTTTTACCCGTGGAAGCAATAACTTCATAACCCGCCTTAGCCAAGATCGCAATGGCCATACTACCCACTCCCCCCGAAGCCCCCGTAACCAATATAGGCCCCATCATTGGGTTTTGGCCGCACATTTCCATTTTGTAGAGGGCAAGTCCAGCTGTAAAACCAGCAGTACCTTGGATCATGCTTTCTTTCAAGGTCAATCCATCAGGAAGGGGCACTATCCATGATGATGGCACTGAAATATACTCGGAAAAGCCTCCTGAAGTATTCATGCCCAGGTCGTAGCTGGTGACTATTACTTCTTCACCTTTTTTGAAACGGCCACTCTTGTCCTCTTCAACTACTCCTGCCGCATCAATACCTGGTGTATGAGGGTATTTTCTGGTCACTCCTTTGTTTCCAGAAGCTGAGAGTGCGTCCTTATAGTTGAGGGCAGAATAAGAAACACGGATTAATGCTTCATTTTCCGGGAGTTCACTGGTTGCTTTGGTTGCGATCTTTCTGGAGAAGTTTCCTTCACTGTCTTCTTCAACGATAAGCGCTTTGAAGTCTTTTTCTGACATCTTTAAATATTAGGTTAAAAAATGTAACAATGGGTCTTACAAAGGACTATGAATATCGCGTCTTAACCAGTCTTGTCAAAGAATTTGATACTTTAATTTGGGTCTATATCATGGATAATCTGGTCTTATACCAATAGCTCAGCCAATACGGCGAATGCTACTCCTATCATGCTAACCAGCATCCTCTTGCCATTAAAGCGATGTTCCGGACTGGTTTCAAAAAATATGATGGTCGATATGTACAGGAAATTGCCACCAACTATGGCAAAAAGATAGGTAAAGGCCTGATCTGCCAATAAACTTTCTTCGAAAAGATAGTCGCTAATGAACAGACCTAGAGGAGACATGATGGAAAATACGAGCAAATACGCAATAGCCCTTCTTCTTTTCTTAAACTGACATAGTAATATGGACATAAATGCAAAAGCCGCTGGTCCCTTATGTAAAGCAATCCCAACCAATAGTGCTGTCGAATCATGATGCCCGTGAGCGGTACTTGGGTGTGCTAATAGGGTGCCTTCCAGTAAGGCATGGATAGAAAGTGCAATTAGAACGTAGAAAGAGGATAAGGGGTTGTGATGATGGTGTTTGTCTTTTTTATGCATGTGACCATGTTCTACTCCGGAAGAAAAGAACTCAAGTACCTGCTGCATAAGAAACCCCACCAACACGAGCAGACCAATGATAGTAGCGTCTTCGTGCTTGCTGGCAAATAGCTCTGGTAAGATGTGGATTATCGTTATCGAGAACAGGTAGGAACCTGCGAAAACCAGTGACAGTTTTAATTTCGAGCTATCAACTTCCGGAATACGGAAGGCAACTAATCCCGGTATTAGCACCGACAAAAGAAGGACAACCAGGTTCAATATCATAAATGACCTTTACTTTTGAACGACAAAGATCATTCTATCCGAATGCTTCTCATCGTAAGGGTTAAGATTGTAATCTCCAAAAACCCCTTCCAGCTTCAGTTTAGCCTTTTCAAAACAGTGTAAAAAATCTACTTTCCGGATTGCCTTTACTTTTTCCTGAAAACGGTACTGTTTCCCTTGATCTTCAAATTCTATGTCTTTCAAAATAAAGCCATCGTCGCTGAGTCGTTTGGTGATTTTGAATTCTATCCCATCGATCAGCTTTTCTTCGCATGGCACGAGGTTGTGTACCACTGTGTAGGTATTCAAAAAGTCTATCAGCAGCTTGCCACCAGGCTTAAGCCCTTTAGCTGCTGAGCAGATCGCTTTTTCATTTTCCTTTGCAGAATCAAAGTATCCGAAACTGGTGAACAGATTGAGAATAAAATCGAAGGATTCTTCTTGAAATACCTCACGCATATCATGGATATGAAAGTGAAGTCTGTCATTCTCAAATTGCTGCGCATGCTCGATGTTCTTAGCAGAAAGGTCAACGCCTACCACATCAAAACCCTTTTCATTGAGATAGATAGAGTGTCTGCCCTTGCCACAAGCTAAATCCTGTATTTTATGATCTTTTTGAAAATCAAAGTACTTGACAAGGTTATCTATAAAAACCCTAGCCTCATTATAGTCTCTGTGCTTGTAAAGGATGTGATAGTAAGGTGAATTGAACCACTCTCCAAACCACTCTTTTTTCTTTATTGTTTCGCTATTTTGCATTTTCTATATGTTGGGCAATTCCGGGTGAAGCATAGGTACCAACACTTCCATCAGGTTTGCTGAATACCAAGTAAGCGTCTACCCCTTCATTTTGTTCAACAATTTCTATCGCTTTTTCATGCCCGGTCACCATAAAAGCAGTGGCAAAGGCATCAGCCGTCATACAATCCAGGGCAAACACAGAAGCACTGAGTATTTCATGCTCTATTGGGAACCCAGACGCCGGGTCTATGGTATGAGAATACCTGACACTATCTATGATCCTGTAGTTATAATAATTACCCGAAGTGGCAATAGCCTTGTTTTTCAAGCTCACCAAACCTAAAAGCTCCGGCCTACCTGTGCCAGGATCCGCCTTAGTCGGGTCAATGATGCCCGCCACCCATGGCTCTTTCGTATGAAGATTTAGGCCCCTGGCCACTATTTCTCCTCCTATTTCTACAAACAAATTTTTAATGCCTTTTGATGCTAGATAATCTGCCACTACATCAACACCTTGTCCTTTGGCTATGGCACTAAAATCTATTTTAACTGCAGGCGATTGCTTCCACACTCGCTGCTCGTCAAAATTGATCTTACTAAAACCCACGAAGGATTTTAACGAGTCGATGGTAGCGCTATCGGGGTTGATCTCCTTTTGTGCGCCAAAACCCCAGGCATTAATAAATGGCCCAATGGTAGGGTCAAAAGCACCTCCTGTAAGGGACGAAATCTCTTTACTGCGTGCCAGTACTTGATGAAAGTAAGGAAGTTGAAATTCAAAAGTAGTATCTCTATTGAATCGAGAAATTTCTGAATTAGGATTGTAAGTGTTCAATGATAGGTTAAATACTTCAAGCACAGAATCTACACCTGCCTGATGGTTTACACCATTTTCTTGATAGTACTTGATACTATATATAATAGGCCCCATCGTTTTGCCTGAAAAGGAGATCAATTCATAAGTTTTATCATTGTAGATAATCGGAGCTTCTTCTACTTTTTCTTTCTGGGATTCCCGGTATTTCCAGACTAGAAAAACAATCAATAACAACACCACGGGATAGATTCTGCTCTTATCTATGAGGGGCTTACTCATGTCATCTAAAATTTGCCGCAATTTAGTGAAATTGGAAGGGTTATAATTAACTTAGCATGAAATATACGCTAAGATTTTAGCCATAGCTGCTGGTTTTGAGCAGTACATTATGGCAGTCATTAGCAGCCTCCCGTTTGAGGGAAAAGAACCAACTCTGTTTATGAGAGAAGATTATTTGAGTGGAGAAGATGAACACTTCAGCCCTGCTGAAAAGGAGATTGAAAAAGCATTACGCCCACTAAGTTTTGGCGATTTCACCGGTCAGCAAAAGGTAGTTGATAACATCACTATATTCGTGAAAGCGGCTAAACAAAGGGGCGAAGCACTGGATCATGTTCTGCTACATGGGCCTCCTGGTTTAGGTAAAACTACGCTCTCTCATATTATTGCTAATGAGCTTGAAACCAACATTAAGATCACTTCCGGCCCTATTTTGGACAAGCCGAGCGACTTAGCGGGCTTATTGACCAATCTAGAAGATCATGACGTCTTATTTATAGATGAAATCCATAGGCTCAACCCTATTGTAGAAGAATATCTCTACTCTGCTATGGAAGATTTCAAAATAGACATTATGCTGGATACCGGGCCTAGTGCCAGAACGGTACAAATCACTTTGAATCCTTTCACGCTTATCGGAGCCACAACCAGGGCAGGTTTGCTTACATCACCGCTGAGGGCTCGATTTGGCATCAATGCTCGATTAGAATACTACGATGCTAAGATTCTTACTTCGATAGTAAAACGTTCCGCTTCAATCCTTAATAGCCCGGTCGATGAAGATGCTTCTCATGAAATTGCCAGAAGGAGCAGAGGCACACCGCGTATTGCCAATAATCTGCTTAGGCGAACGCGCGATTTTGCCCAAATAAAGGGTGATGGTAGAATCACTAGGGATATTGCCGAGATTGCACTCAACGCACTCGATGTGGATCATAATGGTCTGGACGAAATGGACAATCGCATCCTGTCTACGATCATTGAAAAATTCAAAGGTGGCCCGGTTGGTATTTCCACAATTGCCACGGCATGCGGGGAAGAGGCCGAAACAATTGAGGAAGTGTATGAACCATTCCTTATTAAAGAGGGGTACATAAAAAGAACATCCAGAGGACGTGAAGCCACCGAACTGGCTTACAAACACCTTAAAATTGTTCCTCCGAGCAGAACACAAGGGTTATTTGATTAACCTTTTCAAGTCCTAGTCCTTCGAAAATTTTGGCATGAATAATTTTTTTCAAAAAAAAATTTAAGGTGGTGTAATAAATCGCACCCGATGTGCTACTAACGTAGTGAATTTAAGATTTAAAGTCATGGTTAAAAAGCAACTCAGGAACCTCTTTCTTATAGCAGGCGTAGCGGTAGCACTTCTGATTACTTTACAACCCAAGTCTACCTCACCTGAACTCGGCGATCCGGGTTTGATCAAAACTACTCAAAGTGTCAAAAGGGTAGAATCTCAATATGTACCTCAAGATTTTATCACGGTACCGGTCAGAATGATCATTAGAACACTAGGCCTTAACTAGCTTCTCGCCCAGCCACAAAAGAGGTTATATTTGTGGTTGTCATGCAGGCTCATTCATCAAAGTCAAAAAATACCCAGCTTATCAAAAAAACTGCCCAAGCGCTTGGTTTCAGCTTTTGTGGTATTGCTAAAGCCGAGTTTTTGGAAGAAGAAGCGCCACGCCTGGAAAAATGGCTCAATCAGAATATGCATGGGCAGATGGGTTATATGGCCAATCATTTTGACAAGCGTCTCGACCCGACGAAACTGGTAAATGGAGCGAAATCAGTAGTCTCTTTGCTATATAATTATTTTCCCAAGCAAGCCCTGGCCAGGGATGGAGAATTCAAAATATCGAAGTACGCGTACGGGAAAGACTATCACTTTGTCATCAAGGACAAGCTGAAATCATTTCTTGATACAATCAATGAAGAAATTGGTGAGGTTCAGGGGCGAGCGTTCGTCGACTCTGCGCCTGTAATGGAACGCACCTGGGCAAGCAAAAGTGGACTAGGGTGGGTAGGCAAGAATAGTTTGTTACTGAACAAAGGGCATGGAAGCTTTTTCTTCATAGCAGAATTGATACTCGATCTTGAGTTGGATTATGACGGTCCAGTTAAAGATCATTGCGGATCTTGTACAGCATGCATTGATGCTTGTCCGACCGATGCTATCCCGGACCCTTATGTTGTCGACGGCAGCAAATGCATCTCCTACTTCACCATCGAACTCAAAGAATCAATACCTCAGGAGGTAAAAGGCAAATTTGAGAATTGGATTTTCGGATGTGATATCTGCCAGGATGTATGTCCATGGAACCGCTTCTCAAAACCACATCATGAACCGATGTTTGATCCCCATCCCGATATGGCTGATATGAAAAAGCAGGATTGGGAGGAAATCACGCAGGACGTGTTTAGCAAAATCTTCAAAAAGTCAGCTGTAAAAAGAACGAAGCTGTCTGGCTTGAAAAGGAATATCGATTTTGTGAAGAAAGGCTGACTGCAAGAATTTTTATCCATAAAAAAGCCCTGTCGGTAAAACAGGGCCTTAATAAGTTTACAAGTCAGATTTCTATCGTGCTCCTAACTCGATGCCACTATGAAATAGCGGTTTAATATGGAGCCGTATTGGTTGTCAAAATTAGCATAGCACCATTTCTTCAATTCTCTGACCTCGTCAGTGATTAGCACGGAAAGTGCTTTTCTTAGCTCTTTTTCAAAGAGCCCACGGTCAAAGCTCACTTTCATGAGAATCGTTTTTACGTAGTCTAACATAGGCTGGTAAAATTTAAAAAAAGTGTTGATAGCTTGTCACGTCCTCTAACCTTTAATATAGTAATTAGTTACTGTAAATAAAAGATTGCTCTAACTTTGATGACTGACTTTTACGTTGAAGTAAACGAAAAAACCTATGAATATTATGTGTGGAAAGTCATTCTTACTTCTGGTATTCACTTTTTTTCTAATCAGCTCTGCCGTACAGGCGCAGGAAATAGAGATTGAGTTAGGTCCAGACGAAATTGCTGAGAACCAGTCTTTTACAATAACGATCACTGTCAGCAATAACAGATTGAAAAGTTACGACAACTTCCCTGATATTCAGGGCTTTAGAAAAAGAGGCACTTCTTCCTCCTCGTCTACTAACATTTTTAACGGGCAAATATCATCCACACAGAGTGTCACCATGACCTACACACCTGATAAACAAGGTACATATGTAATAAAACCGTTTAGTATTACCGTAAATGGTCAAAAGATATCCTCGCCTGGTAAACGTGTGAGGGTGGGTCCGCCGATTGAACGTAGGCAACGCCGTGATCCTTTGGACTTCTTCAGCCGGGACTCTTTCCATGACCCATTCGGTAGAAAAAGGGAAACAACCTTCGTAGATATCAAGGAGGATGCATTTTTGGCTTTAACCACTGACCAGAAAGAAATATATGTAGGTGAGGGTGTGACGACTACGTTGGCATTCTATGTGGCCGACAACAACCGTGCTCCACTACAATTCTTTGAGCTGGGCAAGCAATTGTCCGATATTCTAAAGAAGGTAAGGCCTGCCAACTGTTGGGAAGAAAACTTCAATATTGAGAATATAAATGGTGAACCTGTTACTATTAACAACAAACAGTACACCCAATTCAAGATCTATCAGGCTACTTTCTATCCTTTTAATAATGAAGACCTGACTTTTCCATCGGTTGGGCTGGAAATGATCAAATACAAGGTGGCCAAAAACCCGTCTTTCTTTGGTCAGAATAGAAAAGAAGATTTCAAAACGTTCTATTCAAGAGCGAGAAAGGTCAAAGTGAAAGATCTTCCTCCTCATCCTTTGAGAGACGTCGTCGCCGTCGGTGATTATCGCCTTGACGAAGAAATTAGCACCAACGAAATACAGACGGGAGAAAGCGTTGCTTACGACTTTAACATTTACGGAGAGGGTAACATATCTGCCATTGAAAAGCCAAAGCTGGACAGCGATAAAGACTTTGATTTCTATGACCCAGATGTTTCACAGAAAATCAACCGCAGAAATGATCATGTGACTGGTTATAAAAGTTTCGAATTCTACGCCATCCCCAAAGAACCGGGAGAGTATAACTTCGGGGATTACTTTCAGTGGATATTCTTTAATCCAAAGACAGCGAAGTATGATACGCTGAAATCCGAACAGAAATTGCTTGTGAGGGGTGAAAGCAAGAAGAATGAGAATATCTCTTCGAGCGATGTGGGTTCATTCTATGACCGTATGGACGCAGAAGACAATCGCCTGGCTAGCATTCACGGCTACGAATGGACAAAGATTGCGATTAACATTTTTATCCTGATATTGCTTGCTGCTTCTGCCTTTGTGATCTTCAGATTGCGCAGTTAATCATCGTTGGGAACCTTGCACATTGTCAGGTAAAAATTTCTCATTTATGAATTTCACGAGTAAGTTTGGCGTTATTTTAATTCAGAACGTCAAAACCCAACGGGTTTATTATTTCATTTAGACTCAATTCTCCGACACGTTAATGGGAAACTCTTTCGGCAAATTATTCAAGATAAGCACCTTTGGTGAATCACACGGCAAAGCCATCGGAGTGATTGTCGATGGATGTCCGGCCGGCCTAAAGATTGACGAAGACTTTATACAGGAAGAACTAGACCGCAGAAAACCGGGACAATCAAAGATCACGACCCAACGAAAAGAAGATGACAGCTTTCAGTTATTGTCAGGCACTTTCGAAGGCACATCTACCGGTACACCGATTGGTATTCTTATACCTAATAAGGACGCCAAGAGTAAGGACTATTCACACATAGCAGATAAGTTCAGGCCCTCGCATGCGGACTACACTTACGAAGAAAAATATGGCGTAAGGGATTACCGCGGAGGCGGAAGGAGCTCAGCAAGGGAAACGGCAGCCAGGGTGGCTGGAGGTGCAATTGCCAAGCTGCTGCTAAAAGAAAAGAAAATAGAGGTCAAAGCCTATGTATCACAGGTAGGTGCGATCAAAACCCCTGATGATTATCATCTACTCGACTTAGGTAAAATAGAAGATAATATAGTCCGCTGTCCCGATGCTGATATTGCTGACGAAATGATTGAGCTTATTGATCAAACCAGAAAGAATAGGGATACGATCGGTGGTGTGGTGACTTGTGTTATTAAAAATGTACCTGTAGGTCTTGGCGAACCCGTCTTTGATAGGCTTCACGCTGAGTTGGGCAAGGCAATGTTGAGTATAAATGCCGTAAAAGGCTTTGAATATGGTAGTGGCTTCGCAGGTGTTACCATGAATGGTTCGGAGCATAACGATCTTTTCTACACTGAAGAAGGCACGGTTAAGACCAAAACCAATCATTCAGGAGGCATTCAAGGGGGCATCTCAAATGGTCAGGACGTTTACTTTCGGGTCGCTTTTAAACCGGTTGCCACAATAATGCAAGATCAGGAAAGCGTTGATAAGCAGGGTAACGATACGATGGTATCAGGTAAAGGCCGACATGACCCATGCGTAGTGCCCAGGGCCGTACCTATTGTAGAAGCGATGGCAGCACTGGTCATTGCAGATTTCTATCTGCAGAATGAAACATCGAAATTATAAGCTAAAAGATATACAATGAAGAAGCTTTCATTAGTCAGTAAAATATTGATCGGGATGGTTCTGGGTGTAGCAGTTGGGCTCACTCTCGGTCACATCAAATATGAAAACACCAGGGGGGATATTGAGTACAGTGATGTCGATAGGATCGATCAAAAAAGCACGATAGCGTTTAAGGTTAAGAACTTAAAAACTAATGAGGTAGAGACACTTACCTATGGTTTCGAATCAAGGTCCGACTTGTATAATTCAGGGATGCCCCAAGAAGGAATAATCTCTCTGATCAAAGCAGAAGATCAGGAGAATTATAGCTTCGAAGAACTGGTTGATGCCAAGGCTTTACAGTCTTCCACCGGTAAATTAAAAAGAAACTCAAGTTTGATCATTGACTGGATCAAGCCTTTTGGAACCATATTCGTAAGCCTACTTAAGCTTATCGCCATTCCTCTCATTCTCGTTTCCTTGATCGACGGGATCTCGAACCTAACCAATATGGCCAAGCTTTCGAGAATCGGAGGGAAGACATTAGGGCTTTATATAATCACTACGGTACTGGCAATCTCTCTCGCTTTAACATTGGCCAACGTGGTTAATCCGGGTGCCTATGTATCACCTGAAAAAAGAGAAGAGCTTAAAGCCGAGTATGCATCTCAAGCATTGTCGAAACAGGATGCCGCTTCATCAGTTCAGGATTCTGGCCCCCTTAAGTTATTAGAGGACATTGTTCCTAGTAACATTTTCGAATCAATGACCGATAACGGCAGCATGCTTCAAGTCATTTTCTTCGCGGTGCTATTTGGTATTGCGATGATCATGACACCGGCAGATCAAATGCGGCCAGTCAAGGGTTTCTTTAATGGTATTAATGCTGTCATCCTTAGAATGGTTGAGATCATCATGAAATACTCACCAATTGGTGTTTTTGCCTTATTGGCCGGACTAATAGCAGAGACAGCCGCCGATGCCAGCTTGTTTGTAGCACTAGGCGTATATGCACTTACCGTACTATTTGGTTTGGCGTTTATGGTATTCATATTCTACCCTACGGTACTCAGCATTTTCACGAAAATCAAATACAAAGACTTCTTCAAAGGCATTTTCCCAGCACAGCTTCTTGCCTTCTCCACCAGCTCAAGTGCCGCAACACTCCCGGTCACTATGGAAAGAGTGGAGAAAAAACTTGGTGTATCAGAAGAGGTAGCCAGTTTCGTGCTGCCAATGGGAGCTACCATCAATATGGATGGAACCAGTATTCACCAGGCCATTTCAGCGGTGTTTATCGCGGTGGCGTTCGGTCATGACCTAACTTTAGCTGACCAATTGACCATTGTACTCACCGCCACACTTTCTTCCATAGGTGCAGCAGCGGTTCCTAGTGCAGGGCTGATCATGTTGGTGATTGTATTGGGTGCTATAGGGGTTGACCCTGCGGGGCTGGCATTGATCATTGCACTGGACAGGCCACTAGACATGTGTAGAACAGTAGTTAATGTAACTGGTGACGCCACTGTGGCGAGCCTGGTAGCTAGCTCTGAAGGCGAATTAGGTAGGGGCTTGGATCCTGAGAAATTAGAATTTGAAGAGAAGCTAGAAGTAAAAGTAAAAGAAGAGGATATCCAAGATTATAGATAACTCATGGAACTCCTTAATCCCTTATTTGTTTGTAAGAATACTCTAATAAGATATTGATATGATCGCTGATAAGAAAACACCCGTCAACATATATATGGAGTCTAACCCTAACCCAAATTCACTCAAGTTTGTGGTTAACTTTATGTTGGTTCCAGATGGCGCAAGCTTCGACTTCCCTTCTATTGAAGAGGCTGAAAGCGCTCCACTCGCACAAGAATTATTTTCATTTGATTTTGTGACAAGGGTATTTTACATGAGTAACTTCATTACAGTCACTAAAAAAGAAGATGTTGAGTGGGTTGAAGTGAGGGATCAGATCAAAGATCATATCAAAAATTACCTGGAAGATGGTAAAGCCATTCTAGCAGAAGAAGCAGGTACTGGCCTTGATGTCGATGAAAACGACTCAGAAACGGTTAAAAAGATCAAAGGCATCCTGGACGAGTATGTCAGACCAGCCGTTGAACAAGACGGTGGTGCCATCACATTCAAATCATTTGAAGATGGCGTGGTAAAAGTCTTATTACAAGGTTCTTGCAGCGGCTGTCCTTCTTCGACAGTAACACTTAAAGCTGGCATTGAGAATCTACTGAAAAGAATGCTCCCTGAAGTGCAAACCGTTGAAGCAGAAGGCGTTTAAGATCTTCTGCTTTCTATTTTTCCAACGTACTTGTTCATAATGTGTAAGTGTATTATATCACCTACATAAAACCTATTTAATCAACCTAGTAGGCTCATTTAGGCCTTGATATACAAAATCATCATTTTACCGCACCCGCTCCAGATGTAAGAATTATAACTGTTTTGGAGTAAAATATGAATCATTATTTTTAAGATTTGTACTTGGGTACAACTACACTATGAGATAGTTATGTCCTGAGTGAACGCTTTGGTTCTGTTTTGTGTATGTGTTTAGAATGTTCTAACAGGCTAAGGTGTTGATTAGATCATCAAAAAATAAAGATGAAATGATTGAAAGGTCGACGGTAATGGATGAGAAAGTAGAGTTTTCAAAGGAGAAGATAAAGCCTTTTTTAGATAAGGTCCACAGTAATGCGGATCGCATTATGCAGTACTTCATACTGGGGTACGCGGTGATTGCCCTTATCTTACCAATATTTCATGAAGAACTGATCCTTGGTGTAGCCGTAAGTGGTGCCTCTGTTGGATTGTACTTCTTGATCAAGAACTTGTTGCCAGGGAGCATGGTACTTCGTGTACTGACCAGTATCCTTCTCTGGAATTTCCCTCTATTATTTATATTACAAATGCATGGCACCTACGAGGTGCACTTTTTTTACTTCATTTCTCTTACTGCCCTTCTGTTCTATGAAGATTGGCGCTTGCTGATTCCTACGGTTTCGTATGCGGTAATTTCTGTAATTGTCATATTTACACTCAAGTCAGGTGGCTCAGATGTCGGTGCCTACTTGGATCGAATGGAACATTATTCTGTTTCGACAGCGGTAATGCACATACTACTACTCTTAATTTATGCCGCGTTGTGTATTTTCTGGGCTGAGTTACAAAGGAAACAGACAGTGAAGTCTGCTATCGACTTTCTTCAGGTAGAAGACAAATTCAAACACATGAAGGCTAACATTGACTTTGCAGAAGAGATCAGCAAAGGCAATCTCAACACGGAATACCAGTTTGGTGATACGGATGATCTGGGAAAATCCTTGATGAACATGCAGAATAGCCTGCTGGACGCTGCTGAAAGGGAAAGAAAAGAAAGATACATCAATGTAGGTTTAGCCTCAATTGGAGAGATTTTAAGAGAAAATGCCGAGGATCTAAAGACGCTTTGCGATAATGTAATAGAAAACCTGGTCTCTTACACGAAGGCCAATCAGGGGGGGCTATTTATTCTGGAGAGGAACGAATCAGAAGAAGATGACTTCCTTGAATTAATAGCGGCAAGGGCCTTTGACAGGCAAAAATTTATGACCAAAAGGTTTGATCTTGGAGAAGGTCTTGTGGGTCAGGCTGCTATCGAAAAGAAAACGATTTATATGACTGACGTTCCTCAAGACTATGTTAATATTAAATCTGGTCTTGGGGGTGCGAACCCTGGTAGCGTACTCATCGTGCCTCTCAAATCTGAAGAAGAGGTACTTGGGGTAATCGAACTGGCTTCATTTGAGGTATTTAGCGAGACTGATATAGAATTTCTGGAAAAGGTGGGTGAAAGTATAGCTGCAACTATTATCACCGCCAAGAACAATGAAAAGACCAAAAAACTCCTTGAGAACTCTAATGTATTGACTGAGCAGCTTCAGGCCCAGGAAGAGGAAATGAGGCAGAATATGGAGGAGATGAAAGCTACTCAAGAGGAGATGGGCAGGGCGCAGAAAGAGCTATCAGAGAAGGAAGCTAATCTTAACGCACTCATTAACAATACTGACGATACCATTTTCGCTATTGACAAAAACTATGTCATCACCATTGTGAATAAAGTGCTAAGCGATAAGTACAAAAGCCTTGGTGTTGATTTAAGCGCTGGTACTCATATCATGGAGGCACTACCGGAAGAGGTAAGAGGCATGTGGAAAGAAAGGTACGACAGATCGTTGGGTGGTGAGAAATTCACTATTATCGACGAGCGTGGTGAGGGTGCTGATAAAAAGTATGTAGAGACATATCATTTCCCCATTAGGGATGAAGGAAATGCCATCACCGGTGTTGCCGTCATGTCGAAAGACATTACTGAAAAGGTCAGTACGCAACAGGAAATTGCAAGAAAAGAAACTAATCTTAATGCCCTAATCAATAATACCAGTGATTCTATCATCATGATCGATACTGATTATAAGGTAACGGTTATCAATGATGTGGTCAAAGCACGCTATAAAGGCACTCAATATGAAGGCCTTGATGTAGGATCCAATGCTTTGGATATGCTGGGTAGTGTTAAGGATGAATGGAAAGGTTACTATGATAGAGCTTTCAACGGTGAAAAAATGAATTTCACCATCAAGAGCTCGGTTGAAGGAGAAGATTCATATAGAGATTATTTTATCAATCCTGTTGAGGACGATAAAGGTGAAATCATTGGGGTTTCCGTTTTCTCTAGAGATGTAACTGATAAGCATAAGGTGCAGGCAGAATTCGCCAATAAGAGCAGTATCCTAAATTCTTTAGTGAACGAGGATACAGATACATATTTCGCCATCGATGCTGACTACAATATCACTATTGTGAATGAAGTGCTGAAAGAGCGTTTCAGGGCTTCAGGAATCGAACTCAATGAAGGCGATCACATTATCGACAAGCTGCCGAAAGAGTCTCGGGATATTTGGAAAGAGCGTTACGAAAGGGCTTTGAAAGGTGAAAGCTTTGTGATTCCTCAGGAAAGAGCAGTCGGTAATAAAACACTTCATATTGTAGGTCATTATGGGCCTATTAAGGACGAAGAAGGTAAGGTTGTTGGTGCCTTTGTCATTTCCAAAGATGTTACTGATCAGAAAATGGCGGTCGAGAAGGCAGAAAGGTTAATGAAGGAAATCACCTCGCTTAAAAACCGAGCCGATAATGGCAATGATGTTGACTACGAGAAAAAGCTGGTTGAAATTATAGAGAAGGAAGGTGACTGGGAAATTGTGACGGAAAAGAACAGTAACTAGCCAGTATAAGCAATTAGAATGTAAAGGAGGCGATCTATCTCGGTAGATCGCCTTTTTTATTGTTCACCAATTTTTGGGCTTTGGTCAATAAATATTCTTTTTCCGCTTCGTTTTGAGTCAGTTCCGCCGCTTTTGAAAGATTGTATACAGCCTCCTCATTTTTACCTACCTGAATTAAGAAATCACCCTTGACAGCGTAAAAGAGATAATAGTCATTTAATACTCCACTACTTTCAATTTTATCTAGCTCGATCAAAGCATCATTCACTCCGTTTACCTTAGCAAAGGCCACCACACGGTTTAGTGCTACAATAGCAGAAGGGTTAACACGCAGTTGGAGATCATATAAACCCAATATCTGCTCCCAATCGGTATCTTCATAGTTTTTAGCCTGGGCATGACAGGAGGCAATAGTGGCTTGAATATGATAGTCGCTGATACCTCCCCATTCCGTTGATCGGCCAAGATGATATAATCCTTTATTTATCAATTCCTGATGCCATTTGGTTCTATCCTGATTTTCCAATGTCAATAGCTCTCCGTTATTACCAATTCTAGCATCGAATCTTGAGGCGTGAAAACACATTAGAGACATCAATGCATGCACTTTTGGTTTGGTCAACAAGTTATTTTCCAGAATCAGGCCGGCCAATCTAATTGCTTCGGCTCCCAAATCATGTCGAATCAATTTTTCTCCTGAAGACGAGTTATATCCTTCGTTGAAAAGCAGATAAATGATCTTTAGAATAATATCCAGGCGGTCATTCAAGTCTTTGCCCAGAGGTACGATAAACGCATCATGATTATCGCGCAGTTTGGCCCTGGCTCTTGTGTAGGCTTTAGCAATAGCATCTTCTTTTTTCAAAAGTGCCCTGGCGATCTCCACTTTGCTAAAACCACATAGTATTTTGAGTGTGAGAATGATCTGGCTCTCGGGAGAAATGGTAGGATGACAGCAGGCAAACATCATTTTCAAGAGGTCATCTTTCAATTCATTCTCAATACTGACGTCGACCTCCGCTTCACGCGTTTGCAGATCAGAAAGAATATCCTCTTTCTTCTCCGCGTAATTCTTATTGCGCCTTAGTTGGTCAAGAAGCTTGTTGCGAGCCACTCTCAGAATCCAAGCGGTTGGTCTGTCAGGAGGGCCAACATATGGCCAGGTCTGCATTGCCTTATACAAGGACTCCTGTACGGCATCTTCAATATTCTCAATCAAATCTGCTCCAAATTGCCTGGTCAAATGGGCAACCACTTTTCCATACTCGTGACGGAAAAAATGCTCGACCAATTTGGACGACCCTGAAGGCTGCGTTTGACTGGAGGACACCTTTATATTTAGAACTGTTTCCAAACTAAATTTAGCTTAAAAGGTGAGAACTTGTTCAGTTCACCAGAAATGATGTGGTCAAACTGAAACAATTGGTTTGCTGGAATGCAGAAACTACCATTCTAGAAAATACGAAGAATGACAGTTTCTAAATGTTTGCTTACATATTATCCATGGGCATTAATTGCCTTACTTCTACAACCCCGTCATGCTCGAAAATGGGGCATTTCTTAGATAGATCAACAGCTTGATCTATATCATTGGCTTTTACTATGATATAGCCTCCAATGACTTCCTTGCCTTCCGCGAAAGGGCCATCGGTTACAATGTCTCCCGATTTTCTGACCACCTTACCGCCTTTATCCAACGGTAGGCCAGATACTAGATTTCCATCTTGAGCCAATTCTTGCATCCAAACGCCCCACTTTTGCATGTGAGCTTGCATAGCTTCTGGCGATTGCTGGATTTCTCTGGCATCTCCGCCTCTGAAAAGATATAAGTATTCGTTCATGAGTTGTGTGTATTTTATTGGGTTAATTAATAGCATTTATTGATAGGGATCACATCTCCCTGTTTCACAATAATTCTTTAAGCTTCTTAGTAACATGGCCCACTCGTAACTACATCTCGCATACTGTTGAGAATACTGTGGCCAATCACAATGAAAAAAGTGAAGTTCTGAATGGTTTTCTGCGGCCCGTATTTCAAATCTGATTTGCGTATCTATCCACTCTGGTACTGCGGCTTTACAAGACCAGTCAACCATTGAATTGGGCTCTAGTCCGTCGATAATCATTCTCTTTTCATAACCGTGGTCAAATTTGAAGATGGCCTCACCTCCTACTTCAGAATCAATTTCCACTTTCGGTGTCCACCAAGAAGAGAGTCCCTTTTCTGTGGTCAACGCTCTATATATGCGATCAGCTAAAGTGTTTATGCTTACAATATGTTTGATATGCGGCATCGATTAATATTTATACGCAACAGACCAACTTATTACTGATTCTAAGACGATCCCCAATGGTCAAAAGGGACATTCATCCGGATAATTTTCAACGAGTTCTATCAATGGTTTAAAATAGTAGTCATCCCAGCCTATATTAATAGCTTGATAAAACTCACCGGGAATACCGTGCTGCTCCAAATTCACTTGTGTGAGTTGTCCAAAATCCTGAAGACTAATAGTCACAGTAGAATAATCTTGCCATTGCGATTGTTTCCATGCCTGGATGACACGATCTCTGGAAACCGCTTTATTAAAGCCTACAATGGCTCCCTCCCAAAGAGAGAATGCTCCTCCATCTGTGATATCCATTGAGGCCTTTGAACCAGACCAACGTTCAATTACCTGCTCGTTGGTTAATGCATCAAAGACGCAGTCAAAAGATGCTTGTATTAAATATTTTTTTTTGAGCGTTTTCATCGCCGGATCTGATCATTTTATGGTTACGACGATCCACGCTTTCAAAAAAGGACAGGGTCATTAAAAAAAAATTGCAAAATGAAGGTGGTACTAAGCAAACAAGAGAGAAATAAGCTTTAGAAGTATCATCTTAAACCGACAGTTCTATATCATGCGGAAATAACTATAGTCCAAAGGAATGCTGTACTCACTTTTTCCTATTGGCGAGATATACACCTCCAATGATGGTTAGCATTCCCAAATAGTGACCTATAAAAAGAATATCACCTTCGATGAATACGCCCAAAGCAACCGCTACCACTGGAATAATATAAGTCACCGAACTGGTGAAAATAGGTGATGAAATTTTGACAAGGTTGTTAAATATAATCAGCGCAATAGCCGTCCCTACAATACCAAGGACAGCCACATAGGTGAACGACAAATAGGCACCTTCCACAGTGGTGAGGTCATGAACGAAATCTGTGAAAAAGAATAGATAAATTCCTGCTGGTGGCCCAACTATCAACAAAGATATACTAGTGATATCCAAGGCCTTCAAATCTTTGATTCTAAACTTGATCAGGTTGAGATTGGCACCGTACATCGTCGTTGCGAATACAACCAGGAAGGCATAAAGATTGAGATTTTCTATTTGCCAACCCGCGTCTGTCATGATAAGAATAATAGACCCCACAAACCCAATCACCAGGCCAATCTTCACTCTTTGTGAGAACTTTTGAGCAAAGAATAGCGCCCCGATAATGACTGTAAAAAGAGGTGTCAGAGCGTTGAGTATGCCTGTCACGGAACTGTCTAGATTGGTCTGAGCGATGGCAAACAAAAAGGATGGCACCAAACTCCCCAATAGACCTACTGATACCAACAATGGCCAATGATGTCGTTTAATATTACCCAGCTTTTGTATTGCCAACGGCGACAAAAAAATAGAGGCAGCAAGAATCCTTAGTGCACCTACCTGACCTCCGGAAAAAGAATCTAACCCAAGCTCTATCAGAATAAAGGAGCTACCCCAGATGAGTGAAAGTACTCCCAGAAGTAACCAAGCTAAGGGGCGGTTGCTATCAGACATTGCTTGCTATCAATGAATAGTCTTCACCGATATAATTAAATCGGACAGAAACGTTAAAATCAACATTATAAATACTAGTGGTCGCTAACCGACGTATTAATAGCGAAGCAACCCAAAAAATCAATACGGGCTAAGTTAGACAGCCACCTTATCAGTTGCAAACTGCTCCTCTATTTCCAAAAGTATTTGTTCTACCTCTGCTGCAGTGTTGGCTTCAACCAACCGCGTTCTAAATGGCTTGAAGTTTATGAGCCCTCGGAAATAGTTGGTGTAATGCCTCCTCATTTCAAAAATGCCCTTGCGCTCACCTTTCCATCGCACCGAAAAATCCAGGTGCTTTCTCGCCACATCGATGCGATCTGAAAGTTCTGGTGGAGGCAATGTCTCACCGGTTTCCATGAAGTGCTTGATTTCATTGAATATCCAAGGGTAACCTATGGCGGCACGGCCAATCATAATGCCATCTACGCCATACTTATTTTTATATTCCAGCGCCTTTTGTGGCGAGTCAATATCCCCGTTCCCAAAGATTGGAATATGAATGTCTTGCTGGTTCTTCACTTCCGCAATGTAACTCCAGTCCGCCTCTCCTTTATACATCTGCTTCCTTGTGCGGCCATGAATGGTGAGTGCCTGAATACCTACATCTTGTAATCTCTTGGCTACCTCAACGATCTTGATAGTGCTATCGTCCCAGCCTAGTCTGGTCTTGACGGTTACGGGAAGAGATACTTGTTTTACGATCTCCTCAGTCATTTTCTGCATTTTAGGCAGATCAAGCAAAATACCTGCACCTGCACCTTTGCAGGCCACTTTCTTTACAGGACATCCATAATTGATGTCAACAATCTCCGGCTGTGCCGCCTCGGCAATGGCCGCAGCCTCTCTCATGGAGTCTATTTTGTCCCCAAATATTTGGATACCGATTGGCCTTTCGTAGTCGTAAATGTCAAGCTTCTGGACACTTTTTTCTGCATGACGGATGAGTCCTTCCGACGAAATGAACTCCGTGTACATTAGGTCAGCACCGTTTTCTTTACACACAGCCCTAAAAGGAGGATCACTCACATCTTCCATTGGTGCCAAAAGCAAAGGAAACTCTCCTACCTCTGTATTCCCGATCTTAACCATCTTTTAGCCTATTTCTAATAGTTTTTATTTCTAAATAAAACTTAAATTTACGTCAATCTATGAATATAAGAGAAAATCAAATCCAGATTTCAGAAGGTAAACTACCTTTGATATCGGTCATAATCGTACTTTCCTTATCTCTTTTTGGTTTTGTTTTTCTCGGCCCTGCCATAGGTGTCTTGTTCACTCTGCCCTTTTTGGACTTTAATCCGGGGAATTTAGAACAACTATTCACCAGCTATCGAACACTACCTAACGGCCAAATGGCCCTTTATGTTCTCCAGGGTTTCACCACTCTAATTGGCTTTGTTGTTATTCCGTGGTTCTACCTGCGATTTGCCGAAAAACAAAGTATAACCGTTTTTAGTCCAAAAAAATTCAATCTGCTGCCTGTATTGGTGCTCACGGCATTGATAACGATTGCTTTCATGCCGGTGAATTCAATTTTTGTAGAATGGAATGCCAACCTGAAATGGCCGGCGGCATTGAGTGAACTCGAAGAGTTTGCCAGAACAGCCGAAGACAGGGCGGCAGATATGACCCAATTTCTAATTGACTTTGACAATCTTGGACAATTCGCGGTAGCTTTTTTGGTTATTGCCATTTTGCCCGGCTTTGGTGAAGAACTACTCTTTAGGGGGTATCTTCAAAACCTGATTCATAAAGGGTCTAAAAATCCACATATAGCTATCTGGGTTTCAGCGATATTGTTCAGCGCTATACATTTACAGTTTTTTGGGTTTGTACCCCGGGTATTGCTCGGTGCCTTGTTCGGATACCTGTACTACTGGTCTGGTAATTTAACCGTTCCTGTAATTGCCCACATAGTCAATAATGGTTTCACACTGATCATGGTATATTTCCATTCTAAAGGTTTAGTGAACTTTGATATTCAAGACACAGAATCCACACCAATAGTAGGAGTATTAGTATTTCTGGTTATGGCGATTGGTCTGACACTTTTATTCAAAGGTTATTTCAAGAAACTCGAGGCGCGTCATGGCTGAATGGCAGAAGGTATTCAGCTCGCCGAATTTGCATAGAGCGGAAATTGTCAAAGCTATTCTAGAGGAGGCAGGGCTCAATCCAGTTTTGATCAATAGACAAGACTCTTCGTATAAGGACTTTGGTTCGTTTGAAATACGTGTTGCTCCAGACTTTGTGATCAAAGCCTTTAAAATCATTGGTGATGACATCAGTTTTACGTAATTACAATAATCTTACCCAGCGTATTATAGCAGCGGTGATAGGCGCCTTTATCATTATATTTGGCACTGCCTACAGCCAATGGAGCTACTTCGCAGTCTTTTTCATCATTTGCATGCTCGCTCAGCTTGAATTCTATACACTGACCGGGCTAGCCGGTAGAATTCCACTTAAAACCTTCGGTACGATTACGGGTCTTTTGCTATTCACATTGTCTTTTCTCATAGAAGCAGGGGTGATCGGCTCTAAATTTTACTTCCTTATCTTTCCTGTGACAGCCGGTATTTTTCTGATCAAGCTATACAAAAAGCAAGATCACAAGCCGTTTGCTAACATTGCATTTACTTTTCTGGGAATCATATTTATTGCTTTGCCTTTTGTGTTGTTAAATATATCTTCCTACTCCCAAGGTCATTACAGTTATGAGATCATTCTAGGCTGTTTGCTTATCATTTGGGCAAGTGATACCGGTGCTTATTTTGCTGGCAGACGCTTTGGAAAAAGGAAGTTATTCGAGCGAGTATCACCGAAAAAATCATGGGAAGGAAGTGTGGGTGGTGCCCTATTGGCGGCTATCATGGGATTAACGATAAGCTTTTATTTTCATGATTTGCCACAATGGAAATGGATCACGATATCCGGGATTATTATTGTGGCTGGTACTTATGGGGATTTAGTAGAATCGCTGTTCAAGCGAAGTATCAAGGTTAAAGATTCCGGGTCAGTTATTCCGGGGCATGGTGGCTTTTTGGATAGGTTTGACAGCCTGCTTTTGTCTACTCCTTTCCTTGTGACGTTTCTGAAAATCTTCTAGCCATGGTGCTGAGATTGCGTTGAATAAAAGTATTATTGCATAAGAATTATTTAAATTTGCAACCGTTTTAAATAGTCAATTAAGACCAATATGGGGTATATAGAACCGGCGCCGATAAGGGACAAAGAGAACCCTTTCGAGTCCATGATGTCGAGATTTCACATTGCTTCACAAGCCTTGGGGCTAGATGACGAAGTGTACAATGTGTTAAAGTCACCTGCCAAACAGGTGGTTGTTTCCCTACCTATCACAATGGACGACGGTTCCATTAAAGTATTTGAAGGATATCGTGTTATTCACTCCAATATCCTCGGCCCATCTAAAGGGGGTATCCGGTATGACCCCGAAGTAAATCTTGATGAAGTGAAAGCACTGGCTGCATGGATGACATGGAAATGTGCCGTGGTGGATATACCATATGGTGGTGCAAAAGGAGGCATCCGATGTAATCCAAGGGAGATGTCTGCCGGTGAGATTGAGCGTCTAACCCGTGCCTTCACTACTGCCATGGCAGGTATTTTCGGCCCTGACAGAGACATCCCTGCACCAGATATGGGCACAGGGCCAAGGGAAATGGCTTGGCTGATGGATGAATTTTCTCGTGCGCAAGGTATGACTATCAACTCGGTAGTAACTGGTAAACCTTTGGTACTTGGAGGTTCTTTAGGTAGAACTGAAGCAACAGGCCGTGGTGTGATGGTAACCGCACTGGCCGCCATGGAGAAACTCAAAATCAACCCTTACAGGGCTTCTGTAGCCGTACAGGGTTTTGGTAACGTTGGTTCTTACGCTGCTCTGCTAATGGAAGAAAGGGGCGCCAAAATTGTATCGGTGAGTGACCTTTCCGGAGCTTACTATAATGAAAAAGGAATCAATATCCAGGATGCGATCGCTTATCGTGACGGTAATAATGGCTCTATGGAAGGTTTTGATGGTGCTGAAAAGATCGATGGCGAAGAATTGTTGCTATTGGAGGCTGACGTTTTGATTCCTGCGGCAAAGGAAGATGTAATCACCACAGAAAACGCAGATAAGATAAAAGCACGTTTGATCGTAGAAGGTGCCAATGGCCCTACGGCTTTCAAAGCCGATACTATCATTAACGAAAAGGGCATCATGGTAGCTCCTGATATCTTGGCCAATGCGGGCGGTGTAACTGTATCATACTTCGAATGGGTGCAGAACCGTTTGGGCTACAAGTGGACGGGTGAGCGCGTAAATAGAAGGTCCGACAGGATTATGAAGGACGCTTTTGACAATGTTTATCGTACATCTCTTGAGTACAACGTACCAATGAGGATTGCCGCATACATTGTAGCGATTGACAAGGTAGCTAAGACCTATAAATTCAGAGGCGGTTTTTAGGGCGCTGATCAGATTAATTCTAATTAGATTTAAAGCATATAAACATGACCATACACAAAGAAGGAAGAAGCTTATTGCTCATATTGCTCATTGTTTTGGTTATTGTTAATGTCGGTGTTTCCTATATTTCAGAGAATCAATATGTGATGTACGCGGTTTTGGGTGCATCTGTTATCGTCTATTTATTGATTCTACAATTCTTTCGAAGCCCCAAACGACACGTACCAATAGATCCCAGTACGGTTATCGCTCCTGCAGATGGTAAGGTAGTGACAATCGAAGAGGTAGTGGAAAGCGAATATCTAAAAGACAAAAGGATTCAGCTCTCGATATTCATGTCACCGGTAAATGTACATGTCAATAGAATGCCTGTGGCCGGACTGGTACAATTCTTCAAATACCATGCAGGCAAGTATTTAGTGGCTTGGCACCCCAAATCAAGCACAGAAAATGAGCGTACTACTATGGTGGTAAAAACTCAGAATGATATTGAGATATTAGTCAGACAAATCGCTGGTGCGGTCGCTCGTAGAATTAAGTGGTATGTCAATCAAGGTGATAAACTTGGTCAGGGCGAAGAATTCGGGTTTATCAAATTTGGATCGCGAGTGGACGTATTTTTGCCCCTCGATGCTGAGGTGAAAGTGAAAGTAGGAGAGAAAACCAAAGGAGGCGAGACTGTGCTCGCCCAATTGACTAAATAAACGCTTCAATAATTTTCATCACCTTCTCCAGGTTTTTCTGATCGGTCTCATCAAAATCATTCAGTTTATCGCTATCGACATCTAGTACTAATGCTACCTCGCCATCTTTGAAGGCAGGCAAGACTATTTCAGATTTTGAATCAGAACTACAGGCGATATGTCCTGGAAATTCTTCCACATTAGGCACTAAGAATACTTTACCTTCAGCATAAGTAGCGCCACAGACGCCCTTGCCCTTGGGTATTCTTGTACATGCGATAGGTCCTTGAAATGGCCCTAGAACGAGTTCGCCTTCTTTAACAAGATAGAAACCAACCCAAAAGAATTCCATTCCTTGCTTCAATGCTGCAGCAATGTTAGAAAGGTTGGCATATAGGTCAGGCTCGCCAGTCACCAAGGCTTCAATTTGAGGCACAAGTGCATCGTAACGCTCTTGCTTATCTATGGAAGTGGATAATATTAGTTCTTCTGCCATAAGGCTATTATTATAGATTTGTGTGCTTGTAGATTAACAATTGATCGGACTGAATTTGTTCACTTGAAATCCATTTATCTTGAATGCGAGGTGCGGCTATTCCTTTTTCAAATCTAGCGCTCGATTTAAATACTCTCGCTTCATCCCATAAGTCACTCCCGATTAGTGAAGATAATAACTGACTCCCTCCTTCGACGATTAAGGATTGAATATTCTGTTTAGCCATATGTTGAAGCATTTCAATAGTAAAGTTATCTTCTGTGAGTTTTACATAAGTGACCTTACCTTGTTTTTCATCTTTGGCCAAATTATAGCAGTAGGTATGCTGTGATTGGTCGAACAGAGCCAGGTTTTTATCAAGCTTTAGCGCTTTGTCAATAACAATTCTAATAGGATTCCTTCCGCTCCAGTCACGTACGTTGAGCTTTGGGTTATCATATCGAGCAGTATTGGTACCAACGAGAATGGCATCTTCTTCTGCTCTCCATTTATGCACCAATTGTCTTGAAAGTGCATTACTTATCCATTTTGAATCAAAGTTTTCACGTGCGATGTAGCCATCAGCAGTTTCAGCCCATTTTAGGATGACATATGGTCGTGCTTTTTCGATATAAGTAAAAAAGCGTTGATTGATAATCCTGCCCTCTTCTTCTAATACTCCAGTTATCACTTCGATTCCAGCATTTCTCATCAGAGCAATGCCTTTCCCTCCTACTTTTGGGTTCGAATCGACATTGGCTACCACCACTTTTTTCAACTGTTTTTGTACTATTAAGTCCGCACAAGGTGGTGTTTTGCCAAAATGAGAACATGGCTCCAAGTTTACGTAGGCAGTGCTGTTTTTAAGCAGGTCTTGATTTGCTACGCTGTTAATGGCATTGACCTCTGCGTGAGCCTGACCATATTGTTGGTGCCAGCCTTCTCCTATGATTTCATTATCATGAACTATCACACAGCCTACCAAAGGGTTTGGGCTGACACTACCATGCCCTAGCTGAGCCAAATCAAGGGCTCTAGCCATTAATAATTCATCAATATCTACGCTATTGTTAGTCAAAAGAGATTGAACTTAATGAGGTTTTAAAATTAAGACATATTAGGGCTTAATTTGCATTGAGGTATTTGAAATACAGATGATAGAACCTGAAGATTACCCGAACACGGCAAAAAAGCTCAAACAGTACCTGGAAGGCCAAATGCTGTCGTCTATTTCAATTGGTGAACGTGGCATTTATGCAGAATTACTGATCGAGCATATTATCAATTTCTCAAGAACTGATATCCTACTTGACAAACCGATTCAAAATATAACCTCTCTAAAAAGCGTATTTACCGAATCTTTAGAACGCATCAATAAAAACGAGCCTATTCAGTACATTTTAGGAAATACGGAATTCTACGGACGCCAGTTTGTGGTTAACTCCAATGTATTAATACCGCGGCCCGAAACTGAGGAATTGGTCAACTTAATTATTCAGGAGAATGATGCTCCAAACCTTAAGGTGTTGGATATCGGAACGGGAAGCGGCTGCATTCCAATTACCCTTTTTCATGAGCTTAATAATCCCGAAGTAGCAACACTGGATGTCAGTAAGAGTGCATTGCAAGTGGCTAAGCTGAACGCAGAGCAAAATCAAAGTAATGTTTCATTTCATGCCTGTGATATTCTAAAAGAACGTATTCCAAATCCTCCATATAATATAATTGTCAGTAACCCTCCCTATATACCCAATCATGAAAAGGGTTTAATGCATGACAATGTGCTCAAATATGAGCCTGCATCTGCCTTGTTTGTTGAAGATAGCGAACCGTTGGTCTTTTATAAACGCATCGCTGATTTGGCGGCCAAATCGCTCACTGATGGAGGCAAATTGTATCTGGAAATCAATGAAAAGTTTGGTGGGCAGGTCAAAGCAATACTTAAGGAAGAACACTTCCATGATGTAGTTATCGTCCGTGACATGCAAGGCAAGGACAGAATGGCAAGAGGTGTTTTCTAATAAATCTTTTCGCCTAACCAAAAAGATCCGTCTGCACTGATTTCTATGTGGCTGGCCTCTTTTGCTTTCAGCGGATTTGAGTTTGCGACAGAATTGGAGCTCAAATCGTGTTGAAACCCTTGGGTACTAAATTTAAGCTCTTGGGAGCTGAATATTGAAAATTCCTGACCAGTATTTACCCATTTTCTGAACCGCCCCTTTGCTAATACCCATTTAAACCCATAAGAATAAATGACTAGGTTGAGCTTATCGGTCCATTTTTCCAGCTTCGCAGGTAGATTATTCTCAAAAGAGCTAACTACGTTAACTGCAGTGTAACCCTTAGCCATGAGAAAGTCAAAAGCCGGAGTAAATGAATCTCCGGCAGCGTCCAGGGTGATGATTGAATAGGGTTCCTGATCAATTAGCTCATCCCTGATCTGCTCAATGTGAGCTTTTCTACAAATAACACAATCGATCTTAATCTGCCACCCTATTACAACAGGAAGCACATCTTCTGATACGATTACAGTAGGCACCCATTCTAACAGTGGCTGAATCTCGGCGTAGAGCAGCGCATTTTGATCGATGATCAGCAGCGCAGGCTCCTGTTCGTCTCTTACGATATGGTGGGAAGACATTTACAATGAAGCGTGCGAGCCGTCACAAAACGGCACACCTCCAGTATGCTTGCAGGCACACCAAGCAACACGTTTCTTCTCTTCTACCACTTCCTTAACCGGCGTGAATGAAGATCCTTTGTGTGAGCCATCGCAGTAGGGCTGACTGCTACTCTGGCCACAAGAGCACCAAAAGTAAGTGCCTGGTTCAACTTCCATTACCATTGGGGATTTTTGAGGAATTTCTGGCTTATCCATATATATCTAGTTTATATCAATATAATATGCCGCACAGAAAATATGTTCATATCCCGTTCAATTTAGGATTGGTCTAAATTATTCGTTGCTATAAGTGTCCAAAATATGTTGGGTAATGGTCTTGTAAATTTCCATATAGCCCTCATTGAATTGAAGATATTGCATGTGGTGGTCGAGTGTTTCCATATCGCCGCGTTTGGCTGGCCCTGTTTGCGCATTCTCAGGCCCTATCATCAATCCTTTGTTGATTGTTTCTACAATCAAAGGCTTGAGTAATTCGAAATCGAGTGATTTGTCATTTAAGATCTCCTTACTAATGGTAAAGAGGTGGTTAGTGAAGTTACAGGCAAATACAGCAGCCACATGAAGGGCTTTTCTATCCTTAGAATCAATTGACTTCACGACACTACTGATAGATTGAGCTATTTTGATCAGCGTGCTCTTCGTAGACTTATTCTCAGTCTCTATACAAATTGGTATATCTCTGAATACGACGCTTTTGGCTTTGCTAAACGTTTGTAGAGGGTAGAATACCCCAATGTGCTCTGTAGCAGAGTACCCTAAAGCGCTCAGTGGCTTGCTTCCTGATGTGTGGACTAATATCGCCTCATCGGGTAATGCGATTTCCATAGCCACTTCCTCAATGTAATCGTCAGGGACTGCAACAATGAAAACGTTTGAATCACTGGAAGAAAAATCAAGATCATGTTTTACTTCAGCCTGGTAGAGGCGTTTCACCAGAGCTTCAGCGTTTTTTGCATTGCGACTATAAACCTCTTGAACGACGAACCCAGCGTTATCCAACTCAGGGGCCAAATGCCATGCAACATTCCCAGCCCCTACAATGGACACTTTAATATTTTGAGCCATACCAACTATACTTCAGTGATTTTCATTAATTATCTTCTTTCTTTAGGCTGCAATATCAGTATTTTCCATACTGTAGTTACCAAGTCACATTAAGCTGTAACGGCTCAATAAAGGAGAGTTTAAACTTAGTCCTTTG
>JBCBSS010000021.1:0-64017 GCA_039819065.1 Bacteroidota bacterium
AAATAATATTAATAATGGAGCTGGCGTATCGCATGTTAGAGACCCTCGCGGTGGATACAATCAAATTAGTGTTGTAATTGAGCCTGTCGATTAATTTTTATCGTTTCGATTTGGCTTCAAGCGATCGTAAAAAAATCTAATATTGAATATTAAACTTAACCGGCGGGGAATTTTACTCCGCCGGTTTTTTTTAATAGATAGTAGTATTTGAGTTGTTAAATGCTTACTGCTTTGTTCTATTGAGTTCGCCCAAAAGCTCAATGGAATCTCAACGGTTAATCCTCAACCAAAAATGGGATGTTGGCATGAGCCGTATGATTATGGCCGTCTTCCACATATATGAATAACCTATAAGCACCAGATTGTGAAGGCGCTAAGAAGGTTGTAGTGCTATCTGCATTCTCCGAAAATAGCCCATCAATAATATCCGGGATATACTCGGCATCTCCACCTGACTTCTTTGACTCGCTCTCTCTCATAATCTCCCAATGATAAATCAATTCATCATTATCAGGTTCATCTATCTTAACTTCAGCGGTGTAAGTATCACCAGGCCTTAGCTTAATATTATCTATAGCACCCTGCCCTTCCAGGGTAAAATCGAGCAACCTGGGCGTACGGTTCTCGGGCCATTCTCCATTCCAGACATAATGCATGGCATCAACTGACTCAGTTTCCTTACCATCAGGCATAAACATGCCGAACCAGGTAGGTGTCCGTTCTTGCTTCTGACCCCATAGAAATACAAAAGACCCCATCACCTGTTGTGATTGAGAAGAGATAGAATTTTGATATCTACTTAAGTAAAGATCTGCTTTTTTGGAGCCATTATTTTCTATTGGCGCTCCCCATTCCGTTTTACCCACTTCCCAATAGCCTGTCGCTCCCCACTCCGTGATCAATAAAGGCCCCTGATAACCAGATGCCGCAATAAGCTCCGGGAGCACATCCATTGGTCCATATAGCTGAACGCTCAAGAAATCTAAATCTGGTGCTCTTTTCTCAACCAAATTCACATCTTTCTTATCTATTCCTGCCAATGGTGTAGTAGTCAGATGGTGTGGATCTAACTCATGGATCATTTTGGATATGTCATTCACAGCATCCCAAACTTTTGGGTTTTCTGATTGAAGGTTCAGTTCATTTCCAATTCCCCATATCATCAATGCCGGATGATCTTTTAGCTCTAATACTTCCTGACGGATACGTTCTAGTTGCTTTTTTACGGCTTCCTCGTCGTTATAGTCAAAACCATGTCGCTCTAAGCCAACCCAAACTCCCATCATTACTTTCAAACCGAGTTCCTGAGCTTGATCCAAAACCTCCTTACCATTGCCTGTATGCCAGGTCCTAAAGGAATTGGCACCATGTACGGAGAGCGCTTCAAGACTGCCCTTATCCACACCTGCACCCTTGATATAGAAAGGCTGTCCATTCAAAAATATACGATAACCTTCATCCGTTTGGCGAATTTCGGATTTGGTAATTGTGTCAGCCGATTCCTTGTTGTTGATGGTATTACAGCTATATAGAAGGGTACAAAGAAAACAAAATAGAAAGTAATGGTTTTCAAAAAATAATGGTCTCATATCATATTGATCATTCATAAGATTTCCTTTCAATTTCTTGGCTACACATCTACCGGCTGTAAGGCTGGTCCTGTTGCTGCCGCCTTTCTAATTCCTCATCTGTAGCTAAAATCATAAAGTCAATATCCGAATCATTTTTGGTGCCTCCTTTTACAACCGTCCTACCAATGATGGTGCCATGAAACCAACGATCCTTTTCTTAATCAGAAACTAAGTTGCTGATACCTCTTTGATGATGCGGTGTGGTTTGATCTTTCATAAAGCTTTAGTTGAGCAAATGAATGTTTTATCATTTAATTACCGAGCCTATTTCCACAATCGATTGGGTGTTAACCTATTTGAGAATATAGCGATGAATTTTTTCTGTGTTGTACCCAAAAGTTTCCCAATGGTTCAATGATGGATTGAAATATAGGCATCCAATGGTCAAAAAGGAAATTTCACCATATGTTAGCTACTTCTAGTACCAACATATGTCCGTTTTTCGTCCTTGCTCATGACCCCATCACAAACAAACGCTTGTTAAGAGCAACACAGGGCAATTTCAGATAGAATCAACATATTATGAAGAGGATATTTCTCCATTAGAACTCAGATAGGAATCTTTAGTGCCGGTTTATACCCAACTTTATCTGCTCCTTCTCTTTATAGCTAGATCAGCAATGCATTTTATGACATCTGCCTGACATTCATCAATCTATAGAATGACCGTGCTCATACTCTCAGGACGCTCTTAAAAGTACTTTGTGTTCATATCAAGCCATTAAACCTTACGAAAATGGACACAAACACTTCATTCAACACGGCCGAACAACTGCTTTCCGAAGCAAAAGAACAGATGATGAAACCAGCGGAAGATGTTGTTCCTTACTCGGTATGTCATAAATCCTTCTATGCCATTTCCCATTACTTGAAGGGGTTCCTTCAACAAAAAGGAGTGTCATGCGATGAAAATACGGATATGGAAAAACTGGTTGAACTGGCTACCAGTGAAGAATCTGCGTTTTCTGTTTTGGACAACCCATGTCTGAAATACCCAAAAGAGACAGGAGACGTCTGGATGAACATCGATCGGGCCACCGACTTTATCGAATTAGCAGAAAAAACACGATCCACTATTGGATTAAAGTAAATCAATAAGCTACTCAGCAATGTCATCAAAAAAGAACGTTAAATATCCTGGTATTCGAGCGGCTATGGATGGAAATACCGCTGCGATCATGTGCGAACGTGAATCGTCTGATGCGGCTGGTGCCTACCCCATAACCCCTTCTACCCAAATGGGTGAGTACTGGGCGGAAGAAGCCGCCAAAGGCCATCTGAACATATCGGATAAGCCACTCATTTTTATAGAACCAGAGGGTGAGCATGCAGCAGCCGGTGTAACAGCCGGCCTTTCTATGACCGGCCAGCGCGCCGCTAATTTCTCCTCTGGGCAAGGTATCGCCTATATGCATGAGTCCCTATATGCTGCGGTTGGAAAGCGCTTGACTTATATATTGAACATTGGGGCAAGGGCCATGACCAAATCGACTTTGAATGTCCACGCTGGTCATGATGATTACCACGCCATCGATGATACTGGTTTTTTCCAACTCTTCGCTAAAAACGCTCAACATGTAGCTGATCTCAATATCATTGCGCACCGAATTGCTGAGTTGGCATTAACACCTGGGGCGATTGCTCAGGATGGTTTCTTAACCACGCACCTGATTGAATCGCTGAATATCCCGGAACGTGAATTGATCAAAGAGTACCTGGGTAAACCTGATGATATCATCGATACGCCTACTCCAGCCCAGAAATTGATCTACGGGGATAAAAGAAGGCGGATTCCTGAGCTTTGGGATGTAGACAATCCGGTAATGTCGGGAATTGTTCAGAACCAGGATTCTTATATGCAATCCGTTGCCGCCCAGCGCCCATTCTTTTTTGATCACATCAAAGAGCTCACCGATCAGGCGATGAGTGAGTTTTATGAACTGACAGGACGGTTGTACGCCCGGGTCATGTCCTATCGCGCCGAAAATGCTGACTACCTCATTGTAGGTCAGGGTAGTGTGATTCCTAGTGCCGAAGTCGTTTCTGACTACATGCGTGAAAAGCACAAAGTGAAAGTAGGAGTAATCGACTTAGTCATGTTCCGACCTTTCCCTGGCGACCTAATAGCCAAGTTCTTAAAAGGCAAGAAAGGGGTAACTGTACTGGAAAGACTCGATCAGCCTTTAGCGGCTGACTTGCCGATGGTACGTGAAATCAGGGCCACCTTAAATAAGTGTGTAGAAAACGGGGCTTACAAGCATGATAAGCCGTATCCTGAATTAGAATCCTACAAACCTGCTGATCTGCCACCGATTTATTCAGGCTCTTTCGGAATGGGTAGCCGTGACCTTCAACCGGAGGGAATCATTGGGGCAATTGAAAACATGCTGCCAAAGGGCAAGCAGAAAAAGCTTTTCTATTTATCGATTGATTTCATCAGGGAAAATGCCTTCACACCGAAGCAACGCGCCCACCAGGAAAACATACAAGCCAAGTACCCAAACATTAAAGAATTATCGGTTCGTGGTTCCGAGAACCCCAACCTGATGCCTAAGGATTCTATCACAGTTCGTTTTCACTCGGTTGGGGGCTGGGGAGCCATCACCACCGGTAAAAACCTGGCCATGACCTTGTTTGACCTATTGGGATATGACATCAAGGCCAATCCAAAGTACGGCTCTGAGAAAAAAGGGCAGCCAACTACCTACTACTTAACTGCAGCTCCGGAACCTATCCGCATCAACTGTGAATACTTCTTTGTGGATGTGGTGCTATCTCCCGATCCAAATGTATTTAAGCATACCAACGCACTGGCCGGGCTGAAAAAAGGAGGTTGTTTCATCATTCAAAGTGATAAGTCTAAGCCTGAAGAAGTGTGGGCCGATATCCCAAAACACTATCAAAAACTGATCATCGATGAAGACATCCACATTTTCTACATCGATGGATTCAAGATTGCCCGCGAGGAAGCGACTGATCCTGAGCTTCAGTTGAGAATGCAAGGTATCGCTTTCCAGGGAGCGTTTTTCGCCGCCTCTCCGCTGATGAAAACAGCCGGGCTGAGTGAAGAGAAACTACTCAAAGCCATCGAAGACCAGGTGCAAAAGAAATTTGGTGCGAAAGGCCAGCGTGTGGTAGATGATAATATGCGGGTCGTTCGTCGTGGTTTTGATGAGGTCAGAGAGATTAAAAACAAAACCCGTTCTACCGAGAAACTGAATGGCACCAATGGTAAAGTGTTGCCTTTACCTCAAATGCTGAAAAGCCTGCCAAAAAGTAAATCAGAGCTCAGCGACATTCACAGATTCTGGGAGCAAACCGGAAGTTTTTATGCGCAGGGGATGGGGAACGATAACATCACTGATCCTTTTATTGGCCTTAGTGTGATGCCGGCAACGACCTCTCTCTTCAGGGATATGACCGGAATTCGCTTTGAACACCCCGAGTGGATCCCAAATAATTGTACCGCTTGTGGTAACTGCTATACAGTCTGTCCTGACACCGCCATTCCTGGCTTAGTCAATGAACTTTCTGATGTTTTAGACACGGTTGTGAAACGGGTTAGAAAGCACCACGAAAAGGTAGAAGTACTACCTAAAGCGGTGCGTACAATGGAACCTAAGATCAGGGAGCTGTTTGGCGAAACGAAAAATGGTGCTACTGTCAATAACCTGGTTCAGGATGTGATCAATGATATGATCAAAGAGGGGGATGAAAAGATGGCCGAAGAGATGACTTGGTTCCGTGAAGAATTAGGAGATTTTCAATTCGCACTTACCCGTCCCTATTTTGATCTGAATGAGAAAAAAGAAGCGGGTTCGGGCGGTTTATTCAGCATTACCATCAACCCAACCACCTGTAAAGGCTGTATGGAGTGTATCCAGGTGTGCGATGATGACGCTTTGAAACCCATCACCCAAACCGAGGATGGCATAGCCCGGCTTCGAAAAGATTGGGATTTTTGGACAGACTTGCCTTCTACGCCAGATAAGTACAAACGTATCGATAGTCTGGAAGAGAAGATCGGCCCGCTTGAAACCATCTTGTTGGACAAAGAAGCTTACTTAAACTTCGCCAGTGGTGATGGAGCTTGCCTGGGATGTTCTGAAAAAACGGTCATCCATCTGTTCATTGCCACGATAGAATCATTGATGCAACCTCGGGTTGAAAAGCATGTCAACCACCTTACAGACCTCATTGATCGACTGGAGAAACACATTCAGTCCAAACTGATGGGAAGTGTGAATATCAGCGATCCTGACCTGATTGAGAAAATGGTCACTCAGCATCACAACGCAGACCTGACTATCTCGGAAATTGCCAGCACCATTGAGGCCGAAAAAGGTAAAGAACCGGTTGATCAGGAATGGTTGAGGGAAACCTCTCAACTTCTAATGAAACTAAAACAGCTCAAGTGGAAATATACTGAAGGAACGACAGGAAAAGGCCGAACGAATATGGGTATGACCAATGCTACCGGTTGTACATCGGTTTGGGGAAGTACTTATCCGTTCAACCCGTATCCATTCCCTTGGGCCAACCATTTGTTCCAGGATTCGCCTTCGCTGGCCATGGGTATTTTCGAAGGGCACATGGCTAAAATGGCTGAAGGCTTTAAAGCCATCCGAAAAGCGGAATTGGAGCTAAGCAGAGAGAACCTCTCTCGCGAAAAAAAGGATTTCTTCACCTATTTCAACTGGCAGCAGTTCAGTGACGAAGAGTGGCATTTATGTCCTCCGGTGGTGGCCTTTGGTGGCGACGGAGCGATGTATGACATCGGCTTCCAGAACCTTTCCAGGATGATGGCTTCTGGTAAACCGATCAAAGCGATTGTGGTTGATACCCAGGTGTATTCTAATACAGGAGGGCAAGCTTGTACTTCAGGTTTCATTGGACAGGTTTCCGATATGGCCCAGTATGGCAAAGTTTGGAAAGGAAAACCAGAGCCACGAAAAGAGATCGGGCTCATTGGTATGGCGCACCGTAATACCTACGTGATGCAGGCCACCCTGGCCAATACCAGTCACATGATAGAAGGGTTTATCGATGGTTTGATGACCAAACGCCCTGCCTTATTCAACTTGTATACCACTTGCCAGCCAGAGCATGGTGTGGGTGATGATCTGGGCGTACATCAGGCAAAACTAGCAGTCGAGTCCCGAGCATATCCGGTCTTCAAATACAACCCTGATTTAGGAGTCAAAGCCAAAGACGCTTTTGATCTTAGTGGCAACCCTGATATGGATAAACTATGGCCTTCCTATCAGTTAAAATACCTGGAAAACGGTCGTGAGAAGTTCATGGAGGTGGCAATGACTTTTGCCGATTTCGCCATCACCGAAGCGCGTTTCAGGAAACATTTTAGAAAAGCGCCGAGAGATACCTGGAATGAAAATATGGTTCCTTTGGTGGACTTCTTAGAACTGAGTGAGGAAGAGCGGAATGGTAAATTCCCATTCATCTGGGCGGTGGATCAAAAACAGCAACTCAGTAGAGTGATAGTGGCTAAGCCAATTGTTGAATCTTGTGAGGAAAGAAGGGATTTCTGGATCATGCTCAAGGACATAGCCGGAGTTGAAGCCGAGCCAACAGAAGAAGTTGATCTGGAAGATAAGATCAGAAAAGAAGTGGTTGGTAAGATCGCCAAAGGCCTCATGAAAATGGCCGGTGAAAATGGTGAAGGTCTCGCAGACCTTGCCTTGGATACTTTCGAAAATCAAACAGACGCCCAGGAAACCACAGAGGCAGCCTCATCCATGAGTCCATGGCTTGAAACAGAAGAATGCACCTCATGTGATGAGTGTATTAAGATCAACAATAAGATGTTCGAGTACAATACCGATAAAAAAGCCTTCATCAAAGATGCCAATGCCGGGCCTTACGCTGACCTGGTTAAGGCGGCCGAAAAATGTACGGCGGGGGTCATTCACCCGGGCTTGCCAAAAGATCGGAACGAAAAGGATATCGATAAATGGATTGCCCGTGCGGAAAAATTCAACTAGCTGGAAATGTTAGCAAGAATATTTGGCATAGGATCTAAAACCTTCCGGCACGGAGTGCATCCTCCCGAACATAAGAAGGAAACCTCGACCCAGTCCATCAGACAATTTCCATTTGCGCCGGAGATCATTTTGCCTACGAGTCAACATATCGGTGCGCCATCTGAAATTGTTGTCAGGGAAGGGCAGGAAGTCAACCGCGGTCAGTTGTTAGCGAAAGCCCAGGGATATGTTTCCGTACCCCTGCATTCCCCGGTTTCTGGTCTGGTTAAAAAAATCAAAAACGTCCCCACCATCACGGGAAAAATGGTGCCCGGGATTCACCTTGAACCTTACCCGGCTTCCGGGCAGGAAGTGATGGAGGGTATTGCCATTGACCTGGAAGCAGCCAGTCGAGAGGAAATTCTACAAGGTATTCAATCGGCTGGGATTGTGGGCCTGGGAGGAGCGGCTTTTCCTACCCATGTCAAATTAAAAGTACCAGAAGACAAACCGTGTGAGTACTTGATGCTTAACGGAATAGAATGCGAACCATTCCTCACTACCGATCACCGTGTGATGTTGGAACAATCCAACGATATTTTTATGGGTATCCGATACTTAATGCAAGCCACAGGAGCACCTAAAACCATTATCGGAATTGAAAGCAACAAGCAAGATGCCGCTGATCATCTGAGCAAACATATTCCACCTGATCTTCCGGTGACCGTAGAAGTTGTTCCGGTGAAATATCCTCAAGGCTCGGAAAAAATGCTGGTCACCTCCATTCTTGGAAGAGAAGTCCCTTCCGGTGGTCTGCCTATTGATGTTGGGGTAGTGGTGGTTAATGTGGCTACTGCGGCTGAAATCGGACGATTGCTGCCACACGGAAGAGGTATTCAAGAGCGCGTTGTCACCATTACTGGCCCTGGGGTAATAGGTAAAGGGAATTACCTCATCCCGATTGGTACACCGTTGCGATTTGTATTGGATCAGGTGGGTGTTGAAGGAACGATCAAAGAGGTGTATATGGGAGGGCCAATGATGGGGGTAGCGGTTTCAAACCTTGATATTTCTATTACTAAAGGTACTTCAGGGGTAGTTGTTTTTACTGAAAGGGAAGTTAAGAAAGACCAGAAAATATATCCCTGTATCAAATGCGGGGCTTGTGTAGAGGCTTGCCCGATCTTCTTGAACCCTTCAAAAATGGGCATCCTGGCCAAGTTTGAAGCTTATGATGAAATGGCTGAAAATCACAACTTAATGGATTGCTTTGAATGTGGTTCCTGCTCATTTGTTTGCCCGTCTAATATTCCCCTGGTGCAGTATTTCAGATTGTCTAAATCCATTGTACGCAAACGAAAAGCTCAAAGTGCAGCATGATAGAGTCTAAAGTTTTACATATCAGCACTTCACCTCACCTGAAAAAGGAAGTTACCACTGCCGACATTATGCGGAATGTGGTTTATGCATTGCTTCCTGTGGCAGGTTTTGCGGTTTATTCCTTTGGGTTAAATGCACTCTTGGTGCTCAGTACAGCTCTTTTTTCTTGTGTGCTCACCGAACACTTACTCTGCCGATGGTCAAAGAAAGCCTCTACTATTTCAGATTGGTCAGCAGCCATTACGGGACTCTTATATGGACTCACCCTTCCACCCACGCTTCCACTTTGGATGGTGTTTTTGGGAGGGTTTGTAGCCATCGCTCTGGGCAAGTTTGTTTTCGGAGGTTTGGGATATAATGTATTCAACCCAGCCCTGGTTGGTCGCGCCTTTCTTCAGGCAGCATTTCCAGTGGCGATGACCACCTGGACTGCATCATTTCTTCAAGAACGGTTTGGCTCTGTAGCCAGCTCCATATTTGCCATGCCTTTTATGGAGCCTACTGTAGATGGAATCAGTGGAGCGACGCCTTTGTCGGCCTGGAAATTTGATAATGTGGTAGCAGGAACCCAGGATTTGGCATTAGGCTTTATTAGTGGCTCAACCGGGGAAACTTGTGCTGTTTTGATCCTGGCAGGTGGGGCTTACTTGGCCGCTAGAAACATGCTAAATTGGCGCATACCTGTAGCCATTTTGGGAACGGTTTATATCACCTGCTTTGTACTGAATCTGGTGAACCCTGAGATTTATCCTACACCAGAATTCATGCTGTTTTCAGGAGGCCTCATGATCGGAGCCGTTTTCATGGCAACTGATATGGTGGCATCTCCACTCACTTCGGGAGGAGTGGTGGTTTATGGCGTACTGATTGGATTACTGATCGTTGTCATTCGGATTTGGGGTGGCCTTCCCGAAGGTGTGATGTATGCTATCCTTATTGCCAACGCCGTGTCTCCTCACATCGATAAGGCTATTCAGCCGAGGGTTTATGGAACCGATAAAAAAAGGTCGGCCTCATGAGTGCACCACAACATACCGAAACCGTAAGCAGCAAGAAGATGCTGTTTTCTATGGTATTGATAGGAACCATGTGTGCTTTATTCATCGTCTTGACTTATGAGGGCACCCTGCCACGTGTTCAGTATTTGAGATCCGAAGCTTTAAAACAAGCCATTTTCAAAGTACTTCCGGGTATTTCAGAAACGAAGACTTTTCAGTTGAATGATAATCAAAGTTTTGCGCTGACGGATGAGTCGAATGGACAGTCTACTGTCTTTGCCGGTTATGACCAAGAAGGAAACTTGATAGGGCTTGCCATCGAAGCCGAGGGGCAAGGTTATGCAGATAAAATCAAAATACTCTATGGGTATAATCCGACCGATGAAACCGTGATCGGGTTTTATGTTTTGGAAACAAAAGAGACACCTGGCCTGGGGGATAAGATAGAAAAGGATGAAAACTTCCTTCTGAATTTTGTCGCACTGGATGTTTCCCTGAATGCTGATCGATCAGGTCTGGCCAATCCAGTAATTACCGTGAAAAGTGGCGAAAAGGGGAGTCCCTGGGAGGTGGACGGCATTACAGGAGCAACCATATCATCAAGGGCCATTGGCGATATAGTTAATGAAAGTGCCAGCCATTGGGGGCCAATCGTGCAGCAAAACCTGGAACAGTTAAAGTTGAACTCAAAAGAACTGGCATATGAGTAAAGATAGCTCCAAAGGTTTTTTTGAATCACTGGCAAGCGGTCCTTCCACCGATGAGTTCATCAAAGGGCTCTGGAAAGATAATCCTGTATTTGTTCAAGTATTGGGGATGTGCCCAGTCCTGGCTGTTTCCAATACGGCCGAAAATGCGCTCGCCATGGGTTTAGCTACCACTTTCGTGCTTTTAATGTCCAATATTCTGGTGTCACTGCTTCGCAATTTTATACCCAAGCAAGTTCGCATTGCTTCTTACATTTTGATCATCGCCACTTTTGTTACGATCACCGATTATGCTATTCAGGCCATTAGCGTAGAACTGCATAAAAGCCTGGGTGCATTTATCTCTTTGATTGTTGTGAATTGCCTGATCTTGAGCCGAGCAGAAGCTTTTGCCTCCAAAAACACCATTGGAAAATCAATTCTCGATGCTTTAGGAATGGGGGTAGGTTTTGTGTTTGCCCTTTTCTGCCTTGGAGCAGTAAGGGAGATTCTGGGAAGCGGGAGCTTGTTTAATTTCCCTTTGTTTCCAGACGGATTTCAGAATTGGGTAGTCATGATACTTCCGGCGGGAGGCTTCTTCACCCTCGCACTTTGGCTATTGTTATTCAATGTACTTAAACAGAAAAAAGCGACATGAACCAGGAACCGCTTTGGCAAATATTTATTAGCGCCTGTCTGGTCAATAATTTTGTGTTGGCTTATTTCCTAGGCATATGTCCATTCTTAGGCGTTTCCGGAAAAATGGGAACAGCTACCAAAATGGGTGCAGCTGTCACTTTTGTCATGCTGATCAGCTCGATGTGTGCCTACGGGATTCATGCTTTGCTGGTCATAATCAATGCTCCCTTCCTCCAGTTGATCAGCTACATTGTGGTGATTGCATCCACCGTGCAATTGGTGGAAATGTTCATCAAAAAAATGAGTCCGGCTTTATTCCGGGCACTGGGAATATTTCTCCCTTTGATCACAACGAACTGCGCCATTCTGGGATTAGCCTTATTCCAGACTTCGAAAGGATATGGTTTCGTTCAAAGCATTACGTACGCGTTAGGAGCAGGGGCAGGGTTTACCTTAGCCCTCATTCTCATCGCGGGACTACGCGAGCAATTAGAATTTGCGGATGTACCGAAAGCGGTTAAGGGAACGGTTTTGACCTTGTTCATAGCTGGCATTCTATCGCTGACATTTATGGGATTTTCAGGACTAGGAAGCCAATGATGCAATCTTTAACCATAGCGATCGGCGGCATCGTAGCCCTAATGGTAGGGTGGGTGGTCATCCAGTCCGTTTGGAGGCGGATATTCAAAGATGAAATTACGGATGAAGATGTCCTGGCTGGGCGATCGAGTTGCGGCGATTGTGGTTGCGGCCTTATATGTAAAAAGAAAAGAGTTATTAAGCATTAAAGTAAATCATAGACCTATGGCATATTTAACAGATTTAGATGCAACGGATACTCACCTGGCAACAGTGAAAAAATCCAAACGACTCACACCTGAAGATACCGAAGAGATCAGGGAAATTCTGATTGAAGTGAGTGATAGCAACTTCACGCCTAAAGTGGATCAAAGCTTCGGGGTCTTGGTTGAAACCGATGGTGAATTTGGCATACAACGCCATCATAGGCTGTACAGTGTAGCTGACATTCCTAGTCAGTCCCAAGGAGTAACCCAGTTGAAAATGTTAGTCAAACGCTGTTCTTATGTCGATGATTTCAGCGGGGAGCTTTACCCGGGTGTTGCGTCAAATTATTTGTGCAATCGGGAACCTGGCGATAAAATTGTCATCACTGGCCCCCATAGCCTGCCATTTGTGGTTCCGGAAGATAAAACAGCTGACCTCATTTTGATTGGTATGGGAACAGGTATCGCTCCTTTCAGAGCTTTCGTCAAGCATATTTATAAAAACGTGAAGGATTGGGAAGGTAAAATCCGATTATTCTATGGTGCCAGAAGTGGTTTGGAGCTTTTGTATTTGAATGATCATGATGGTGACCTGACCAGTTATTATGATGAAGAAACCTTCGAGGCATTTCACGCCCTTAGTCCCAGGCCACACATGAACGATCCCATTGCTCTGGATAAAGCTATTGAAGAGCGAGCATCGGAGATCATGGAAATGTTGAATAAAGTCAATACCAGAATCTATGTGGCGGGCTACGAGAAGATTAGGGATGTTTTGGATACGGCTTTTTCTAACATGCTAGGCTCTAAGGAAGCCTGGCTCAACCGTAAGTCAGAACTGATTGCCGGAAAGAAATGGATGGAGATTATTTATTGACTATGAAGAGGTTTTATTTAGATAGGTACCTTTTAAGTACCTCAAGTCGCCCTGAACGGTCATTTCGAATGCAATGAGAAATCCATCTCTCATATAATAAACACTTTAAATAGAGATAGATTTCTCCTAACGTCGAAATGACTGGCTTTTGAGATAACCTTTAATATGCCTTATCTAAATACAAAGAGTAAAATATGATCATAACAGCCCTCATAGCACTCGGAAGTCTTACACTGCTGCTGGCAGGCATGCTGGTATTGGCCAACAAAAAGCTGTATGTCTATGAGGATCCTAGAATTGATGAAGTAGAAGATAAACTTCCACATGCCAACTGTGGGGCTTGTGGCTTTCCTGGATGCAGGCCTTTTGCTGAAGCTTTGGTGAAAGGGGAAGTTTTGCCTGGCAAATGCACGGTAAGTTCCGAGGAAGCCCAACTGGATATTGCTGATTATTTGGGAGTTTCTCTAGGGGCCGAGGAAAAGCAAGTAGCGCGACTAGCTTGCGCAGGTGGGAAAAACGTGGCTAGAAACCGAGCCAATTATGAAGGTCTGGATACCTGTCGGGCAGCATCTCTGATATCAGGAGGTGGCAAGGGTTGCTTTTGGGGATGTTTAGGCAAAGGCGATTGTGAGGTGGTCTGTGATTTCGATGCCATTTCTATGGATTCCAATTCCTTGCCTGTAGTGGATGTCGAAAAGTGTACTGCTTGTGGAGATTGTGTTGAAATTTGTCCGAAAGACCTGTTCTCACTACAACCTCTCAGCAACAGATTATGGGTGGCATGCAAGAGCCTGGATGCAGGAGACGAAGTTCTGGAAGATTGTGAAGTAGGATGTACAGCTTGTGGTAAATGTGCCATGGATGCCGGTGATCTTATCATAATGGAAAACAATCTTCCGAAGATCAATTATTCACTCAATCATAATACCAAAGATCCCGTCCAACGATGTCCGACCGGAGCCATAGTTTGGCTGGATGATGAGCTTGGAAAAATTAAAGGCCGGGAAAGCAAGAAGATAATCCGTGTCGGTGAGCGTGAAGCAGGTCAGACCTAATGGGTTAGATTTTGGCTGTATCCTGTTTGGTTGCTCGTGAGTGGGTACACTCAAGAGGGCTCAAAGACAGTTTCAGAATAATCATTTATTGATCAATACCAACTCTACCCTTCTATTCTTTCTTCTGCCCTCTTCCGTTCCACTGGTAGCTACAGGTGCCAGGGGTCCTACCGCCTGAGGAGAAAGTCTTTCCTTTGATATCTGATGATTTTCTACCAAATAATCAACCACTGCCGGTGCCCTTTTTGAGGAAAGTTCCAAATTGTATTGAAGAGCACCTTTCATATCGGTATGCCCTACAACATATAATTTAAAAGAAGGGTTGGCTTTTAACATCTTGGCTATTTCTGCCAACAATGGTTCCGATTCTTTTTTGATAGTTGCTTTATCGAAATCAAAGAGAATACCTTGTAAAGCAACACGCCCGGTTTCCAGTAATTTTTTGGCCATATAGTCGGCGTCAACTTTAATGAAGTCATCCTCTACTTCACCCTCTTCAATCACGTCCAGTAAGATTACCACTTCCTTATCAGTATACTGTTTACCAGAAACTGCGACATAAACATTATTCAGTTTACCGGCTATATGAAAGGTGCCCCCTATAGTAGCAGATCCCTGGTTTAACTTAATACCTACGCTTGAAGGAAATGAATTAGTACTATAAAATGTATTAAGCCAGCCATTTCCGCCTACATCTTTTGAGACATTCCTTTCTCCGTGTAATTTATTGGCTAAAATGTCAAATTCAGCCTCTTTCATGGCTTGAAGGTAATTTTTATAAACTTCAGAGACAGTTCGGTCGCCTTTTATTGAGTAGTAAATCCTGGTATTTTTTCCAGCTACTTTTATCCAGTCACTAATCTTTTTATAGCCTGTTTCTGGCCCGGTGGCGATACCATATTCCTTATAAATCTGTATGTCACAATATTCTATAATGGCACCAGGATACCGGGTCACTATTGGGTGATCCTCACAATCTTTTTTGTCAGATTGTGCCATCGAGCCAAGGGCCGATGACAAGGTTAAGAGAAGGATACTTATCTTTTTCATAAGATAGGCCGGTTTGTATTTCAAAATACGGGACTCAGACTAAAATATCCTTTTTTATACTGTATTTCAAAGTATTTCTATCTAATGCAGATCCAGTATACCTCTCAAAAACTCCTGTCACAATCAAGGAAAGCAGAATTTTGAGACCGCCGTTTGTACCTACCTACAGGCATAGGCAGGTCTTCACAAATATCGTGTATACGACATTGGAATGATCTTATATGACAAATCCGTAGTTAATCCGTGATTTTGATGAACAAATGGCTTAACCTTACGTTGATCGAAAGAAAAAACTATGAGGTTATTACTTGTTTTCATACTTAGCCTTACGTATTTCACTGGGGCTTGTCAGACTAGATCCAATCCAAAAGAGGAGAATCACTCATACCCAATTCAAAAGACAGATGAAGAGTGGAAGCAGATTCTCTCTGGTGAGCAATTTCAAATACTGCGCCAGCAGGGTACTGAACGTGCTTTTACCGGTAAATATTGGGATAATAAGCAAAAAGGAATATACTATTCGGCGGCCACTGGTCAGCCTTTATTCAGCTCTGAGCATAAGTACAAATCTGGTACTGGATGGCCGAGCTTTTACAAACCTATCGAGGACAATGCCGTCAAAGAAGTGGCCGACAGAAGTTACGGCATGGTTCGTATTGAAGTAGTTGATAGCGGCAGTGGTTCACACCTCGGCCATGTATTTAATGATGGCCCTGCACCTACAGGACTGCGGTATTGCATGAACTCTGCTTCGCTGATATTTGTGGCAGAAGGTGAGGAGAAACCCGCTATAGTTAAAGAATGGGAAGAAAAACACGGTAGCAAATAGCCTTTTATTAGTGTTACGGTAGTAACAAGTTCATTTAACAAGGCCGACCATTTTATTATTCTTGACCTTATCAAAGAGTTCCTCGATATTCACTTGTGGTATTCTTTAGCAGGTTTTCTTTCATTTTTTGGCTTGACCCAAAAAACGAAACAAAAAAAGTCAAGGCTGTGATAAAATAGGCTAAAATTCAGTTCAATCGCCTAAAATTCACAAACTTGCCCTCCTGCGTCAGGCTTCAAACAGTGTGAATTTTGGCCGGCTTTTTCACTGAATTTCTTAACGCAATTTTATCAAGGCCGTGAATGTCCAAAGCTCAATTTTACTTAGAAGAGTTGTTTTTTGGAGTTACTGTAACTGTCTATAATCCATTAGACCCCGAATAGACAACCCATTATAATTGCTTTAAAATGTGCTTGCGAAAGACTATTTGGCTAGTACGAGTGCGGCTGGCTGCCAAAATTCCGAGCCAGCGTGGGAGTGTGGGCTGAAGGTTAAATTTTGGCTTGATTTTTCTTTGTTTGTCCCGACAAGTCGGGATGAAGGCTATTGGATGATTAAGGTATCCAAATTTTACTTGGTCGAATTCTGGTCATCAAGTGTGTAACGCTTCAAAAAAAACATTTTCACGCCTAACCCTATCGAAAAGAAGATTATCTAACCTACCTAATTCTAATCTATCACCTCAATTGATATCATAAGTAGACTTTTCCTTACTGTCATTCAGTTGGATGCCTACAGCTGCCAATCGGTCACGGATATAATCGGAAAGCGCAAAATCCTTTTTATCACGAACCTCCTGCCTTACTTCCATTAAAACATCCATCACTTCTGGGAGTACCTGAGATTCTGAACTCGCTTCATGGCGAATGCCAAGAACATCATTGAGGAACCCTTTATAGGTGATTTTAAGTTTGCCCATCGCTTCTTCAGAAACGTTAATGTCGGCTGGCTCCAACTTATGTGCTACGGACAATAGATCAAAAAGGCTAGCGATGGTCTCGGCAGTGTTGAAGTCATCGTTCATCTTTTCAAAGCAACTTTGACAGGTTTCGAGGATTTGTGTCGACAGTGAATCATCGATTCTCCCCGCCGGATCATTTTCAAGACCATTTATAAAATCAAGTCCCTTTAGTAACCTATTGCATGCCACTTCGGCCGACTTGAGTGCCTGGTTTGAAAAATCAATTGGACTTCCATAATGCGCTTGTAGCATTAGAAAGCGCACGGTCATGGGATTGTAGGCTTGATCTAATAACGAATGATCCCCACTGAACATTTGGCCCAAGGAAATGAAATTACCTTTGGACTTTGCCATTTTTTGCCCTTCTAAGGTCATCATATTATTATGCAGCCAGTAATTAACCGGTGGGCAACCGAAAGCGGCATAACTCTGAGCAATCTCGGCCTCATGATGCGGGAATTTAAGATCCATGCCGCCTCCGTGAATATCAAAGGGCAAGCCTAAATACTTGCTGCTCATGGCTGTACATTCTATATGCCAACCCGGAAAACCCATGCCCCAGGGTGAAGGCCATTGCATGATGTGTGTGGCATCAGCTTTTTTCCACAAAGCAAAATCAGCAGGATGCTTTTTTTCTTCCTGTCCTTCCAGCGAACGGCTCCCAGACATCAACTCTTCTAGCACCCTCCCTGATAGTTCGCCATAATGGTATTTATCAGCATATGCGGTTACATCAAGATAAACCGATCCCTCAGCTTCATAGGCCATACTATTGGCTATAATCTGCTTAATCACCTCTATCTGTTCAGTAATATGACCGGAGGCCAATGGTTCTATGGAAGGCGGCGATACGTTGAGCATGGTCATCATATCACGATACAAATTAGTATATCGTTGAGCCACTTCCATGGGTTCAAGTTGCTCTAGTCGCGCTTTTTTGGCTACCTTATCCTCACCTGATCCACTTAATTCATCTTCCAGATGGCCTACGTCTGTAATGTTGCGTACATATCGCACTTTGTAGCCTAAATAGGCGAAGTAACGGTATACTACATCAAAGGTTATGGCTGAACGTGCGTGCCCAAGATGCGGCTCACCATAGACCGTGGGTCCACAGACATACATACCTACTTTTCCTTCTGTAATAGGAGTGAACAGCTCTTTTTTACCGGTGAGCGTGTTTTTTACATGGATTTTTGATTCTATCAATTCCAAATCAGCCTGTTTAGTATTTTTAGAATAATGGTAGTTTACCAGATTATAGAGAGGCTTTCTTAAAAGTCAGCCGCCCTTGTTGGAGTTGTCTCCGACGAGCTATCCTGGGCGCATTCAAAGTTCGCTGGAAATGGCTCCAACGAAGGCACTAATGACCTTTCGGAGTGACTCTTGAAGACAACCCCTTAGTCTACATGTGAGAACCTCTGGATAGGCCAATGATCCTTATATCCGTCCACCCAGAAATCAGTGGCTAATTCATCTTCTGTACTTAGACAACCGTCTAATTCAGATGTAATCAATGCCTCATCCATATCCTGGCCAATGAAGACGATCTCATTTTTCCTATCTCCGAATCTTTTATCCCAACCAGATTCAATTTCTTGCTGGTTTTCTATGAAACCAATGTACTGTTTACGCTCCTTTAAAGACATGCTACTCCACCATACGCCAGCGCTATCAGCCCTGAGTGATCCACCTGCTTGCCCCCAGACCAGTGCTTGTTCCGGGCGTGATGCAATCCAGAATAGCCCTTTGCTTCTAATCACTGTGCTTGGAAATTTTTCTTCCACGTAGCTCCAAAACCTTATGGGATCAAATGGTTTTCTACTTCTGTAGACAAATGAGCTTATGCCATACTCTTCCGTCTCAGGTGTATGCTCTTCTTTCTTTAACTCTTCCAACCAGCCTACGCTTTGTTCTGCTTCTTCAAAATCGAAAAGACCGGTATTCAAAATTTCTTTAGGGCTTACCTTGCTAAATGATGACTCTATTATTTTTGCACTAGGATTAAGCTTTTTGATGGACGACCGAAGCGTACCAATGGTTTCTTTGGATACAAGATCAGCCTTGTTCAATATAATTACGTTGGCAAACTCTACTTGATCAGTCAAAAGGCTTGCGATGGTGCGATCATCACCTTCCATATCGGTAAGTTCTCTATCCATTAACCTTTCCGGGCTGCCAAAATCTTTGAAAAAATTCAAAGCATCAACCACCGTTACCATGGTGTCGATATAGCTGAATTGGGAAAGGTCAATACCGTTTTCTTCATCTATGAAACTGAATGTTTGTGCCACTGGTACAGGCTCACTTATTCCAGTACTTTCAATGAGTAGATAGTCAAACCTGTCTTCTTTCGCCAATCGCTCTACTTCGACCATCAAGTCTTCTCTTAAAGTACAGCAGATACAGCCGTTGCTCATCTCCACCAGCTTTTCTTCTGTTCTAGAGAGTGTGTTTTCGCTTTTTACCAAATCTGCATCTACATTCACTTCACTCATGTCATTGACAATGACAGCTACTTTTAAACCTTCCTTGTTGTGTAGCACGTGATTGAGAAGCGTGGTTTTTCCGGCTCCCAGGAATCCACTGAGCACTGTTACCGGTAGTTTATTTGTTTTAAGCATATTTTTCTAAAGATTTATTCTAACAGAATCAAATTGGAATTGTCCCAATACTTATTTAACAATGCTAACCCAATGAAGGATGCAAACCTTACGCTATTATTTCATGCTTTTGATGAACTTGAGGTTCTTTTTCTCCAGGTTGAGTTCACGATAGAAACAGGCCTTTCGGTGTTTGCCTTGCTGGTCAAAAGTGTGACAAACTCCGTCACCTAACAAGGTTACTTGATACACAAGTGCATCTTGATCACAGTCTATCAATATATTATCTAACCTGAGCGTATCTCCGGAAGTTTCTCCTTTGGTCCAGAGTTTATTACGGGATGTGCTCCAGAAGGTAGCCAGACCAGTTTCTATGGTTTTATGCAATGCTTCTTCATTTATGGAAGCCAACATCAGAATCTGTCCAGTCTCGGTTTCTTGTACAGCTACGGGTAAAAGGCCTCCCCGCTTATCAAATTGAGGGGTAAACTCAACGCCCTCTTCTAGTTCTACCGTTGCATAATTATCCATCTTGTCTATTTTTTTCTTTTTTTGGAACAGGGTCGTAGCCGTGCGTACCCCATGGATGACACTTGGAAAGTCTCTTCATACCCATAACCAGTCCTTTTCCGACTCCCCATTCTTTTATAGCTTCAATCGTGTATTGTGAGCAAGTGGGGCTGTGCCTACACGAGGGCGGGAAGTACGGAGAAATACCCACCTGATAAAAGCGTATGGCAGCTAAAGCAATATATTCAATTACTTTTTTCAAAGTGTAATCGCCTTATAAATTTCCAATTCACCAAGTGAGCGATGGCTATCGCAAGCCCTCCAATGGAGGTAAGCAGCATTTCGGTCCATTCGGGCTCCAATACCTGACCTAAACCAATTAATATAAACCCTATTATGGCAATTGTCAATGCCGTTAATTTATGATGATGCTTTCGATAGCCGTGTACCAGGGCATTAGAGGCAATGAAAAAACTTAATATGATAATAGTGTATTCTATCCAGGGGTTATCTAAGAATTGCAACCCTGCAAGAGGTGCAAGACTGATTAAAAACGGTAAGGCCGCACAATGTACAGCGCAAAGCAGAGATGCACTAAATCCAATAAAATCCAGATGCAATCCTACAAATTGGTTCTTCATGTCCTAATTGATTTTCTGTTTGCAACAATGTTGCAAAAATAAGACTAAAGAGAATAAATGCAACAGTGTTGCGTTTAGAAAATATGCTTGCTAATATTGCCTTGTTATTAGACGATGTCAACATGCGGGTAGCATTTCACTTAACGAAGTAAGCCAATTGTTTAATCTATGGGTGCGGGTGTTGATATACTAAGTGCTAGAACACTGGTGATCATACCCTGCTGTCCGTGTATTCCGTATTTATATATTCAAAACCCTGGCTGATGCTAAGATTATTGATCATACCGCTACTTTTTACAGCTACAATCGGGATTTCACAAAAACAAATCACCTGGAAGACGCTGGAGGACGTACGATTCACAGATAAATACAGCGAAAAAGAAGAGGCGTATTATTACTACCCACACTTCGGCTCCTCTGTAAAAGCATTGCACGGAAAAGAAGTATTTATCAAAGGATACATGCTCACTATAAAGCCAAAAGATGGCATTTACGTCCTTTCCAGAAATCCTTATGCAGCCTGCTTCTTCTGTGGAAATGGCGGCCCTGAATCTATTGTGGAATTGAAATTGAAACCAGGCCACCCAAGGTTTAGAATGGATCAGGTGGTAACCATAAGAGGAAGGTTAAAACTGAATCGAGATGATCTTTACCAATGTAATTATATATTGGAATTGGCTGAAGTATACGATCCCTAAAATCAAATTCTACCTTTTGTAAACTACCTGCCAATAGGCTCGAAGAAACAATGGCTAAAGAGGAAATGCTCAACATTTTTGTGAACTATAGCTTTTCTCTCTCAACCGCATGTGTAATAGACATGACCTTCGTGCCCAATAGTGGCATATATTTAAATTCAAGAGTATTACATTTAAAAACTAATTAGTACTTTTGCAACCATGTTGCGTTTAGCAAAATTATATCTGTATTTAATTACAGTAAAGGTGAAAAGAGGGTTTGGCGTTCTGCCCGTAATGTTTGTGCTTGTGAGCATATTCAGCCCTTTCATCTCCATGATTGCTTTTTATTCGCAATTCGACGAACACATAGTTGAATGCCAGTACGAACGTCAACATGTGCAAGACTGTCAGGCAAATTGTATACTACAAGAAATGTTGCCTGAGCAACCACAAGCTACTCCCGAAAAAACCATTTCCTTCGATTACATTTTCACTGATTTATTCCTTCAAAGACATCAGTTGATTCAGACTTCCCAACCAAGCGACATTTTGGTTAATAATACTTTTTCACATTATCTGTTGTATTACGCCCAACCCACTATTGGTATTCATTCACCACCACCCAAATTAGGCTAATTGTCAGGCAGTTCGGTTTTCGCACCGCGTGGCAGCTTCCCTTGCTCCTAAAATGGCTTGGTGAAAGCTTACTATCCAGAAATACTCAATGTATGGTTTATTTCCTAGTTAAATATCACGGTATTGATTCTATCGATAGGTAATTCTAGTCGTAGCAGTGACACACAAAAAACAATAATCTATATAAATAACAGATTTAAAAGCACTAAGCGGCTTGTAGTTACATGAGAATGGACAATTGAAACGTGGCTGGAAAGTCAAACCTCCATGAAAAACAGTAAAGAAAATATTAACAAAAAGATGAAGAAATGCCTGCTGTTTAGCTTGCTGATTCTTTGGACATGTTGTAGTGTTCTCACTACTCAAGCTATGCAACTTTCAGACTCTTGTACTTATGTGATAAAGGGTAGCATCTTAGATGCCGAGACTAAAAAACCTGTTCCTTTTGTTACTGTGACTATCAAAAACAGCCAACGCGGCATTTTAGCTGACGAAAACGGAAAGTTTTTACTGGACGGACTATGCGAAGGTGAATATACCCTGTTGTGTTCCAGTGTAGGATATAAGCAAGTAACTCACCACCATGATCCACACCATGATGAACCAGTAATTTACATGGCTTCTGCTGCTTCACAACTGGAAAGTGTGGTGGTGGAAGGAGAGGAGATAGTAGGTGATATGCGATCCCTGTCTTTAGACAAAATAGATAGGTCACAGTTGGCGACTAAAACCACGGGTTCACTGGCATCTGTTGTAGGGGATATACAAGGAGTTACTTTTACTTCTGTAGGTAATAATGTACAGCTACCTGTTATTCATGGGCTTTACGGTAATCGTATCCTTATTATTAACAATGGAGTGAAGCACGGTTTTCAAAACTGGGGTGTCGACCATGGCCCTGAAATAGACATTGCCAGTGCTGATAATATATCAGTATTAAAAGGTGCCGCGGGTGTAAGGTTTGGCCCGGAGGCCTTGGGAGGAGCAGTTTTAGTAAATGGAAATCCCTTGAAGCTTTCCAATGAAATGTATGGAGGTGTTGCCTCAGGCTACCAGACTAACGGTCGAGGTTACCACACCAACGTGCATTTAGGAGCAGGCCACGAGAAATTCAGCTATCATGTCGGTGCCAATTATCAAAGAATAGGGGATAGGCACACTCCTGATTATTCACTTACCAATACCGGTATGGAAGAGCGTTCGGCCAATGTTGGGTTTCGATATCACCTACCTCAATGGGACTTTAAAGTTTATTACAGTTACGTCAATCAGGACTTGGGGCTTCTTCGTGCCTCAGTAGCTGAGAGTGGAGACCTCTTTGCCCGGTCTTTATCATCTGAGCGACCGTTGATTATCAGGGATTTTTCTTACGATATCAATGAACCTCGACAAGATGCGACGCACCATCTGGTTAATTTGGCTGTTGATTGGCATTCTGATATGGGGGATTTTGTACTGCTCTTAAGTAAGCAAATCAATCAACGTCAGGAGTTCGACGTAAGAAGGAACGCTGACCTACCTATCATTGATCTAGATCTTAATACGACAGACACGCGCCTGGAATGGTATCATCCAGAATTTGGTGGATTTGAGGGTACGATCGGGCTACAGTATTTTTCACAAAATAACGACAATAACCCCGGTACGGGTACTACGCCTTTTATCCCTAATTACAATACCCATAGGGTCAGTGCATTCATCATTGAAAGCATTGAAAAGAGCAGCAACACTTATGAGTTTGGGTTGCGATTAGACCATGAATTCAATTCAGTGCGCGGACGTGAAACTAATCAGGCGATTTTCAGAAATGACTATTCTTTTACCAATATTACAGCATCTCTGGGTTTAGTTCGAGAACTTGCTCCCAATTGGCTACTGCGTACCAATTTGGGTTCGGCATGGAGAACACCTAATATGGCAGAACTCTACAGCTTTGGGCAGCATGGGTTTAGAACACAATTTGGTCTATGGCGCTATAATACCAATGAAAATGGGGAACTGCGCACAGACATGGTCCTTACCGAAGATGATGATGTAGCCGAACCGGAGAAAGGTTATAAATGGATCAATGAATTAACGCACCAAAAGAATGGCCATTCACTCACCCTCACGGCTTATACTCATTTTATTGACAACTATATATTCGATCGTCCTGTAGCGGTAATCGGTACGATTAGAGGGCCGATGCCAGTATTTATTTATGATCAGGTCGATGCCCTTTTTGCTGGAGCAGACCTGACCTATTCTCGTAGGTTTACACAAAAAGTGAAAGGTACCTTTGGCGCTAGCTATTTGTGGTCTCAGGATATAGAAAACGATCAACCGCTCATCAATCAACCCCCCGTCAATTTCAACGCTGAGCTTTCCTGGGAAACACCCAATTTCTTAGGCTTAGAAACATCAAGGATTAAGTTCCAGGCTTCTTACACTCTACAACAATTCCAGGCACCTCGAACGGTTACGCCTGAGCAGTTGATAAGTGGGGAGGTGGATATCACCCCGGAATCTGAGATTTTCGATTTCAAAGATGCCCCAGAAGGGTATTTCCTGGGGCATGTCCAATGGCAATGGGGCCTGGGCCGTTTAGGTGGGCAGGTTGAAGTTAGAAATATGTTCAATACCCGCTATAGGGATTATCTCAATCAGATGCGCTATTTCGCAGACGAATTAGGAAGGAATTTTCTATTTACCATCAATTATAAATTTTAAATTAAAATCAAAATCAAATGAGAATTAACGTGTTACAAAACGTGAAAAAGTACGGGTTATATACGCTCTTATTGAGCGCAACCTTACTTAGCTCCTGTGGCGATGATGAAGCTCCTGAGCCTGAAAATGAAGTGGAGGTAATTACTGACGTTACACTTATTTTTACTAATACTGCTGATGCTGCAGACGTAGTTACTGCCAGGGCAAATGATCCTGATGGAGAAGGTGTGCAGGAATTACAGATTTTAGATGAGATTACGTTGACCTCCGGAGTCACCTACACACTGACTTATACGATTACGAATGCACTTGACCCTAATGACCCTGAGGACATAGGCGCAGAGATACTAGGCGAAGACGATGAGCATCAGTTTTTCTTCTCTTTTACAACAGATGCTTTCACTAACCCAACAGGTGGTGGGAACATTGGTGCCACAGGTGATATAAATTACAATGACATGGATGAGAATAGCAACCCAGTAGGACTTAACACTACATGGACGACTGGCGCCGCGCAAATGGATGCGTTTTTCCGAGTAAGGTTGCAGCATCAGCCTGGTGTAAAGACTGCCACTACTGGTTCAGGTGACGGAGACACTGACTTTGATCTAAACTTTGTATTGAATATCGAGTAACCATTCAGCAAGGCTGTTGCAAAGCAGCTTTGTTTCAATATTATTTCTCACCATTCTGTTGAAAAAGGCAGATTGGTGAGAAATGTATTGCTTTAATCTGCCTTCGCGGCTGCTATGGCAGACGAGAAGGTTGTAGTTTTATTTCTTGGGGCTTTGCCCCAGAAACTCGGATCCAGTGTTCTGCCCTGGGGCTTATAACATTTATTAGTCAGTATTTTAAATAGGCAGGATTCCTGGCGGTCAAGAAGATGACCTGTTTTGAGACTCTTTTTTTTGTAGCTGACACGCAACAACTGCAGCGACATAGATCACAAGCCTAAAAAGTGATCTTTTCTTTTTAGAAACCAGTACCGATTACCCTTGACTCTTAGTATCAGCCTGTTTGGCTGAGCATTTATGGCACTTTCCCTCCATCAGGAAGTACATTTCATCTATTTCGTACTTCTTGAGTTCTTCCAGGTATTCATCAGGTAAGCAAGGCAAGCAAATCACCGTTTCGCATTCTTTGCAACGCAGGTGAGGGTGTGTACTGATGTTGCTGTGCTCTTTGTGGTTGAACATGTACAAGCCAACGCCCTTTTGATCTACCATTTTTATGACCAGACCGTTTTCTTCATAACTATGAAGTGTACGGTATATGGTCACCCTGTCCATAGGAATTGACAGTTGCTTTTCGATATCAGATAGTGCGAAGGCTCTTGGGCTATCCATCAAGAGTTCCAGAAGTGCCACGCGCTTATCAGTAGTACGCTGTGCATACTGTTTTAAAATCTCCGTGGCACTTTGTTTACCCATGACTTTGGCAATCAGATGAGTTGGTAGAATTCGTTTCTCAGGTCCGTGTCCGTGAACTTACCACCGTATTCTAATGTGGTGGTTCTACTCGTTTTATCGTTCACTCCGCGGGTAGATACACATAGGTGTTCTGCTTCTACCACTACGATCACATCTTCTGTTTCTAAGGCATCCTTGAGCTCATTGAATATCTGTAGGGTCATGCGCTCCTGTACCTGAGGCCTTTTCCCGTAATACTCTACGATTCGGTTGAGTTTGGATAGACCGATCACTTTGCCAGAAGAGATGTATGCAATATGAGCCTTTCCGATAATCGGAAGAAAATGGTGCTCACAAGCAGATGTAAAAGTGATCTCTTTCTCCACCAGCATCTTATTGTACTGGTATTTATTGTCGAATACTGAAAGTGAAGGCTTATTCTCTGGGTTGAGTCCGTGGAAAAGTTCTTTCACATACATTTTGGCTACGCGATAAGGCGTACCCTTCAGGCTATCATCTGTCAAATCGAGTCCTAACTCTTCCATAATGCCGCCAAAGAGTTTTTCAATGTTGGCCATTTTCTCAGCATCCGATTTCACAAACGCATCCTCTCTCATAGGAGTTTCTACAGAGGACATGGTATGGTTATCGCCGTTGAGATCGTGTCGGCTTCTTTCTATCAATTTCTCGTCTATTTCCATTACTCTTATCTATCTGTTTAAAGCTTTTCTGATAATTCTATTTTAAAAGATTGTATAAATTCTTCCAATGTCAAAGCACCCTTTTCTCCGTGCTGGTGCTGTCGTATAGTTACTTGTTTATTTTCTACTTCCTTTTCACCCACGATTAGCATGTACGGCGTTTTCAATGTCTCCGCATCTCGAATTTTCCTGCCTAGCTTTTCACTACGGCTGTCTATGGGAATAGGTATTTCGAGGCGCTCCATGAGCTCATTGGCTATTTCCTGTGCATAAGGCAGATACTTATCTGATACTGGTAATATTGTAATAGGCTCAGGGGCTAACCAAACTGGTAAATTCCCACGGGTATGTTCTAGTAGAAGTGCTATAAAGCGCTCCATAGAGCCAAATAAAGCGCGATGGATCATAACCGGTCGATGTTTTTCACCATCGGCACCCACATAAGTAAGGTCAAAGTTTTCTGGCATCATATAGTCGACCTGTATAGTGCCGATCTGCCATTTTCGGCCAATGGCATCTCTCACCATGAAGTCAAGTTTGGGACCATAGAAGGCCGCTTCACCTGTCTTGGTGGTGGTTTTCATACCTCTTCCATTGGTGGCTTCCACAATGGCATGTTCAGCCATTTCCCACATTTTGTCTGTGCCCAGGTATTTGTCCGGGTTGTCCGGATCGCGTAGGGAGATCTGTGTTTGGAATTCATCGAACCCAAGTCGAGAGTAAACCTTATTTACCAAGTCTACGACCTTTAGAAACTCTTCTTTTAACTGATCAGCACGACAATAGATGTGTGCATCATCTTGTGTGAATCCACGGACCCTTGTCAGCCCGTGTAGTTCTCCTGATTGTTCGTAGCGGTACACTGTTCCAAATTCCGCATATTTTACCGGTAAATCCCGGTAGCTTTTAGGTCGTGCACTGTAAATCTTACAGTGATGTGGGCAGTTCATAGGTTTAAGGAAAAACTCTTCTCCTTCGGAGGGTGTCTGAATGGGGCGAAAAGAGTCTTCACCATATTTCTCATAGTGCCCTGAGGTAATGTATAGCTCCTTCTTACCAATGTGCGGGGTGGATACATGCTGGTAGCCGACTAGCATTTGTGTCTTGCGCAGGTAATTGATCAGATTCTGGCGCAAAGCTTCCCCTTTGGGTGACCAAAGTGGCAATCCCATACCTACCGTCTCATCCAGGTAGAACAGGTCTAGTTCTCTACCCAGTTTACGGTGGTCCCTATTTTTGGACTGCTCCAACGCTACCAAGTATTCATCCAATAAGGACTTTTTTGGAAAGGAGATGCCATATACCCTTGTGAGCATTTTGTTTTTTTCGTCGGCACGCCAATACGCTCCGGCAATGGCTGTTAGTTTTATCGCCTTAATCGGCGCTGTATCTGGTAAATGTGGCCCGGCACAAAGGTCTGTGAAGTCGCCCATATCATAAAGTGTGATGTCGTCTTCCGGGAGTCCTTCTATCAATTCAAGCTTGTATTCGTTATGCTTTTGACTAAACAACTCCTCTGCCTGCCGTTTGGTCACGTGCCTTCTCACATTGGTGTGGCGTTCACGGGCCAGCTCTAACATTTTAGCTTCCACTTTTGGAAAATCCGACTCAGAGAAAGAGTGGCTGCCAAAGTCTACGTCGTAATAGAATCCATTTTCAATAGCCGGACCTGTGCCCAATTTTACGCCAGGATATAGCGCTTCCAAGGCATAAGCCAGTAAGTGAGCAGTGGTATGCCAAAAAGCGGCTTTGCCTTCGTCATCTTGCCATGTCAACAACTTTACCGCTTTATCTTCTGTGAAACTGCGGTGAGCATCCCAAACAGTACCATCCACCTCTGCAGCCAGCGTATTGCGCGACAAACCTTCACTAATCGCTTTGGCCACCTCAAGGCTATTCATCTCATCTTGCTCAAATTGCTTGACGTCCCCGTTGGCCAGTGTAATATTGATCATGCTTTCTCTTTAAAGTCTTGATATAGTTTGCTCGGTTGTATACCGTCATTGTTTTGATATTTTCCATTCTGATAGGTTTTGTAGTCACCTTGTATATGATGGAAATATATTTGGCATACCTCGACCCCAGGATAGATAACTAGTGGCTGTACTACAAAAATCTCAAGCGTCCAATAACCATTGAAACCTACATCCCCGAAGCCAGCGGTCACATGCACGAACATACCTAGCCTGCCAATGCTGCTTCTACCTTCTAACATAGGCACGAGCTTGTCAGTCCGGGTTCTTTCCAGCGTACGGCCAAGATAGAGTCGCCCTGGATCCAATTGTAAACCAGTGGGAGGGATGATTAGTTTTGATGCCTTATTGTCTAGTTTCATATCCAGTACTGGAGCATCATATACCAGTAATTCGTCATGAAGCCTTAGATTGTAGCTGTTAGGATTGAGTTGGGCACGATCATAAGGCTCTATTGCTATGTCCTTACCCATACGGGCCTCTATTTCCAAACCACTTAATATCATAACAGTTTATTTTAAAGCCAGCGTTATTGTTTTGCTTTGATTTGGTCGACCTTTTCCGCCATTGCCTTGATTTCTTGTAGCAGATGCTGCTGCACTTCCAAGTGCTGCTCTGGAGTCAGTTCCTGTTGCTCACCATGTCCATGGTCGTGCCCTGAATGATCGTGTCCCGAGTGATCATGCCCCGAATGGTCGTGACCATCAGCATGCTCAAAACCAGGAACTTCGACCAATTGGTCATCCCATTCTTTGAGTGAACTGGCAATAGATTCGAAGTCGGTTTTATAGGTTGCCACAAACAAAGAATCTTCAATTGTGGTGAGTTTAGCCAGTTCGTCACCGGTCTGATTACGGATTTTCATTGCCTCTTCATGCAGTTCGAACGCCTGCTGTAGATCCTTGTGTGGCTTTTCATTGCCACCACAGGCCAGCAACAGCACCATGAGTCCCATGGTTAGAAAGAGTTGCTTACACCAGTTTGGGAAAAAATCTATTCGTATCATTTGATTGAGGTAATAGTTGGTTGCTAATTATGATTCAACGACATTTTTTTGATTGCTGGTCATCCATTTTCCATCTGCAGGTTGATTGTTTTCGCAACATCCTGTTTCACAACGGCATTGCCTTCTGTTTACCAGATGCAAAATGATCAAAGCAACAGCGGGGACATACACCATATCGAATGGAAATGCTATGCCCTCTAAACGCTCGTTGAAGATAAAAAAGGTGAGCATGAGCCATGAGACTATCAAACTTGTCTTTATCCACCTTAAGGTTGATTGCTGATAAGTTTTAAAAACAGCTATGAAAGAAATGGCCAGAAACAACAAATCCAACCAACCCCACAATGCTTGGCTTCCGTGAGCGCCAACCGAGGAACCAGGAACTGCAACGAACACGAATGGTGTGGCAACACAATGAATGATGCAGAGGGTTGAACTGAGCATACCCAGTTCGTCTGATTTTTTATTTAGAATAACGCTCATATTTGGATTAGTGCAATTGGGTTGCAAATATAGTTTAAACAATACAAATGCAACATAGTTGCGTTTGGTAAATAGGATCGATAATTTTGTCGCAAATTCATGAGGAAATGAATCATAAACCTGTGATGTTGTTCTATTATTGGCTTTAGAGATATCACTAAGTCCAACATCATGGCCAGGCTTGTTCATGGTAATTATGGCTAGGCTACTTCAAAGAATAGATTGGTTTGATCATCATAGATACTTTTTGAAAAAAATATGGAAGCGATTATTACTGTAGTTGGTTTTTTGGGGGCTGGAAAAACGACACTATTAAAACACTTGACAAACAGCTATATTGAGAAAGGCTGGCATCCTTTTGTAATACTTAATGACTATGAGAATGCTCACCTTGACGTTCAACAATTCGCTGAGCAGATAGAGCCAAGATGGATTAGGGCGCTTAATGGAAGCTGTATTTGTTGTAGCGGTATCAATGAATTAAGGGATTTTGTGAATGGTATACCTGAGCGAACTAATGGAATTACGCTTATTGAAGCCAACGGCACGTCTGATGCCTGTTCACTAATGGGTTTCTTGGGTGTAGGGCTCAACGGTCGGTTTCTACCACCTGTTCAAGTATCTGTTGTCGATGTAAAAAACTGGCAACAGCGTGGTGAGCACAACGAACTTGAAGCCAATCAAATTCAGGTATCTTCGTTGATCGTATTAACACATGTTGAAGAAGCATCAGCGGAAAGAAAAGCTGCTGTGGTGGGTGAACTGCAGCGACTCAATCCATTAGCTAAAATCATCACCATGGATGAGGTTGATGTTTCTCTTCTTCCTAAGCTATCACCCTCAGAAAATAACGCTCAAAAGCTTGATCACTTCAAGGCACACTGGTCTTCTTGCTCTGCTGATTTACCTAACTTACCCAACACAGATTGCATTTATGACATTTGTAACGCCTTTCCGAAGAGTATTTTGCGTGTGAAGGGTTGTACCAAGATTGGGAAGGACGAACAATATACTTACTTTGAGCGCACTCCAGATGGTGAAGTGTCTTTTAGGCCATTTTACGGAGAGCCAACCACAGGACCAAAACTGCTGACAGTAGGTCCGGGGAGTGAGTTATCATTACTAGAAAAAGCGATTGAAAATAGCCTCGTAGCCGCGGAATCACGGCCAGAAGTGGAATAATTTTTCTTGCCAGAACGATGAATCAATAACACCCTAGGGTAAAAGATTAGTTCGACTAGTCTGTATTGAAAGGTTACCTTTGAGATGGTACAACAACAGATTTAGCTGAATTTTCGTACTTTTAATGTTAGATGCAGTTGCTTAAGAAAATAACGACATTATTTCTGACCCTATTCTTGTTGGTATCCACCACTGGAGTGACCATGCACAAACACTATTGCATGGGTCGGCTTAAGACTGTTTCGTATTTCGAGAAAGCCGATAATTGTGGTGGTGATGAAGCTAGTAGCATGAGGGATATGCCTTGTTGTGAGGATATTTCCGAAGAGTATAAGGTGGAAGACCTTCAAAAGGTCAATTTCGATTTCACCTCCGCCAATCTTAGTTTTATTGCTGTCGTTACATACGTGTTGCTGGATGTAGACCTACTCTCAGTTTCTGCGTCCCATGATCATTATTTAAACTACAAGCCCCCTTTGATTGCCCAAAACGTCCCCATTCTGGTGCAATCCTTCCTTCTTTAGAACCGCCTCGATGAGATGATTGGCTGGTTAGTCGATTTGATGATTAGATAATGAGCTAGCTTGCCTATATGGCAATTTGTAAACTCATTTTACCATATCATCAGCACATCAAATGATTAAATAATCACCCCATCAAATCATCATCTCATCACCCCATCATCTAATTAGATCACCATCTCATTAACTTATTATTCTAATGATTGACGCAATCATTAAGTTCTTCTTGGAAAACAAGCTGGTTACACTCTTGATCACCGTGGCTATGATTGTCTGGGGTATTGCTACTGTACCTTTCACATGGGATATAGATTTTATCCCCAAAGACCCAGTTCCGGTAGATGCTATACCCGACATTGGTGAAAACCAGCAAATTGTCTTTACTGAATGGGAGGGAAGGTCCCCTCAAGACATCGAGGATCAAATCAGCTATCCGCTCACTTCTGCATTGCTGGGCATACCGGGCGTAAAGACCATCCGCAGTAGCTCTATTTTTGGTCTATCCAGTATTTACGTCATTTTCAATGAGGACATAGAATTCTATTGGAGCCGTTCCAGAATTCTGGAAAAGCTCAATTCACTTCCGGCGGGAACATTACCCAACAATGTACAACCGGCATTGGGACCAGATGCCACAGCGCTTGGGCAGATATTCTGGTATACGCTAGAAGGAAGAGATGAAAATGGAAAACCTGCTGGAGGTTGGGATCCACAGGAACTAAGATCAATTCAGGATTTCTATGTGAAATATGGACTAGCTTCCGCTCAAGGTGTTTCGGAAGTCGCTTCTATTGGAGGCTATGTGAAGGAATACCAGGTAGAAATTGATCCGGTAGCCATGAAAAGCTACAACGTCAATGTTGCGGATATCATGCAATCGGTTAAGAAGAGCAACCTTGATGTAGGTGCCCGTACAATTGAGTTCAACAAGGCTGAATACCTGGTACGCGGTCTGGGATATATAGAAAACATCCAGGACCTGGAAGAAGCGGTTGTGAAAGCACCTAATAACGTTCCGGTGAGAATCAAAGACGTAGCAAAGGTGCAGTTGGGGCCAGCGACCAGAAGAGGTGGTTTGGACAAAGCTGGTGCGGAAGCTGTAGGTGCGGTTGTGGTGGCCAGATATGGGTCCAATCCACTGGAAGTGATCAACAATGTGAAGGTCAAGATCGCAGAATTGGGACCTGGACTGCCCAGCAAAACACTGGCAGATGGAACCGTTTCTAAGGTCACTATTGTGCCTTTCTATGATCGTACCGGTTTGATCAAGGAGACGCTTGGTACCTTGGAAGAAGCGCTATCCTTGGAAATCCTGATCAGTATCATCGTGGTTATTATTCTTGTGCTCAATCTGCGTTCTTCCATCCTCATTTCCAGCCTTCTACCCATTGGTGTACTGATGACCTTCGTCGTGATGCGCTATACCGGTGTATCGGCCAATATCGTAGCCCTTTCAGGTATAGCCATTGCCATCGGTGTGATGGTCGATGTGGGTGTTGTCTTTACCGAGAATATTGTAAGGCACCTACAGCTACCTGAAAACAAGGCAATAGATGGTGTTGCGAAACTCAAGGTTGTTTACACTGCCGCGACAGAAGTAGCTTCAGCGGTGGTGACGGCTCTCGCTACTACGGTGATCAGTTTTATTCCAGTATTCGTTTTAGAAGCGCAAGAAGGCAAGCTCTTCCGGCCCTTGGCATTTACCAAAACCTACGCGCTTTTGGCGGCGCTTTTCATCGGTATAGTGATCATTCCCGCCTTTGCGCATTGGTTGTTCTCTATGAAGGCAGGTGCTAAAAATGCCAGAAGAGCATGGAACGTTGGTCTGGCTCTCGGAGGTTTGGCACTACTCTTTATCTTACCGTGGACTGGTATAGTCCTGATTATCCTTGCCATAAACAACCTCTTTCAAGATCGATGGAAAGGCAGGTGGCAAGAAGCTCCCAGATACATCAGCATTGGCATTGCGGTAATTACTGCACTTTACTTTCTGACTAATGCCTGGCTGCCACTAGGTGCGGGTTATTCATGGTTGATCAACTTCCTATTTGTTGCCGTAGTGATCTCGTTCATACTGGGTGTATTGATGGTGATTGTTCGCTACTATCCCAAACTACTTTCCTGGTGTTTGGCGCATAAATGGAAATTCCTGAGTATGCCCATCCTGATTCTGATCTTTGGCCTACTTTCCTGGCAGGGCTTCAACAGTGTGTTTGGATTCTTAGCCAATGGTGCGGAAAGGATCAATTGGAATCTGCGCCATACTGCATTCTGGCATAGCATGGAAAAGCATTTCCCCGGAGTGGGTAAAGAGTTCATGCCGCCATTGGATGAAGGGAGTTACTTGCTCATGCCTACCACCATGCCTCATTCTGGAGTAGAAGAGAACATTGAAACGATAAAGCTGCTCGACCAAAGGGTGACCTCAATCCCAGAGGTAGAAATGACCGTGGGTAAATGGGGCAGGGTGGCATCTGCTCTTGATCCTGCGCCCATCTCCATGTTTGAAAACGTGATCAACTACAAACCGGAGTATGCGCTCAACGAAGATGGATATAAGGTTAGGTTTAAAGTAGATGGGGATGGTTTTTATGAGCTTCGTTTGGATGCAGCAGCAAAGAGGTTATTTCAACAATTGAATTTAGGGGAAGTTAGAAGTTGGAAGTTGGATAGAAATGAAGGCCAGTTGCTCTTTGAACGTTCTGGTGATAATGTTTCAATTCCTCTTGCTAACACAGACCTTGAAATAACTAATTTTCTACTGCCCTCTTCTTCAGGAAAGTACTTCCGTCAATGGAGGGACCATATCCAATCTTCTGATGATATTTGGGATGAGATCGTCAGGATGACTAGTATTCCGGGTATGACCTCTGCGCCGAAGCTACAGCCCATCGAGACGCGCTTGATCATGCTTTCTACGGGTATGCGTGCACCAATGGGTATGAAGATCTATGGCCCTGACCTCGAGAGCATTGAGAAAGTAGGCTACCAAATGGAAGAGTTGTTGAAGCAGGTTCCCGGGATCAAAGGACGTTCTGTTTTTGCTGATCGTGTGGTGGGAAAACCATATCTGGAAATCAAAATCAACAGGAACGCTATTGCGCGATACGGGTTGAGCATTGAAGATATGCAAATGTTCATTGGTGTCGCAGTGGGGGGTAATGCATTGACCACCACATTAGAAGGTCGTGAAAGGTATCCGGTGAGGGTTAGGTATGCCAGAGAGCTCCGTGACAACCCAGAGGACATCAAGAGCATCCTGATTCCTACTCCTTCAGGCGTGCAGGTTCCGTTACAAGAATTGGCAGACTTGCAATACGTTAGAGGCCCTCAAAACATCCGTAGCGAGGATACTTTCCTGGTGAGCTACGTCATTTTCGACAAGGAGAAAGGCTATGCCGAAGTGGATGTGGTGCAAAATGCTCAGGCATTTCTGGAGGCCAGGATTGCAGATGGCAGTTTAAGCATTCCAATGGGTGTTAGCTACAAGTTCACCGGTAATTATGAGAACCAGGTCAGAGCAACGAAAAGGCTGTCTATCATCATTCCAGTGAGCTTATTGGTGATTTTCATTATTCTATACTTTCAATTCGGTAAAGTGCAATTGACCCTAATGTCCTTTTCAGGGGTTTTTGTGGCCTTTGCCGGTGGCTTCATTCTTATCTGGCTTTATGGTCAGGACTGGTTCCTCAGCTTCTCCTTTTTCGGGCGAGAAATGAGAGACCTGTTCCAGGTTGACACCATCAATCTCAGCGTAGCGGTTTGGGTAGGATTCATCGCTTTGTTTGGGATCGCCACAGATGATGGCGTGCTGATGGGAACGTACTTAAAGCAGCATTTTAGAAAAGAAAACCCAGACACTATTCAAGGCGTTCGGCAGGCTGTGCTATATGCCGGACAGCAAAGGGTCAGGCCAGCCATCATGACCACCGCTACTACCATTGTGGCCCTGCTACCGGTGCTTACCTCGACGGGAAAAGGATCAGATATCATGGTGCCTATGGCCATTCCCATCTTCGGAGGCATGTTCATTCAGGTGATCACCATGTTTGTGGTGCCGGTGCTGTATTGTATGTGGAGGGAAGCAGTACTTAAGAGGAACATGAGACCTCAGAATGATAGAGAATAGGAATAGGAAGTACCTAGAAGTAAAAGGAAATAGGTAGAAATAATTAGAAGTAAGTAGAATTAGATGGGAAGAGATACAAGAAGTAAGACGAAATGATTAAGACAAGTAGATTTAATTCTGGATGTCATTGCGAGCGAAGTATGAGCGAAGCAATCCAGAAGCTAGTTACGAATTTCAAATTATGAATTAAGTTCTGTGCTCTGTCCTCCTGAAAGGAACTTATTGGAGGTGAAGTACGACTTAGATAGGTAGAAATAATTAGAAGTGAGTGGAAATAGATTGAAGTAGGTAGAAATAAATAGTAGTAGAGCGTATGGCTAAATATATCGAGTTAAAAGATTTGGAGGTATATCAGATATCTCGAGAACTCTCTTCTGTTTGTTGGGCAATCTATTCTGCTATGGGATATGAACAGAAGAAAATTATAGGAGATCAATTCATAAGATCGGTCGATTCGGTTGGTGCCAATATAGCTGAGGGCTATGGCAGGTTTCATTCTCTGGACCAGGTCAAATTCTACTTAACCGCACGAGCTTCATTGTTTGAAGCGCAGTACCACTGGACGGAACTTCTTTTCGAGCGAGAAATGATCAAGGATGAGGCGTTTGAACAAATCAAATCGCTTTCCAAAAAGTTGGAAATCAAACTTAACAACTTCATTAAAGTAACAAGAAATCAATTAAGCAAATGAGCGTTCCTAGATACTTCTATATATTTCTATTTGTTTCTACTTATTTCTGGCAAAGCCACTTAATGGCCCAGGATAACACAAGTGACCCCTTGCCCCAATACCTCGAACTAGCCGCTAAAAACAACCCCGGCCTAAAGTCCAAGTTCAATGACTATCTGGCGGCGATGGAGGAAATACCTCAGGCAGAATCGTTGCCCGATCCAACGCTGGCTTTTAACATTTTTGTACAACCCGTGGAAACGCGTGTAGGACCGCAAAGGGTAAGTCTGGCGGTCAGTCAGTCTTTTCCTTGGTTTGGTACTCTCAAAGCACAAGGAGATGTAGCCGCGACCATGGCGGAGGCCAAACTGAAGGCCTTTGAAAATGAAAAAGTGAAGTTGTACAAGGAAGTTAGAATGACCTACAATCAGCTTTATTACCTGGATAAATCGATCCTTCTGACAGAAGAAAACCTCAAGTTGCTGGCTTCATTCAAGGAACTGGCGAGGGTGAATTTCGAAAGTGGCAAAACAGGCTTTGTTAATGTGCTGAGGGTAGAAATGGAAGAGGAGGAGTTGAGGGTGAAATTGGCCGCTCTCAAAGACCGACAGTCTGCTTCGCTAGTGGCGTTCGAAAATCTGCTGAATCAGCCTCTATCTGAACCCATCACCTTTCCGGAGACGCTACCAACAGAAGCATTGCCGGATGATAAGCAAGCACTTTATGACAACATTGTGGCTCAGAACCTGAAGTTACAAGAGTTACAGTATCAATCAACTGCTCAGGATGATGCGATGCAATTGGCTCAACTCAAAAGCAAGCCTTCATTCACGGTAGGTGCGAGCTACATCAATACTGGTGAAAGAAGTGATATAGAATTGCCAGATAATGGACAGGACGCTTTTGTCTTTCCTCAAATAGGGCTTAGCATTCCATTATACCGCAAGAAGTACCAGGCCATGTCGAAGCAGGCCAGTTTGAGGAAAGAGAGTATTCAATTTCAAATGGAGGAGAAGACCAATAACCTAGCTACGCAGTTGGAGATGTTTATTACAGACCATTTGGATGCCCAGAGAAGGCTTCAACTCTATGCACGTTTATATGATCTCTCGGAAAGATCTCTGTCGCTGCTTCAAACAGAGTTCACCACCGGCAAAACTGATTTCGAAGAATTGTTGCGAATGGAACGTAAGCTGCTTTCTTATCAATTAGAGCTCGAAAAAGCGAGGGTGGATAATAATGATGCGGTCTACAATATCAATTACCTACTGGGAAAATGATTTTTTGATGATCTGATGTGCTGATGTGCTGATGGTCTGATGATTTGATAATGTGATGATTTGATAATGTGATGATTTGATAATGTGTTAATGATTAAATGATTGAGATGGAAGGAAAGAGAAATGAAATATTGGAGTTAAGTTTTGAGTTTGCTCTACGGATTATCGAGTTCGCAGAGCTTCTCGAAGAGAAAAAGAAATATGTGATTGCTAGGCAATTGCTCAAATCCGGTACGTCAGTAGGAGCAAATATTAGAGAAGCTCAGAACGCGCATAGTAGAAAGGACTTTGTGGCTAAATGTGTTATAGCGGCCAAAGAGGCTGACGAAACGGAGTATTGGCTGTTGTTATGCGAAAAGAGTAGCTCTTACCCTGATCCAGGAGAGCTGATGACCCAAATACTCTCAATCAAAAAACTACTTTCTAAGATTATTTCCACCTCCATCAAAAACAAGCAATCATGAAGAAGTTAATGAACAATAGATGGGTTTTTGGTAGTCTGGTTTTGATAATAGGACTACTGATCGGCTGGATGATCAAACCATCGAACCATCAAACCATCGAACCATCAGATCATCATGATCATCAACACATCGAATCATCAGACAATCAAACCTGGACCTGTTCCATGCATCCACAGATTAGGGAAGATGGGCCGGGGAAATGTCCGTTATGTAGTATGGACCTTATTCCTGTTGCTAATATGGAGACCGAAGCTGTGGGAATGGATGAAATCCAAATGACGGAGGCAGCTATGAAGATCGCGTCTATTCAGACGATGAAAGTGAGCAAGGCAGTACCGCAAAAGCAGGTGTATTTACCAGGTAAGATTGAAGCAGACGAGAGGAATATTGCCACCGTTACAGCGCATTTTGATGGGAGAGTGGAGAAGCTTTATGCTGACTTTACAGGACAATTCATCAGGAAAGGTCAACGTTTGGCAACCATCTATTCACCGGATCTGGTCACGGCTCAAAAGGAGCTTTTCGAAGCCTTAAAATTCAAAGCGACCAACCCTTCTTTCTATGAAGCTGCCATCCAGAAGCTTAAGCTTTGGGAGCTTACGGATAGCCAAATACAGGGTATCATCGAAAAGGGAGCGCCACAATACCGATTCAGTGTTTATGCACCGAGGTCAGGTACCATTCTAAGCAGAAAAATATCGGAAGGAGAGCATGTGAAAGATGGTCACGTGCTTTTCGAAATTGCCGACTTGAGCCGCTTATGGGTGCTTTTTGACGCTTATGAAAGTGACATTGCCTGGATAAAAGTGGGAGATTCTATTTCCTTTAAGGTGCAATCAATACCTAACAGAACATTCGAAAGTGTAGTCACCTTCATTGATCCCGTAGTGAATGAACAAACGCGTACAGCGTCGATAAGAACTGAAGTGTTGAGCCTCGAAGGGCAGCTAAAACCAGCCATGTTTGTCGAGGGCATCGTGGATGCAGGATCAAATACTTTAGGAGAATCACTTTTGATTCCCAAATCGGCCGTACTCTGGACAGGAAAGCGCGCCGTGGTGTACGTAAAGCAACCTGGGTTCGAACGACCTACCTTTCAATTTAGAGAGATAGCTTTGGGTACCGAAGCCGGTGATTACTATGTGGTGATTGATGGTCTGTCAGAGGGTGAGGAAGTAGCGGCCAACGGCGTATTTAAAATTGATGCAGCCGCTCAGCTTCAGGGCAAGATATCAATGATGAACCCCAACGGAGGTAAAGCATCAGCAGGGCATGATCACGGTGCTATGGAAATGAGCGAAGATGGACAGGCGGATCATAGCACATACAAGTTGGATATCCCTGAGGTCAATATTGCCAGAGATACCTTTGAAGTTGACAGAGCTTTTACAAAGCAGATCAAATCTATTTTCGATGCGTATCTACCGCTAAAAGATGCCCTTATTCAGACAGATGCTCAAAGTGCAAGTAAGGAGTCAAAACCATTGTTGGCTGCAATAGAAACAGTAGATATGTCTCTCTTAACGGGTAGTGCACACGAGGAGTGGATGAAAGACCTTGCAGTACTAAGAGCTTCTACTCAAATTATGCTAGACGAAACTGATGTAGAAAAGATAAGAGCGGCCTTATCTCCATTGAGCGACCAGCTTTATCAAACCATTATCAAGTTCAACGTACAAACGGGAGGTTACAGACAATACTGTCCTATGGCGTTCGACTTTGAAGGTGCCTTCTGGCTCAGTAACTCTGATGAAGTACTGAACCCTTATTTTGGGGACCTGATGCTGACGTGCGGGAATGTAGATGAAACGCTCAAATAGTACCATTCGTGAATTGGCATTCTAAAAACACCATTTATCGACCTGTTTCTTTTGTTAAAATTGATAATTTAGACATATTCAGGTTTTCCTTATTATCAATTAAGACAAAACAACATGAGAAGCTTAAAAGACCTCAAAAGCCTTAAGCCAATAGCTAAGCGAGAACTATCGAAGATAAACGCGGGTAATGAATCGGACGCGGGTAAATGTGCCAATCGGTTTGCTATGCCGGAACCTAGTCGATACTGTCTTTCGGATGGTTAGTTATTCAGAGGTTTGATCTATTGTAGTAGTCTAGGCGTTGTCTCCAACCACTTGAACGTGTCTGAACAATCAGTTGGAGATAACTCCAACTGGGGCTAAAAGTGCCTTTATTATATTTTATCATGGCTTTTAAACCCCGATTTTCTCACTTTTGCCCTGTTCATGCGGTTCTTCGCTTATGATGACTAGTATTTGGCCAAATAAAATTTGGATACCTTGATCATCAGATAGCCTTCATTTCTTTTCCTTAGATGAAAAGAAACCGAAGCAAAGAAAAATCAAGCCAAAATTAAACCTTCAGCCCACAACCCAACGCTGGCCCGGAATTTTGGCAACCAGCCGCACTCGTACTAGCCAAATAATCTTTCGCAAGCACTTCTTGAAGCAATTATCAAGGGCGGTCCAAAATAGGCTGTACACAGTTGGAGTTGTCTCCAACTGGGGCTCCTATATGGTTTCAAACTACCGTGAACCTAGGTCTCTTCTCATTTGATCGCTGTCCCAAAGGTTATCATCTTCGATGATTTCCGGTGCTTTGAGATCTTGCTTGAGTAATGCCTCCTGTTGGGCGATTTCTTCTCTCACCTTAGCAATATATTCATCCGTATAAAGGCTTTTTTCTGCCAGCTTTCGCATGCTCGCCTCGTCGTATTTTATGAAGTTTTGCGCCTGCCTGTGTAACGTATATTTACGCCTGCCCATCATGTGTAAGACATCGCTCGCCAGTTTGACTGAGGTATCAAGAGACTCACGGTAAACATGATTGACGCCTAGATTGACCAACTGGTAAGCATCCACTCTACTCTTAGCGCGTACCATCAATTCCAGGTGAGGGAAGTGCTTTTTGATCATTTTGACCATATTGATTGATGCGTCAGGATCATCAATAGCGGAGATCAGTATATTGGCCTCATTCGCGCCTGCCGACTCTAGCAGGTCTTCTCTGGTTGCATCCCCATAGTACACCTCGAAACCCATTCTCCTCAGTAAATCCACACGGTTAGAATCATGATCCAAAATGGTGGCATCAACACCATTGGCGCGCAAGAACCGACCGGCAGTACTGCCAAAATGCCCGAATCCAACGATGATGACCTTGTTCCTTTCTTCGATGGTATCCATCGGCTTCTCTTCAGCCTCTTTGGTACCGACCCTCGGTAGAATTAACCTTTCATTTGCTATGCCCAATATAGGAGACAAGGTCATACTGATAGCAGTCAGAACAAGCAATAAGTCAAGCAGATTTTGGTCGATTATGCTCAATTGATTGGCAAAGGATAAGAGTACGAAAGCGAATTCACCGATCTGTCCCAAGCCCATACTGAAAAGCAGGTTTTGATCAGTCTTGATCTTGAAAAATTTCCCTACAATGAACAGGACGATGGTCTTAAGGATCATAACACCCAAAACACCTCCTGTTACAGTGAGAGGGGATTGGGCAATGACATTGAAATTGATAGAAGCACCTACAGCGATGAAGAATAAACCCAAAAGCAAGCCTTTGAATGGTTCAAGGTTGCTTTCCAATTCATGCTTGAATTCGCTATTAGCTAATACTACACCTCCTAAGAAGGCGCCTAATGCCGGGCTCAAACCCACCATTTCCATCAAATAGGCTACTGCCATTACGATCAACAAAGCTCCTGCTGAGAACAGTTCTCGCAACCTGGTGAGCGCTATCAATCTTAGCAGTGGAACACATACATATCTTCCGGCCAACACTACGACCACCACGGAGAGCAGTACAGCTAGCGTCTGAAAGCCAATCGGCAGATCTTCTAAAAATGAATGGTGAGCATGATCTGATACCGGCGCTTCTCCTGAGGCGAGCAATGGCATAAGCGCCAACATAGGAATCACTGCAATATCTTGAAAGAGCAGCACCGAAAACGATGCGCCACCATACACCGTATTCATTAAGCCCTTTTCCTTAAGGGTCTGCAATACGATAGCCGTTGAAGACAAGGCGAAAGCCATGCCTATGGCCAAGGCTGCTTTCCAGTCTACATCAAAGACGGTAAGAATGGCCGTAATCAAAACCATGGTCAATGCCACTTGCATACCCCCCATACCCAGAATGGACTTTCTCATCTTCCAGAAGTTCTTGGGTTCTATCTCCAGCCCTATGAGGAAGAGCATCATCACTACACCGAATTCAGCGAAGTGCAGTATGTCTTCACCTTCTTCACCAATGAAGCCCAATAAGTATGGCCCTATTAGAATACCTGCCAGCAAATAGCCTAGTACCGAACTTAAACCGAACCGCTTGGCGAGCGGTACACAAACTACTGCTGCGCTGAGATAGATAACAGCTTGAAATAAGAAACTACCGCTCATTGTGTTTTTGTGTTAATTGATTCTATGTCATTGATGAACTCGTACCCTTGGCACTTTCCTGCGTCCAACTCCTCGTTTTTCAGCGCGTTAAGAAGAGAAATATATTGGTTCTGGTATTCAGCCATGGCAGCTTTGTCTACCTTGTGTGTGCCCATTATTGCGAAAGGAGGAAGGTATGTCATGCCACAGAGCCTTGCCGTTTGCTCGAAAGGCCTAAGAAACTCAACTACCGAGTAGCGGTTCTTGCCATCAGTGCAATACACGGGTCGGGTGCCCCCAGCGGTCAATACGTTGAGCGCAACTTTACCTTCTAAAGCATCACCTTTAGGGCCGTAAGCCCAATTGTATTCTAAAACTATGTCTATCCATTGCTTGAGCAGGGGAGGGCAACTATACCAGTAGAATGGATGGTGCCAAACCACAACATCATGTTCCTGGAGTAGAGACTTTTCACTTTCCAGGTCCACGTTGAAGTCCGGATAGAGCTCATAAAGATCATGGATCTTTATATCAGATACCTGTGCAGCGGCCTCAATTAGTGCCTTGTTTATTTTTGATTGTTCAAGACGAGGGTGAGCAAAAAGGATAAGTACTTTTTTCAAAATATGCGTTATGGTTGAAAGGTGAAGTAGTTATCTACTATAATAATAAATACACCTGAAAAGTCTGGTTTTTGAGCCAATTTTGATACTCGTATGCTGCTTTAGAACGCAGGTCTCAGCCAGGTTAAAAGATGATCAGGCCATCAAATGAGTGCCATATTACTCCAAATCCTGCATTGATGTATCTTCTTTTAGAATCTAAACTTTCGGAATGATGTTTGATTTTTTTTGAAAAAAGTCGAACCTTGACATACACATTCTGTTAACTAAATAATTAATGACCATTAGTCATTATAAAATGAGAAAGAGAGAATCACCGGAATTTAGAAAAAATCAAATCGTAGCAGCAGCCGATCTCGTGCTGTTAGAAACAGGTATTGAGCGTTTTACAGTTGATCAAGTGACGGAAAGGGCGAAGATCGCCAAAGGTACTGTTTATAAGTACTATGACGATAAGGATGGTATGCTCACAGAACTTGGCTATAAAGCGCTTTCTATCATGAGGAAGCTCTTTCAGGAGGCCATTGATAACAATGAACATAGTATAGATCGCGTGAAGGCCATTTGCAAATCGACCTATAAGTATTACACCATGTACCCCCAATACTTTGATCTGATATCCTATATGGAAAGGCCAGACTTCAAAATTGGAACCGGTGATTATTTAAAGCTGAGTGAAGAAATAACCGAAATGGTGGTAAGAGTACTAAGGGAAGGACATGAGAAAGGCGAGATCAGAGCCACATTGGACCCTCAAATGATCACATACATTATCTGGGCCTGCAGTGTGGGTGTGGTCCAATTTGTTGATACCAAGAAGAAATTACTCAAGAATCACCATGAGATCAATGTAGAGAAAATGGTAGGAATATTTGCAGATATGATAACCGAAGGCATTAGAAACTAAATTTTTTTGACCTATTAATGACTAATAGTCAATAATGAAATCTATCAAGAACTATATACTCATTACCCTCATATACCTACTCGGTATCAATTTCTACTTCTCCTTTTGGTATTTGGGTAGTGAAGGTGGCGCACTACAGTGGAGCTATAGAACCATTAATTTCTACCACGTATGGTTGGGTGCTAACCTAACCGCGCTCATCATTATGGTAAGCGTACTGTTAATCAGGAGGTTATCTGTCAACTTACGCATTTCTTCGTCCCGATCCATAAGACTCGATTTACTACTACAGTGGTCGTTGGGGGTAGTGCTTTTCACCACGCTGATGACAGCCAACTGTGCTGTACTGGCGAGTGAAGGAATGGGCGCAGCTATAAACTATACCATGTCCACCGGATTCTTAGCCCTTAACCTTTACCACTTTTCACTTTTCCTGATCATTATCGCGCTGCTTAACCTCAATCGATGTTTTGGTGGCGTGAAGCGGGTCATAGGATATATTTTCAGATGGATATATCCGCCAAGAGAGGTAGAACGCGGGTTCATATTTATTGACCTGAACCATTCTACCCGTATAGCAGAAAAGCTAAATAGCGAAAATTATAGCGCCTTTTTAAGAGACTGTTTCCGGCTGTTGAATGAAGCAGTGGGCAAAGAGGATGGCATTGAAATCTACCAATATGTTGGAGATGAGGCGATCCTACATTGGGACTACACCAATGATCGCCTGGCACTGACCGTTCCCAACCTTTTTGAGCGGTTTAAACAGTCCTTGATAAAGCAATCCAACTATTTTAAAGGTCGATATGGCATGATACCAACCTTCAAGGCTGCTGTACATGGAGGACTGGTAACACAGTCAGAAATAAGCGAGAAGATGATCCATACTGCCTTTCACGGGGATGTGGTCAATACTACCTCCAGAATCCTAAGCATGTGTCACAAGCATGAGACGGATTTCCTGATCAGTGCATCATTCTATAAACGATTGAATACACACCAATTAGATAGAAAATACATAGAAATCAATGATGTGGTTTTGAACGGTAAAGTGCACAAACTCACTGTCTATAAACCCATGTATACTTTGAATAAATCAGATAAAACTTTTTTGTGAACCAAAAATGACTAATAGTCAATAGCGACAATTTAAAAATGAAAAAGATGAATCAACGCACAAAGACCATTTCCCTCATTGTGGTGGGGATGTTGGTCGCCCTTGTATTGGTATCCTATCAGTTCAAGGAAACAGCCGAGCAAAACGGATCAGCAGAGCAACAGGCTCAAGCTGAGGAGCCAACAGAGTCAAATAACAACTCATTCGTTTTGAGTAGGAAAGACCTCGAATTAATACCAGTGAAGAGGTCTGATAAGGCTATTGAATGGCCGATTAGCGGCCGCGTGGTACCCAAGAATACCACTCAGATATTTTCTGAAGTTCAAGGAAAAGTGGTTGGTTCTGACTTCAAGCTCAATGAAGGTGTTTCTTTCAGGCAAGGCGATGTCTTGCTTAGTTTAGACACCAAAGAATTCGAACTGCAACTTGAAGCACAGCGCAGTGCTTTTCTCAATATTCTAACAGGCATGATGCCAGACCTTAAGGCAGATTACGCTGACAATTATCCTAATTGGTTGCGATATGTCCAAGATTACAAAAGTGGACAGTCTTTGGCTCAATTGCCTAAGACAAGATCAGAAGGGGAGAAATACTTTGTTACTGCCAACCAGGTCTACAGTACTTTTTACAACATCAAAGCCCAGGAAGAGCGACTAGAGAAATTCAAGATTGTGGCACCGTATAGTGGTTTAGTCACTGAGGCCATGGCGGACAAGGGCAGCCTGGTATCACCGGGACAACTGCTGGGAACGATCATCAATAACAGAAGCTTTGAGTTAGAAGCAGCTGCTAACCTGGAGGTGGTTTCGAGGTTAAATGTAGGCGATCAGGTTGTTTTTCACAGTAACGAAATTGGTGGAGAATGGGTAGGTACAGTGTTGCGCATCAATGATATTGTAGACGCCAAGACTCAGAATATCCCGGTTTATTTCGGTATTTCCGGAGCTAATTTGAAAGCCGGTATGTATCTGGAAGGTTCCTTGACCGGCGAGTCTTTCAAAGATGTATTTGCAGTACCATCATCTGTCTTAACCAGAGATGACAAAGTGCTACTTCTCAAGAATAACGTCATCACCGGAAAGCCGGTGGAGTTGGTCGAATTCCTCCAGGATTCTATTCTGGTTAGAGGCCTTTCCAATGACGACCAGGTGATTGCCAATCAATTCAACGTACCTGTAGAAGGTCTAAAAATAGTATTGTAACATGAAGAAGATCATTAGTTTCCTTGCACAGAAGCCAAGGACAGTAGACATATTTGTGGGGCTGATCATTCTGGTAGGCTTAATGACCCTATCTCAAATAAGATCCAATTTCTTGCCCCCTGAGCCAGAAAACTTCATTTCTATCAGTGCTGTGTATCGTGGTGCTTCTCCCCAGGAGGTAGAGGAAGAAGTGGTGAATAAGATCGAGGACAACCTGGAAGGATTAAAAGGTATTGACCGCGTTACCTCCGTTTCCAAAGAAAGTTTTGCCAGCATCAGGGTAGAAATGTTGGAGAATGCTGATCCGAACGAAGTACTGCAAGACATCAACAATGCAGTGGACCGGATCACCACTTTCCCCAAAGGCATGGACACTCCAGTGATCATGAAGGAAGAAATCCTCAACTACACCATGACCTTAGGTTTGATGGGAGAGGTGAGCCTTGAAACACTTAAGGATCATGCGAAATACATCAAAGATGATCTTCTGGCCTCACCCAACTTATCTCAGATATTCATCAGTGGTTATCCTGAAGAAGAAATAGAAGTAAGACTGAGAGAAAAAGACCTGAGAGCATATGAGTTGACTTTTGATGAAGTGAGCCAAGCTATTCAGTCTGCCAATCTCAAAGCGTCCGGTGGAGAGTTGGAGACCGGCACACAAAAGATATTGATCCGACTGGACAACCGTTCTTATTTCGCAAAAGGGTTACTGAACACGGTGATCAAGGCGGCTCCAGATGGCAAGATCATTCGATTAAAAGATGTGGCTGAGGTGGAGAACATCTTTGCTGACAAACCGGAGCGTACCTATGTCAACGGTAAACCTGCTGTAATTCTTAAGGTTTTTAGCCGAAGCAAGGAAGACATTCTGGAGAATGCCCAAATTGTATCTGCGTATGCCCAAAAATTCAACGATAACAATGCCGTCATTGAAGCGGTGGTTATCGAAGACAAAACCATCTCATTGGTTGAAACTATCGACCGCCTTAAGAATAATGCCTGGCAAGGAGTATTCCTGGTGCTGGTGGTTTTGGGGCTTTTCTTGCATCCGCGCATTGCCTTTTGGGTAGCTTTCAAAATCCCGGTGGCGCTGCTGGGTATGTTCATCATTTCTAACTTTTACGACTTGACTTTGAACCAGGTATCGCTGTTTGGTACCATCGTGGTGTTGGGTATTCTGGTGGATGATGGCGTTGTGGTGGCAGAAAACATCTATCAACAATTCAAGAATGGCAAGAGTGCTTTGAAAGCGGCTATTGATGGTACTATGGAGGTTGTGCCCTCTATCATTTCATCATTGGTTACTACCGCATTAGCCTTTTCGCTATTCTTTTTTCTCGATGGACAGTTAGGTGATTACTTCACTGAAATCTCTTTTGTGGTATGTGCCACTTTGTTCGTAGCGCTACTGGAGAGCTTGTTTTTTCTACCGGTACATATTGCCCGGTCTAAGGCTTTACGAAAGGATGACAAACCATGGAAGTTAACGCAAAAGACGAATCAGTCTTTGTCTGTTTTCAGAGACAAAGTATACACGAAAGTGATTGATTTTGCCATTAAACGACCTGTATTGCCCATAATCGGTGTGATTGTGATCATGGTTTTGACCATAAGTGCCGGTGCTTCGGGGCTCATCAAAGGCACCTTCTTTCCAAACATCGATCAGGATGTGATTAGCGCTCAGCTAGAATTGCCTTTGGGTACGGATGAGAAACAAATCAATGAGAAGCTTGAAGAGATGGAGAAGGCCGTTTGGAAAGTCAATGATCATTATGCCGCACAACGTGAAGATGGTAAAGCTATAATCAATTATGTAGAACGTGTGATTGGCCCGGCCAGCAATGAAGGGAAGCTGAATATCTATATGATGGAAGGCGATGCGCGTAATGTCAAGTCATTTGATATCGCTGACAAAATTCGAGAAGAAGTCGGGCCTATTCCTGAAGCGACTAACCTCGCCTACGGTAGCATACCCATATTTGGTAAACCGGTTTCCATCGCTTTAATGGGACGTGATCTGGATGAACTTCGAGCAGCGAAAAACAAGCTTAGGGCGTTCTTGGCTGAGAGAGAAGACCTCAAGGACGTAACCGATACAGACAAACTTGGTATGCCTGAGGTAGAAATGAAACTCACTAACAAAGCCAAGTTCCTGGGATTGTCTGAGGCACAAGTGTTTGATCAGATTCGAAAAGGTTTCTTTGGGCTTGAAGCACAAAGCCTGCAAAGAGGCGATGAGGAAGTAAAGGTATGGATAAGATATGATGAGGAAGACCGAAGATCACTGAATGACCTTTCTGAGGTCAGACTGAGAACGCCGGATGGAAGTGTTTATCCCATCAACGAGCTGGCCGATTTCACTCAAAAGACCAACGTTACCGAAATCAATCACCAGAATGGTATCCGGGAAATTAGGGTAGAAGCTGATATCGCTAACCTTTTGGTATCTGTACCTGCAGTATTAGCCGATGCTGAAGCGACGGTTCTTAAAGACATTACGGCCGAATTTCCTAACCTCTGGTACACTTTAGAAGGAGAGGCAAGGCTGTCATCCAAAACCCAAAACTCCAGCCAGGGACCGAGTATGATCATCATGGTATTGATGATAACTGTGCTGTTGCTCAACTACCGATCATGGAGCAAAGCTGTCGCAATTCTGGCTATGCTGCCATTCGCTTATATAGGAGTGGCCTGGGGTACGTTCTTACATGGACTTCCGGTCAATATCTTCTCCATACTAGGCATGATCGCACTTTGGGGTATCCTTATCAATAACGGATTGGTCCTGATCTCAACCTACAATGAGAATATCAAGGCTGGCATGACAGTGAAAGAAAGCCTTAGAGCAGCAGCTATTTCGCGCTTTCGCCCTATTGTTCTGACCACCATTACCACCGTGTGTGGTTTTCTGCCTTTGCTGTTGAATAACTCGGTAAGCTCTCAGTTCATCAAACCGACTGCCATTGCCATTGCTTACGGTTTGATTTTCGGTACAGTGTTGACGTTGGCTTTCTTGCCTTCCGTCCTATTGATCATGAATAAAGTCAAAGCATTCTATCACAGAAAGATCAGAAGGAGAGCGATTCAACCAGAAGAGCTGGATGTGGTAATGAAGGAATTGCGAAATGAAATGGTGGCTTAGTGCCCTTAATCAAAGCTAAAATGAAACGAACATTTATTTATACCTTGCTTAGCCTGTTCCTTGTCACGCAAGTGAAAGGTCAGGTGAAAGAAGAACTGACGCTTGAGGATGCCATATCGTTAGCACTCAAGAATAACCAGGCACTGAAAATAGAACAAAGGCGAGTCGATATTGCCACTAATAATGTATTCGCCGGAAATGCCGGTTTGGTTCCTACCATCACGCTGATTGGTAATGCGAGCTACCAGAATAACGATACGGATGTGGTGATACGCACCTTTGCCGAGAACCCGCCCATTGTTGCCGTTAATGATGGTTCCGCCGCTACTACTACCTATTCTACCGTAGTACAAGCTGACTACGTCTTGTTAGGAGGTTTCAGTGGGCGTTTCCAATATAAGTTGCTGCAAGATCAGAAGGACATGGCCTACTATCAGCAGCAGGCGATGATCAACCGTACCATCGTAACGGTCTCGGACCTCTTTCTGGAGATCGCCAAACTGCAGAGCCAGGAAGAGCTACTACAGAAAAATGTGAAGATCGGAGAAGAACGGCTGGTCAAAGTACAGGATCAATTTCAGTTTGGTAAAGTGACAGGATTGGCCGTATTAAGAGCCAAAACCGACCTTAACCAAGATCGGTCTGCTTTGGATAATGTGCTGGTAGCCAAGAATAACTTGAAACGTGATCTCAATTTTCTCATTGGTTTAGAGGCAGAAAAGCGCTATCGCGTATCAGTGAGCTATACACCTCCGGCTGGTCTGGCAATAGATGAGCTCAAAGCTCAGGTGAAGACTAATAATCCCGATATACAACTAGGTGCCAAAGGGGTTGAGTTAGCCAATAATCAGTTCCGGTTAAGCACCACCAGGCGCTTACCCACCGTCAATGCCTTTGCTAACTACGGCTATTTTAATCAGGAAAATGATCTACAGCAGTTGGCTGAAATTCAGACCCTAGGATACACGGTGGGCTTTGGCGTGCGCTATAATCTTTTCAACGGAGGCAAGACGAGTAGAAACATCCAAAGTGCTAAGCTTAACCGTGAAATCAGTGAATTTCAAAATGACCAGACAGAAGATCGGGTGCTGGCCGAAGCGGTGAAAGAACTGAACAATCTCACCCTGCTAAAAGACCAGTTGCAGCGAGAAGAAGAGAATATTGAGACCTTTAGGGAAAGCTACAGTAGAACGGAGGAACGATTCTACAACGGGAAAGTCGCTTCTCTGGACCTTAGAGATGCTCAGAATGCCTTGCTCAATGCTGAAATCACCATTAACAATCTCAAGGCAGATATAATGAAGTCATCATTGAGGTTAGAAGCACTGAAAGGAAGTATATTGAGTAAAAAAGATTAACAGACATGTGGAGCTGCCCCAAATGCCATCGTAAGTTCAAATCGACAAACCAGCACCACATGTGTACTACTAAGGACATCGGAGAGCTGTTCATAGACAAGTCAGATGAGTTGGTACTAGCTTTCGATAGAATAATGACGGAGGTGATGGTCTGGCAGCCCAATGACCTGGGTGCTTCTAAGCATTCAGTAGTCTTTACCAATAGAAAAGCCTGGCTTATCATAAAGCCCATGAAAAACACCCTGGATGTGAAATTCTATCATGATGAGCAGATAGATTCTGGCTTGATCAAAAGGTATACTAAATACCCCAACAAGCACGCCCATCATGTTAGGGTCGGTTCTGAATTCGAAGTGACGTCAGAATTGCTGGAGCTGTTGAAAATGGGGTATGACTATGCCATGAAATGAAAAGGGTAGGAGGGCTTAATGAAGACACTAACCTTGGCAGGGATGGAAAAGGTAGTGTGTCCCAAAACCGTTTTGGGGCGCGCTACCTTTCTTCGCCGTCGTTTGTGTCACCACAAACGACTAAGCTGGGCAAATCCGTGCGTGAGACACGCACGGAGGCAACAAAAGCGCCGTAGGTGCGACCTGGAGGTTTTTTACAAATATCTTATTAAGGTTGGTGGAGACACCAACCTTGGCAGGTTATATCAAATGAAGAGGTTGTATCAAAAGTTGTCTTTTCGATTCCGACTGGTCGAGAGAGAAATCTTACTCGACTCAAAGTGTTGATTACCAGGAGAGTAAGATTTCTCATTGCATTCGAAATGACATGCAAGATGGCTTTTGATACAACCTATTTCTAATCATAGTTACCAGGCATACTACTCTTTATCAAGTACTGACCCATACCAAGCCGTGGCTTGATCGGTAGTTCTGTTCAATATTTCAGGATCTTCGTAGTATTGAAAGTGTCCTGTTTCATCTTCCCATGATAATTTCTTGTTTGAAGCAGGTACCGCCTCAAATTGCCTTTTAGCTGCATCTGGTAAGAAACTATTGTCACTGTGTATCATCAGGTATGGCTTCTCCAACTTTTGAGCAGCGGTAAGCGATTCATACTCCAGTAAGTAAGCATCACTCATTTTCGGATAGTTATTGACCCAGATGCCTTTTTCTGCCCATTTGATATACCAGTCATATACAAATTTACCTGGCATACCGACATCCATCCTGGCTTCACCCACCGCCGGAACATTGATCACTTCTCCAGCTTCTTCATACTTTGTTCTGGCGGCCTGACCTGCAGCCAATCTTTCGTCCAGCGCTTCTTCTGATCCCATCCATTGTATATCTGCTTCACGATCTCTGTAGTGCCCGGCTACAGTAACGAGGCTTTTGAAGATGTCGTCTTCGGCGGCAGCGCGTATCATGGTTGAGCTGCCTTGGCAAACGGCAAAGCCAACAATTTCTTCCTGATTGACCATCGGTAGTGTAGCTAGAAAGTGTGCCGCGGCTTTGGTATCCGATACCTTAGCCAAAGGGCTCTCCAATTCTCTGGGTGTGCCGGAGCTTTCCCCTCTGAAGCGCGGATCGAAGGCTAGCGCAACGAAGCCTCTTTCTGCAAAACGCTTGGCATATTCTGTTGGTGCTTGTTCTTTAGCAAAAGTCATAGGGCCTAAAATAGGTACTGCCGGGTACTTTTTACCAGCCTCATAGTCCTCAGGTAAATAGAGGTTACCAACTAGTTTTTCACCTTCATTTTCAAAGGTTACTTTGTTCATACCGGGCTTCAATGTGTTTAATTCTGCAGTTTCTGTAGCGTTCATTTTTTCTGAATTTTGATCTGTTTTTTCATTCGTCTGGCATGCTAACATGAAGACGGCCAAGAGAATGAATAGGGTTCGTTTGATTTTCATAAGCTTATTTTGATTACTATGTAGCTGTAGTTTTGATGGATCAATTGGGTAGAGTTTATGTGTCCTAATAACTACAGTATGAATACACTCTACAAACTGAAATATGCAGCGTAAGTATTTGACAAAATCAGACAACTAATTGACAGAATAAGACTTTTATCCTGCCTTTTTAGAAAGCTTCCTGAATTCGGAAGGAGTGAGGCCCGTAGCTTTTTTAAACACCCGGGTGAATTGTGGAGAATTGGTAAAACCGAGATTGTAGGCAATTTGAGAAATGTCTGATTCAGAATTCAACAACCGCTCCTTGGCAAAATCTGTCAGTTTGTTCTGAATCATTTGTTTTGCACTGATGCCAGTTGCCTTTTTGATCAGACGAGTGAAGTGCCTGGACGAGATGTTCAAAGCATCTGCGTAGAAATGGACACTACGCTCCTTTTCGATGTTAAAGCTCAACAGCTCCTGGAATTGATACTTGAGTTTTAGCGCATTAGAATGGATGTTTTCTTCCGTGAGGTGGTAGTACCTGTCACAATATTTCAAAAAGAGACAAAACCAATCCCTCAGTACGTTTCTAACATCCTTGAGCTCAAGCGCTTGTTCCTCAAGCATTTGCTCACAAAAGCCACTTAGGTGAGTGAGTTGTTCTTGGTTGAGCGTAAAGACTGTTGGCTTCAAACTGGCAAACAGGTACTCGCTGGATGGTTGGCTATAATTCTTGACAAATTCTGGTTTAAAGAAGATCGTGTAGCCCTTCCATAAATTATCATGGTCCGACTCCCAACTGAGTACAGTCCCCTTTGGTATGAAATATAAATTATGACTTTTGATGTACTGGTCTTGAGCATCCAGACCTAGTTTGTAATCAGACTCAAGATCCAGACAGATATGATGGAAATCGCATCTATGACTGGGCATTTTTTTAACATGGTCTGCTGAAACCGACTCATTCCGAATGATATGAAAGTCCTTCCACCTTGCTTCGAGACCGGCTTTATTGGCTGTATGTAAATCGTTAATTTCAAAAAAAGTCGTGATCATCCTGTCGAGATACTAGCCGCTTTAAGTTTCACATGCCACTCCTTGAATCCTTGATAGGTGAAGTACATTAAAATGGAATAGAGTATCAAACTAACCCATAATTCCTGAATATAAAACAGTGGTAAGTAACCGAGGTTGACAAATATCCACAAGTACCAGCAAAAGATATACTTCTTGGCGGTTAACCATTGTGCAACTATGGCACTGGAAACCAATATAGCATCAAACACAATTGTTTCAGCCTGATCGATTCCGGAATTGATGTAGTATAAGACGACAGCTAGCAGAAGCGTAAAAGAAATTGTCACAAGCTTGAACACCAGAGAGCTCGATTTGATATACTCTTTGGGCTGTTGAGTTTCCGATTTGGTCCACCAGCGAGACAAGCCATAGATACTGATGGCAAAGTAAAGCACCTGTATTTCTGCGCTTACCACTAGGCCAGCATTCCAGTAAATGTAGCAATAGAAACCAGCACTGAGTATAGCCCAAATCCATGTGACCCACTTTTCTTTGACCGCATATATCACATTCAGGAAGGTCATGGTAGCTCCCACTAATTCTACGACTGTGGCTTGTGACATGTACTTGGTTGTTTTTGATTCAATGGCGTTTAAGCTTTGATGTGGTCTGAACCGTTTAATTACCACGCCTTTAAAGGCGTGGTATCAGGCACGATCTTTACGACGGCTTTTAGCCGTTCAAAACCAAATTGGTGTTTTCTACTTAAGCAAGCATTTTCACCTTACCTCATTGGATTATAGCTAAGAATACCAATATCAAAAATGGTAGGCAGGTGTTAAAGTTGCTTTAGCATCAGTATTGGGGCTAAAGCCCCATTGGATATACCTTATCAGGACTATGGCCTAAAGGCCATAGCAAGTCAATACCCCAGTTGAAAGTAATGCGCCAACTAAACGGTTTTGTTTTTAACTGTACTCTAACCTGCAAGATGGCATTAATGTTCTGGAATCTTTCATGTAAGATATAGATTTTAGCCTACTGTAGAATGGAGGTTAAGCAAGCGCTACGCCATAGCAGTTTACCTGTCAATCAATGGTTTCGTACGTTTAACTGAATAAAAATGGTTGATTAAAAATTTTCAATAAAAATTAAACATTTGATTAAATCATACGTTTAATCTAAAAATACCATATAATTGCTGTTGCATTATAGGTATGGGAACAGATCCGACAACTGAAGAAAAAATTAAAAACGCGGCGCGTGACATTTTCATGAGAAAAGGATACGCAGCCACCAAGACACGGGATATTGCCGAAGAGGCCGGTATCAACCTGGCGTTGTTGAACTATTACTTCAGAAGTAAGGAGAAGCTTTTCCAACAGATCATGAAAGAGAGTCTCACCGGATTTTTTGAACACATCAGGAGTGTGTTTATGAACCCGGATACAACACTAGAGGAGAAATTTTCGCTTTTGGCAAAGAGTTACATAGATCAGATCATTCAGCAACCGGATACACCGATGTTTATTCTCAGTGAGTTGAGGACACGACCTGAAGAATTCATCAATCTCATGTCAGGGCAGATCAAAATGCGAGACACAGCTATATTCCCGCAGTTGGTAGAAGAGATAGGTATGGAGCGATTGCATGAGATCAACCCGGTGCATATCATGATGAACCTGATAAGCCTTGTGATATTCCCCTTTATTGGAAAACCCATGATAGAACGAATCGCGGATGTTGATGATGCATCTTTCAAAGCGTTGATGGAGCAGCGCAAGGAATTGATCCCTAAATGGATCATGCAAATGCTAAAGTAAAATTTTTTACCCATGGATTAATCAAATGATTAAAACAAAAGTTTTAAACGTGAGAATAAAAATCATACTTCAGAAAATGGCTTTTGACCGGAACACTGATACTAGGGTGTTGGTATTTGGGACACGCACAAAGTACCGAAAAGCTTTCACTAGATAGTTGTCTGGTGTTAGCAGAACTGAATTACCCTTTGATCCAACAATATGATTTGTTGCGTCAATCCAAAGCATATTCACTGATCAATGCTCAAAAAGGCAAACTACCTCAGATCAGCCTGAACGGACAGGCTACCTATCAATCCGAGGTTACTTCAGTACCCGGGGAGAATGTCCCCACCTTGAGCAAGGATCAGTATCAGTTGTATGGTGAGATTAGCCAGCCCCTCACAGGTATAACGGTGATCAATCAGCAAAAGAGAATAATAGAAGCAGAAGCTGAGGTGGACAGAGCAGATCTTGAAACTAACCTGTATGCCATCAAACAACGGGTAAGTGATCTCTTTTTTGGGATTTTACTGGTGGAAGAGCAACTAAAGCAAAGTGCATTAACACGTGATGACATTCAGGCCGGACTCACACGCGCAGATGCCATGGTCAAGTTCGGTACTTCGCTTAAGAGCAGTGCCAATGTGCTCAAAGCAGAGTTAATGACCCTGGAGCAACGCATTATCGAACAGCAGGCTACACGGGAAGGCTATATGAGGACGTTGGCCTTATTCATAGGGAGGGATTTGAACCAGCATCTAACATTAATCAAACCCCAGTTCCTGGAGTTATCGTCAGACATCCGCAGGCCCGAGTTGCACTTATTTGACAGCCAAATGCGAGTGATCATGATGCAAAATGACCTGCTGGACAGGACCAACCGTCCTCAACTCAGCTTGTTTTTACAAAGTGGTGTTGGCCGCCCGGCTTTAAACTTTCTTAGTAACGATCTTGAGCCTTACTACATCGGAGGGCTAAGGCTGTCCTGGAATCTTTCAAACTTCTATACCACCAAAGGGCAAAGGCAGCTCTTTTCGATCAACCGGTCAATAGTTCAGTCGCAGCAGGAAACCTTCCTATTCAATACAAATCTCACCATGACCAATCAAAACACGCAGATCGCCAAGATGCAAGCACTGATTGAAAAGGATAGGGAGATCATCGCCTTGCGAGACCAGATCATCGATACTTCTAAAGGGCAGTTCGAAAATGGTGTGATCACCTCAACGGATTATAAGGCCGTTGTCATAGACGCGGATCAGGCGAGACAGAATCTGGTGCTACACGAAATAGAGCTCCTAAAACTTAAAAATGATTATAAACTAACCTCAGGTAATTAAATGGTGTCTCTAAGAAAACGCCAATCTCTTCCCGATCGCTATCGGGATCGTCCAAAAAATACTCATCCCGAAGATCGGGACTGCGCTTTTTTGGCCTTCGCAAGCCTTGATCTTGACGTTTTCTTAAAGCCACTTAGAGTTTTCTACTAAGCATTTAATAAAAAGATGAAACAATTCACTCAAACTTTAGCTGTAGCACTGTTCACCAGCCTTTTTCTATGGTCTTGTTCAAACGGTGATCACGAATTTGATGCTACCGGTACATTCGAGGCTGATGAGACCATCATTTCGGCGGCCGCCGCTGGAAAACTTTTGGCGTTCGATCTAGACGAGGGTCAGATCATTTCTGAAGACCAATACCTAGGATATATCGACACTATTCAGATGCATCTGTCCAAGCGCCAACTTGAAGCGCAGATTGTAGCAGTTTTAAGCAGAAAGCCTGATGTATCAGCCCAATTGGCGGCTTTGAACGAACAGTTGAAGGCTTCTAAAGTAGAGAAGACCAGAATAGAGAATCTCTTAAAGTCTGACGCGGCCACGCCCAAACAATACGATGATATTAAGGCACAGATCGACCTGATCAACGGGAATATCACTGCACTACGTACCTCGTTGGTCAACAACACCAATAGCCTGGATAAAGAGGTCGGTCCACTCAAAGCGCAAATTCTACAAACCCAAGATCAGATCACGAAAAGTCAGATCATCAATCCTGTCAAAGGTACCGTGCTGTCAGTTTATGCTGAGCCATTTGAACATGTTGGCATGGGGCAACCGCTCTACCGCATTGCGGACTTAGATGAGCTTACCCTCAAAGCCTATGTATCGGGAGACCAGTTTGCCCACCTCAAGTTGAATCAACAGGTGCAGGTGTACACTGATGACGGGAATGGCGGCTATCGCAGTACCACCGGTACCGTCTACTGGATCAGCGAAAAGGCAGAGTTCACCCCTAAGAGTGTGCAAACCAAAAATGAAAGAGCCAATAAAGTGTATGCTATCAAAGTAAGGGTAAAGAATGATGGTACTTACAAAATTGGTATGTACGGAGAATTGACTTTCGACCTGTAAAAGCATGAAACACGTCGTAATTGATAGTATCAGCAAGTCCTTTACCAAGGGTGATGCACCTGCACTGGATAACATCTCATTTGAGGTAGAGGCAGGCGAACTGTTCGGATTGATCGGCCCCGATGGGGCTGGAAAAACCACACTGTTTCGCATCCTGACCACCTTGCTGCTGGCGGATAGTGGCAATGCAACGGTCAACGGTCATGACGTGGTGAAAGCGTACAAGCAGATCCGCAAGGAGGTAGGGTATATGCCTGGCCGTTTCTCATTATACCAGGATCTTTCGGTAGAAGAAAACCTTAGTTTTTTTGCCACCATATTCAATACTTCAATTGAAGAGAATTACGAACTGGTTCGGGATATCTATGTGCAAATCGAACCTTTCAAAAAGCGCAAAGCAGGGAAGTTGTCGGGAGGTATGAAACAAAAGCTAGCCCTCTGTTGCGCCTTGATCCACAAGCCAACAGTGCTGTTTTTGGATGAGCCAACTACCGGTGTGGATGCGGTTTCCAGAAAGGAGTTTTGGGAAATGTTGAAGGGATTAAAGAAGCAAGGCATAACCATATTGGTATCGACACCATACATGGATGAGGCTAGCCTGTGCGAAAAGATTGCACTCATTCAGGAAGGGAAAATTCTTTCTATCAATACGCCTGAAAACATTGTTGGAGAGTACCCGGAACCGTTGTACGCCATCAAGTCTGCTAACATGAGCGGTTTGTTGAAGGCCTTGAGAAACAGCGATCTGGTCAAAAGCGCTAACGCCTTTGGTGAGTATCACCACATCACCTTGGAAAATGGAGATGCTGCGGTGGAACCGTTATTGTCATGTTTGGACATGGACGCTATGGAAGTTAAACCTATCAAACCAACCATTGAAGACTGCTTTATAAACCTGATGTGATCATGAGCGAAGATGTAGTGATATGGACTAACAAACTGACCAAGCGTTTTGGTGATTTTGTGGCTACCAATGAGATCACATTTGATGTGAACAGGGGAGAGATATTCGGTTTTCTTGGTGCCAACGGGGCTGGTAAAACGACCGCTATGCGCATGCTGTGCGGTTTGTCGGTACCGAGTAGTGGTGAAGGTATGGTGGCAGGGTTTGATGTCTACAAACAGGCTGAGCGCATCAAAAAGAATATCGGCTACATGAGCCAGAAATTCTCGTTGTATGAAGACCTAACTGTAGCAGAGAACATCCGTTTTTTCGGCGGCATCTATGGGATAGCACGCAAGGAGATCAAAGCCCGGTCCACCAAGTTGCTCAAACAACTGGGGCTTGAAGAGCAGAAGGATCAATTGGTGGGCGCATTGCCGCTGGGGTGGAAGCAAAAGTTGGCATTCTCGGTGGCTATTTTTCACGATCCTCAGATCGTTTTCCTGGACGAACCGACCGGGGGAGTTGATCCTGTTACCCGCAGGCAGTTTTGGGATCAGATCTATGCTGCTTCTGACGATGGCATTACCGTCTTTGTCACCACTCACTACATGGACGAAGCCGAGTATTGCAACCGCATTTCTATGATGGTAGATGGGTACATCAAGGCATTGGACACCCCGACCAACCTGAAGAAAGCATATAAAGCCGCCTCCATGGATGAGGTGTTTTTTGAATTGGCCAGAGGGGCGAAAAGAAAGGGGGACTGATATGAAGCAACTATTCACTTTTGTAAAGAAGGAATTCAAGCATGTGATGAGGGATCGCAAGACGCTCTTGCTGTTGTTTGGGCTGCCCATCGTGCAAATCGTACTGTTTGGGTTTGCACTGACCAATGAGATCAAGGATGCCCGGCTCATCATCGTGGACTACGCCAAGGATGATGCTACCCAGCAAATCACCGAGAAATTCAGGACCAACAGTAGCTTCAATATTGAAGAATCGATACTTGGCGCGGTGGAGATAGAGGAAGCTTTCAAACGGGGAACGGTAAAAATTGCCCTCATATTTCCGCACAACTTTGAGCAAGAGCTTATACACGAGGGTAGTGCCCAAGTACAACTCATAGCCGACGCTACCGACCCAAATACGGCTACCACGTTGGTCAATCATGCCAACTCGATTATCAGGGATTATCAACAAGCCCTTTCTACGAACAAGCCAGCCAAGAGCATCCTTATTGATACCCGCAACATTTACAATCCGGAGCTAAGGGGAACCACCAATTTCGTTCCAGGTGTCATGGCGCTGGTCTTGCTCTTGATCTGCGTCTTAATGACTTCTGTGTCCATTGTAAAAGAGAAAGAGAATGGGACGATGGAAATTCTGCTGGTCTCACCATTTAATCCCTTTATGGTGATTCTGGCTAAAGCGGTTCCCTACTTTTTGTTATCCATAGTCAATTTCTCCGTGATTCTTTTTCTGAGCATTTTCCTCTTGGATATGCCACTGAACGGGAGCATTCTATTGCTGTTTGCCGCCAGTTTGTTACTCATTTTGACGGCACTTTCTTTGGGGCTTCTGATTTCCAATTCTACCGCTTCCCAACAAGCAGCCATGCTCATTTCACTGATGGGGATGTTGTTGCCCACTATGATGTTCACTGGCTTTCTCTTTCCACTAGAAAATATGCCCACTCCGCTGCAGGTGATCGCTAATGTGGTGCCTTCCAAATGGTACTATATCATCGTCAAGGATGTCATGATCAAAGGACTTGGGTTTTCGGCTGTCTGGAAAGAAATGCTTATTCTGTTCGGGATGACCAGTTTTCTACTCATCATAAGTATTAAAAAATTCAAAACACGGCTGACATGAACACGCTGATATTCTTATTGCAAAAGGAATTCAAGCAGATATTCCGTAACCCGACCTTGCTGCGGATGATATTGGCTATACCCATCATCCAACTTTCTATACTGCCATTGGCAGCGGACTTTGAGATCAAAAACATCAACGTGGCTATCATTGATCACGATCATTCTACCTACTCCAGAGACCTGGTGAATAAGATCACGGCTTCCGGCTATTTCGTGCTGGTTGACTATGGTGACGATGTGAAGGAGGCTTATGAATATCTTGAATCCGATGAGGCTGATGTGATTCTGGAAATACCGATTGATTTTGAACGCAATCTGGTAAGGGAAAATGCCGAACAGGTCTTTCTGGCCGTCAATGCTATCAACGGAACCAAAGCCAATGTAGGCGGGGGGTATCTCGCCAACGTCATCGCCGATTTCAATCAGGAAATCCGGTTAGAATGGGCCAGCAGAAATGAGCCCACAAAGGCGCCAGCCATCGAAGCCACGGCTATCAATTGGTTCAACCCGTTGTTGAACTACCAGTTTTTCATGGTGCCTGGTATACTGGTCGTACTCGTTACCATGGTCGGTGCATACATGTGCTCACTCAACATAGTGAAAGAAAAAGAAGTGGGTACGATAGAGCAGATCAATGTGACACCTATCAAAAAGTATCACTTCATCCTGGGCAAGCTGATACCTTTTTGGATCATCGGCATTTTTGTATTCTCGGTAGGTCTTTTTGTCGTGGCTCGACTGATCTATGGCATTGTGCCAGTTGGCAGCTTAGGGTTGCTTTATGGGTATCTCTCGCTTTATCTGATTGCCGTTTTGGGGATTGGGCTTTTGGTTTCTACTTACTCCCAGACGCAGCAGCAGGCCATGTCTCTGGCCTTTTTTCTCATGATGATCTTTTTGCTCATGAGCGGCCTCTTTACTTCTATCGAAAGTATGCCGGCTTGGGCTAGAACGGTGGCTCAATTCAATCCTGTGACCTATTTCATAGAGGTAGTGCGCATGGTGATTATGAAGGGAAGTGATTTTACCCACGTTGCCAAACACTTCGTGATTATGGCAGCGTTTGCCCTAGTGTTCAATACCTGGGCCATTATCAATTATCGAAAAACAACATAACATGAAAAGGAAAATGTTAATCAAACAATTGACGTTAATAGGATTAGGTATTTGGGTGGCGCTTATATCTATCAAGGCTTCCGCACAGACGGGTGGATCTAAAATCGAAGGCAAATGGTATGCAAAAGACTTAGAGAAATCGATAATAGAGGTAACTAAGACCAGCGATGGCACTTACGAGGGGGTAGTTAAGTCATCCGCTAAAGAGAGCTATGTGGGAGGAAAGGTGATCCGTTATTTCACCTATGATGCTGATAAGCAATTATATAAGGGTAAAATATACTCTTTGGCGAGAGGCATGGAACTTGATGGGGAAATTGTGTTAGAAAAGGATGGAAGGCTTAAACTAACTGGGAGAAAGTTTTTCATGACCAAAACATTTTACTGGACAAGATCAAATGACAATGAATAGACTTAGCATTTACTTGATGTGCCTGGGCACACTTTTGAGCCAAGCGACGCTAGCGCAGACCAACTGGACCATTACTGATGAATACACCATTGCCTTTTCCGGCTCCAGGGCAGAAGGTACATTTACCGGGCTAGAAGGTGCCATTCTATTTGATGAAGACAACTTGAATGCGTCGAGGTTCGCCGTATACATTGACCCTGCCACCATTTCTACCGGTAACAAGACCAAAGACAAACACGCCAGGGGAGACTCATGGTTGGATGTAAAGAAGTATGTTAAGATCGGGTTTGTATCAGATCAAATACAGAAAACCAGTGAAGGCTACACCGCCAAAGGTCTGCTTTCTATGCATGGCACATCCAAAGAGGTACAAATTGACTTCACCTTTATCCAAACGAGCGAAAATGCGGGACTCTTCAAAGGCAAGATGAAGGTCAATCGAGAGGATTACGGAATTGATGGCCCACTTTTTTCATTTGTAGTAGGAGAGGAGTTCGAGATTGATATTTCTGTGAATGTGAAAAAGTAGAGTAACTATTTGATAGATCGATCAATTCGATCAGTTAGTTGACTGAGCGAGGTCTGTGTCTGATTAATGCAATACGGCCTGTGTTCAAGGATATCTCTAAGTATACGTTTGTCAAAGTCTTTGCTTCTTTTGATGAGATGCAACCATTAATAGGAATGAGCTTAGTGAATGCACACAGCTGCTCAAGATTCTTTGGAAAAAACTTTTGAAAGGGCCAGATTAAAACTATCTATACGATTTTCACCAAAAGGAATGGCTGACCTAACTACGGCAAAGGCGTAGACCAGTGCATAAGCAGCTTCTGGTCGATTAATTATAACTAGAAGTATCCTGCACTTTTAGCAATAAGAATTCTATGGCCGAAACACAGTAGGTATTGGTTAGAAAGAATTTCTTGATGTAGTTGGCCTTTGATGAAAGTTTAAAAAGACTGTATCAATCATTGAGGAAATAGTTTGTGTGGTTATGAAGAGCTGATCTTATAATATCAAAAAGTAAACCTGTTTCCTAACTATACCTCCTTGGGTGCCATTGACTAACAAATGGCAGAATCACTCCCAATGCTGAATGTAATACATGTTGATTATTAATTGGTTGGTACTAATTAGGTATAAGCAACGTTGTTTTAGAGCTTTTTAGGCAATATTTCATAAGCCACTGCTGGAGGCTTTTTGATAAACCGATTTCCATATTCATTTAAGAATCTGTAAACCTCTTCTCTCAGTGGGTCCATAACGCTGAGCTTACTCACATACTTCATATGATACTCCCATTCATCTTCGACCTTTGTTGTTGGAGTCTTGGCTTTTAAATTATGTACATTAACGGTTACCAAATCGCACAAACTTGCCAAATCACTAATATTTACGGCCATAGAGTTATTATGAAATTCTCCAG
>JBCBSS010000022.1:0-63861 GCA_039819065.1 Bacteroidota bacterium
ACCTGAGTTCGACGTAAGACTGGCGAAGTTTCAAGCAAAACATAAAAAAACAGTCTTTTCGAACTCAGGTTAATTTATTAATAGCATTAACCGTTTAAAATCCATTGCCAAATGAAGATTTTAGGCATAAAACCTATTACATTTAATTGTCTTTTTTTCTAGAAACTATTTAAACCTTTAATCTCAATTATTATGGCAGACAACTTATCAAACATTCTTGATAGCACCTCATCTAGCGGTGGTGGGCTCAGTATTAACGGAGAATCAAAAGCTCATTTGGACGAAATCAAAAAATGGGTAAAATTCCTAAGTATCTTAGGTTTTATTTTTGTTGGGTTCATGGTGCTAATTGCACTTTTTATGGGTACAGTTTTCAGTTCGCTTGGCGCCGATTTACCATTACCGGGCATCCTTTTCACTTTCATGTATTTGGTGATTGCCGCTCTATATTTCTTCCCGATCCTTTATTTGTTCAAGTTCTCTTCCGCTTTGAAGACAGCGTTGGCATCAGATAATGAACAAGCTTTGGCTGAGGCTTTTGGCAACCTGAAGTCCCACTACAAATTCATCGGGATTCTTTCCATTATTGTATTAGGACTGTATGCTTTAGGTTTCTTTTTAGGCCTGCTTGGAGGTTTATCTCAAGGTTTTTAGGATCAAACTATCAAGCGTAATTTAGGACTGGAAAATTCTTTCTAGTCCTTTTATTTTGTATATTTCATTCTATTTAGTGTTTAATTAAGGCGTCAGCCGCCTTTTAGAACCTTTTTTCCTAAATATTCAATTCAAAACTTATCCAAACAAAATCGCATTATGGAATTCATTTTTATTATCATCTATCTAGGTGTAATTGTTTTAATGATTGCTAGTTTTTGGAAATTATTTGAGAGGGCAGGTAAACCGGGATGGGCTAGTATTATACCTATTTACAGCAACATTGTACAGCTAGAAATTATAAGAAAACCGCTATGGTGGATCGCTATGTTATTGATCCCTGTTGTCAACCTCATTTTCGCAATTTGGATCACCAACTTATTCGTAAAGAGCTTCGGTAAAAGTGAAGGTTTTACCGTTGGTTGTTTGCTTCTTCCCTTTATATTTTGGCCTATGCTGGCATTTGGGGATAACCCTTACATTCACGCTGAAGTAGATAACTCTGATCCTAACGTGCTTGATTCTGGGATCAGCTAAACTATTAAAAACCTGGCTGACGCATTAAATAGTATCTGATTTACAATACGACTACTTATCAATAAAATTATGGTGCCCTCAGTGGCACCTTTTTTTATATATGATCAACAATCTTAATCAGTCAGCACATCAAAAGAATACCTGCTGCAGGTACGCTTTGCTGCTCATGATGTTATGCTGTTTTGTACCTGCCCTTTCCCAAGATAAGGTGGCCAGCACTTGGGATAGAAAAATACTACTGGCGCATGATGATGCACATTACTACATGTACAGCATCAAAAAGAGCCATATTGAGCATATTCATAATTGGATAGATTCTGTATCCTATCAAAAGCTAAGCCTTAAGGATGGCACTATAGCAGAGCAAGTGCTGCTCAGAACATCCAAAAGAACCGAAACCTATGACTCATCTAGCCTAGACGATACTATAATCAATAGGTTGAACGTTGATAGTTTACTCTCCGCGAACAAACTGCATTACATTTTTCCTGATAACAGAGGTCTCGTAGAAGGTCAGTTAAGTTTCAACCATAAGGGCCTTAATTTGGTAATGGAAGGCACCAATGGTACACAATCTGAAGTTATTCTACCTTTGTCAAAGGTCAGAAAGCATATCGACTGGATCGATGAATTGGTGAAGCAAGAAGTTTTGGATGGCAAGGATCTTTTGCCTCATTTGATAGGTTTGTACCAGACCAGATCGTACTACTTCATTGTGATTCAAATGGGAGATAATTCAGGAATAAGGGATTTAAGGCAAGGTATTCTACCGTTGTCGTTAGAAGACCTAGGAAATGCCATTTCCGGCCTGGCATCAAGGTTGCGTTAGCGGCGCGCTGAACGTTATATTCCGGTTGATTGATTATATTAGCCCCATTCTTGAAATCAACTAAGGCTGTATGATCTCTTTTTTTGTTGGTTTGTTGTCGATACACATCGCCTATATGTTTACACCTTCACCTAGCGTATGGGAAAGGAAGGTTTTAATAGGTGTGGGCGACGAGCAGTATTTCAATTATACCTTTCAAAGGAATTACACTGGGACCTACTATCATTACGTTGATTCTGTTTTCTTCGACATTGTATCCATTCAAAACGGCCAATTAAACGAAAGGAAGCTTTTAAGGGCCATAGATCATAATGATACTACTACCCATAATGACTGGATGCACGAAGAGCTTGTTACACCCACCATCAACGTAAGTCAGTTTTTAATTGAAAAATCGATATCCCCGGTGTTTCCCAGCCATACTTCGTTCAAAGAGGAATTTGATTTTAATAACAGCGGCTTAATCATTCGCAATGGCAGTAAATCTCAAAGCATTATACCATTGTATGTGGTTAGAAAACATGTCCCTTGGATTGATCAAACCCTGAAGTTGGCCATACTGGAAGGCAATGTAGACGCTAAAGACAATCACACACAAGTGGTTTCCTGCTACTTTGAAAATCAGTACATATTCCTGATCGTTCAAACTGGAGGCAGCACGATTGATACCGATCTCAAACAGGCTATTCTACCGGTACCCTTATCTCAGTACAAGGAGGGGCGCCGTAGTCTGAATAGACAATAGCGGCTTACAGTATTTCTATTCTATTGCGGTGAAGGGTTATCCTTTCTTCTTTTTCCAGTTGTTTTAATAACCTAGAAATAACGACCCTGGAAGTATTGAGTTCATTGGCGATTTCCTGATGGGTTTTGGTGATGACGTAACTGCCCGATTGCTGTTTCTTATCCAATAAGTACTTGAGCAGGCGTTCGTCCATTTTCAAGAATGCAATACTGTCAATGGTGGTTAGTAGCTCATCAAACCTACTGTTATATGACTCAAATACATACATTTTCCAGCTGTGATACTTCTCGAGCCATTCTTCCATGAGAGGAATGGGCAACATGCAAATGGTAGAAGGTGCTTCGGAAATGGCCCTGATTTCGCTTTTCTTGTTTTGTAGACAACAACTCATGGACATGGCGCAAGCATCTCCCCCATTGAGGTAATACAAGAATAATTCATTGCCTTCTTTATCTTCCCGAAGAATGCGTACAGCACCTGACAACACAATGGGCATAAACTTGATGTATTTACCCAAATCCATCAAAACCTCCCCTTCCGGCACATGCTGGATTCTCCCCTTTTCTATGATTTCATTGATCAGGCCAAGTTCAAAAACACCCCTGAAACGTTCCCGAATTTCATTCTCTACCTTTTCGTCTATGTCCATTGTCTTCATATCAAAAAGTCTTTCATCTCACGACAGTAAAAACAGACAAATTTAAAGTTAAAGTTCACTGAGCCATCATATTCCAACATAATCTTACATTGACATCAAATCTTATTATTTGGCACAATGTTTTAAAAAAATATTCTATACATTTCTAAAAGTCATTTTTTAATCTAAATAATTATAGTATGAAAAAGAAAGAATTAAGGAAGGGGACAGGAAAAGTTTATCTGACTGTTCAATATGATGAAGAGAATTCGTGGCTCTATGCTAACTGGGTAGGTTTTATGACCATGGATATGATCAAGCAAGGTGGTTTGATGCTGATTGAGGCAGTTCGTGAGAGTAAATGCAAGCATATGCTTAATGATAATCGTGAGGTTGAGGGTACTTGGGCAAAAGCCAATGAATGGATTGCCACAGAATGGGGCCCCAAGATAATGGATGCCGGTCTAAGAAACTTTGCTATGATCTTATCTTCCAACATTTTTTCCGAGATGTCTGCCAAAGACTTGGAAACTAAACAAGATAGTTTCACCATGCGTAGTTTCGTAGATATTGAGGATGCTAAAAAGTGGCTTAAAGAACAGTCAGTCGCTATTGGTTCGTAGTAAGGCATACCTTTTTGTATTTAATAATTGATTGTTCCCTCAGGGGCTTAGTGTTCTCAGTACCTTGATGTCAAAGAAGTAGCCGGATATTGGGTTTGGCTACTTTAGTAAGCCTTTGTCGGTACCATTAATATGGCAATATCAATGCTCAGGGAAGGAAATCTCGAAGATCGAAGACCAGTTTTGATCAGATGAGAATTTGATGGCGGCATTCATTTTATCTGCCGCTTTATTGGCAATATATAGCCCTAAGCCATTGCCATGTGATAGTACCGTGCCAATAAAGAACATATCGAATATTTTATCACGGTACTTATGATCTACGCCTGCACCGTTATCCTTTATGTAGATTAACAGTGACTGCGGTGTCTGGTTTATGCAAATCACAGCATGCCTATCGGTACTTTCCAGCGCATGATAGCGAATAGCATTGTCTATCATGGGCTCAAGCAAAAACCTGAGTAAGTACCTGTCACAGACTATCTCAACATTTTCATCTATTCTGACTTCCAACGACACCTTGTACTCGTCAAGTAGATCATTTTGATCTGTCTTTAGTTCGTAACAGAAATCGCTTAAATTGATCCGTTCGAAATCTGGTTGATGCCTTTTGATGCTATTCACTGCCAATAACTTAGTTAGCATAACATCCATCTCAACAGCGCTGTCTGACAGGCCATTTATGTATTTCAAAACATGTTCTTGACCAACTTCCATTCTGGCCAGGTTAGCCAAACCTTGCAATCTGGCTATTGGGCCTCTCAAGTCGTGGGAAGCACGATAGACGAACATATCAAGTTCATCGTTGGCCATATGCAATTCCTTATTGGTCTTTTTCAATGACCGCGTGCGCTCCTCGACAATACGCTCCAGGTTTTGATTAGTATTAGTCAGCCTCTCGTTTGCCTTGCGTAAAAGCTCTTGTACTTCCGTAATCTCCTTATTTTGACGCTCTAACTTCTCGTTTTGCTGCCTGATTTTTTCTTCTGCGATGCGCTTATCCGTAATGTCTCTTACCACCCCTTGAAAACCCAGAATAAAGTTTTCCCGCTCACTATCATAGATGGCTTTTACATTTTGTCCTACCCATATTTCGCGACCATCTTTTCGAATGATTGGGAATTCGAGGTATGAGTTGTCAACTCCCTCTTTGAAGCGTTCCGCATAGAACTCCTCTGCCATACTGCGATAGTCAATTCTAATAATGCTGGTAAAGTGTGCCCCAACCAATTCTTCCCGTTGATAGCCGGTTATCTTCACGCATACCTCATTGACATAAATGCAAAATCCTTCGAAATTGGTTCTGTAGATAATGTCATTGGCAGATTCAACTAGCAGTTTGTACCTGGCTTCGGTCTCTTTCAATCGTATTTCCGCCTGGTGATGGCGATAAGCATTTTGAATGGTAATGGGAAGTACTTGCAGGTAATTTCCGCTTTGGTCTTTGATCAGATAATCATAGCAGCCTAGCTTCATCGCTTTCACCGCCAGTTGCTCGTCTCCGGCACCGGTGATGAATATAACTGGTGTTTCATTGACTGATGGCAATACTTCAAAAGCCGTATCATCTCCCAGGTTGTAATCAGTTACTATGACGTCATAGTGCTGTTGCTGCAATAGCTCAATAGCGCCTTCTGCCGAGTTGGCAATGGTATATTCTGAGAAAATATGGGTGTGATCCTTCGCCATACGCCTGAAGGCCATTTGATCCACCTCATCATCTTCTATATAAAGTACGTGCGGAATAGTACTTAGCATTCAGACACATTTTGTAAATAATCTCTTGCCAAAAGGATATGTTTCTGATGCATTATCAAGTTATAGAGCAACAGCTTTACCTTTCCTAAGTTTAGGATTGATCCACTGACTCGCTTAGGGTAAAATACATGTTGATCACTTTCATGGTCTCTACGAATTGGCCGTAATCTACCGGCTTAATCATGTAACCTGAAATATCAAGCCGAAAAGAATCCAGTTTATCCTGATCGTCTTTAGAAGTGGTAAGCACCACCACAGGGATAGTCTTCAGGTCAACCACCTCATACCGTTCTTTCAAAAACTCTATCCCATTCATTTTCGGCATGTTCAAATCCAATAGCATCAAACAAGGCCTTTGGTTTTCGCTGTTATGAAGGTAATCAAGTGCTTCTTCCCCGTTAAGTGCCCTTACCAGTGGGTTGGTGACTTTAATATCTTTTAATGCTCGTTTAACCGTCATCGCATCTACTTCATCATCTTCTATGAGTAGAATGGGCTTGTTATTCCTCATGATAATTGACATTTAAAAAAATCGGTTAACCTAGTTTGTAATGCTTAAGATAATACATTTTCATGTTTAAACAGCGAACTTCGGCAATGAGAAATAGAAAGTGCTGCCCTCTCCCGCGGTTGATTCCAACCATACCTTACCACCATGCATTTCTACTATTTTTTTCACCAAAGTGAGCCCTACTCCTACGCGCTCTTTTTCATCTCTTGATTTAAGGGATTGAAAGATTTTGAAGATCCGCTCCCAATGCCTTTCTTCGATACCTGAACCATTGTCCTTAACATAAAAGACCCATTTATCCTGATTTTGTTCAAATCCCAACTGAATATGCCCTTGTGGTTTATCCATATAATCGATGGCATTGGTGATGAGTTGTTCCACTACCATTCCTATCTTCTGCCGTTCCCCTTTGATCCGGGGCATTGATTCTGCGATCTGAATAGAGATATGGCCATTTAATTTTATACTTTGCATTACTTCGGCCACCAACTCTTGCATATCAAATACCTGGACTTCTTCACGGCGATTTATGACTCTGGAATAAGTCAACGTCCCATCAAAAAGGTTATTTAATCTATTCACCCGGTTTATGACTAAATCAACCTGCTTCTTACCCTCTTCATCAAACTTATCAGCATAGTCAGATGCAATCCAACTGATTAATGAGCTAATAGCCCGCAGCGGCGCCTTCAGATCATGTGAAATAATATAGGCAAACTCTTTGAACTCACGGTTAGAAGCAGCTAATTCTTCTGACGCAACCTTAACGTCGTCTTCTATCTGTTTATGGCTAGAGATGTCTTGAAGTGTGCCCATAGTACCGATCACTACACCATGCTGGTCATAATATGGTTGGCCTGACACTTGTCCCCAGAATTTGGTACCATTTTTCCTGATGTGCTCCAATATATAGCTATCAGAAATACCGGCTTTACGGCTTTCCAGTTTTTCGTTAAGCTTATGCTTGGTCTCTTCCGGCAAGAGTAAATCAGCAGTGACTTGTCCAACCAGTTCTTCCCTTTCATAACCTAGCAATTCTACACCTTTATTATTAACGTAAAGTATTCTATCATCAAGGTCGGTAATAACCAAAGCCACTGGTAAGTTTTCCAAGACAGAGTGGTAATTCAGGTCACTTAAAAAATTATTATTGATCATGAAAGCGGTGAGTCTGAGTGGATCAGGAAGTTTTTTGTAAGGTATTGAGATTAAGCAGGGTAAAGGAGAAGGTGGTACCTTTTCCCACTTCAGATTCAACCCAAACCGAGCCGCCATAACCTTCTATTATTTTTTTGACGATCGAAAGCCCGATGCCAGTGCTTTCATTTGAATCCCTGCTCTCTAAAGTTTGAAAAAGCTTGAATATACGATCGAAGTATTTTTCAGGAATACCAGGACCATCATCGGCAACAGAAAACTCATGTCCGCCACCCTCCAATGACCGATATCCTATATGGACAGTGCCTTTCGTTTTATCCTTGTATTTGACGGCATTACTTATCAGGTTTTGGAATACTTGGAAGAGCTGTACCTGGTGGGCATTTATGATAGGCAATGCATCCATAGTGACATCTAGACAATCGTGACAGGCCAACGAATCCAGTACGTCTTCAATGATAACCTTGATGTCCAGCGGTTTAGGCGGTTCTGAGAATTTACCAACTTTAGAATACTTCAAAATATCATCTATGAGTCGTTCCATCCTGAACACCCGCTTGTTTAGCAATTCCAGGTTGTAAACTCCTTCCTCATCGAGTATATCCTCATAATCAGTCTTAAGCCAAGAGGAGAGTGACGATATTGCCCTGAGAGGAGCTTTCAGGTCATGCGAAACCACATAGGCAAAGTCCTTCAATTCCTTGTTCACTTTTTCAAGCTCACGTTTGTCGACCAGTTCCGCATTCTTCAGTTCCAGTTCATGGATTAACTGCTGTCTTTCATCACGCTGTTCAGCGTCTTGTATGGCTATGGAAATAAACTTTGAAACCTCATAAATGGCCTTAAGTTCGTATCGGCTCCAATCCTGCACTGATTCAGAATCAAAACACAATAAACCCACAAAACCTTTCTCATGATGCAGCGGTATATCCAAAAAGGCACTGGTATTGTGATTCTTCTTTAGCATCTGTGCTATTTCAGCCGTTAATCGTTCATCTTTGGAAGTATCAGGTACGTTAATGGTATCTAGATTCCTCACTATTTTAAGATATTCCGGGATGGTGTTAAGGTCGAACTCAGTGCCTCTGATATCTGGCATATTGCTATTCTGGATCGAGTGCTCAATACTCATTACCCCTTCCTGATCAACCCTTGCAAAAACTATCCGATACTCGGGGAATTCATTCAATAACTCTTTCATGGCTGACTGAATCAGTTCATCGTAGGTGAGCCCTTGTAAAATGAGGCGCGCTACCCTGTCAATGATGTTCAGTTTCAACATGCGCTGCATTAACATGGCCTCTCGCTCCTTATATTCTCTTACATCAGTCACGATACCAATAAAATGCTTTGTCTGTCCCTCCTGGTCAAATATGGGAGACATACTGAGTTCATTCCAGAATGAGCCACCGTCCTTGCGGTAATTCTTCAGCACTACTTTGCAACTGACCTTTTGCTTTATAGCCTCTCTTATTTTGCTCAGCTCTCTTTGGTCTGTTCCGGGGCCTTGCAAAAAGCGGCAGTTCTTTCCAACTGCTTCTTCCAAGGAATACCCCGTAATGGTTGAGAAAGCAGCGTTGCAATAGATGATTGGTAGATCTTCTTGGGTGGCATCCACCAGGATAACGCCATCATTAATAGCGTTCAATACAGCTTCATTGATCTGTATCTGTGCCCCCATATTCCACATCACTTCTTTCATGTACCTGATCGTTTTGTAGATGAATTTACCACTTCTTTTTTCATTCTGAGTGGTATCCGAAAGTTTTAGTATGAGATAATTTGAAAAGAACCAGCATGCACATCAGCAGAAAACCCACTTTCAACCCAACACGAGAGATTGCATTTCGTATCACGGAATATGGCCTTAACACTAAATTCCAAACCGACCATCTTTGCCCTGCGCTATCTTTTAATCATTGTCATTTCCTTGTTCGTGGTGCATTATGTGAGTTATCAAAAGCTACCCTTTCAAGCTGATTACCAATTCCCGTGGTTAGCATTTGTTGTAGTTCACATATTCGGAATTACTGTGTGTTTTGGTAGCACAGCGGTTTACAAATGGATGGACACCAAGAGAGTCTATCCTTCATTTGCTCAAAAATCGATTCAACAAATAGCCGGCAACTTGGTGGCCACTTTTCTTATCTACTCGCTGCTTTATGTGGTTATCCAGATACTGATCTTCAACTACCCCGTTTCCTGGTTTCACTTCAGCAAGTATTGGATACTCTGTGTGGTCATCTCACTCTTTGATACGACAGTATTATTGTCATTCGATTTGTACAAAGCCTATATCCAATCCAAATCACTAAACGAAGCATCTGGTCAGCAGGTAAGTACGGAAACGGAACGGTTATTGGTGAAACGTGGTGCGCAACTAATGAATGTGCTACTCAGTGAAGTAGCTTATGTCTACTCAGAAGATAGCATTATATACCTGGTTAAAATGGACGGCTCCCGCATCATCACGCATTACACATCGCTCAAAGAATTAGGAGAAAAACTACCCGACTCATTGTTCTTCCAAGCCAACAGACAATTTATCATTAATAGAAATGCGGTAAACACGGTAGACAAGGATAAAAACCGAAAGTTACAATTATCACTCACTCCACTGATTAGCACCGTAGATGCCGGTATTCCCATTAGTCGGTACCGTAGCGCCGAATTTAAAAAGTGGCTCAAAATGTCCTAATCGGTAATTCCTCAAGAACCATTCGATTACACAGGTGATACCATTTAGCTTAAAGCAATTGCCTGAAGTAGCTTTTAATATGATATGTGGCTAGCATCGACTACATAAAATAAACACATATCATCATGAAAAAGACGACCATTTTAATGCTACTATTCTGCCTGATCGTATCAACGCTTTTCGCGCAGAATGGTCAAATGACAAAAGAAGAAAGGAAATTTCTGCTCAATCACCTTAAGGATACTGAAGCCAATTTGCTTTCGGCCATTCATGACATTTCGGATAAACAATGGGTGTTCAAGCGAGATGACGAGTCATGGTCTCCGGCGGAATGTGCTGTTCATATCTTAAAGGCTGAAAAACACATATTCGAAACCTGGCGAGTGAAGGTTTTGGAGACTGATCCTGAACCTGAAAGAGTGGATGAAGTTGAAGGAAAAGAGTCGCAGATCACCAAGGAAGTGCCCAATCGCGAGCAAAAGTTCAAATCACCTGAAAAACTGCAGCCAGGTACTGAGCTTATGTCCAAGGCAGACTTCAAAAAATCTTTTCAGGCATTAAGAACGAAAATTCGAAAGTACGTAAAATCGACTTCAGATGATTTACATTTTCATTTTACTCAAGCTCCAGCCAATCTAGGTGTGATAGACACCTATCAACTGATGCTGGTATTATCCAATCATACAGGTAGGCATACTGCTCAGATAGATGAAATCAAAACTTCGAATGGGTTTGACAAGATCGCGAAGTATTGATTGTAATTGTAATAACAATATGCAGTGCTTCGCAAGTTTAGATGGCCTTAGCTACAACGTGTCATTTCGAACGTAGTGAGAAATCTCACTCTTGACAATCCTTACTTTATGTTGAGTAAGATTTCTCCCTATGGTCGAAAAGACAACTTTTGAGACAGCCTTCAAAACTTCGGTTTACCTATGTCGATTCAGTTAATCAAAAGAAACCAAACGAGTCCCACTAAGCGTAGTTTTTATTCATAGCATGGTAATATTCAATCAACTTCATGCTTAGATGGGCTCGTTTTTTTGCAATTTATCCTTTAGCCCGTTGAGATATGCTTTGTAGTTATCAGGGGCACCTTTCAGAGCCAAGTCAATACTCTTAACCGCTTTTTTGTAAGCACCATTGGCACTCAAAGCACGGCTATGACCTAGGTGCACATACCATGTATTAGGAAATTTGTCGACTGCTGCTTGAAAGATTTGTAGTGATTTCTCTTTTCTTTCTTGCACAAGCACTGTTCTACCCAAGTTGAACATGGCATTAGGGTCGTTCCCCAAAGCTATGGCTTCATCCAGTATTTTATCTGATTCTTCTTTGCGACCCAACTTCCAGAGTATAGAAGCCTTAGTGCCAAGGTTAGTAAGGTTCTTGTCGGCCCTAAACCCACCGAAGCCGCCATTGATTGACCTTTCAGCCCAGGTAAGCGCTTCCTCAAGGTTTGTATCTTGCCCCAGACACCACTGCGCTGCCGCATCCCATGCTGCCCAGCTGTTGGTGGTATGACCTCTCAGCTGATAGCGGAAGCTTTCCACAACCGTCTTGTTCAAGTCTACCGCTACCTCGAAAGGCACACGTAACTTCTCCCACTCCAAAGCCACTGTGATGGCATTGTCCGTTCTATTCATAAACTCAAAGCTCATGTACTCTCTCATGGGTGCGGTTTCGGTTTTTACCTTGACCCTCAATGCCACTTCCTTCTCAAGATCCAGGTAATAGCTTCCCCAAAGGTTATCGTTAGAAGCAAAGATCAACTCCCATTCTCCGTCAGAGGGGATGGTGTGAAAACCATAACTACCAGCAGCAAGCGGCTTGCCTTCTATCATTACATCAGTACTAAAAGCAATGGTTGTATTTATATTGGCACCGGCACGCCACGGAACAGGATTGCCATTGAATGGCACTAGTCCCTCCCATACTTTACGGCCTCTTACTGCCGGAGCATGATAGTTTACTGTGATATCAGTTAAACCTATACGTTGTGTTTCGTTTATTTTCGGGCTGGCCTGAGGTGTCTCCAGTGCATGATATTGTCCGTAGACCGTACTGCAACATACCAATAGTATAAATGTCATCCAGTTTTTCATTGTCTTCATTTTGAGTTTTGCCGTTGATGATGAGGCCTAAATACAGCTATGAAGACTTCTAGTTATTTCTGATTCGTCAAATCAGGAAAAATTTTAGGTATTAACAAGGATAAAATTTATTTTGAATCTATAACCTCAACTGAAAATAATCGGTATAACGAATTATACCGGACTAGTCGTCGAACTCAATTCTCTAACGAAACGTGGAAAGCGTTAAACTCATTCTAGCCGTTTGTTGCGGCGTATGCGTTTTACATGGTCTGTTTCTAGCCATTTACCTGGTAAGTGCGCCCAAGCTCAGATCAGTGTCCAATTACCTATTGGCTGGGTTGCTGATAGCGCTGGCATTGCGCATTGCCAAGTCTATCTTCTACTACCTGGTGATCGACATTCCCTTTTTCACCATCCACCTGGGTTTAATGGGTAAGCTCGCCATCGGCCCGCTGACCTTCTTCTACATCTGTTCTTTGCATAACCCTGACCTGAAGCTCAAGCCCCACTACGCCATTCATTTGGTGCCCTCGCTAATCGCCCTTGGATCGATTGGGCAGCTCGGGATGAGGCAACTTTCATTGGGTTACGATATCGCAGCCTTGACCATGACCGCATACATTGCTGGTGGATGGATGATATATTTTAAGAACCTGTCCAAAAAAGATGCTCAAAACACACTCCAGTGGAGTCGTAGCTTGTTGATCGGTATACTATTGATTTGGTCATCCTTCCTTATGCAGATATTCTCAGGCTCAATAGAAGCTTACGCACTAGGTGGCGTGGCCTCATGTGTAGTGCTGTACGTGTTGAGTTTTCTGGCCATGAGACAGTTTAGCGTCTTTAAGCCCAACGCTAACAAGCAGAAAAACGGTAACGGTAAGCAACAATTGGAAATTGTAAGTAAACTGAATGAGCTTTTCGATGAACGTAAGATATTCCTGGAACCGGAAGTGACTTTAAGCTTGGTAGCGCAACGCATGAATATGCCTACTTACCTGATTTCTAAAGTGATCAATGACCGCTACGGTAAGAAGTTTCCTGAATTTGTCAACGACTACCGAATCGCCGAAGCACGTCTGAAACTACTTGATAAAGCTTATCAAAATGAGAACATCGAAAATATAGCTTTTGAATGCGGCTTCAACACCTTATCGGCGTTCTACACTGCTTTTAAGAAGGGAACCGGAGTAACCCCAAATGAATTTCGAAGGAGAGGTCAGGCGATGACCAGTGGCACTTAATTTAGAATTTCTCGAAGGTAAGTACGTACCCGTTATTATCCCTCATCGAGAATTGCGTTGCACCACAAGGCGTGAGATGGGGATGATCTAACAAGCGAAACTTGGTCTCTAATTCCTGGTAGTAAGATTCAAGGCTTTCATCTTCACCTAATTGTATGCAAAGCGCCGTACTGGAACCAACAGAAACGTCCCTCATAAAAACCACCTCGTCTTTCAAGCGCTCAGCCTCTTTGAATGATATCATGAATCCGTTATAGCTCATCTTAGCCCAATAAGTCCTGTCATCACCGTCTTTTTCGCAGGCTTCGAGTTCAAAATCCAATGCATTTTGGTAGAAATCGATGGTTTCATCCACATTGTGAACCATTAATTCCAGAATAACTTGGTTGACACTCATTACGCTATTTTTAAGGTCGGTTTTCATGGCTTTTGCTTTTGGTGGTAAAACTTGACCTTAGCCAAGTTTAGTAATATACTCAATTTTTGCCGTTTCTAAAAATTAAGCATCCATGGCAGCGTTATTCCGTTGAACCTGAGCAACATGCAAAAGATCAACTCGGAAAGCGATTTTTTAGTCGCATTTGACAATTTTTACCCCTCATTGTTCAATTTGGCGCATAAAATGCTCTACGACCGGCAAGCCGCTGAGGACGTAACGCAAGAAGTCTTTCTCAAATTGTGGCAGGCAAAAGGTAGCATAAGAATAACAACTGATCTAGGGGCTTACTTGAAAAGGGCGGTTGTCAACCAGTCCTTGAATCATCTGAAAAAGGGGAAGCGTATGGTGCGGTTAAACACAGACTTGGCCCCTCCGGTAAACGCAGTTGAGGAAATAGTAGAATTCAACGACCTGGAACGTCGCATTAACGAAGCCGTGCTGACATTATCACCCAAACGTCGTTTGATATTTAGCCTGAGCAGGTTTGATGGCATGAGTAATCAAGAAATTGCGGACCATTTTGGTATAACCAAAAAGACCGTCGAAAACCAGTTGGGAACTGCTCTTTCAGAATTAAGGTCGAAGCTCAAGCCTTATTTACCGGTCATAATATTGGCGTTGATAGCAGCGCTAGTGATTGGCTTTTTGAGCTTTTTTTAAAGTCAGAATGGGTGTAAAGCCCGGCTTCGTTGTCTGGTATATTATGGAACCAGAACTAGTTATTCATGTCTGATCATATTGATAGTCTTATCGCCAAGTCTTTTTCTGATCATTTGGATCAGGACGAGGTCTCTGCCTTGGCCCAATGGCGCAACGCTTCGGTTGCTAACGAGGAACAATTCAAGGAAAAGGAAAAGCTTTGGGAAGTATCTAAAGGTTTACGGCCTCACCAAGAAGTAGACACCATGAAAGCCAGAGCCACCTTTTTGGCACGCAAGGAAGAAGCCCAAACTAAAAAAACGAGTATCGGCTATTTAAAGATAGCAGCATCTCTCCTACTCATTCTGGCGACGGGCTGGACAATTTGGTATTCAGTATTTAAGTCAGAAACGGTGGTGCACAAAACAGCCAATGAAAAAGGAGTCATTGCCTACCTACCTGATAGTTCCAGGGTTTGGCTTAACCGGCATAGCTCCCTCAGTTACACCAAGGGGTTTAGTGCTGGCCGGGACGTTTCCATCACTGGAGAGGTCTACTTTGAAGTGACGAAGGACGAAGCTAATCCATTTACGGTCAATGCGGGTGTTTCAAAAGTGACGGTATTGGGAACATCCTTCAATGTGGAATCAGATAGTACAGCCGTCAAAGTATCGTTGATAGAGGGTAAGGTGCGTTTCGATACCGATACCCAGTCGCTGGATCTAGCTCCTGGTGAGACTGGAATTTATAAACTGGAACCAAACAGCTTAAGCAAATCGGCTACCAGCAACATCAACGTTCTGGCCTGGAAAACGGGCACCATAATCTTTGAAAGCACATCACTGGAAGAGGTGCTAAGGGTATTAGAACGCGTATACGGTATCACTTACACCCGACAAGATCAACTTACCAATTGCGCCGTCACCACACAGTTCTATAATGCACCTATCGAAGACGTATTGGCCGAATTGGCACTCTTACTTGATCTAAAGTATGATCTGAAGGGCAAGCACCTTATCATACTTTCCGGAAACTGTTCATAAAGACCTGCCAACAATATGCTTAGCCAACTACGATTTCAATTTTTAGCTGCTCTCCTGTTGATTAAAATGGGTGCGGTTGTAGCGCAGGAAAACCTTCTGGACAAAAAGATCAGCATTGAACCCGCCAGTAAACCCGCCAAAACCTGGCTCTCAGAGGTTTCAAAGCAAGAAGGTGTGGTCTTTTCATATAGAGAGTCGGTATTACCCAAAGAGAAGATAACTATTAAGACTGGTCAAATCACCATAGGCGAGTTCCTGGACAAGGTGTTTGAAGATCAGTCTGTAGCCTATCGCGTCAAGGCCAATAAAATTATCATCAGCAAAAAGACCATACCTAAGACCGGAGCCAAGAATACACTACATGGCTATTTGAAAGATGCCAACTCGGGTGAGGAGTTAATTGGTGCCACTGTTCTAGTTGTAAATCAGAATAAAGCCAATCAAGATAGCTTGCCAATTGGGGCGATCACCAACGCATATGGGTTCTATTCTATCACTATACCTCCCGGTCAATACCTGCTTCGTTACCAATATGTTGGTTTCGAAAGTATGGAAAAGTCAATTGATCTCTCGGGGAACACCAGAATGGATTTGTTCCTGACACAGTCGACTTCGACCTTAGAGGAGGTAGTAATTGAAGGCAGTACAGATGCGGTGGATGACGCCATAGAAAGCCCTCTCTTAGGTGTAAATAATCTATCTGTAAGCCAAGTAAAAGTCATGCCGGCACTATTTGGAGAAGCAGACGTCATTAAGGCCGTGCAATTACTCCCAGGGGTAAAGGTACAAGGTGAAGGTTCTACCAACTTTTATGTCCGTGGCGGTGCGGCGGATCAAAATCTGATACTGATCGACGAAGCACCAATATACAACCCTTCTCATTTGCTAGGATTCTTTTCCGTGTTTAACCCGGATGCCATTAAGAATATGACATTCTACAAAGGCAGTATTCCAGCCTCCTATGGCGGCAGGCTTTCATCGGTATTGGATATAAGACTAAAAGACGGGAATGACCAGCAGTTCGGTGTATCAGGAGGAATTGGTCTTACCGCAAGCCGATTGACCTTGGAAGGGCCGATTCGCAAAGGTAAAAGCTCGTTTATCGTATCCGCGAGAAGGACATACGCAGACCTGTTTTTAAACCTCTCAGGAGACGAATTCACCAGGGCTACTTCGGTCTATTTCTACGACCTCAATGCCAAGGCCAATTTCGAACTCGACCCCAAGAATAAGATCTACTTTTCCGGATACTTCGGCCGAGATGTCAATCGCATCAGGTCTTTGCAATATGCGATAGATTGGGGTAATGCTACCGGCACGGCCAGATGGAATCACTTGTTTAATGATCGCCTGTTCGCCAATACCACCTTCATTTATAGTAACTACGACTACCTCATTAACCTGCCTAATCAAGCGGGTGAAATAGGTTGGGAATCAAGAATCAGAGACATAACTGCTAAAGTCGATTTCACTTATTTCCCGAACCCGAAAATCACTTCTACCTTCGGTCTAAGCAGTACTTTCCACCAGTTTTCCCCCGGGAAACCGACAAGTGATGGAATGAGTGGCATACCAGATGTCGACGCCCTGGAACATGGTGTTTACTTTAGTAACCACCACGAGATTAATAACCGATGGGCGCTGGAATATGGTATCAGGTATTCGCTATTTCAGTTGATAGGATCTACTGAAGAGATTGTCTACAACGATGACTTTGAAGCAGTTGATACGCGCAATATAGATGGTGGGGTTTATCAAAGCTATATGGGCCTGGAGCCTAGAATAAGTGGGCGCTACAAACTCAGTGAAAAGTCAGCAGTCAAAATTGGCTATGATCGCAATCGGCAATACATTCAGTTGCTCTCCAATCTGGCGCTCGGGCTGAATGTATTCGATATCTGGTTTCCCAGTACTCGCTTTACCGAACCTCAGACCTCAGACCAATTCTCCCTCTCCTACAATCGCCATTCGAAATCTTCCAATTTAGCATTTGTGATTGAGGGCTACTACAAACGGCTTCAGCATCAAATTGATTATCGGGATCATGCGAGATTGATCTTAAATCGTTTCATTGAGGGGGAAATTAGGCAGGGCAGAGGTCGGGCTTATGGCGTAGAGACGTCCATAGAAAAAACTAATGGTAAACTGACCGGGTGGATCAGCTACACTTGGTCGAGGGCTACCAGACAAATAGAGGGTATCAACAATGGTAACACTTACCCTGCTTTCTACGACCAGCCTCATCAAGTATCGATAGTAGGCAATTACAAGCTCAACCAAAGATGGACAATTTCAAGCAACTGGGTTTATGCTACCGGAAGGCCTACTACCCTACCCGTAGAATCTTTCAGCTACGAGGACTTGATCATCCCAGTCTACGGAGAAAGAAATGGTAGTCGTTTGCCGGATTATCATAGAATGGACATTTCTGCCACATTATACCCGAAACCTAAAGCAGATAGAAAAAACCGAAGCTCATGGGTATTCTCGATTTATAATGCCTATGGGCGCCCCAATGCTGCCACAGTATTCGTAACCAATGAATTAGAGGATATCGATCTGATCAGCAGCAGAGACCGTACTGCCTTTCATAGATTATCCATATTCACCATCATTCCCAGTGTTACTTACAATTTTAGTTTTTAATGGCTATGAATAGAATCATCATATTGCTGGCTCTTGTGCTCACCCTCAGCTCTTGTCTTGACCAAATCGCCTGGGAGGAGGCAGAAAACCCTTCCGGAAGATTGGTGGTAGAAGGGCTCATCACGAGTGAGCGGAAAGCACATACGGTCAAGTTGACCCAAACCATGCCTGTCATAGTGGACACGCTTCCACCTGTTGTCACAGGGGCGGTTGTCACCATTGATGACGGTACTCAGGTTTTCACCCTAACCGAAAAAGAGCCCGGTATTTACCAGACCGATACTACCGTGGCTGGAGAAGTAGGCAACACTTATCACCTTACCATCAATTTCAACGGAGAGATATTTGAAGCCTTTGCAGCAATGATAGCGGTAGAGCCTCCTTCTTCGATAGGGGTGACTGCACGGGACAACTTCCCTGCTGGAGCGGGTGAAGAAGGGGATTTTTTTCAATTCATTTACAGAAACAATTTTGGTTCATCTGCTCCACTGCACTATCAAATCAGATCGGAACTACCTGAAAACGTTTCGGATTTCTATCCTCCAGAATGGCAAATGCCTAATTGGTTGGTTTGGCAGCTTGAAAATCAGGGGCTTACCTTGCAAGACTCTAGTTATTACTTACATCCAGGTTTAGAGCCTCCTGCCATTTTCACCTATGGTGAAACCAACGAAACACGTATTACATTAGGTACGACGATAACAGAGACTTTCGGGTCAATGACTGAGGAGCATTATGCCTTCGTCAGGGCCATTCTATCCGAATCAGAATGGAGAGGGTTAGGGCCTTTTGGATATATACCGGCTGATGCACCCACCAACCTATCCAACGGTGCCCTAGGCTACTTTGCCGCCTCAGAAGTAATACGCATCCAACAGGTCATAGAATAAACCCAAACGCGAAAGCTACAAATGGTCAAGATTGATTCAGCCCTGTTTCCAACCGGTCAGTCACATAGTCTTTTTCCATAGAAGGCATGTTTACCGTCCTTTTTTTGACCTTGGTGTTGGTCTTGGCCAATTCTTCAAACCGTTGACTTTCATAACCATACTCTTCTATTTTAAGCAAGTGGTCATAAGGGCCTTGAGAGGAAATGAGCTTGACGAAAACAGGCGCTGTTTCTACCATAATAAACAGTAAGATGATAAACCAATTGGCCAACCAGATAGCATTGCTTTTTGCTGTCAGCCTGTCCAAAGCCTCCATGCGCGCGGCAGGACCATCTAGTTTCTGTTTTCCCAACGCCGTTATTTCTGCTGACATGATAGAATCGTTCTTGGCTAATGTACTCAGTTTACTATCGATCAATGAGTCATTCTTAGCTGTTAACTCAGCCAGCTCGGCCTCTACACGATCAGCATCGGCTTTTTTAATCTTATAAATAGGCCCGGCGTTACGTCTTTGGCTGCCACCTGTACCGTCGGCTTCTTGTTGGGCAATTTGTCTTAGTTCATCACGCTTGGCCGCTTTGTCAACTACTTCCTGTTTCAATTGGTCTATTTCCTGGTTGAGCGTTTGTTGCGTGGTAGTAAACCTGGATTTGATTTCAGCTTCTTGCGCAGCATAAACCTGCTGCTCCATGATAGCCAGTTCGCCTTTAATTTCTTTCTCAAAGATCTTCATCTCCAATGGTTTGGCGATTACAATTGAGATCAATACGGCTAGGGCAATTCTAGGCAGCGCAGTAAGCAATTCTTTTTTGATATTGCCTTCTTTTCTCATGCTCGATACGATGTATCGGTCAAGGTTAAAGATCATTACACCCCAGAGTAAACCAAAAATGGATGCAATCCATACATTGTCAAACACAGTGTACAAAGCGTAAGCACCAGCCAACGCGGCAAATACTCCGGTGAAGAAGATAGTGGCTCCTATTCCTGCATACTTGCTGGATTCTGAAGGGCATTGTTTAAGAATAGGAATACTGGCACCGGAACATGTCCAAAAAAATGACTTGATTTTTTCCATGAAAAAGTAACGCTTTAGTGGATAGGAATATTATCAAACCATGAAGGGTCAAGATGTATGCCATATACCATAAGTTGCACTCAAGGCACCTGAGGTGGTAGAAGTGAATAGCATTATGTACGTATGTGAACGGCCTACTGTACGCTTATGCGTGCTCTTGAGCAAATGCATCGTAGGAGGAATAAGTCTAACTGTCACCTCAAATGAGAAGAAGAAAACCAGTTAAAGCTTGAGTAATACTGATTATCAGGCACTTAGGTTAGAAGTATTAAAACACTTGTTCACAAGAATTGTGTAATAAGCAATTTCTAAAAGAACCTTACATCTTCCTCTAACTGAGGGGATTGACTTCTTAAGTATGACTCGATTTAGCTATTATTGTGTTAACATGGGTAAATGTTTAGGCAAAAAAAATCAGAATGAAACTACGCGCGAAGATCATTTTCATCATCAGCTCGATGCTGGCTGTTACTGTAATCGCTATAAGCAGTATAACGATTTACAGCATTAATAAGAAAGGGCAAGAAGACCTGGCCAACTTCGAAGAAAATGAATTCGAAAATATCCAAACCAACCTGAAGGACATCGTCGAAGTGGCTGCTGGTGTGATAGAAACACAACATCAGAAATTGGAGAACGATGACTATGTGTTGAAATACATCAAAGCGAACAAGTTGGATAATGCTGATAGCGCCATTCTAGCTATGAGTGCACCCGAATTGCTCTCTCTATACGGTGTTGAAGCTAAAAACGAGTTGATGCAGCAAGCGCTTAAAAACTTATCAAATGTACGTTTTGATGATGGAGAAGGCTACTTCTGGGTGACAGACAATACACTACCCTACCCGACCATGCTCATGCATGCCTCAAAGCCCCAAAACGTGGGCAAAGTGATGAGCGATGAGAAATACAATACCGAGAAATACGATAAAGAGAACATCTATAAAAGACGTGTCGAACTATGTAAAGAGAATGGACAGGGCTTTGTAGAATACATCATGAACAAACCCGGATCGGATACAGTGTTCAATAAGCTTTCCTATTCTAAGCTATATGAACCCGTGGGATGGGTAATATCAACTGGTATCTATACGGATCAAGTACAGGCGGCAGTAACCATGAGGTCGGAGCATATCAAAGATCAGCGTAACGAGGCCATTCTCTATATCATTCTTGCCTCTTTGCTTATTCTATCTACAGGCATTGCCGTTACATTTTATTTCAGTACCCTGATCGTGAAGGGTGTTAACCGGGTAAAAGATACCCTATCTGCCTTGTCTTTAGGACATGAAGTTTCTCATATTCGAAACTTCGGAAAGGATGAAATTGGACAAATGACTTCTTCTTTGAATGACTTGGTAGACGGCAATAAAAACTACATTTCATTCGCAAAAGAAATAGGTAATGGCAACCTCGATTACTCATTCAAGACGCTCAGTGAGGAGGATGCGCTTGGTAATGAGCTGATTAAAATGAGAGATAACCTGGTCAAATCAGCTGATGATGAGGGGAAAAGAAGCTGGACTACTGAAGGTTTAGCGAAGTTTAGCGAGATTTTACGCCGAAATAATACAAATATTACCTTGCTGGGAGACGAAGTGCTCAGCGCTTTGGTAGATTATCTCAAAATCAATCAAGGTGGCCTATACATCTTAAATGACGACGACAAAGACGAACAGTATGTAGAAATGGTGGCATGTTACGCTTACAGCCGCAAGAAGCACTTACATAAGCGTATTGAGATCGGCGAAGGCCTGGTGGGACAATGCTACCTTGAAAGGCAACCTATTTTCTTGAAGCAGGTACCGAGAGAATATGTGAATATCACTTCGGGTCTTGGAGATGCGCCACCGAGCTTCGTGGCCATTATGCCGCTTATGTATAATGACGAAATGTATGGCGTGTTGGAAATCGCTGCTTTCAACTGTCTGGAGCCCCATGAGACGGATTTCCTTGAAAAGCTATGTGAAAGTATCGCCTCTACGGTAAGTACGGTGAAGGTGAATGAAAAAACCAAAGGGCTTCTGGAAGAGAGTCAGAAAATGGCTGAGGAGCTACGTTCTCAGGAAGAAGAGCTTAGACAGAATCAAGAGGAAATACAGGCTACCCAAGAAGAAATGACAAGACGTCAATCGGAGATAATGAATGAAAATGAGCTACTGAAGCAGGAATTGGGTAAAGTCAGAACACAAACCGTCAGTAGTAATTAAGAACAGTATTTGTCGCGCCAAGACAATGATAAGAAGCTAGAAGACCTTATCATTGTGGCGCTTTATTTTTACAACTCCTTTACGTAATGATTTTAAAGGCCCGGCTTTTGCCGATTTTTTTGCTGCTATTCCTGTTTTATTCTCCCCTTCAGGCTCAATTTGAATTAGACGGTGAGTTCAGACCTAGAGGTCAATTCAATAATGGTTTCCGTCGATTACCCAGGCCGGGAGAAGAATCAGCATTAGTTTTCTCACAGCGCATTCGGATCAACGGTACTTATCAGCATAAAGACCAGTTAAAGCTTTATTTCAGTTTACAGGATGCCCGCGTTTTTGGTGATCAGGATGATAGAAGAGATCAGGCCAATACCGGCTTTTTCCAGGCATGGGCAGAATTGTCAATCAATAAAAAACTGAGTTTTCAACTGGGACGCCAGCCTTTGCACTATGACGATGGCTATCTATTTACCAATCCACAATGGAAACTTGATGGTCGTACGTATGATGCAGGAAGGTTGAAGTTTCAAGATTCGACTTTTCAGGCTCACATTGTAGCGGCACATAACCAAGATCGTGTTGTTCTAAGTGAAACACGCTTCCAGAATGAGATCTATAAAAACTTGCAGATTGTTTGGCTCAAGAAGACATTTGGTGAATCAAGGGCTTCGTTCATCTTCACCAACCGCGGTTTGCAACGTGCTGACTCTGTAGTCAGATATGACCAAACTTTCGGCCCGAATATCAAATTACAAAAAGGAAATAAGTTCATTCAAGGGATTTACTATTTTCAAACTGGCAGGGATACGCTTGATCGCGAGCGTAATGCCAACTTGCTGGCTATTAAATTAGGCTACTCTCCTACTAACAAACTGAGCTTTATTTTGGGATTAGATGCGCTATCGGGAACGGATGGTCGTACACTCGCTTCACCTAACAATCGTATCAATAATAACTTTGATAACCTTTATGGATACCGCCACAAATACTTTGGTATTATAGATTACTTCTATCGTGGTTTTTTCCCTCCTTCGGGGCTGAGGGATTTCCTGTTTTACACTACGTATAAGTTCAGTAATAGGCTCACCGGTAAAATGCAACTTCATTCATTCCACGGACATTCCGATGTGCTAGACCCTGAAAACCCAAACAACACGTTGGATGACCGGCTAGGTTTTGAGGCGGATTTCTTGGCCGATTATAAACTCAATGATATTACGGTGATCAAGTTTGGCTATGCGCATTTGTGGGCCACGGAAACCATGGAAGCTATTCAAGGCGGAGGCAATAGCGACGAAACACTCAATTTTGCCTATGTGGAGCTGATCATCAAGCCTAAGTTTTTCAGTAGCAACGATTGATCAATATCTAAAGTCTTCTGACTTCTGAAAGATGAAGCTACTTCACTGCTTCATACAATTGAATTACCTCTAGGGTCACAACATCAGGTCGCTCATTCCAAACTTTGTGAGTAGCACCAGTAGCCAATACATATTTTCTACCTTCAGCATTACCAAAGTCCTTAAGACAGCTTTTCCAATTTTCTGTTTCATATGGCTTAACCATAGGTAAGAGTTGCTCTGCGGCTATGAGCGTCAGCGGTATGTCCGGAGAGATATATTTGTCCTGCATAAAAGCGGTTATCTTCTTCAAATGTTGAAGCACATAATACAAGCCGGGCTTATATTGCTTGATCATTGACCAGTCGCTTGCTTTTATAGCATCAATAAAACCTTGAGACCATTCAGGCGTGAAAAAGCATGGCAACGCCGGATCAATAAAAATGGCACCTTTGACCCTATCTGGGTTTCTGTAGGCAAATAGTGAGGCATAGAAGCCTCCGAAAGAATGGCTTACCAGAAATACATTACCATCATAGCCTAACTGCTTTAAGGCTGTTTCGAGGTTTTCTATTTCCGATTGAAAGCTGATGTTGGCCGTGTCTATTTCGCTTTGCCCCAGACCTGCCCTATCGTAGGTAATCAACGTGGTTCCTGTTGCTTGATGAATAGAATCCAGCAGTACTTCCCAGACGCTGCCATCATCACCATTACCTGCCTCGAAAAGGATGGGTATGCCCTGCCCTTGTCTGATTTTGAAATGAAGTTTGTGTCCATCTACTTGGACAATCGTATCAATAGTCTGAGCACGGGCTTCTATAAAAAGAAAAAGGCCCACTGCGAGGGTCAGTATTTTCGTCATGGTATTACTTTCTACAGGTCAGACTAATAAATCGGTTAATTGTTACGCCCTTCACTCAAACCTGTTTATAACAGGCGGATGAAGACGATTTTCTATGCTGACCTCGAAAGCCTGACTACAATTCTGAAAGCGAGTAGACTATCTGTTTGCCTCTGTCTTTACCAATGCGCACCATTTCGTCAGCACCTCCGGAAGGGCCTCCTATTCTAAAAATGATATCACACTTACTGATCAAGCGAATGGCTACAGGGTGAAAAAGCTCATTCCAAACGTCATCGCCCATTTCCTTCGACCCGGCCGTCTCGACCAGCGGGAGGGCAAACCACTCACCCAATACAGGAAGGTGGCCCAGTTGATAAAGCTTCAATGCCATATCGTTCATGGCATCGACATTCTTTTGAATAAGCTCAGGATCGTCGTTAGTTCCCGAGCGATACGGTCCGGCGACCAGGATCATTAATGGTTCTCGCATAATAATGCACCTTTTGGTTTTTTTGATTAAGAGTGAAAGTCTTAAATCCTGTTCTACCTACTATTTCACTAAACTTTAATAACGAACATACAAGATAGTAATGTACACAAAATCATCTTATCATATTATAGTTTGTTGAGACCGTATCCCATTTTCCTGGGTAAAGCAGCATATGGCAGAAGGGTTCAGCCTGACAGTCGTTAATCTGTATTGACATTTTTTGGTGATTAATAGTGTTTAAGCTTATTGAATGCAGTTTATGCTATATGACCAGTACAATACAGGATGGTCGATTTGAAAATAATCATGAACATTATAGCGACCCTATCTAAGTGAATATGAAGTACGTGTACAAGATTACCACTATGTGGTTTTTGGTGGTGATGACTGTTTTATCTGTTGAAGCTCAGCAGATAAAAGTCAAACTCGATGAGCCAAAACAAGAGTTCGAAGGAGCAGGTGTATCCATTGGGCTTTTCATGGGACATCACTACAGTATGAACGCTGAAAACCAGGCCAAGGCCATTAGAATGATCAATAAGGATCTGAACATGAAATACCTACAGGATTATATAGGTATTTACCCATCGGATGATGCCCAATACTTTGATCGAAGAGCCAATTACATCAAAGCGGCCAAAGTGCATAGACCTGACATTCAGGTATCTATGGTGGGCAATATTTTCCCTGATAATCTGAGGACAGATATAGTAGTCAACGGTAGAACTTACGCTGTATTGGATACCGACGATCCTGAGATTTATGACAAACTCGCAGATTGGTATTTCCAGCTATTCAAAGGCTTTCATGATCGCGGTGTTGAAGTAGACATTTTCAACGTGGTAAACGAACCCGATCTTGCCAATTGTGCTAACCAATGCCGTAAGTACCACTACGGATTGAATGGTGATACACAAAAAGCTGTTGCATTGGTCTTCACCCAGGCTGTGCCCAAGTTTCTGGAAATGCTGAATGACCCTCAGATTAACACCACCAACATGAAGGTGCCATTGATCATGGGCCCTAGTACCATCTCACCCAATGGCTGCCTGAGCTATTTGAGATATTTCAAAGCCAACTATCCTGAGGCATGGGATTTGATTGATATTGTGGCTACACACCAATATATTAACGGTGCACGCAACGACCTATTTGAAGAGATCCTGGTAGAGGCAGAAGGAAAGCCTATACACCAGTCAGAAACGCACGCTTCGCGTTTTGCCAATCAGGCCGATGACTTAGGTACGTTGCCGGTCAGTGACGGACACCGCACCTCTTTATCACTAGCCCGTCTTTTCGGTGTGGCAGTCAACAACGGCACTAGTGCCTGGTACTATTTTGAGAACAATTACCCGAACGAGTTTCATCCCGGAGGGCTTATACATGTGGCATGGGCTTCTGAAAATCCGGTGCCTTACAAACACTATTATGCTTATCAACAATTGACTACGGCTCAACCAGCCTTCTCCAACGTGATGGAACAGGAACTCGTTGATATCGGTAAATCAGAAATCGTTTCTTTCCGCAAAAGCGATGAAGATACAGTCTATGTGAATATTGCCAACTTTACCGGGGATGCTAAGGCCTATTTGGTGCAAATGGAAGATAACACCGGTTTGCGTGATATGTCCGCCATGACCGTCACTAACACCGATGAGACGAATGACGCCAATGTGATTGAGAATACGGTTTTTACTGCTCCTCAAGATCGTGTCATTTTTCGCGCCGATCCATACTCATTGAATACGTTGAAGCTTACCCTATCAAACGTGATTACCAGCCTGGAAGATAGAATAGATAGATCAGCGTTACGTGTCTGGCAGGAAGGCAAAAACTTGATGGTTGAAACCAGGACAACAGCCATAATCGAATCCTTCAGCCTTGTATCTGCGCATGGTCAGTATGTGATAGAATCCGCTAAGCCCACGAATGGCAGATTGGAAATAGCGTTGAACACACTGAACAGTGGGGTCTATCTGGTAAACGTGGTTACAAGCCAAGGCAGAGAATCCAGAAAAATTCATGTAAATAATTAATTGTTCATCTCGTCTAATTGCGAAGTTTAATTTCGCACTCGTCCTTAGGCCCCTCTCAGCGTTATTTACAAGTAACGCTGAGAAGGACTATAGTTATTGGCTCATCACCCCTGCCCCATCGTTGCCACGGGCTAAAGCACCGAGGCAATGCAATCGCTGGCTAAGCCGCAGTTCTTCAAACTAGCACATTTGCGGTGTGTTCAAAACGTCTGACACTCTTGAAATGAAATCGAAAGAAGTGCTCCCATGACTTGCCCTGGGCTTTAGCACAGGGACAACTGGCCACCCTGACATAAGGCTTTAGCCACTCATCCCGATTGAGCAACTAACATTCCCTTATATCAAAAGCCAATCTCTATATCATTCTACCTTAGCTCGGCCAAGGTAATAATCTGACCACTTCTTCAGCGCATGTGGAGCCGAGTAGACCAGGTTAGTCCCGTGGCTAGCACCATTGGTATAATGATGTTCCACTCGTATTTGATTGCTATTGTGACCATCGAAAAGTTGGGTCATTCGATCATAAGCACTTTTCATTTTATCATTTTCCGCTGTACCCAAACTCATATACAAAAAGCCCTCAGCCAGTTTCTTTTGGTTGATTGCATCCTTGGCTTTGCTTAAGATAAGCATATTGTCACGCCAGAATGCCGGACTGAAACAAAAATGGGCATCAAACAAACCCGGTTTTTCCAGCATGGCGTAAAAGCTGAAAAGCCCTGCCCTGGAATGACCTACAAGCATTCGGTAGCTGGATGTATTGTATTTGGATTCAATGTGGGGTATGGCCTCGTTACTGATAAAGTCAAGAAAGCGATCGGCTTCCCCATAACGTTCTCCATCTTGATCCTGAAGACCGTAATGTGGCGTTAGGTCACGGTTGCGATTGGTATTGGGTATCCCAACAATGATAACCTCCGGCATGACTTCGGCACCAACCAGAATGGAGGAAATACGCGCTATTCTGAAATCCTGAGACGAACCATCCAAAACATACAGCACCGGATAGGATTTGGTACTATCATAACCGTTGGGGAAATGGACTAACAGGTTGCGCTTTTCATTAAGGATATTTGAGTCTACTTCTTCCAAACGATCAGCTTGTAACTGATTAGCTTGTGCTTGTAGCTCAAAAATAGTGAACATGATAATGGCGGTTAGGAGTACAGAAACAACAGCGACTACTACAATTCTTTTCATGTGATAATTATTTTGACCTTTAGTGTAAGTCGCAAATCAGCACATAAGAGGCTAGATTAACTACGTCACTCTTGCGTCACTCTTACGCCATTAGAACAATCTGGGTACTGATAGTAGGATGTTTTCTTTCTTTTGATCGATCTTAACCGCGTTTATGATCGTGATGATGACATTGCATAACAGCAACATGACATAAACCAGTTGAGGTAATGGGAAATGTCCGAACGCAGTTTGGCCGCTCAGTATGTAGGAGATTAATGGTGTGAGCGCGATGGCCAGTAATGACACTATCAGCCAAAACACTTGAAAGCTGATTAATCTTTTGATCAGTTTATGCTCTTTATCAGAAAGGTTGTGCTTTCTTTTGATCAAGAGTTGAATGAGGATCTGTAATCCTGGCAAAAGCAATACTGATAACGCGGCAAGGTTGACTTTTCGAATACCGTTCCAGTTCAATTCAATAGCTTCTTCTCCTGCATCTTTCTGTTGTAATTGTGCTATCTCCAACTCTAGAGGCTGACAAATTGATCTTAGCGTATGAGGTCTGGGAATTACACTACCTGATTCCACACGTTGAATCGTTCTCAGTGAAATACCACTTAATTCGGCGAGTTCTTCCTGGGAAAGCCCTTTTAGGCTTCTGGCATTGGCAATCGCATTACCTGGATTTTTCTCGCTCATGGAAAAGTCTAATACTACGTTTGTGGAGGCTGTCTCAAAATTCTCTCTTAGCGGTCATCCCGACACGTCGGGATGACTGACTTTTGATACGGCCTCGTCTTTAAGTAAGGTGTTAAGTATTGATCATAAAACTAAGCGATTTTGATAAGCTAACATACATCTCAATCTACAATCGACCAGGTCAAAATCACACTATCAGGCGTAAGTCACTATAATTTCTACAATTGATGGACTCGAATGTAAGTTTTGGCACGCTTATTGTTTTTCTTTCAATGTCCGGACATTAATCACAACCAACTGATTATCAGTAGGTTAAACATCCATTTCAGCAACATCTTAAAATACTTAACCGATGAAAAAGTTATTGACCTTAGTACTCTTGGCGTCCTCGTTTAGCGCCTTCTCTCAAGACCGGATACCTGTTGTTCTACAAGACCGCTCATTCTACTTAAGCATCCTTGATCCGGGTGTCATGTTCGAGCAAAGACTTAGCGATAATCAATCATTCACAGCTACTTTAGGCATTACCGGATTGGCTAATAGTTTTGAAGATGAACTTGGCGAGGATGAGTTCACTTATTCTATTAACCCTTACCTAACCTCATCATTCCGAAATTACTACTCCAGAAAGCGGGTGAAAAAAGAATTGAATTCCAATTCGGGCAATTATGTGGGATTAGTCGCAGGCTACTATTTCGGAGCCCTGGCGGAAGGAGATCGCACAACAGAACTTACGAATTCATTCTTTATTGGGCCTGAATGGGGTATTCAGCGAAACTATAAAAGCGGTATACACTTTGGGCTGAGTCTTGGTACCGGCCTGGCTACTGGCCAAAACACAGATGTACAATGGACAGGATTGGGCAGAATCAGACTAGGCTTTAGAATTAAATAGTAAAAACTACTCATATATCCAGATTTAGGTTTAGGCCGTCTCGTGGTGCAACACGGGGCGGCTTTTTTATGACCTCGCTTTTCTAGGGCTTCTTGATACGCTTTTCCATAATCCATTGCGCTCTTTCTGTCCGCTCAAAGCCGAATTGTTCATACAGGCCATGTGCGTCTTCTGTCAATAGTAACCAAGAGGAAAGGTTTTGCAATTGTGGATACTCAGTCATATAAGTTAGTAATCGCTTAGATAAACCCTTCCCTCTATGCTCGGGCATTATAAAAACGTCTGCGATGTAAGCGAAGGTCGCATAGTCGGATACAATCCGTGCAAACCCTACCTGATCAGTACCGGAGTACACGCCAAAACACAACGAGCCTTCTATAGATTTTAGAATAACCTCCCTACTCCTTCCTTTAGCCCAATAAGAATCTTCAGAAAGGTACTTGCAAATGATTCCAGTATTCAATTTGGATTTATCGGCGGAGATAGAGTAGCTATCGTTTTTCATGTTTTGTTAAACAACTTTATTTCTGTTTGTCAGCGTGAAGATAAAGGATTATATAATGATCAACTTCACCGTTTTTACATGCTTTGTCTTCTGGTATACCACCAAAACCTAATGGATCAGAATCACCTCAGTTAAACCGCTGTTTTTTCAGATAAAACCTTACACTGATTGATTTGAGGCTCGAATAACCGGGCTTGCAACTCATTCAAAAGAATACTTCCTTTGCCAGCCTTATCGGACTACCGGTAAGTAGAAACACGACTTTTAATCATGATTAATAAAACAGCCTTCGTTCTGGTCTTTGGCCTTAGTTTGTTTATTATTCAAGCTGGCCAGGCTCAACAAATCGTAAAATGGAAACAAAATCTCCCAGAGTCAAGGACTGGGTCAGGTAGCCATGAAGAGTCAAAAGTATATCACCTTACTTCGGAGCAGTTACTTCCCGAAAACGCCAGCGGTTCACTTGATGTAGAACTTCCAGCTTCAGGTTTTGTCGGTTTTGTGGGATTATCTGAAATTGCCACCGTCGATAATGGTACTGCAGAATACGGGATATCTATCAAGGACAATCGATTTTCGGTTCTGGTCAACGGGCAGTCGCAAATGCAACCCATGAACTTCCTCCCTGATGATGTGATCAAGATTGATCGCTCCGGTGGGGTGATTTCATTCTTTATGAATGGCCACCCCATTTTTATAATTGAGAATGGTAGTCGTGCCGCTCTAGCAGTGGATTTAGTCGTGGTATCGTCGAAGAACGACGCTCCGAGCATAACCACCTCTTTCTAAACCAAATAGCTAACTGGCGTTATGAGATTTTCAAAGCTCGTTATAATTACGTTTGCATTTACCCTACTGACAAGTTTAGGGCAAAATGTCGTTGCTCAGTGTGACGATTGGGGTTTTGCTATGGGTCAGGATGGCCTATACATAGAAGGTATGGACAGGGACATTTATGGCAACTACTACTTAGCAGGGCAATACATCGGAAGTGTGCCGGCTACCATAGGTACATCCCAATTTCAACCACGAGGCGATCGTACTTCTTTTATTGCTAAACTCGATAAAAACAGAAATACGCAATGGTTAAAAGTATTACCTGAAGGAGAAAACATTTTATCTTCTATGATCAAGGTTGATAGACAAGGTAATGTGATACTTACAGGTGTTTTTTCAAGTCCTACCCTGACCATAGATTGCATATCTATAAATAATACCTCTTCACGGTTCGATACCTTCATCGCCAAAATAGATACACAAGGCAGTGCTTTGTGGATGACCAATCCTAATGGTTTCAATGATGAGCAGGCTATTGCGCTAAACATAGATCAAAACAACAATATCATTATAACGGGGAGCTTCGTAAGCGGACATATTCAATTTGATGGCATCCGGGTAAATAACAGCGGCTCGGGCTATGATACTTATCTGGCAAAATACAATCCAAATGGTCAAGCCGTGTGGGCTAAAGCCTTTGGCAGTGATGTTCTATACGACTATCCCAGGGATGTCGCTACGGATATGGCGGGAAATGTGTATTTAACAGGTTGGTTTGGCAGCGCGGGAATGGATTTTGATGGTATTTTTGTGGCTCAAAAAACCATTTCAACCAATTATTATCTGGTTAAATTCAATAGCGGTGGACAAGCACAGTGGGCACGCGAAACATTTGGTAATGCCTTTGCGCGTGGTCAAGGTGTAACTACCGATGAAGACGGAAATATCTACACGGTTGGTGGCTTTAGTGATGGGGCTATATTCGATATGGACCCAGTTACCATTAATGGCGATGATGACGGTTTTTTAGCCAAGTATGACCACAATGGCAATGTTTCTTGGGTTAGAAACATTGGTGGTGATCGTTTCGAACTGTCGACTGCCGTGGCGAATTATGGTAATCGCATAAGAACTGCGACATATTTCTACAGCAATACAATGACGCTACCTTCTGAAGTAATAAACAAGCCCACCTTTGCTTCAGATGTTCTTATTGCAGAATTCGATAACAACGGCGATTATATTTGCCATAGCCGGACTTCAGGCGATGGAGAAGATGCTGCCTATCATTTAAGAATAGATTCACTGGGCAATACGCTTATGCCAGTCGAATCTATTTTGGGCGGAACTACTAGTTTTGGTAATCAGATTTCTTTCACAGATCAATTTGCCACTTTTGCCGCTCAGTTAGGACAAAGCAATGACTTTCTACAAGATTCACGACGCCCTAATGAATTTGAAATCAGTATTGGGAGTGATGTAGAACTTTGTCAGGGAGAAACCATACTACTCTCAGCAGGAGTAAGTTGTGCAGAATACCTATGGCAAGACGGCTCAACAGATGCTGAATTTATGGTCACAGAACCTGGGCTTTACTGGATACAAGTGACTAGAAACGCTCAAATCGAAAGAGACACTATTGAAGTCAACTATACCACAGCTTTGACTGTTGATCTTGGCGAGAACCTTGCCATATGCGAGGGGGAAAGTATTACACTTAGTACTTTTCAAGAAGGAGCATATTACCTGTGGAGCGACAGCAGCACAAATGAACAAATCGTGGTAAGCGAGGCAGGGTTATACTGGGTGAGCCTCTCCAATAGCTGCGAAACAATAACGGATTCCATAACCGTATCTGTCTCACCTCGACTATCTCTGGATCTAGGACAAGATACGGCGGTTTGTAGTGATCAAGTGATCACACTAGATGCGGGAGATCAAGAGGCTGAATTCCTCTGGCAGGATGGCTCCACCGATCGGTTTTTCACCGCGGAAGAATCAGGTTTATATGTAGTAACCGTTACAAGTCAATGTGAATCATTAACCGATTCGATTCACATTTCTTATCCAGCACTCGCAGATATCAACATACCCAATGTGATAACGCCCAACAATGACGGCTTCAACGACGCATTAGTCATAGATGATCAATTGGTGGGTTCCAGAATCAGCATTGTTAATCGGTGGGGCAAACAAGTGTACCAAAGCAATGCCTATGAAAACGACTGGCAAGCTGAGAATTTACCCACAGGAACCTACTACTATCAAATCGAAGCGAAATGTGTTGATCAGGGTTTGAATGGCTGGATACAGGTGGTCAGGTAAGCGCCCTCAACAAACAAGGTCAGGGATGTTTAGTGTATCTCCTTTATTGCTCTGGTTGCAGGATTTGTTTCTAAACGCTAATTTCTAATCTTGATTAGTCACTGGATTGCAGATTTATCTCTTAAGCCATTCTTCTTATATCTTTTTAAATCCACACCCTACCCCCGCCAGCGGGGGACAAGGTAGAACTGCTCTATTGCCTATCTGAAGCGACGTAAGCTTTGCTACATTCATTTAAGTAGAATCTTAGCTACAGCGTGTCATTTCAATAACATGGCTGCAGCTGCTTATTTCTATGTACTTCTACCTATTTCTATTTATTTCCAGCTTCTAACTTCCAACTTCTAATAGCGACTGGATTGCTTTGCTCCTTCGTCGCTCGCAATGACAGTCAGAAGTATGGTTTCCAAGTCTTATGTCTAAAGTCTAATTATACTTCCTGTAGTACTCCATCGCCCCAGGGATTTGGCTCTCAAGATCCCTAATCCTGGTTTCGTGAGAAGGGTGTGTAGACATAAACTCTGGGGGTTGACTCCCTCCAGATAGTTCTCGCATTCTCGACCAGAATTTTGGTGCCTCGCTGGGGTCATAGCCTGCGATAGCCATGAAAATGAGTCCAATCTTATCCGCTTCTGATTCGTGAGTACGTGAGAATTTCAATACCCCTAATTGGGATCCGGCACCTATTGATTGTAAAAGAAGCTGTTGAGTGGTAGTTGGGTTCTGCCCCATAGCTGCTGATATACTGCCGAGTCCAAAATTCAAAGCGAGCCCCTGGCTCATGCGTTCTCTACCGTGGTTGGCAATGGCATGCGCCACCTCATGCCCCATCACTACTGCCACGCCTTTTTCATCTTTGCAAATAGGTAAAATACCGGTATAAAAGGCTACTTTGCCCCCAGGCATGGCCCAGGCATTGACTGTCTTATCGTCTTCTATCAAACTGAATTCCCACTCGAAACCTTGTAACTGATCCGATGCGCCGATCTCAGCCATATAAGCTTCGACTGCTTTTTGAATCCTGGTGCCTACTCTTTTGATCATTTGAGTCTGCTCCTGATTGGTAGCAAGCTTACTTTCCTTCAGCACCTGCTGATACTGGCTAGCCGCCAATGGTAGAATTTCCCCATTAGAGACCAGGCTCAATTGTTTCCTACCGGTAACGGGTACCGTTTGACATTGCGAGCAACTCAGACTAACAATAAGTACCAGGAGTACATTCTTTACTATTCTCATCGTGTAATTAATTTCACTTCATCAAAGTAACAAAATCCAAAAGATAGCTGCCATAAAAGCTTTTCAAATCTTACATTTGTTAAACAAGTTTTAGCATGAACATATTATCTATCTAAAGCTTAAATCCTAAACCTTTTTCGTCCAAATGAAGATAGTCGCCATCGGTAGGAACTATGTCGATCATATCAAAGAACTCAATAATGAGATTCCAGATGATCCGGTGATCTTCACCAAGCCTGATACCGCCGTACTCAAAAATAATTCCCCTTTTTACTATCCCGACTTTAGTAAAGATATCCATTACGAAGTCGAAATCGTCCTACGAATTTGCAAAGAAGGCAAGCGTGTTCAAGAGAAATTTGCCCACAAATACTACGATCAGATCGGAATTGGCATAGATTTTACTGCAAGGGATATACAGAACAAAGCGAAAGAGAAAGGATTACCATGGGCTTTGGCGAAAGGTTTTAACCATTCAGCCCCAGTTTCTAAGTTTTTGCCCAAGGAAGAATTCTCGAATTTAGGTGACCTTAATTTCAGTTTGACCAAAAATGATGAGGTCGCGCAAGAAGGCAACACCAGCTTAATGATGTATAGTTTTGATGCGATTATTGCTTATATATCGACGTTTATGACGCTCAAGCAAGGTGATATGATTTTTACAGGAACACCTAAAGGTGTAGGGCCCATAGCCATTGGTGATAAACTGACTGCATATATAGAAGATAAAAGAATGTTAGATGTCGAGATTAAATAAGGTTCTTGCCATTACATGCCTGCTTCAAGCTGTTGCTTTTCTGGCTTGGTCGCAGTCTCCCTCTCCAGAGTCAGGTGAAGGTGGCAAAGAAGAGGATTATTACCTATTCCCTGTGCGTCCGGGGCAATCGAGCACACTATCCGGAACAATGGGTGAAATCAGGAGCAATCACTTCCACTCGGGTATAGATGTTCGCACAGGCGGGCAAATAGGGCTTCCTATTTATGCAGCTGCTGATGGCTATGTCTCAAGAGTGGCGGTGAAAACAGGAGGTTATGGTAAAGCGATTTATCTTGCTCATCCCAATGGACAAACGACAGTATATGCGCACTTAGACAGATTCAACGGCCCGATTGCACTTCATGTGCTGAATCATCAATACGTCCACAAAAAGTTCTCGGTCAACATATTTCCTAAGAAAGGACAATTCCCAATCAAGAAAGGAGATATAATAGCTTACGGTGGCAATAGCGGATCTTCTTCTGGGCCTCATTTACATTTTGAAATACGAAATGCTAACCAGGAAGCATTGGATCCGCTTGAATATAACTTCGAAGAGATCAAGGATACTACCCCACCAAAACCACTGACCATTGCCTTTAAAACGTTTGATAAAAACGCCAGAATAAATGAACAATTCGGACGCTTTGAGTATGACCTGAACGGCAGAAATGGCAAATACAGTCTGAAAGATACGGTTTACGTCTATGGAGAAATAGGCACTGAAATATTGGCTTACGATTATCTGGATGGAACACGTTTCAAATGTGGCATAAAACAAATTGACTTCACGCTCAATGGTGAAAGTGTTTTCAAGCAACGTATCGAGAAAATCAAATTCTCAGAGCAACGATATATTCTAAAACACTATGACCATCAAATCAAACTGGCCCGAGGTGATGAATACAATAAGCTATACGTTGATGATGGCAACAAGCTCAGGTTCTACAAAACCAATGCACTAAAAGGCAAATTCCGCTTTAATGAGGATTGTGTGTATAATGGTTTGGTAAAGCTTCAAGATACCAAGGGCAATGTCAGCGAAGTAAGCTTCGTGTTGAAATGTCAACCACCAACTAATGGTGCCAAGGTAAATTCGGTGCCTCATGTGAATACTTATGAAGTACTTGACAATACACTTATTGTATATGGAAAGAGCGAAACACCGGTGGGTAGTGATAGCCTTTACCTTTTCAAAGGAGGCAAAAAGAAGCTGTTAACGCCCGCTTACACTTCGAAAAGTGGCACTCCTGTTTATCTCTGGGATCTTAAAACCAGTCTGCCTGATTCGGTCACATTTTGTGAACAAAGCCTGGATTTTCATTTCAAAGATGTCGTTCCCACAGCTACCGCTTATTCCCACTACAACGAACATCTTGACCTTTACTTCCCAAAAGCCGCTCTTTTCGATACTTTATACCTGGATCATCATTACGAATATGACTCAGCTAAAGCACTGGAGAAGTTTACCATCAGCAACAAAAACAAGCCTTTGTTCAGGCCCATTACCATCAAGTTAAAGCCAAAGCAAACGGCTACCAACTTACGTAAAGCCTCCGCCTATCGAATAGATGCCAAAGGCAATCGCTGGTACGAAGGTGGCAAATGGAACAATGGCAAGATGGAGTTCAACACGCGTACTTTTGGCACCTATGCCATCTTGGTGGATTCGTTAGCACCTAAGATCAACCCGGTACAAATCACATCGAGCCGCATCGTGTTCAAAACGTGGGACTACATGTCGGGTATCAAGGACATTAACCTCTACGTAGACGGTGAGTGGATACTGATGGACTACGACTACAAAACGCGCACGATCCGATCTCAGAAGTTGAATGAATCCAAACCTTTCAAAGGACAAGTCAAACTTTCAGTGGTCGACAATGTTGGAAACATAAATCATTACGAAACTCAAATCAATTAGACATGCAATTACAAGCCGGAGATGTGGCTCCTGATTTCGCGGTAAACGATCAGGACGGCAACGAGGTGAAACTCAGCGACTACAAAGGTAAAAAGGTAGTACTTTATTTCTATCCCAAAGACAAAACACCTACCTGTACGGTTGAAGCCTGCAACCTCAGGGACAATTACGACGATCTACAAAAAGCGGGTTATGAAATCCTTGGTGTGAGTACAGATGGTGAGAAATCCCATCAAAAGTTCATAGAAAAAGAGAGTCTGCCATTCAAACTATTGGCTGATACTGAAAAACAGATACATGAAAAGTACGGTACTTGGGTGGAAAAGCAAATGTATGGCAAAAAATACATGGGCACCGCCAGAGTTACTTTCCTCATTGACGAAGAAGGTAAAATTGAAAAAGTCATAGAAAAAGTAAAATCCAAAGAACACGCTACTCAGATTTTAGCCTGATTCTTTCTAGATAATACAGAAGCTACCCGGTACAGAGGTTTAATGGCATACACACCTTAACTCTGAAACAGGTAGCTTCTTTGTGAATAGACGCTCAAATTGTGGAACCGACTACTAGTTCATTGGTACTTCCATCAATAGAATACGAGCGCCAGCCTTGGCTTTGATGTTGAAATTATCGACATCCCAGATACCAAAACCATCCCTAGATTCAAGTGCCTGACCCGCTATCTCCGCCTCGCCGTCAAGCATGAACGCGTAAACACCATTACCTTCTCTATGGATTTGATAGGCTTGCTCTGTTGATTGATCAAATTGTCCGATATGGAACCAAGCATCTTGGTGAATCCAAACACCGTCGTCATCATCGTTTGGTGAAAGCACTTGATTGAATTGGTTAGGAGTCGCCAATTCTTTGATACTGATTTGATCGTATCGAGGAGATACGTTTTCTTCATTAGGGATCACCCAAATCTGTAAGAACTTCACCTCCTTGTCTTTATTAGCATTATATTCACTATGATAAATACCTGTTCCAGCGCTCATCACCTGAATATCCCCTTGCTTGATGACACTGGTAGTACCCATGCTATCTTTATGCTCTAGGTCTCCAGCCAGTGGGATAGAAATGATCTCCATGTTGCTGTGAGGGTGTGTTCCGAAGCCCATACCCGGCGCAACTATATCATCATTGAGAACACGTAAAACCCCGAAGTTCATTCTCTCAGGATTGTAGTAATTGGCAAAACTGAACGAATGCCGAGAGTGCAACCATCCATGATTAGCATCTCCTCTGCTGTCTGCCTTATGCAGTACGGTAGTTGATGTTTTTGTTTCCATTGTCTTTATATGGTTAAATCCGACTTGAACTTTAGGATCCAAATTGACCGCTTCACTGTTTGACGTTTCTGCCAGCGTTTTAACGCCGATTCCTAATCCAATTGATCCTGCCAGCGATTTTCGTATGAATTCCTTTCGTTTCATCTTTTTCAATTTTAACCTATTTATGTCCAATTACATGCCAAATACATAAGTATTTAAAAATCAATTAGTTAAACAGAATTATCATGAATGTAATATTCTAATTATTGAGAATTTTCTCATATTTGAGAAATAAAACCTACTTTTTCCAAAGCGACTAGCACCATGAACAATGTAGCTTTATAGCCAATCTCAGGTCATGGCATATCGACAACCTGTCTTACAAAGTGATTTGGATGTATAAACAAATAAATTTCAAAATGTTACATCGGACAAAAGAAGGTCATTTGATGGAAGCAGAGGTTTTTTACTCAATTTTTCTCAAATATCAGAAAGAATTCAACCTATGCCATAACCAGTGAGATAAGTCAAGAAATTCCGGCAATTACTAGTACTATCAATGATAACATTTGAATTGCTCCATTCTACCTGGCATTTTTTGATAAAAACACGGCCAATATGCTGGACACGAACCCTAAAAACGCTGTTTACCAAAATGAATAGGTTGTTACTATTGGCAGGTGTCTGCTGAAAATAAATGCTCGTTTTCTTCCTCTATTAGCATATGAATGACACTTCTATCCAAAAGTTCAGGCTTAATTATACCACCAACTTTAATTACCACGCTTCATGAAAAAAATTGCAATCAATGGAATGGGCAGAATTGGCCGAACTGCCCTCAAGATAATTATGGATACTCCAGAATTGGAGTTAGTTGCCGTTAATGACATTGCGCCAGTAGACAATATCGCTTACCTGATCAAGTATGACAGTGTGCACGGCACCTTTCCGAAAGACATCAGCGTAGGCGATGGCAAACTCACCGTCGGAGATAAAGAAGTGCTCTTTCTAAATGAGAAAGACCCTTCCCAACTCCCTTGGGGCGATCTCAATGTAGAGATTGTCATTGAAAGTACAGGGTTGTTTACCAGCGAAGAGGATGCCTCCAAACACATTACTGCCGGTGCTAAAACCGTGGTGCTTTCAGGCCCTACCAAGAGCCCTGACGTACCAACGGTCGTACACGGTGTAAACACGGATGATGGCAAAACCAGTATATTCTCTTGTGCCAGTTGTACTACCAATAACATAAGCCCTGTCATAGAAATCATCGGTAGAAGAATCGGCATCAAGAAAGCCATCATGACTACTATTCACGCCGATACGGCTTCCAACAAAACGGTAGACTTACCCTCTAAGAAGGATTTTAGAATGGGTAGATCAGGTTTGAACAATATCATCCCAACCACTACTGGAGCGGCTAAGGCGACAGCCAAAGCCATGCCTCAATATGTAGGTAAATTCGACGGTATGGCAGTTAGAATACCCCTGGCCGTAGGTTCCCTTTCAGACATTACAATTGTGACGGATAGAGAGACCACGGTAGAAGAAGTAAACCAGATATTAGAGGAAGAAGCTGCCACTGGCAGGTATCAGGACGTATTCAAAGCAACCTACGAACAGTTAGTCTCCACAGATATCATCAAAAGCTCATACGCTTCCATTGCAGACCTTTCCATGACCAAGGTAGTAGATGGTGATCTACTCAAGGTATTGACCTGGTATGACAATGAGTGGGGATTCACCAACCAGATGATTAGACAAATATTAGAACTATAGAACATATTGTACGCCATCGGATTTCATATCTAATGGTGCCGGGCCGTCGGGTGTTTCCACCCGACGGTTTCATTTTTACGCTAAGTTTCATTTCTGGCGCGAAAGTTATTTTCGTGCTCTACTTCTGGCGCGAAAGTTACTTTCGTGCCCTTCATTACTACCGTATATTCTTGCACAAGCTACTAATCATGCTAACTGTCGTGCATATACTGTGAGACCATAGCCCGGTTGATTCTACCTAAGGATAAGACAAACAAACCAAGCCCATGAAGAACGAAAACAAAAAAGTAGCTATCATTGGAGGCGTTCGAATACCCTTCGCTAAGTCCTTTACCCATTACAGCCGCACCAGCAACAACGAACTCATGTCGGCAGCGCTAAATGGTTTGGTGAGCAAGTACAATCTGGAAGGCAAACAATTAGGGGAAGTAGCACTAGGCACGCTCATCCACTACCCTACCGAATGGAATTGGGCGAAGGAAAATGTGCTCAACACAAAACTAGACCCGCATACACCGGTTCACTTCATTTCCCGAGCCTGTGGCACCAGCCTAGATGCCGCTAATACTATTGCCCTAAAAATCGCCTCAGGCCAAATAGAAGCAGGTATAGCAGGCGGCAGCGATACAAACAGCGACGTACCGCTCACTCTAAAACAAAGCCTGACCTGGGATTTGATGGATGTCAATAACGCCAGATCATTCGGTCAACGATTGGGAAAATTGATGAAAGCCAAATGGTCGAACTTCTTCAAGCCTTTATACCCTGATGTGAGGGAACCACGGACTAAAATGAGTATGGGCGATCACACAGAATTGACCGTCAAAAATTGGAACATCACGAGAGAAGAGCAAGATGAGTTGGCTTACCAAAGCCATAAAAATGCCGCTGCCGCTTATGATGCTGGCTATCACAATGACCTTTTGGTTGAGTTTAAAGGACTCGGCAAAGACAACATCCTGAGGCCAGGAACAACTACCGAGAAGCTAGCTAAGTTGAAACCTGCCTTTGACAAAACTGGTACAGGCAGCCTAACGGCAGGTAACAGTTCAGCCTTTACCGACGGCGCTTCAACCGTATTCCTGGCTTCAGAGGCCTATGCCAAGGCCAATGGCTACGAAGTACAAGCTTACCTGGATGATGTACAGAATGCCGCATTCAATTATATCGAAGGAGAAGACCTGCTCATGGCGCCAACAGTAGCGGTATCTAATCTTCTCAAACGTAACAACCTCACCTTGCAAGACTTTGATTTCTACGAAATACACGAAGCCTTTGCCGGACAAGTTTTGGCTACCCTTAAAGCCTGGGAAGACCCTAAATTCTCCAAAGAAGTACTACACCGCGACGAACCAATGGGCAGTATTGACCGAAGCAAATTGAACATCAAAGGTGGTAGCCTGGCCATCGGACACCCATTTGCTGCCACCGGTGGACGTGTGTTAGCCAATGCCGCCAAAATTCTAAAAGAAAATGGCGGCGGCAAGTGCCTGGTATCCATTTGTACCGCAGGCGGTATGGGCACCGCAGCCATTCTTTCATTGTAGAAAATACATGTCTCATGGTTGGTTCCTGCCTACAGACAAAGGCAGGTTTCATTACCTATGACGCCGAGAAATGATCCACCTAGCCCTAGCGCGAAAGTTACTTTCGTGCTCGTTTATATTAAGAAGAATTGTTTAGCCATCTTTAGTATCTCCATCAAGGCCTTCAACTTTGTCGCCACCGTGCGTGTCTCACGCACGGATTTACCTAACTCAGTCTTTTGTGGGAAAACAAACGATGGCGAAAATTAACAGGTCGCACCTACGGCGCTTTTCAGAGGTTCAATGAAATGGGACTATAAACGGTACGCCCCTACGGGGCTTATGATCAATACCATGTGATTACAGCTGGCTAGCCCTAGCGCGAAAGTTACTTTCGTGCTAGTTTATATTAATGACAATTGTTTAGTCATCTTTAGTGTCTCCACCAACACCTCCAACTTAAGGATTCTGGAAAAATCTACCTTTGCTGGTAGGAAGGCGCAAACTGCGGTAATAGGTACATTTAAAAGAATGCCTTTCACATGAGGCAGTCTTTGCCGCGAAAGGAAGTCCTGTAAGGACGACCCGTAAATAGATTATCAATGTGGACACTACCAATAAGCGCCGTAGGTGCGACCCAAAAAATTAACAGGCCGCACCTACGGCGCTTTTCAAGGGTTCAATAAAAACTGGACTATAGACGGTACGCCCCTATGGGGCTCAGGATCAATACCATGTATCCCTGGCTCGAAAGTTACCTTTTAGGCATCAACAGCCTCTTCATATCATGTTAAAAAGCTGTGAGTTGGAGATTTAAAGGCCTTAATCTAAATGCGTGAAGAAATTCAGGAAATGGAGCGGTTAAAAAAGAAATACTGTCTGAGTCCCGATTCATCGGGAGGAGTTTATTTCTTTTCAGCGTAATGCACGGAATTTTAGCAATTTAGATTACAGCCCTTGCTTCGCCGTAGCTTCGCGAAGGCAATGCTTGACTTTTTTTGTTTCGTTTTTTGGGTCAAGCCAAAAAATGAAAGAAGATGGGCTATGAAATACCATTCGTTGTTTTGAACATTAGCCATCGTTAATGTCTTCACTAACCATCAAACCAATCTATATGTACTTGAGACACGCACGGGGGCTCACCACCTAAATTGACCAAAATCAAACTAAAAGGTGAGATACGTCACCTTTACAGTCATCTTGCTGACTTTTATTTAGTACCAAAGCAAACCTCCATATCAAGCGACGATGACTATTCTATTTCCAACCGATTTCTCAGATAGGGCTACCAAGGCGCTGGATGAAGCCATTGGTTTTGCCGAAAGATTCAAAGCCAAATTAATCATCCTTCACCTGTACCACCGCCCTGTATCAGGCAAGACTTCTTCCCAGGAAATGGTCAAGAGCCGCTTGCTGAAATTAGAGATGGATATAGATGATCAATTCAAAGAAATAAAGGAGCAAAACGAAAAACTCGCCACTATATCTTATGAGTTCAGAAAATCTTTAGGGGTCTCCACAGAAGGTATTATTAATACGGCGCATTACGAAGATATTGACCTTATTATCATGGCCACCAAGGGTGCCAATGGCTTCGGCGAGATTTGGGGCACCAAGACCGCCCATATCGTAAAGGAGGTCAAAGTGCCGGTGCTGGTCATACCAGATGATACCACACTTGACATCAACAAGGTATGCCTCGCCTGTGACTACAGCGACGGAACCGATTACGAAGCGCTCAATCTACTGGCGAAAATAACCAAGGAAATGTCGATGGATGTGAATGTGGTCACCTTGAACACCGAAGAGAAAGACCTGACCGATCACCAGCTTGTTCAGAGAGACAAAGTGAAAGAGCTGCTTTTATCCGCTCCGATAGCATTTGAATTCACTTTCAATCAACATAAAGAGATAGGCATCATCAATCACTGCCAGGCGAACAAGGCAGGTATGATCGCCATTCTCCCGAAACACTATTCTTTCATAGAATGGCTCTTTCATGATAGCCTGACTGAGAAGATGGTCTTTCACAGCCCGGTTCCATTATTAGTTCTAAAATAAAGTAGTCTTATGACCCAAACACTCAATAACATCGATCAGTTGGTCGACAAGATATACAAAGAAGGCATCGAGAAGGCAGAAAAGGAGTCCAACACCATACTTACGGATACACAGGCAAGCTGCCGGAAAATGCTGGAAGACGCAAAGAGTGAAGCAGACAAAATATTGGTAAAGGCCCGTCAAGAAGCAGATAGTTTATCAAGAAGCATAGAAAACGAACTCAAGCTCAAGAGCAAACAAATGGTCAGCGACCTGAAGGCAGAAATCACCAACCTCATTGGTGATAAAGTGGTCAAGGAAAATGTGAAAGCCGCTTATGCAGATACCGCCTTTTTTCAATCGGTCATTCTGGAAGCCATCAAGCACTGGAGTGCTACTAAAGGGTTACAATTGATACTACCCGAATCCCTGGAAGACAAGGTAAAAAAGACCTTACAATCCACATTGAAAACCGAACTGCCAGACCTGAATGTCACCTTCAATGATAAACTGGAAAGCGGATTCAGGATCAATAGCCAGGAAGACGGGTATCTGATTTCTTTTACGGACGAAGACTTTATCAACCTATTCAGAACCTACCTGACCGAACAGGCCGATCAACTATTATTTGCCGATTAATGAATTACTACTACCTGATATCCGGACTGCCTGACATCACTCGGGATGTTGTACCTCAACAAATCGACTTTGATGAAGTATTTGATACCATTCAAAGAAACCTGAATGACGAAGATAGCCGCATATTCAAATACCTCATTCTACCGAACGACAACCGGAACCTGCTCAATCACATCTTTCAAAAGTTTCACGGCGTTCCGATCGGTGAGTTCGTCCTACCGGCTATCATACCCCAACAGAGCATAGACGATTATCATCGCCATGCGAACACCTTCCCGGATTACATGGTAGCATTCATCGACCAGTATGAAGATCAGTTTGCGACCATATCTATGAGGGAAACAGAGGAAGCACTCAATAGCAAGTTCGAAGAGGAGATCATCAATGTGAATGATGCTTTCATTCTCAATTATACCCACTTTAACAAAGCACTGGGCCAACTGGCGTTTGCACTGAACGCTTCATACTACGATTTCATTGCCAAAAGTGAAGCCGACCTTAACGACACCTTAATGAATCAAATTGGTGTGGATAAAGGGATTCCTAGCACCGTTTTGAGGGACTACCCTTTCGTAGAAACGCTATCTGAGGCCGTACAATCGCAAAATCCACTGGCACTTGAACAGCTGATTGATAAGATCAAATGGGAATACCTCGAGGGCATAAACGAGTTCTTTACGCGCGATCAGGTTTTTGCCTATACCCTCAAGCTGCTCATGATACAGCGCTGGGCCAAGCTTGATCAGCAAAAAAACAATGAAGGTTTTGAAAGCCTCATCTCAAATATCAAAAGTTCTTTATACGCTAAACAAACGGTAGTAGTATGACACAAGGAAGAGTCACCGGTATTGTCGCTAACCTCATCTTCATAGAAGCGGAAGGGCCTGTCAAGCAAAATGAAATATGCCTGATCGAGAGTGATGGAAAGCAGATGATGGCAGAGGTAATCAGGCTTTCGGGCAGCCAGGTATCGGCACAGCTATTTGAATCGGGCATCACCATCGCCATGAACAGCCTCGTCACTTTTACCGGTAGCATGCTGGAGGTAGAATTAGGCCCCGGCATTCTGTCCAAGCGTTTCGACGGATTGCAAAATGACCTTTCCAAGATGGAGGGGCTATTTATAGAAGCAGGTGACACCACCGCCCCACTGGACGAAGACGTAGTGTACAAATTCACACCACTAGCCAAGGTTGGTGACAGAGTTGAGGCAGGCCACTGGCTGGGCAGTGTGATGGAGAATTGGATCGATCACAAAATCATGGCGCCGTTTACCCTGGAGGGCGAATACACCATCAAAACACTGGTTGAAGAAGGCTCTCACAAGATATCCGATGCTATCGCCGTACTTACCTCATCATCAGGGGAAGAGGTGTCGGTGACTATGAAGCAAAAATGGCCGGTCAAACTAGCCGTCGATATTTACAAGAAGAAAATGCGGCCGCATCAGTTATTGCAGACTGGTCTGCGCGTGATCGATACGCTTAACCCCATCGCTGAAGGCGGTACAGGCTACATTCCAGGGCCATTCGGTACGGGCAAAACGGTTTTGCAACAGGCGATTGCCAAAAACAGCCAAACCGATATCGTGATCATAGTGGCCTGCGGAGAGCGCGCCAACGAAGTGGTGGAGATCTTTACCGAATTTCCACAATTGGTGGATACCAAAGGCCATCCGCTGGATGAGAAGATCACTATCATTTGTAATACCTCTAACATGCCCGTAGCGGCGCGTGAGGCTTCCGTTTACGTGGGCATGACACTGGCGGAATATTACCGCTGCATGGGACTGAAAGTACTGATGTTGGCTGATTCTACCTCAAGATGGGCGCAGGCGCTAAGGGAGATGTCCAATCGTATGGAAGAGCTACCTGGCCCGGATGCGTTCCCGGTAGAATTACCTTCTACGATTGCCAACTTCTACAGTAGGGCCGGCATAGTAGAGTTGAACAACGGTGAAACCGGTTCGGTCACCTTTATCGGCACTGTTTCTCCGGCCGGTGGTAACTTCAAAGAACCCGTAACTGAATCTACCAGTAAAGTGGCTAGGTGTTTCTATGCCCTATCCCAAAAGCGAGCGGATGCCAAGCGCTACCCTGCCATAGACCCATTGGCCTCTTATTCTAAGTATCTAGAATACCCTGAATTCATCAAGAATACCAACACCACCATTCAGGAAGGTTGGACAGAATTAGTGACCCGAGCCAAGGATACGGTGAGAACGGGACTGGAAGTGAGAGACCAGATCAACATCCTTGGGGATGATGCGGTGCCGGTAGAGTATCACATCAGTTTCTGGAAAAGTGAGCTGATCGATTTTGCCCTCATCCAGCAGGACTCATTTGATGATATCGACATGAATGCTCCCATGGAGCGACAAAAATATATGCTGAATAAGGTCATGGATATCTGTGACCAAAACTTCGATTTCGAAGATTTTGAAGCAACGGCTGCTTTCTTCAAGAAGCTGATCAACCTGCTCAGGCAGATGAATTACTCCGAGTTCGATAGTGATTCATTTAAGCAGTATGAGCAAACGGTCAACGAAGAAGTGGCAGCACATAGTAATGAGCAAGTAACATTAAAAGAGGCTTAGCACACGTCTATGAAAACAAAGGCATTCCAACGCATTTACACCAAGATATCCAAATACACCAAGGCGACTTGTACTGTACAGGCCGAAGGCGTACGTTATGGAGAATTGGCTTGGGTAGAAAACAGACCAGCGCAGGTGATCAGTGTGATCAACGATACCGTCACCCTGCAGGTATTCTCAGGTACGGAAGGCATCTCTTCCTTCTCCGAAGTGGTCTTTTCCGGCCGCTCACCCGTACTGAAAGTAGACGACCTACTGGCCGGACGTTTTCTGGATGCCTATGGAGAGCCCATTGACGATGGGCCGGAATTGCGCGGGCAAACCCGGCTCATCAATAGTGGTGCGGTAAACCCGGTAAAACGGGCTAAACCTTCTACACTATTAGCCACAGGGATCGCCGGTATCGACCTGAACAATACCCTGGTGACGGGTCAGAAAATCCCGTTCTTCGCTGACCCTGACCAACCTTACAACCAGGTACTGGCAGAAGTAGCCATGCGGGCAGAAGCGGATAAGATCATTCTAGGTGGTATGGGACTATCTCATGATGACTACCTTTTCTTCAAAAATAAGTTTACCGATGCAGGTGTATTGGACAAGATCGTTTGTTTCATCAATACCTCAGAAAACCCACCCTTGGAGCGGTTGCTGATACCCAACATGGCCTGTACGGCGGCAGAATACTTCGCCAACGACAAAAATGAGAAGGTGCTGGTACTGTTGACCGACATGACCTTGTACGCCGATGCCTTGGCTATCGTGGCGAACAAAATGGATCAGATTCCTTCCAAGGATTCTATGCCGGGTTCCTTATATAGTGATTTGGCGAGTATCTATGAAAAGTCAGTGCAGTTTACGCATGGCGGTTCTATCACCATTATTGCGGTGACTACCCTGAACGAAGGCGATATTACCCACGCCATTCCGGACAATACCGGTTATATTACCGAGGGGCAGCTCTTCCTCAAACACGATACCGACATAGGTAAGGTGATCGTCGATCCTTTCAGGAGCCTTTCGAGACTTAAACAGAACGTCATCGGCAAGAAAACGCGCAAAGACCACCCTCAGGTGATGAATGCCCTGATCCGATTATATGCGGATGCCATGGAAGCCAAGACCAAGAAGGAAAACGGTTTTGATCTCAGTGAATACGACAAACGCTGTTTGAACTTTGCCCGAGAGTATGCCTTGCGGTTACTGGCTATTGATGTCAATATTACCATTGATGAAATGCTGGACACGGGCTGGCATTTACTGCAAAAATACTTCGAGCGATACGAGGTGGGTATCAAGGAGGAATTCATCGAAAAGTACTGGAAATCAGAAACGCCAAAAGAAGCACTCATCGCGGAAGAATAGACTATGGCACTCAAATTCCAATATAACAAGACCATAATACAGCAATTCCGCAAGCAGTTGTCTATCCGCGAGAAGGCTTTGCCCATTCTCAAGAACAAGGAAACGGCCTTGAGAACGGAGGCCAAGGAAGCGCTGAAAAGATTGGCTGAGTTGAAAAAAGAGCGTGAGGCCATAGGAAAAAAGTTAGAAGCATTCTCGAAGTTCTGGTTTGAGTTTCCCCATGTGCTCGTTCTACAAGATGAAGGCATCTACACCAAAAAGGTAGTAGGTGTCAACTTACCGGAAGTGGGTGAAGTGGAGTTTGAGGTCGAGGATATTAGCTGGAAGGAATATCCCAGCTGGGTACCGGCAGGGGTCGACATTTTGAAGCAGGTCATCACCTGTGATATCAAAATCGACACTATCGCCAAACAAGCGCACCTGCTCGACCTGGCCCGTAAAAAGACTACCCAGAAGGTCAACCTGTACGAGAAGGTGCAAATACCGGCTTATGAAGATGCCATTCTGAAAATCAAACGCTTTCTGGAGGACAAAGAGAATATTTCCAAGGCAGCGCAGAAGATTGTGAAGAAGAAAAAAGAAAGGAGGGCTGCAGCTTGAAAGCGGTATTCAAAAAGATAGAACTGCTGATCTTCCACCGAGAAAGAGACCACATCACATCGATGTTGCAGGAATTGGGTGTGCTCCACCTGGAGCTGGACATGCAACTCTCCAATGAAAGCATTGAAGCGATAGAACTGAAGAAGAAAAGGCTCGAAAGAGCATTGGAGACGCTTGACAGTCATATCAAACGCAATGGACGCAACACGAAGCAGACATCTTCAGAAGCCAAGTCTATTGAGGATGTAACGGATGAGATTCTCAACCTCAGGCATCAACAGGAGACAGATAACCAGGCACGCGAGGTCATTCGTAAGAACAAGCTCAAATTGCTGCCTTGGGGAAATTTCGACCTGAATAAGTTAGCGAAGTTGCGCGCAAAGGGGGTGAACCTTCATTTCTTCATTGCCAAGAAAAAGGAGTTCAGAAATCATGACTTCGGTGACCTGGCGTATACAGAAATCAACCATATACAAGATCAGGTCTATTTCGTAGTGGCCTCTCACGGAGCAACACCTACCCTACCCTTTGAGAGCGTAGAGCTTCCTAAAATAAGCCTACAAGAAACACTAGATAGGGAAAGTGAACTCGATGCCAGTAGCATCCAACTGGACGATCAAATTGGTCAGTACATCCCTTACCGCTTACAGCTATCTCAGCAATTGCGATTCATAGAGAATCAATGGATGTACCTGATCGCCAATAGCAGTTATGAAGAAATGGCAGAAGGTGCCATTCTATCCCTATCAGGATGGTTTCCGGCGCCTATGGAAGAGCGATTGCTGTTCTACCTGAAGAAAGAAAACGTGACCTACGCCATCAGTGATGCAGAACCCAGTGATCAAGTTCCTGTCTTGTTGAAGAATCCAAAATACCCTAAGTTCTTCGAGCCCATCACCAGGATATTCCAGTTGCCCAACTACTATGAATTGGACTTGACGCCCTTCATAGCCGTCTTCTACCCTATTTTATTTGCTTATTGTTTGGGTGATGCGGGCTACGGATTGATATTGCTCATAGCCGCTGTTGTAGGTGCTTTCACCTTTCTAAAAACATCCAGGGGTATGGCGATTTTAGGCATCATACTCGGTGTTATGACCACCGTGATGGGGGTGATAAAGTCAGGCAGTATCTTCGGCTTGCCCTTAGCAGGGGAAGACGCCAATCCACTGTTCAGTTTCTTAGCTGAATACATTTTGATACCTGATGATCGGGAATTCTGGTTGAATGCTTTCAATGTGGCCTTGATGATTGGGGTTGTACAGATTTTGTCAGGCATCATGATTTCTATCTACAACAAAGTGCGGTATCATAGCATGGTGGCTGCTTTGCCACAGGTAGGTAAACTGTTCATGGTTACCAGCCTGATATGGATATTCCTGGCCGACATGCAAGGCGTGGCCGTTTTAGCGCCTTTGCCCATCGTCCGGCAACTGATCCTCGTGACTGGGGTGCTGCTGGTGCTATTCTTCCATGATATGAAAAAGTCGATCGTGGGTCGTACGGCCAGTGGTATTCTACCCCTGTTTTTCATAGTAACCGGCATCCTGGGTGACGTCCTCTCCTATGTCCGTCTCTTTGCGCTGGGCGTGGCGTCCTCCGTGCTAGGGCTGGTAGTCAACCAGATCGGCATGGGCATGATCAACGGTGCCTGGTGGGGATTTATACTGGCGATCGTATTCTTGCTCATCGGGCACGGGCTCAATTTCGCCCTGGCTACTTTAGGTGCCTTCGTACACCCTTTGAGATTGACTTTTGTAGAATTCTATAACAACGCCCAATTCGAAGGTGGCGGTGTTGAATATAAACCTTTTAGAAAGCATAGTTGACAATTTGAATTAGCTCTAACGTGATATAAACTATAGAATATGGAAACTTTACCTTTAATACTTGCATTTATCGGCATTGGTCTGCTGGTGGGCCTTTCGGGATGTGGAAGCGCGATGGGTACCGCGATTGGTGCTATGGCCACGGTCGGAGCGCTTAAGAAACGTCCGGGATCATTCGGCTCCTTTATCGTGCTCAGTGCCTTGCCCGGTACGCAAGGGCTCTACGGTTTTGCAGGCTTTTTCATTCTACAAGACCTTATCGGTCCTAGTATGACCCTGCTACAAGGTGCCGGTATACTAGGTGGTGGATTGGCACTGGGTTTGGCCGGGTTATTCTCGGGCATGTACCAGGGAAAAGTTTGCGCCAATAGCATCGATAGTATCGGATCAGGCAATGATGTATTCGGAAGGGCACTCATTTTGGCGGTTTTTCCAGAACTTTATGCTATTATAGCCTTTGCTTCTCTCTTCTTGATCAGAGGCATTCTATAAAGCAAAAAAGTGTTCTCATGAAAACAGCCCAGTATCAACCCTTTAAGACGGCCCTCGTGGCACTCGATCTCAGTTACATGGACGAACATCTCATTCGCTACACGGCGATGTTGAGCAAGGTGCTTCCATTGGAAAGGATCTTTTTCGTCCACGTCGCTAAAGACCTGGAGTTGCCAGATGAGGTACTGACCAAATACCCCGATCTGCTAGCACCACTGGATGAGACCATCGAGACCGATATCAACAAAAAGATCGCCACTCATTTTGGTGATTCCGAGGTTGAGGTCAGCTGTACCATCAAAGAGGGAAGCCCGATCCAGGAGATACTGAAAATGGCTAAAATCAAGATAGCCGACCTGATCATCATGGGTAGAAAAAAGAGCCTGGAAGGATCGGGTTTGGTGACCAGCCACCTGGCACGGAAATGTCCTAGCTCCCTCCTGTTGGTCACGGAAGGTTTCAATAAGCATATACACAATATCTTGGTACCGGTGGACTTCTCCGGTCATGCGGCACTGGCTGCCAAGCACGCCTTGGCTATGGCTGACAACAGCGAAGCCAAAGTGCAACTAGCCCATGTATTCACGGTGCCATCCGGATACTCCAAAATGGGAAAAACCTATGAGCAGTTCGCCGAAATCATGAAGTCCCATGCTTCCCATGATTGCGAAAATTTCCTCCGCATACATGAGCTACCCAAAGACCTGAATTGTGAATATCTGCTGAACGGGGAAAATAAGTTTTCCCGCATCATTTACAATGAAGCCAAGGAGCTTAAAATGGACCTCATCATCCTGGGCTCTAAAGGTAGAACCGATGCCTCATCCATTCTGATGGGCTCACAAGCCGAAAAGCTGGCCTACGCCGATGGTGATATTCCTATATTGATCGTCAAGAACAAAGGCGAGAACATGGGCTTTCTGGAAACCCTGCTTGGCCTTTGATGGTGTACGGCGAACATTCCTGTTCGCTGATTTAGGCTAAGATCCCCCGGATAAACCGTGGGATGACGCTCTGAACACATTTCGGTATTTTATGAGGCTGTCACAAAACCTTCCTTCGAAGTCATTTCGAATGCAATGAGAAATCTATCTCTTTAATGATCTGTACATTTAAATCAAGAGAGATTCCTCCTATCGTCAAGGTAACCGACATACATAAAACCGAACTGTCATGTCGACGGAGGAGACATCTTACTCGTTATTCGAGAGATTTCTGCTTGATGCAAAACAAGCATTAAAAGAAGAGTAAGACCTCTCTCTGCATTCGAGATGACAAGCCAGAACAAGGGCGTCTAAATGAGTTTTTAAAATGTCTTCAAGCGCAAGAGATTCCTCGGATTTTCTCCTGCGCCGAAAACAGGGGAATGACGGCACCAACGTAGTTCGAAGCGTCATTGTCTGGTTTATCCAGACAATCTCGTTAGCCTAATCTTTGGAGTCTAAATCGCCTCGGTTGGAGTTGTCTCCAACCGGTTTGATACACCATCCAAGTCTATTTAACCATGCATTAGCGATGCCAGAGATCCCCCGGATAAACCGTGGGATGACGCTCTGAATGTAGTTCAGTGCGTCATTAGATCATCTCAAAACCGGGCTTCAAAGTCATTTCCGACCGGCATACATAAACTAGAACTGTCATGTCGACGGAGGAGACATCTTACTCGTTATTCGAGAGATTTCTGCTTGATGCAAAACAAGTAGTAAAAGAAGAGCAAGATCTCTCTCTGCGTTCGAGATGACAAGCCAGAACAAGGGCATCTAAATGGATTTTCGCCTCGATTGGAGACAACTCCAACCGGTTTGATACACCATCCAAGTCTATTTACCCATTCATTAGCGATGCCAGAGATCCCCCGGATAAACCGTGGGATGACGCCATGAATGTAGTTCAGTGCGTTATTGCCTGTACTTTCGTGTGTCATTGTCAGCCCTTCCGGGCGTCATTGCCCGGTTTATCCGAGCAATCTCTCCGAGCCAAACGCTCTCAACCCCATCACCTTAGCCCCCAATCCATTATATTTATAACCGACTATGGAAACACCCTTCAAAATACCCGTACTAACCACTGATTCAACTCATATCTCTATTTTCAAAGAAGCTACCTTCCCCGAAACCATCCGAGGCGGTATGATCCTAACCGACCGTATCAACGCTCAAAACCTCAGATTGCGAGTAAGCGAGCCGGGCTACACTAGCGACTGGCATGTAGCCGGTGACCCCACCTTGATCATCATTCAACAAGGCACCCTCAGGGTCATATTGCAAGACGGTAGCTACAAAGATTTCAGTGCTGGGGATATGTTCATCGCCCAGGATTACTTACCCGAAGACATCGCATTCGACCCATCAAAACATGGACACCGTGCGGAGGTGATTGGGGATGAGGTGTTGAGGGCAGTGCATGTGAAGCTGAAAAAACGCCAGACATAATATTTCTTTATTTTTTTTCTAAAACCAGAAACTATTTTTGCTTCATAATACTTGTATATACAAATCTTTTAATGAAAAGAATAAACAAATGAATATAGAAGAAGAAATACAGATAAAAGATTTTAAAGACAGTCACCGACGAATGATCGTTAACCTAATGTTCACTGGGAATTATGTACACAATATGGTTTCCAAATATATCAAACCATTCGGCATCTCATTAGAACAACACAACGTACTTGGTATTCTGAGAGGTCAATACCCCTCACCTACTATGTTTACTACGATACAATCAAGGATGTATAATCGTAACTCTAACGTTACGAGGTTGGTTGATAAATTGGTTGACCTAGGTTACGCTACCCGTGAATTAAACCCTAACCACCGTAGAAAGATGGACATCTGTATCACAGAGAAAGGGTTAAGCCTCTTAACAGAAATTGATAAAGCGATGCCAGATCTGTATGCTGAGTTTCACAGTTTAAGTGCTCAGGAAGCTGACACAGTAAGTCAACTTCTGGATAAGATGAGAGGTTAAATTTTTTTGCTCAAATTATTGTATATACAAATATTATAACTATAAATTTTTTTACTATGGACATTAAGAAAGTTTTATTCGTAACCACTTCCCATGATAAGCTGGGTAACACAGGAGAAAAAACAGGTGTATGGCTTGAAGAGCTTGCTTCACCTTATTTCGTATTTAGAGACGCTGGCACGGAAGTGACTATAGCATCTCCATTGGGTGGACAGGTTCCTTTGGACCCTAAAAGCCAGTTGAAAGAATGGCAGACTGATGCCACCAGAAGATTTGAATACGACGATAAAGCGACAAAGGCATTAGCGAATTCTATCCAACTTAGCGATATATCTGCTGATGGTTACGACGCCATTTTTCTACCCGGGGGTCATGGACCTATGTGGGATTTAGGCAATAACCCGGAACTCTCGATATTGATCGAGGAATTCAACCTACAAGGCAAGCTTATTGGTGCTGTGTGCCACGGTGTGGTCGGCCTAATAGGTGCCGAAACCAAGAATGGTTCGCCGCTGGTAAATGGCGTTCACCTCACCTCATTTACCAATACCGAAGAATCAGTGGTCGGGCTGACCGAGGTGGTCCCATTTCTACTGGAAACAGAATTGGTAAGTCTGGGAGCCGTGTACTCCAAGGCGGAGGATTTCGAACCTTATACCGTAACTCACAATAACATCATCACCGGTCAAAACCCTGCATCTTCTGTGGTAGTGGCCGAACAAATGCTTAAGCACCAATTCGCAACTCAATTTTAATTTATTTTTTAAACATAATAAACAATTCATATCATGACTACATTGGAAAAAAGAAGACAAATCGCCGTAGATTTTTTTAATGCCTACAAGAACCACGAACTAGATAAAGCCGCTGCTCTCGCTTCTGAAAATGGTACCTTCCGTTACATTCCTTTAGGTGAAAATGGAAAAGGCAAGATCAAAGGCACGGAAGGAACAACATGGCAAGGTATTGCCTCAGCCTTAATAGGTTCTTTCCCTGACCTTACCAACGAAGTGAAAAACATTTCAATTGATGACCAAGGAAATGCTGTGGTACAAGTATTCATAGGCGGTACTCAGGAAAGTGAAATACTTGGTATACCTAGTCAGGGTAAGCACTATAGTGTTGAGCATCTTTTTATTCTAAAAATCAATGATGACAACCAAATAGAGGGTATCACCTGTTACTGGGATAATTGGGATTGGTTCCAGCAGATAGGTTATAATCCCGCTGCTTAGAGATGTAGAACTTAACAAACCATCCTGCAATTGATCTGAATTTCAATTGCAGGTTTTTTTATAATCGATCTGGAAATGCTTAAAAATGTATACTTAACAGATCTATCGGCACTGAGTAATGCATTATTCACACATTCCGTCTAGAATCATTGTATATGCTGGTTAATCCAGAAGTTCGGAACAAATCAATCCACCAAAGACCTATTACTATAACTGGCCTTCTCAAAATCACGTACGTTCATGGAAATGATCGGTACATCGGGAAGTATTGCTTTTAGCGATTTCACTATGCCATCGGAAAGCTGTTTTTTCCGGTCTGTGGTTCTACCCTCCATGATGTTGGCAAAAACATGAATAAAGCTGTCTTTACCTTCTCCCAACTTAAAATGAGCAAAAGGATTAATCCTCACCTTGACATCTCCCTCGGCAAAAAGCCCTGAAGCCATAGCCTTGTCATAAACGGTGGTCATAATGATTTCGGGTGACTGTAGTGCTAATACATTTTCGGAGCAATCTATTACAAAGTGGGGCATGGAAATGATCGTTTTTTAAACGCTGCAAATGTATACTACTTATCAATAAAGTACTAACCTCCTACCCCATAGCAACTTACCTTTCGTTTTTCTGGAATTTCTCGGTTTATCCAGTTAATTTATGTTTCTGAGCTTCGCACCGAGAAGCATCAAAACTTAGGTTATACAATATGAAATGCTACAAAGGGGGATTATTCATTCTATGCTACTTGATGTTTGTCACTTCATTTGGGCAAACCCATAAGTCCATCTTTAAAAAAGGGCAGGAAGCTTATAACCAAAGTAATTACAAAGAAGCCCTGAACCTTTTCAACCAGGCCATTGCCAAAAACAAGAGCAAAACCCCGATTTCCTTTCAAAGCAAGGTGGTTTACACGCATTGGCGAGGAGCTACTTTTTGTAGAATAGGTCGTTATGAAGAGGCATTAAAAGATCTCACTTTTTGCATCAAAAACAGGAAAGAATTCCAACAACAGGAAGATCTAACCAGGACGTGGGTGCCCGTTATAAATTCGTCGGATTACTATTGGCGTGGCTATGCGCATTTCCATTTGAAAAACTACTTGTCATCCATAGATGATCTCGATCAATCCATTCGTGTCGATCCCAACAGCCTGTGGTCGCATGTTTATAAGGGAGAGAGCTTGCTGGCTTTAGGTAAGTATCCCGAAGCGAACAAATCCTTTACTCAGGCCATACTTAACGGCAATGAAACCGCTTTTGTGTATAGTTCAAAAGGGAGGACTTACTATAAAATGAAAGATTACAATGAGTCACTCAAGAATTATCAAAAGGCTTATGAGAAAGAGCCAAATACATTGAGTCACTTGGCTTCTACAGCCATGCCGCTGGCACACATGGGGCAATACGATCAGTCATTAGAAGCTTTGGAAAAGGTAATCAGCCAAGACAACAGCAACCCCTACTATCTCTTCATGAAAGCCAGGGTGCACGGTATTTTCAACAAAAGGCATGAAGCCATTCAAAGCATGGAAGCAGCCTTTAAAGAAGGTTTCGAAGATTGGGATTCCTTTGCTACCTATTTCAACGACTTCGGAAGCCTCAAAAGCGACCCTCGTTTTCTACAACTGCTGATTGAAAACAATGCTATGGTTGGCGTGATGCAATCCTCTGGCAACAAAGACCTATTGGCTAATTTGACCTCGCAAAAAGCCAGAAATGTCACTTATATTGAGATCGTACAATCAGAAGAGAATAGCGATAGTGAAGTGGCTGCATCCAATACCACCAGTGACTACGAACACAAATATGCGTTGGTGATCGGTAATTCCAACTATGGCAAGGCACCACTCAAAAATGCCGTTAATGATGCTTTGTTGATGAGCAGCGAACTGAAAAGCTCGGGATTCGATGTGATAGACTATTATGACCTTAGCCGCGCTGATCTTAGAAAAGCGATACGTGACTTCGGGGATAAAATCAAGGATCAGGAAGGGGTTGCTTTGTTCTACTATGCCGGGCATGGGTTGCAAAGTGGCGGGTCTAATTTCCTCGTACCGGTGGAGGCGGATATTCAATACGATTATGAGATCGAAGACGCCTGCGTCAATATGAATCACATTCTTAGAATGATGCAAGAGTTCAATAGCCAAATGAACATCGTGATCCTGGATGCCTGTAGAAATAACCCATTCGGTTCAGCTTCAAGGTCTACCAGTCAGAAAGGGCTAGCCAAGCCAGAAATAGCACCTACTGGAACCATTATCGCTTTTGCCACCGCCCCGGGAAGCACCGCCAGCGATGGAGATGGCAGTAATGGCCTTTACACCTCTGAACTGGTCAAAGCCATGCGCATCAAGGGGCTCACTATAGAAGAGGTCTTCAAACAAGTGCGCATCAATGTCCTCAAGCTATCCGACCAACAACAGAACCCCTGGGAGAACTCTTCGCTGGTTGGGGATTTCTATTTTAGGAGGTGAGACTCGTGCCTTTGTTGGTGTTTTTCACCAACAAAACTGATCACAGTGTCTGCAGAAACAAGGTTCTTCTTTTGAGGCTACCATAGAAAACCGCCAGGTGGAAACACCTGGCGGCACCGATAGATCCCCCAGATAAACCGTGGGATGACGCCATTAATGTAGTTTGTGCGTTTCGACGTTGGTTGTAACAATCGCATGACTCTATGTGTGAGACAAACACAAATGCTCAGAAATGATAAGGTGAACGTGGTTCCGTGCGTCATTGTCCGGTTTATCCGGACAATCTCTTTGTGCCTTTGTTGGCGTTCTTAGACAGTTCGGGAAAACCGCCAGGTGGAAACACCTGGCTGCACTGACAACACAGCAGTCATTCTGTAAGAATCCTATTAGCTATGACATGCATAACTCAATGCCGTAAGGCATAGGCTTCTAGCACTGCCATTCAGCTTTTTCAAAATGTAAAACTCCATACCAGGCACTTGCCAATAAGATTCTTTCAGAAGGACGGAGAAGAGAAGGATTGATGATTATTGCCATCGTTTGTGTCTGCACAAACGATTAAATCGACCGCGCAGCTATATATCCCCAGATATACCGTGGGATGACGCTACTTATGTAGTTTGTGCGTTTCGACGTTGGTTGTAACAATCTCATGCCTCTGTATAAGACGAGCGCAAGAGGCTAGGGAATGTTAAGGTGAACGTAATTCCGTGCGTCATTGTCCGGTTTATCCGGACAATCTCCTTACTAATCCCATTATGCCTGTGTTGGTATTTTCACCAACAAAACTGACCACAATACTTGTTGGAGAAAACGCCAACAAGGGCAAGAGAGGTCAAAACCGCCAGGTGGAAACACCTGGCTGCACCGATATAGCCGAAGCTACGTACAGCGAACAATCCTACAAGACTGTTCATTTTACGCTTATGCGACTAAATCAGCACATAGTCACTCTATCTGACATTGATGATGCTTAATTATTTCTAACTTTGATGCTATTTCTAATCACTAAGCATGGAACATCAGTTGAGCGAGCAGGCGGAATTAGCGGCAAAGTATGTTAACACTACTAACAGCAACATATTTCTGACCGGCAAGGCGGGGACGGGTAAAACGACTTTCCTGAAGTACATTGTACAGCATACTTTCAAAAATACGGTCATAGCGGCACCAACAGGCATCGCGGCCATCAATGCGGGAGGCGTAACGCTACATTCTCTTCTACAACTACCCTTCGGCGCTTACATCCCGGAGCACATCAACCTTGACCATACTGAGCTTGGAGACAGGTTAAACACACCCAAAACGGTTTTCGCCAACTATCGGCTCAACAAACAGAAACGACAGCTGATTCAGGAAATAGAATTGCTGATCATCGATGAGGTGAGTATGCTGAGGGCAGACCTACTCGATTGTATCGATAGAATATTACGAGGTGCGCGCAAGAAACAGGAACCCTTTGGTGGCGTGCAGATTCTATTCATCGGGGATTTACTGCAATTGCCTCCGGTGGTCAAGGAAGCCGAGCTGAAATATCTTTCGAAATACTATTCTAGCACACACTTTTTCGCTGCACAAGTGATTCGGCAATCACCGTTAGTGCATATAGAACTTTCTAAAATATACCGGCAAAGCGATGAGGTATTTGTAGACTTACTGAACAGGTTACGTTCCAATAAAATGTCGGCTAGTGATGTAGCGCATTTGAACAGCCACCACCAAAAGGACACCAGCGGCTTTCTGGAAAAACAGTATATCTACATCACCACGCACAACCACAAAGCAGATAAGATCAATCAGGATGCTTTGTCCAACCTGAAAGCTGAAACTGCCACTTATGAAGCTGATATCACTAATGACTTTCCTGAGTCGATGTACCCGACGCAGCCATCGCTGGCACTCAAGGAAGGGGCTCAGGTCATGTTCATTAAAAACGATACCAGTGCTGATAAGAAATACTTCAATGGCAAGATCGGCAAGGTAATCTCTCTTGAGGGTGACGCCATGTTGGTCAGGTGTGAAGGTAACGAAGAAGATATTGAAGTAGAAAAGCACCTTTGGGAGAATAAAAGATACAAGCTGGATCCGGAAACCAACGAAATTGACGAACGCACCATCGGCAGTTTCAAACAGTTTCCAGTGCGCCTAGCATGGGCCATCACGGTTCATAAAAGTCAGGGGCTGACGTTTGACAAAGCCATTTTAGACCTTTCTGGCACATTCGCACCCGGACAGATGTATGTGGCACTATCCAGACTGCGTTCATTGGATGGGTTGGTACTCTCCTCTCCTATCCCTAATACGGCCTTACACACTGAAGATGAGGTTTTAACCTTTGCAGAAAACAGACAGTCAACTGACAGTTTGCAAAATGAACTGTCATCAAATCAAAAGCAATACATACTGCAGCTCGCACAATCAGCTTTTAACTTCGCTCCTATACAACGTGAACTTCATGATCACCTGAAAGGGTTTGACAAGGACGAAAACCGTTCTATCAAACAACAATATCTACCTTGGACTAAAGAACTAATTGAGGAAACCGGAAAACTGAGGGAAGTTGGAGGCAAATTCTATAAACAGATTCTGAGTATCGCCAATAGCAATACTGAATATCTAACCCTGCTGGGTGATAGGCTACTCAAGGCCCAAACTTACTTTTCTGACCAGATAAGCACACTTCAGCAACGAATCGCAACGCACTTCAAAGAAGTGAGCAAACAGACGAAGGTCAAAACCTACTTGAAGGAGATCAAAGCCATAGAATCCCTCTACCACAAACAAGGCAAATCCATTCTGACCATTCAACTATTGGTACAAGAGGCGGTACATGGCAGAATACTGGACAAGTCACTGGTCAAATCCAATAGCTCGGATGTGGATCGACCAAAACTCGAGAAAGCACCCAAAACGCCTACGGCTGAAGTATCTTTTGGCTTGTACAAAGCAGGTAAAAGCATAGAGGAAATAGCGGAGGAAAGGTCTTTGACACCTGGTACAATTTCCGGTCACCTTGCCCAATACATAGCGACGGGTGAGATCAAGGCCACCGAATTGATCGATGAAGAGAAGTTGAACAATATCGTCACCGTGGCGGAGACTATCAAAAGCCACTCGTTGGGTGAGATCAAATACCGCTTGGGCGATGAGTATGGGTATGAAGATATCAAAATCGCCATGGCTCACTTAAGGCATGTCAACGCTTCAGAAAAGACGGATAAAGAGGAGGATTAGCTCTTATATTTGGCACTAAAACGTCTTTGTGTTTCGGCAGGAGTCATTTCGATCAGTCAGCCGACTGAGAGAAATCTCTCTTGAATTCCAATTATACTAGCCAGAAAGATAGATTTCTCTCCCGATAGCTATCGGGATCTAAATGACCCAGAACAGATTTTGAGATACTCATCAGACAGTGTCACATCAACACTTTCATGAAAGGGAAGTAAGGTTTATAACTTTTCCACCATGAAAAACCGAAGTCATAAAGCAAACATCCCAATTTCGCTATTCTACTTGACGTCTTAATCTGGCATGTGGCCTAAATCGCTTGCTTCCTGATTGGGCACAAAGTATTTTTAGTTGATATGTTGAATACAATCAGAAAATGGCTTTTGCTTATCATTTGGCTTTGTCCTTTGCTATCGGTTGCTCAAAGCGATCGTCGGTCTGATAGTCTGTTACAAGTGCTTGATGCGCAATCGGGTGGTATTGAGGCACATGAATTCTACATAGATGCCTTCTTCGATTATATCTATAGTGATCCTGATTTGGCCTATGGGATGGCCGAAAAGCTATACCAACGCGCTAAGGTGAATAACGACAACGCTGGAATAGCCAGTTATACCAATCTATTAGGTGTAGCCAACCTGGAAACCAATCACTACGATGTAGCACTGGTCAACTTTCTTGAAAGTATAGCATTGAGCGAAAAGCTCGGTATGTTCTCTCAGCAAGCCTCTACCTTGAGTAATATCGCCATTCTATATGCCGAAGTGGATGACTATCAACAGTCTATCAGGTATGCCAAAGAAGCCTTCGACATTTATAAGCTTCATACTAAGGATAGTGCCAAAATGGCGCGTATCTGGAATAATTTAGGCACTTTTTATATCCGTGGGGGCATCTATGATAGTGCCTTTGTTTACCTCGATTCAGCCATTACTTATCGCAGGCAACCGGGCATGGAAAAAGACCTCAATAACTCCATCCAAAACCTCGGTATCTTAAAGGCCAAACAGCAACAATGGGATGAGGCATTGGTATTGCTGGATTCTACACGGTCTTATTTCGAAAAAATTGGTTTCACACTGGCTGTGGCTGAAAACGACCTTGAGCAAGGGTCAGTATACATTGCACAAAAAAAGTATGAACAAGCCAGACAAAAACTGCTTCCTGCCCTTGATGTATTCAACTCCATTAAAGCTTATGATTTCGGAGAAAGGGCGCTGAAAGGCCTAGCGGATCTTTACTATAGAACGGGTGATTACGAACAGAGCCTGATCTATTATAAGCAATACCAAACGTTGAGGGAAGAAGTTGTCAGTGCCAGGGAAGTATCAGAGGTTGCTCGCATCAAGCTTCAATATGAAGAGGAAAAGCGTCGTAATCTTATGGCTCTGGCCTCCAAAGAGCATGAGCTGTCTTTGGTTTGGCGCAATGCGCTGATCATCGGTATCGTAACCATAGCGCTCATCTTAGCCTTGACTTATTACAATTTGCGCACGCGATATCAACGGAATAAGCTAAGGCTGGAGATCAATCAGGTGAAGTTGGAAGAGAAAAATAAAGAAGTAGCTACAGTGGCACTGCAACTGACTGAAAAAAGCTCTTTTCTGAATGAGGTCGTTGACAAAATGAATCAAGCGGCCAAAAATGCCGTGCCGGAAAATAAAGCTTTCATCAGAAGAGTGATCAACTCTGTCAAGCAACATGCCAATCTCGAAAGGGATTGGGAAACTTTTCAAAGGTCATTCATGGAAATCAATCAAGATTTCTATGATAAGATCAAGGCGCAATATCCGAATGTAAGCCCTAATGACCTCAAGCTGTGTGCATTGCTTAGACTGAACTTCACTTCCAAGGAAGTGGCGAGTACGCTTGGGCTTTCTACAGATGGTGTAAAGAAGGCAAGGCACCGGCTCCGCGCTAAGCTGAACCTTAATACAGAGGATAACCTGGTGGATTTTTTAATGAAACTTTAGGAAGTCAAGTTACTGGTTATCAATGTATTGAAACCAATGTACACCCAAAGTACACCTACCTATTCCAGCCCGGAACCTATTGTCTACCCACGAAAAATGGGTACCTAAATCTTGGTTGCTAAGTTTGAATCACTAACGAATTTTCAAACTTAAACTTAGAATGACGATGAAAGTATTATCTAAAAAAGAGCAAGCCGAGCTTCAAGGAGGTTTTGGCTTTAACAAGAACGTTAATATCTCATACGAGCCAATCGATCTCAGTGTGGATATTGAAATTGATATTAACCAAGACATTACCCTAAATCTTCCATCTACGGGCGGCTTTAGTGATACTACCACTACAGTGATAGAAACCTGGTCCACTTTCACAGTAAACGTTATCTTGTCCGAAATTAAGGTTTCC
>JBCBSS010000023.1:0-63117 GCA_039819065.1 Bacteroidota bacterium
CACGCGCTTTTGGCTTTAAAGGATTCATCAAAACAGGTACAGACATTCTATGCTGAGGCTTTCCGGCGAATGAATGATGATTTTGAAAAAATAAGGGCATTTGCTGGGCAAAATGATTACGAGTTGATCATCACCTCAGGGCATGGTTTTTCACCCATTCATACATCAATCAATATTGAAAATTTGCTGATCGAACAAGGTATTGACCTACACGACAATGGCTCAAAACGGACTATTAAGGGCATACCTGGAAAGGTGTCAGCACATCTATACATTAATGATCAATTGACTGCTGTAGAACACTCGGAAATAGTCAAAAAACTAGAAGAAGCCTTCAATAACCTAGAAGATCCAAAATCTGGTGAGAGGGTTGTAGAAAACATATTTCAAAAACAGGGTTTAGAGGAAATCGGGCTGGCACATCCCAATGCTGGTGATCTTTTCATTCAGCTCAAGCCCGGTTATGTCTTTCACCATGGCGGTGCAGATGATCAGGGCATTTTTGGCATTCCTCTTTTCAAAGGTGACCATGGTTATTCGCTTAAACACGAAGATTCTTACGGTATCTTCATTGCTGATGTACCTTGCGACCCCTGTACCACTACATCGGTGGCCAAGGTAATCGAGGGCATTCTCAATTAGGTCATCTTAACTGGCAAAATTAACGTACAAATTGAGCAAGCACCTTGGTGCAAAGGTTGGCTGAAATCTGTAAATTGAATGTCTCAATAATTAGAGATCGTTTACACATTTTCAACCTGTTGCATCCTTATTTATAACCGTAATCAAACCTTAAAAACATGACCACAGTTAACGTTTACATCACTTTTCCCGGTAATTGTAAAGAGGCATTTGACTTTTATAAGTCAGTCTTTGGCGGTGAATATCCATACGTAGGCACCTTTAGTGAGATGCCTCCTCAGGATGGTATACCTCCTATCTCAGACAGCGACAAAGACAAAATCATGCACATGAGTTTACCCATCAGTAATGAGACCATTCTAATGGGTAGTGACACCGTTGAGGGGTTCGGTGACCCTCCAGTCGTCGGAAACAACTTTTCTATCTCGGTCAGTACAGACTCCAAAGAAGAAGCTGACAGAATATTCGGTGAGCTCTCGGTGGGTGGCAATGTGGTAATGCCCATGGCTGATACTTTCTGGGGTTCTTATTTCGGTATGTTCACAGATAAGTTTGGGATCAATTGGATGGTGGGGCATGATGACCAACCACAATAAAAGATTTTAAATGAAGTGCCATTGACCGTCTGGATAATACCCGGACGGTTATTATTATTGAGCTGAAACAATCAACAAATTACAGGCATGACGCTTAATGATCATATCCAGGCTTACCAAAAACAACTTCAAAGCGGAAGCCTTCAGAGTGCCTATCGAGGTCTTATAGAATTCATGACCAATCTCCGCATTCACCTGGAGAAAAAACATCCTGAAGATTTCATCGGCGGCAACCCTTATTTTGGGTACCTGGATTGGACTTATTTTCCATTCACACCTAAGGCTTTGAAGGCTAAAAAACTAAAGATTGTCATCATTCTAGATCATGAACAGCTAAGGTTCGAAGCATGGCTGGTAGGCCAGAACAAACAACTTCAAAAGTCTTACTGGGAGTTGCTAAAACACAAAGCCTGGAATAAGTTGCCACTTACCAACTCGCCTAAAGACGCTATCATTCAAGAGATATTGGCAGAGCGACCTGATTTCGACAAACAGTCCGCGCTCATCAGTGAAATCGAAGCCAAGGTGATGCGGTTTATGGATATGGTAAATGAGATAGGCGATTTTGACTTATATACAAACCACAGTTGAGTATTGCTATGATTACCATCACTAACCTAGAATACGAATTGGAGGAAGGACCTGATGACATTATTTCCAGGCTAGGCTGGGCAACAGCGGATGAAGACCTCAGTTGGTTCGATAAGCTCGGGCATAATCCTGGTGTTGAGACAAATCGCGATTGGGTCGGTAAGATCGATAACAAAAACCTCCGCTTTTCTTTAAAACAACCTAAAGGTCTTGCGAAAAGAAGATTTGACATCACCGTAGATGGCGAACTTATTCCACAAGTTAACTCTACGCTTATCAATGTGAGCATAGGGCTCAACTTACGTTCATTTGTTCTAATGGTGTTTATTTATTTGGGAGCTGCATGGTTCATTTATGATAGCGTTTCGGAGGGTGGTCGGGAGTTGAACCCAGCACTGGTATTATTAGGTATACTCATTCCTGCCATTGTAACTACTATAATAGCCTACCGGCTCAAAAGGGCTGAAAACAAGTTGGATAAGCTATTCAGATAGAGCGTACCGACCGAAATTATTCTATTATAAAACAATTATGATATTTTCAATGGGAAATGAATATAGAGGATGGCGAGGAATTGGTGCCTGTTTATTGATCTGCTTATTTACAGCTTGTTCTACACCTGACGAGTATGGTTTACTTATCGCCAATAAAGTAGAAGTAGAAATCCTTGAGCAGGACTTAGCTCTACCGACAGAAATCGGGATGAAAGTACAGACCATCACCGTCAGTTCTGAAACGCCCAATGATATTCTCGCTCCTTTTGAGGGCAAATTAAAACCTACAAGCGACAGCTCTTTTGTACTAAAGGGAGATGCTGTGTTTTTAACGCTGGTAGGAAACTTAGAGATACTATCAAAAGAGGATGTCACTAAGGGGCAACTGATAGCAAAAACGACCGGCAAGGACACACATTTGGATTTACAGCTCATCAAAATTTCGGATAATATACCAGTCCCTGCTGAGCATAGCGAAATCTTGGCACTATTTCCGGTATATTAGCTTTTCAAGCTAATCACACAGCCTATGGGTAAATTCACTACGATTGCCACATTTCAATACCCTCATGAAGTCCAGGTGGTCAAGGGCAAATTAGAATCGGAAGGTATTGAAGTATTTCTCAAAGATGAATTGACCATTCAAGTCGATAATTTCTTATCCAATGCTATGGGAGGTGTCAAGCTTCAGGTAAGGGAGTCGGATATCAATCGTGCTGTACCGATTCTACACGAAGCTGGAGTATTAAGCCAGCATGATTTGGCCACTCCCAAGGAAACATGGTTAGGTAAGTTCACCGCTGAAATGCCTGTGATCAACAAATGGCCGGTTGAAGTCAGGGGTATCTTTCTGATCGGTTTAATGTTATTCGCCATAGCGCTGACCTGCTTATATTTCTTAAGCTAATTGCATTCTACTGACTTAGTGATTAAATTTGAATAACAACTTAATCACTAATCAAATGCTACGATACATTTCACTTATCCTCTTCGCTTTTGCTGACAGGCTGTACTGATGAAATAGGCAGAAACATTTCAGGTACCTATGAAGTGAGTGGTACGGAAATCAGAACCGTCTTCCCTTGTCACCCTTGTACATTGGGCCAAGAGCCGACTATCGATACTTTAATCTTGCAATTCAGTCTAAAGGTAAAGCTTAAAGGCGATGACGTCATCACATTTGAACAACTACCTTCTGCAGAATTCGTGCATGAAAATGCACCTGCCTGTAATATGGATAGCTCTTGTGAGCTTACCGGAACCATGGATGGTAACGATTTCACCATTGGCACCGATAGTTCCGGAGGCAATTACAATGCCTCAGGTAGCATTGTCAACGGTCAGCTACAAATGACTGGTCAGTATCATTATCGCAATCGTACCTTTGTGTACTCCTTTGAAGGTAATAAGAACTAATTCCACCCATATTATTTGGCTAAAACTAGCATTTCATACTAAAGTATGACCGATTACCTATCTGATTTTCGTTTATTCGGGTCTATCAAATCATTCAAAAAACTTAATGACCATGAGCGAAAAAACACCAAAAGTAACCGGTATCGGAGGTATTTTCTATCGATCTAAAGACCCAGAAGCAGCAAAGGAATGGTATAGCAAGCATTTAGGTCTGGCCGTTAATCCATACGGATCTTCATTCGAGTTTAGAAACGCCCACAGGCCTGAAGAAATCAATTATTTGCAATGGAGTCCGTTTGCTGAAAACACCGATTACTTTGATCCTTCTGAGAAACAATTCATGATCAACTACCGAGTACAAAATATTGAGGCACTGGTAGAGCAATTAAAGGCAGATGGCGTGACCATCGTGGACGAGATGGCAACTTATGATTATGGCAAATTCATTCACATCATGGACCATGAAGGCAACAAAATAGAGCTTTGGGAACCCGTTGACCATGTATTCACTGCCATGGGTGGGGAAACGACCAAGTAGGCAACAGGTCTTACATCATAATTGGCGCGCGTTTGTAACGCGTGCCGTGACTTACTACAACTGAACGCGTTGCAAACGCGCTCGGTCGGCGATCATAATCGCTTAACCCTACGGTTTAATAACTACCGTAGTGTAGGCTGGTAGTGTTGTGCTACCACCAGTAATGGCAGTTCCCTCAGCAGTCGAAAAGTGAACATTAGTAAATGTGTTCAGGCCTTCTGGCAATGCTATCTCGACTTGTTCATCGGAAACATTATGTAGCACCAACGTTTGCTCACCTTGATGTTCTCGCACAAAAGAAATGATATTGGGACTGGAGATGGCAGTCGTTTCAATGCCACCAAAGGTCAACACTTCACTTTCTTTTCTTAGCGTGATTAGCTTTTTGTAATGCGCGTACATTGACTGTGGGTCATTCATTTGCTGATTCAATGGCACCACGGTTGTGTCTGTGCTGTACTTGGCTTTTCGCCAACTCGTCTGCCCTTGATCTACACCTGTCTTATCCCAAAGGAAAGGTTCTCTTATGAATTCGTCCGGTTTCTCCCCTCTCATACCGATTTCTTCTCCGTAGTAGAGATAAGGTGAGCCCGGCAGAGTTAGTAGGATTGAAGCCGCCATGCGGGCTTTCTGCTCATCATAACTCACTTCATTCATGATCCTGTTTTGATCATGGTTACGAATGAAAGTAGCATCTATGAAGTCTTCCGTAACGTTGTTATAGAAGTCGTTGATCTCTTTGTACTGTTGCACCAGCATCGTATCACGCCCGGCATTAACCGCCTCAATGATAGCGTAGCCCATATCGAAGTTGAATAAGGCTGGCAATCCTTTTAGAAAGGGAGCCACTGTTTCCGCATCAGACCAGACTTCCCCGACCAGATACACATCTGACTTCGCTTTCTCCATTTCACTTCTGAACTCGATCCAAAAGTTGTGATTGTCAACAGCTCGGTCATCCGGGTAAATATGCTTAGCAGCATCTAGCCTGAACCCATCTACTCCAATTTCAGTGAGCCAGAATCGGCCGATTTCATATACTTCTTTGCGCACCTCGGGGTTGTCGTAATTCAAATCCGGCATACCTCCCCAGAAGAAACCGTAATAATGCTCAGCTGTACTATCTCCACGGGGCGCATGCCACTGGGTGATATTGTCAGAGTCTAAACTGGTCTCTTTTTTGGCAATCTCATTGGCTATCGAATCCTTGTCTGCCCAAACGTAATAATCGCGATACTCGCTACCGTTTCCTTCCAACGCGCTCTTAAACCAAGGGTGGTCTGCACCGGTGTGATTGATCACCAAGTCCATTACCACGTGAATCCCTCTATTGTGTGCTTCCTTTACAAAGTTTTTGAACTGCTCCAAGGTACCGTAATCAGGGTGTATGTCTTTGTAATTGACCACATCATATTTATGATAGCTCGGTGAAGGATTGATAGGCATGAGCCAGATGCCTTCTATTCCCAAGTCTTGTAAGTAGTCAAGTTTCGAGGTCATCCCTTCAATATCTCCGATGCCATCGCCATTGGAATCATAGAAGGACTGAACGAAAATCTCGTAATTCACCGCATTAGGCCAAGTACTCTTCACCTCTGGTGACTCCTGTTGATTTTCTACCGGTTTGTTACAACTGATGATCAATAGTGCGGTGATTGAGAGGTATACAATTGATTTCCAGGTTTGGGGGAATTTTGGATTCATATTAGAACGAAAGTTACTCGATTTTAAATATGTATGCACCTAGCGGTGGTATAGATATGGGTATGCCGTCATTCAATTTTCCTGATGCTACCTGAATTGTTTTCCCCTCCATAAATTGATCGGTTAGGGTAACGGCAGTATCATTTGACAAGCCTGATTCAACCGGAAGGTAAATTGTGGCTTCCTGGGTATTGTTAGCATCGAAATTAGTCACCACCAGTAATTTTTCATTGTCTGTCACGCGCATAAAGGCATTAACCCTGTCAGAGTAGTTTTGTGCATCAGCATTGCGGTTGTAACCATTGAGGTCTATGTATTTACCAGTTGCTGGCGCATCGAGTGTGTTACACAATTTCATCAACTTGACGTAGGCATCACGAAGTTGCTTTTGACCATCGCTCAATTGGCCACCGTCAAAAGCACCGCCATTCATCCATTTTTGATGTTCTGGCACTCCCCAGTAATCAAAAATGGTGGTGCGGCCGTCCTCTCCGCTAAAGCCTTCGGAACCTGCTCCCGGCTCCCCCACTTCCTGGCCGAAATATACCATTACAGGGCCTTCGTCAACCAATGCGCTGACTACCATACCGGGTATTCCCTTTCTCGCATCTCCGGCAAAAAATGGTGAGGCAATGCGTTGCTCATCGTGGTTTTCCAAGAAGTGTAACATGTTTTTGTTAATATCTTGCAAGCTATGTTGAATATGCCCTACATAGTCGGTATTGCTACCCCCTGCCATGATATTCCTTAGTGTATCATAGAGCTGCACCTTATCATATAAGTAATCGAAGTTACCATTTTGAATGTAGTTTCGATATTGATCAGGGTTATAGATTTCGGCAATGAAAACAATATCAGGATTGGCTTCTTTAATGATCGGAATAACCCAATGCCAGAATTCTACCGGTACCATCTCCGCCATGTCACAACGAAAGCCATCTACTCCTTTGCTAGTCCAGAATAGCAGTATGTCACGCATCTTATTCCAGGTATCAGGAACGGAATCGAAGTGATTTTGCCAATTATTCTGGAAGTCAATGCCATAGTTAATCTTCACCGTTTCGAACCAGTCATTGATATCTGGCTTAGCAGCAAAAGCGCCGTTGCCGGTAGCTTTGGCTGGGCTTTCCTGGAATTTACCATCCTTGGTAGGGAAGGTATTTTCAGGACCCAACGGATCATAGCCGTCAGGTACTTCAAAGTCTTGTCCCGGCAAGTAATAGAAGTTATTGTTAGGGTGGAATGCCACAGAAGTGTCATCATCAGCCCCTAAATCTATCGCCCCTTTAGGCTTGGCATCAGAAGTATAGTGACGCGCTACGTGGTTAGGTACGAAGTCAATAATTACTCGCAATTCATTCTCATGCGTTCTTTGCAGCAATGCTTCAAACTCCTGCATACGATTACTCACCTCTACCGCCATATCAGGGTTGACATCATAATAGTCTTTGATGGCATAAGGTGAGCCTGCCCTACCCTTGACCACATCGGCATCATCCAAGGCGATGCCATGGGCGGTATAGTCAGTCAGAACAGCATGCTCGATGGCACCAGTGTACCAGACATGTGTTATGCCCATATCCTTAATGGCCTGAAGCGCTATATTGTCAATATCATTGAACTTGCCTACTCCATTTTCTTCGAGGGTACCATAGGGCTTATTAGTGGTAGCTTTATTGCCAAACAGGCGGGTCATCATTTGATAAATGACGATCTTCTTGACTTCAGGAAGTTCCATTTTCTTTTCGGTATCTGTAGTTTGATCTTCTGTCTTTGGGGTATTACAAGCATAAAAAAAGCAAGTCCCCAATAACAAAAAGACGGTTGCTTTACAAAGTTGATTTCTTAACATTCGAAGCGGTTTAAGTTCTTAACCAGCATGACTGAGGTAATCAAATTTAGCAATCGTAACGAGAGAGTCAATATTTTAGATGTGAGATTTGTCAGTACGACCTCCATGAACGCCACACTGATCGTGACCCACGCTCTGGTCTTAACCGATAGGGCACATTGAAACAGTCTAAGAACCCCTTTCCGTATCCACCGAGATTCTTCCAGAATGACGGTATCCGTTAGTTTTGACCAATGGAATAGTTTTCAGTCGTTACGCTCTTCATAGGTTATAGATCGTATCGGACGCTACGATCATATCTGAGGAATTGCATAGAGCCGTGCACAGAAAAAAATCACCTCTGCACACCGTTATTTCTTCCAGTAATTATCACCATAGAGTTTTACGCTATTGACTTTAGATTCATCAATAATGCCCACCGGCCCCTGATGTATGCCTCCGTGGTGTCCAATGTTCTCGACTATAACGGTCAGTGTGTTATTACCCTTCTTTTTTAAAAGGCCGTCGGGAATTTTGTAAATACGCAGTTTGCGGTATGATCCACTTTGCCCAAGTGGTTTCCAGTCTTTGGTTCTACCTAAAAACTCGCCATTCAAGTATACCTCATCGAAATCATCTATTCGACCCATGACCAAATACTTGTCGTCAGTATCTCCACTGTAGCGAAAAGCCTTGCGGTAGATGCCAAAGCCTTCATAATCCCAGTAGCCCACACTCTTCCAGATGGCAGGCACCATTATTCTCAACCATTCACCATTATTCTCCTCAAAAGCTTCTTCAGGTAATGGTTTACCACGACTCAGTTTCAACTCCCATATACCTTGTAACTCATACTCCATATATACAAAGTCACTAGGCCGGTAGAATCCGATAGGACCAGAAAATATACCTCCTTCGCCGTGGCTGTCATACACTTTTACTGCGATGGTATTTTTGTCGTTGGGATCAATAAATACGCTGGGCACGTAATATATCCTCAAGGCTTTGTATGCGGTGTGATATTTTGGTGGAAAGCCGCCGGAAAAACCAACGAGATTGCCGTTGACATAGACCTCATCTGCGTCGTCGATGTTACCTAACATGAGGTATACATCACCTTTTCCACGCAGTTCAGCCCCATTAAACGATCGTCTGTACCAAGCATAGCCATCATATCCATAGAAACCTTCATTTTCCCAGGCTGATGGCACATAAATACTCTCCCAACCGTCGTCCCGGAAGTTTTTGGTGGCCCATTCCGGATTATCTCCAATAGAAAACTTCCATTGTCCGGTCAGGCTTTTTATTCTATCCCAATCTTCGTATTGTCCAAAGCTTGGGCTTACCAACAGCACGGTCTGTACAAACAGAACAAATATTACCTTCCCTATTTTTCTCATTTATTCATTTCAGATCGTGGCGCAGTGGTATACCACCGCGCCACGATCAAGCTTATTAACTTTTCTTTATCCCGACCTAGAACTCGGCCTTAGCCAATTGACTAGTGCGCCTGTTCTGGCCTTTTTTATCCATAAACCCCACCAGATTCTTAGTATAGTCTATCTGGAATCCATATGATCGCATCACATCTGACCCTATGATACCGGCAATTTCGATACCAGATTTACGCTCTAGTGATGCCATCACCTTAGACAGATCATAGGCATAGTAGTGCGTTCGGATGCCTTTACTACCTAATTTCAAGTTTATTTTAAAAGCATATGCTACACTCTGCTCAGTGCTCCCTAACCCTGTTACTTTAACAGCGCGATAGTAGGGCATGTTACTTTTAAATTCATAATGATCCTGATAACGGGCGTTTAATATGGTAATATCGGAACCTGTATCCAACAGAAAATACGCCTTTTTACCATTCAGTTCGCCCATCACAATTGGCTTCTTGGTTTTGCTAACGATCTCGAGATATTCTCGATCCAAAGTTTGTACTTGCTCGGCACCAAATAGTTGTGCCCAAAGAAACATTACTAATTGAATTTTCATGACGTTAAGTGTTTTGACCTATGTTAGCAAAGCTATGATGGGGCCTCAACTCTTGTGTCATACCACAGTCAAGCCATGTAAAAAGATGTCAAACCACAAAAGAACTTGTCATATTGTAGCACTGTGGAGGTATTGAAATCTGTTTATGCACTCTTTTGGATGCCTCTGTTGGAGTTGTCTCCAACAGCATCTTTGTCGAATATACTCGTTGGAGACAACTCCAACGAGGGCCGAGAGATATTCGAATCTGGCTATACACTGCTTTTTACTTAGAAATCATTTTATATCCCACTCCGTGAACCGTCAAAATGATCTTAGGGTCATTTGGGTTTTCTTCTGTCTTCTGCCTCAACTTCAAGATAAAATTGTCAACCGTTCTAGTCGTTGGCTGCTCCTCGTACCCCCATACATTCTCCAATAAATCAGCCCGGCTTACGGTCTGGTTCTTCCTATCTAGCAGATATTTTAATATTTCAAATTCTTTGTGTGAAAGCTTTTCAGGCGTATCGTCATGTACTGCGGTATAATTCAGGAAATTAACTGTCAACCTGCCTATCGTTACTTCATCGCCATTCACCTCCGGTTGTTTGGTTCTTCTCAGTACGGCTTTTATTCTGGCCATTAACTCTCGTAGGCTAAAGGGTTTGGTTATATAATCATCCGCGCCTAACTCCAGACCCAACACCTTATCAATCTCTTCCCCTTTAGCTGTCAATAGAATGATAGGGATCTCAAGCCCATTCTTGCGCACCTTTTTACAGACATCAAACCCGGATACTTTGGGTAGCATAACATCTAGTAATACCAAGTCGTAATTATTGGTCTGGATTTTTTCCAACCCAGCATCACCGTCTTCAGCCAAGTCTACAGTATGCCCCTCAAACTCCAGATTATCTTTGAGGCCTTGCCTCATGTTAGGCTCGTCTTCTACAATCAATATATTGCTCATAATTTCTTTTTATCGTTAGAATGGGAAGCTTAATCTGAAAGTACTTCCTACGTCGAGTTCACTTTCTACTTCTACCCTGCCCTCATGGGCGTCCATGATGTGCTTGACCAGTGAAAGCCCAAGACCTGTTCCCTTGGTATTGTGTACGGCACCGCTAGTGACTCGGTAGAATTTGTTAAATATATGTTTGAGGTTACTCTTTGAGATGCCGATTCCCTGATCAGAGATCTCCACGTAAGAATAACCGTTACTCTTGCCCGTTTTGATGTTGATGTTCTTCTTGTCACCACTGTATTTGATCGCATTGTCTACAATGTTGATGATGGCCTCAGATACGGCCTCACGATCTGCCCTTACCCGAGGTATGATATGGTCGGCAGCAAAGTGATATTGAAAGCCCTTGCTTTTGAGGTGCGAGTCATAGGTTTTTAAAATGCTGGACACTTGCGTATTCAAATCCAACTCTTCAAAATCATAGCGTTTATTATCCGCCTCGACCTGTGAAAAGTTAAGGATCTTATTGACTATGTTAGCAAGACGGCCAGTCTCTTGAGTGATGACAGAATAGTATTCTTTTTTCTTACTCTCTTCTTTTATCCTATCCATTTCCAGTGTCTCCGCATACATACTGATCAAAGACAGCGGTGTCCTAATCTCATGCGAAACATTAGAAACGAAGTCTGATTTGGCCTGGGCCAGCTGGATTTCCTTTTTGACGTTGCGGTATACAAACCAAACAGCCAGAATCAGCACCACATTAAGAGCAAGTATCAAACCCAAATTGGTACTGAACCTCTCCTTGACCAATTCATCGATGGTTTTCCCTTGCAGTTTGATACCGAGATTGTAGTCCGGCAATAGCCAAAATGGCTTTTGACGTGCATCATCGGCGGCCACAGAATCAACGGTAGCGTACACCAGGCTATCGGCTTGTAGGTCTGTAGCGGTAAGGATGAACTCCTCGCCGGCTATACTTTGCATTTTGGGAGAGAGTACCTGATTGATGAAAATATTCGGATCTAGTGCCACACCACAGATGGTGTAGTCACTGGTGCCTTCATCCAGTAGAAATATGAAGACAGTTTCTTCGTCCCCGCTGTGGTTGTTCAATATAGAATTCCCAAAAGGCTCTACTTTACGAAAGCCACCTTCCCTATAGGTATACAACCTGGCTATTTTTTCACTACTGCCATTTAGAAAGGTCTTGATTCTGGACGGTGCGTTAGCGTACCCTGGATATTCCGGGTTATTAATGACCAGAATATCCTCACCATCGATACTGTCGGCAAAGAAAATATTGCGTACACCAAGAAATTCATTCAAAACCAACTTAACCGTGTCCTCAGGTTCATCGCTGATTTTGAGCATCAGGTTGATCTTGCTGGCCCATCCATTGGCCACATCCGATGAGTACTGATTTACGGAATAAAGAATCGCATCTAACTGTTTGGTATAGATCTCACGAATCATTTCCTCAGACTGGTTGCGATGACTTATTTCATAGGCAGAATAGAAAATGGCAGGAAGCAAGAAAATAAGCAGTAGAATCAATCCAATCTTGGAAATAGGACTCTTTACCATGCAAAGGAGGTGTTTGGTTTATAGTTATATGACATCATACGTAAATTTTTCAGGATGGATGTAGAATTATAGCCACACCTTTATTTCTCCATTCTGGCATTTCGTCATTCACAACCTTGAACTGATGGCCATTTGGAGGTAACCGAGATAAAAGACGAGCGTTTGTCAGTAAAAATGTGGATATTATCCTTCATAACCGTAAAAGCCATGCTAATAAACTATTTCAAAATCGCCATCAGGGCGCTTTTCAAACAGCGTATATATGCTGCCATCAATATGCTGGGCTTGTCAATTGGGATAGCCAGCTGCTTCCTGATTCTATTACATGTAGAAGACGAGTATTCTTATGACCGCTTCCATGATAATGCAGAGAATATATACAGGGTCACTTTAGAAAGAAAATATCCTACGCACGGCACTTTTTACGCTCCTATTCCTCACTCTTTTGCCGATGTAATGGTCAGAGATTTTCCTGAGGTACTGGGTGCTACAAGAATATTGGTAGGCAATAATAATGGAACTGTCGTAACGTATCAGGATGAAACCAGAAACGAAATAATCACTTATGAAGAGGATAACTTTCACCTGGTAGACTCCAGCTTTTTCAAGCTTTTCAATTTCAAAATGCTCAAGGGAAATCCTGAGACGGCATTGATAGAGCCCAATAGTGTGGTGATCACCGCGTCCACGGCCAAAAAGTATTTTGGAGATAAAGACCCTCTGAACCAAACTATCAACAGTGATTTTGGTGAATTCCGAGTTACTGGTGTATGTGAGGATGTACCAGAGAATTCTCACCTCGAATTCGACCTATTAGGCTCTTGGGTGACCTTTCCTTTTGCCAGAACCATCAACTATATGGGGTTTTCTACCCATACTTATGTGGTACTGGATCAAAATGCTTCTTCAGGAGATTTAGAGGCCAAGTTCCCTGATATGGTTGAGAAATACGCTGCTCCTCAAATTGAGGAAAGGCTTGGACTATCCTTTGAGGAATACCAAGCCGCAGGTAATGGCTATCGCTACTTTCTACAGCCGCTTTTGGGGCTGCACCTTGATCCTACCAATGTAGAAGCCAAACTCAAGCCTGGGGGTAACAAAACAGTAGTGTATATTTTCATTTCCATCGCCGCGCTGATTCTACTGATTGCGTGTATCAACTTCATGAACCTCGCCACGGCAAGGTCGGCCGAGAGGGCCAAAGAGGTAGGCGTGAGGAAATCGATGGGTTCTATGAAAAACCAACTGGTAACACAGTTCCTGGTTGAGTCTGTCGTTCTGAGTGTCATTTCCACTGTGATAGCGCTAGGGCTTATTTATCTGGCACTTCCCTATTTCAATACACTAGCGGGGAAGCAACTGTCCATTTCGCTCACCTCTGGTTTCTTAGCGCCTGGTATGTTAATCTTTGCCGTATTCGTTGGTGTACTGGCTGGAAGTTATCCTGCCTTTATCATCTCTTCTTTCAATACCATCATGGTCATGAAAGGCAATTTAAGATCAAGTCGAAAAGGGGCGTGGCTACGCAATGGTCTAGTGATTTTTCAATTCATGATCTCTATTGTACTGATCGTTGGCTCCTTGGTAGTACAAGATCAGATGAACTATGTACAGAACAAATCTCTTGGGTTTGATAAGGAGCACGTGCTTACCATAGAAAGGGCATTTACCCTGAATGAGCAGTTGGATGCGTTCATGAAAGAACTGAGACGCCAGCCGGAAATCATTAATGTTGGAGGTTCGGCTTCCAAGCCCGGTGGCTTTTTCTTTGGCATGCAATTTCAGTCCAAAGGTTCTACCGAAATACTCACCGTTAAAGGCATGAGCATGGACGATCATTATGCACCGACTATCGGTTTTGAGCTGTTAGAAGGGCGTTGGTTTGGTGAGGCATTTGAAGATTCGCTGGCCGCTGTGCTCAACGAAAAGGCAGCTGAGGTCATGGGTATTGATGACCCGGTAGGTGCTAAAATATTGCATACCGATCCCAATCAAGTCGTTCGTGAATATACGGTAGTAGGTATTGTACAGGACTTTCACTTCCAATCGCTGAGGGATGACATTACTCCTTTGGTACTCTTGAGTACCGAAGGCGCAGCACAAAACACGGCTTTTGTTTCGGCCAGAATCAAGCCGGGTGGCATTCAAGACGCTATCACCTTTATCGAGAGCAAGTGGAATGAATTAGTGCCGGATCAACCACTCAAGTATTCATTCCTCGATCAAGACCTTGACGATCAGTATCAATCTGTTCAATCCGAAAGTAAGGTGTTAAGGACTTTTGCGGCCTTGGCCATTATCATTGCTTGTGTTGGCCTATTTGGGTTAGCTGCTTATACAGCTGGGCAGCGCACCAAAGAAATTGGTGTCAGAAAGGTATTGGGCGCTTCGGTGTTACGCATTGTCACCATGCTTTCCGCCGACTTCACCAAATTGATCGCTATCGCTTTCATTATCGCCACACCACTGTCATGGTGGCTTATGCAACAGTGGCTTGGAGGTTTTGCCTACAGGATCAAAATCAGTCCAATGACTTTCTTGATTGCAGGTTTCTCCTCACTGCTTATAGCCTGGCTGACAGTTAGCTATCAATCAATAAAGGCTGCCATTGTTAATCCAGTGAAATCGCTACGATCGGAGTAAAGTCATGTCGGTCAATGCACAATTTAAAAAAACTGTCATATCGCAGTGCAACGGAGATACCTCACTCCGCTTATGATTCAATCCTAGCCGATGTGTAGCCTTGAGTGATTAAGGTTTCTCCCCCGAGTCAGGGAAAGACAGTTTTTTTATCCATTGTTAATCGACTTGAATTCGTTCAAAGATTCAAGATTTTGCACTGAACTCTTTCACTGCATCTATGTAACATTTCACTTTATCCGGGTCAGTGTCAGGATAGACACCGTGACCTAAATTGGCAATGTGCTTGTCTTGGCCGAATTGGTCAAGTATGCTTTTGGTAGCCGCTCTGATATCGTCAAAAGAACCATACAATGCACATGGGTCAAGGTTGCCCTGCAGTACTTTATCTTCTCCAATGAGCTTTCTGGATTCAGCGATGTCCATGTTCCAGTCAAGGCCGATGGTCTGGCAATTGAGCTTACCAAATGCCTCTCTGGCAAAGAAAGCACCTTTGGCAAATACCGTCACCGGTACCTCATCAATGGCATCGCAAATCTGACTGATATAGGGTAATGAAAATATTTCATATTGATGAGGGGGTAGAATACCGGCCCATGAATCGAATAACTGAATTAAATTGGCGCCTGCTTCAATCTGCCCTTTCAAATAATTGATGGTACTATCAGTGATCTTTTGTAGCAGTTTATGGCTCAACTCCGGCTCCTGATAGAGCATTCTACGTGCTTTTGAAAACGTCTTGCTCCCACTTCCTTCTATCATATAGGCAAAAATAGTCCAGGGTGCACCAGCGAAACCGATAAGCGGCACTCTACCATCCAATTCTCGTTTGGTCAATCGAATCGCTTCCAGCACATACTCAAGATCGCCTGCCTCAGCAACGTGTAGCTTATCTATATCCCCTTCACTCCTGACCGCCTCAGGAAAAAGAGGGCCTTTCTTTTCGACCATCTCATAGGGCAGCCCCATCGCTTCGGGTATTACGAGAATATCTGAGAATATGATAGCGGCATCAACACCTAAGATATCGACTGGCTGTAAGGTCACTTCCATGGCCAGTTCTGGTGTCTTGGCCAATTCTATAAAACCGCTTAGCTTTTCCCTTACCGCTCTGTATTCAGGCAGTATTCTACCTGCCTGACGCATTACCCATACGGGAGTTCGCTCCGTACTTTCTCCCCGGGCCGTTCTCAAAAGAAGGTCGTTTTTCAATTGCATGCCCAAAGATAGTTTTTCAGTGCTAGAAACGAAGTTGAGAAAGGTATTACTCAGGCAATATTAATTGTGATATCCTGCTTAACTTTAGGAAAAATACGATTATGGCCTTTTTATTCAATTCTTTCAAAGAGTGGAAAGCGTATTGCGATACGCATGACATCTCATTGCAGCAGAGTGTACTGGAGTACGAACAAGAGCAAAAAGATAGAACCGAGGAGGAAATCTGGGGAGGGCTAGATAATGCCTACAGTGTAATGAAGGATGCCGTGAGAACAGGTTTGGAGGAGGATATGACTTCTCGTTCTGGTATGATCACCAACGGCGCCAAGAAGGTCTTCAATTATCCTAAAGCCGTGCTATCCCCTGAATTTCAAAGGCTGATCTCCCGAGCTTTAGCGGCTAAGGAGGTTAACTCATGCATGGGAAGGGTCGTGGCTGCGCCTACAGCCGGCGCATCCGGCATACTACCTGGCACCATGTATACGCTACAAGAAATACACGACTTACCAGATGAGAAAATCCTCGAAGGCCTGCTCATCGGTGCTGGTATAGCGCTCATTATAGAACAAAAAGCCTCACTCGCCGGAGCAGTAGGCGGATGTCAGGCTGAGACTGGTAGCGCAGCCGCTATGGCCTCTGGAGCCATTGTACATTGCCTCGGCGGTGATATCGATCAGGTCTTCAATGCGGTGGCAATCACGGTTCAATGCATGCTCGGTTTGGTCTGTGACCCTGTGGCAGGATTGGTTGAGGTGCCTTGTGTAGTGAGAAATGCTAGTGCAGCAGCTATTGCTAACTCTTCTGCCCAAATTGCCTTAGCGGATGTCAGTGCAGTTATCCCCGTGGATGAATGTATCGAAGCTATGGGTGAAATTGGCCAAAGTATGGAAACGCGTTACAAAGAGACGGCTCTAGGCGGATTAGCGGCAACGGCAACTGGCCAGTCAATTGCTAAAAGTGTTTTGATTCAAGATATCGAAATTCTGCCGGACGAGGAGGTTAAGGATTGAACCATTCGATAATGGGATCCCCGACAATGTAGACCAGATTGGTGATGATGATAGACCAGAATACTGCACTGATAAACATATAAAGAAATACTTTTCTTCTCGGGCTGCCGAATGTAGTCAATACAATAGTACCACCAATAGGTGTGAGTAATAAAGGGGTCAAAGCCGCTACACCAGGGATGCCGTATTTTCTCCATATCACTACGAAACGGCGATTGCGTTTAGTGAATACTTTCCTCCTTCTGAACAGCCTTCTCAGCACCCTTCTTTTCAAAAATTCTCCAAAGAAAGTAAAAACGAAAACGCTACTCATCATACCCAGAACGGTGATGAGGATCGATGTGTATACGCTGTAGTCCGCCAGGTACCCAAATATTGGCCCAAATACGAACTTGAACATACTCAATAAGTATATGGTCAAGAATTTAAGAACTGCCTCCATCTATCAGGTTACCACTGTATAGGTATAAACAAGATAGATCACCAGTAAGATTCCGCCAGATATCCTGGACATCTTTTTGCGGATGAGCATCATAGGTAGAATGGCGAGCGTTATCCACAACATGGATACCATATCATGGCTGATAATTTCTTGGCTTACTTTTATTTCTTTTATGATACTGGTGATACCTAGAATAGAAAGGATATTAAATATGTTGGAGCCCATCAGGTTGCCAAGGGCCAAGTCAGATTCTTTCTTGATTGAAGCTACTATCGCTGTAACGAGTTCGGGTAAGCTTGTACCCAAAGCCAATACTGTTATGCCTATAATCCGCTCATCAACATCCAATTCCAGCGCGAGGTTTTTCGCTCCTTCCACAAACCATTCAGAACCGAAATACAAGCCGGCACAACCTAAGACGATAAATAGGATATCTTTCCATACGTTTTTCGAAGGGCCATCCGGCATTTCCATATCCTCTTCCATGGCCTTCATAGCCTTGGTTTCCTTGCGTGATTTACGCACGATGAATATGGTGTAGATAGCAAGTATCATGATAAATACAATACCTACTCCTTTACTCACTAGCCCACCTTCAAAAACCAAACCTGGTCTCACAACCAAATAGAGTAGCAATGAGCTACCCATGGTCATCGGCCAATCAATTTTGATACTGTCTCCTTGTACCTTGATTGGATTGATGAGTGCTGTTACCCCAAGTACCAGAGCGAGATTACAAATGTTGGAGCCTATTACATTACCCATCGTCAGATCTGGACTGCCAGCTAGCGCGGATTTAATACTGATCAGAAGTTCGGGTGCTGAGGTGCCAAAGGCAACGATGGTAAGACCGACCACCAGTGGCGAAATATGAAGCCTGAGTGCAATACTGGAAGCTCCCCTGACAAGGAGATCGCCCCCCAGTATGAGGATGAAAAGTCCAACTATTAGTAATAAAACGTTATTCACTCAGCCTTTTGAATTTATATTTTAGATCCATAACTCAAATCGCCGGCGTCACCTAAACCTGGGACAATATATGCTTTATCATTCAAACTTTCGTCTAAAGCACCGGTCCATACGGAGTATTTTAAATCTAAATTTTCTGAAATATAGTTAATTCCCTCAGGGGCGGCAATAACAGAAGCCAAATGCAAGTGAGCCGGATCTCCGTTTTCCCTAAGCCTATTGATCGTTTTTACCAAAGACTTCCCTGTTGCTATCATGGGATCAATTAATATTACCTCTTTGTCTGTCAAATCATTTGCAGCTAAATAACCCAAGTATACATCAATCCCTTCACCCGCTTCCTCAATCCGATATGCAGCCGCAAAACCTGCATCTGCTCCATCAAAGAAATCGAGGAAGCCATCAAAGAATGGGATAGCTGCTCTCAATATCGGTATTAATACCGGCTGATGCTCCAGCAAAACCGTATTAGCTTTGCCCAAAGGTGTTTCAACCGATACTGGTACATATCTCATGGACTTAGATATCTCATAAGCCAAGAGTTGTCCGATGCGATATAAGTTCTTTCGAAAGCGCATCCGGTCTTTTTGCCGCTCCACATCCCTCAATTCGGCGATGAAATGGTTGGCAATTGAATCACCGTTGTTTAGTACAAACATGTAGCAAATAGTATAATATTTCCCGCCTAACTTACAGTTTTCGTTAAATGATGCGCCTCCCTCGATGAAAGCTACCAATCGAGCTTATAAGCCGTTTTATACTTGATAATAGATTCAGCAATGATTTTGAGGCCCTTTTTTTGGCCGCCTCGTATGTTTTGAAAAACAGCAAATACATTACGCTTTATAATCAAAACATACATGTTATATGTGGTATAAAGCCGTCAAAGTAACCTTACGGCACAGTATATTTTTAATGATCCCAAATATCCATTCAGGGAAAATAAAGTAAAAAACCCTAATATATTTAACTTGCCCATTTAAATATCAATATTTCATTCAAAATCTATCTGGATAGTTTTATTTCGGTTCATTACATGGAGCTACTCAAAACACTTTGTGAAATACATGCTACTTCTGGAAATGAAATCAGAATGAAGCAGTTCATTCTGGAATACGTTGAAAAAAACAAACATCAGTGGGACACCACTCCGGAAGTCATTGAGGGAGAGGCACTTCAGGATTGCCTGATTCTGAAATTTGGCACTCCTCGCACGGCTATTTTCGCCCATATGGATACCATAGGTTTCACAGTACGATATGAAAATCAACTGATCCCTATCGGAGGTCCGGAAGTTCAAAATGGGTACCAATTGGTTGGCGAAGATGGCTATGGCCAAATAGATGCTGAGCTTTTGGTGAGTGAAGAGGGCAACCTTACCTACAAGTTTGGGAGAGTAATCGAACGAGGCACCGATCTGGCATTCAAATGTGATTTCAGGGAAACTGACGATTACATACAGTCTTGTTATATGGACAATCGCTTGGGCGTCTATAATGCCCTCATGCAAGCAAAAACACTCAAAGATGGTCTTCTGGTCTTTAGCTGCTGGGAAGAACACGGTGGTGGCTCGGTGCCTTATTTGGCAAAGTACATTTATGAAAACTACAACGTTCGTCAAGGGCTTATCTCGGACGTTACTTGGGTAACCGATGGTGTCTATCACGATGGCGGGGTGGTCATATCATTAAGGGATCGTAACATCCCTCGACGCCAATTCATCGACCGTATTATCACCATTGCTAATGAAAATGGAGCCAATTATCAGCTAGAAGTAGAAAGTAATGGTTCCAGTGATGGACGTGAATTGCAACAATCGCCTTATCCTTTTGACTGGTGTTTTATAGGTCCCCCAGAAGACAACGTCCACTCACCCGATGAGATAGTTTACAAGTCCGATATACAGTCAACTATTGATCTCTATGAAATTTTAATGAAACAGCTTTAACATTGGACAGGTCGGAGACAATTAATTCCTATATTTGCGAACTTTTCCTGAACAAGGTAAAGAGACAATATCATCAATGAAAGTTAAAGACAAGGATTTCCAACTTTTTATAGATCACCAGCACATAGCTGGAAGGATCAATGAGTTGGCCGCTGCCATCAATAAAGATTATGAGGGCAAGACACCTTTGTTTATAGCCATTCTGAATGGTTCATTCATCTTTGCCGCTGACTTGATCAGGGCCATCAGTGTACCCTCTCAGATTTCATTCGTAAAAGTGACTTCTTACGATGAAATGGAGAGTACTGGTAATGTCAAATCATTGATAGGTCTGAATGAGAATATATTCAATCGCGATGTGATCATTATTGAAGACATTATCGATACCGGACGTACCATTTCAAAGATGGTAGAGGAATTCAATTCCCTTGGTACCAAATCCTTAGAGATTGTCTCACTCTTGGTCAAAAACAAGGAACGCAGCCAGAACACAGCAATAAAGTATACTGGTTTCGAAATTCCAGAAGAATTCGTAGTGGGGTATGGCCTTGACTATGATGGTTACGGTAGAAACCTTAAAGACATTTATCAATATAAACCACATTCTTAATCTAAGCGGTAGCTTGCCGCACGATAATTAAACGTGATTAATCATGCTAAATTTAATACTATTTGGCCCTCCGGGCGCCGGTAAAGGTACTCAAAGCGAAAAAATCATAGATCATTATAATCTAACACACATTTCTACCGGTGATCTTTTTAGAAAGCATCTGGGCGAAGGGACTGAACTAGGCCAAATGGCTAAGAAATATATGGACGTAGGTAATCTGGTTCCTGATGAAGTGGTGATCAAAATGGTCGAGGAGAAAATCAAGGAAACAGAAGACACAAACGGGTTCATTTTTGACGGTTATCCTAGAACGGTCGCTCAGGCCGAGGCAATAGACAAGTTTCTAAAAGACAGAGGTACACCTGTTTCTGGCATGATCTGTCTGGAAGTAGATGAGGAAGAACTTTGGAAAAGAATTCAAGGCCGGGCAAAAGTATCCGGTAGAGCTGATGATCAAGATAAAGATAAATTCGACAACAGAATAAAGGTATATCAAGGTGAAACACTACCTGTAGCCGAGTATTTCCAATCCCACGGAAAATGTTCGTCTGTCGAAGGCACGGGTACTATCGAAGAAATATTCAGCAGGATCTCTTCTATTATAGATAGCTACTAATCTGTCAGCTTAAGAATGCCCAATGTCCAGCTCCAACTTTATAGATTATATCAAGTTTTGCTCCCGATCCGGTTCGGGGGGAGCTGGTTCGGTACATTTTAGGCGAGAAAAGTTTGTCCCTAAAGGTGGACCCGATGGTGGTAATGGTGGACGTGGTGGGCATATCATTCTAAAGGGCAACGCCCAACTTTGGACGCTACTACACCTTAAATACAAGAAACATGTCATTGCAGAAAATGGCAAGCCAGGAGAAGGGGCTAATAGAACCGGTGCTGATGGCAAGGATCAAATATTGGAAGTACCACTGGGCACCATCGCCAAAAACGCAGAAACAGGTGACAAGCTAGTAGAAATCACCGAAGATGGTCAAGAAATCATCTTAACCTCCGGAGGTAGAGGTGGACTTGGTAATTCTCAATTTAAAACTGCTACTAATCAAGCGCCAAGGCATGCTCAGCCAGGAGAGGATGGACTTGAAGAGTGGGTAATATTAGAGCTAAAACTACTGGCAGATGTCGGGCTGGTCGGTTTTCCTAATGCTGGTAAATCCACACTTCTTTCTACCGTATCTGCAGCTCGGCCGGAAATCGCCAATTACCCTTTTACTACACTGGTTCCCAACTTGGGGGTTGTCTCTTACAGAGATTACAAGTCATTCGTAATGGCCGACATCCCGGGTATAATTGAAGGGGCCTCGGAAGGCAAAGGTTTGGGTTTGAGGTTTCTTAGGCACATCGAACGCAATTCTATTCTACTATTCCTGATACCGGTGGATGCAGATGACATTACCGACGAATACAATATACTCCTCACAGAACTTAAGAAGTATAATCCAGAGCTATTAGATAAAAAGAGGTTACTGGCCTTATCCAAATCTGACTTGCTGGATGAAGAACTCATGGATGAGATGAAAAAAGAACTTCCTGATGATATCCCCCACGTTTTCATCTCATCAATTACAGGCTTTAATGTAGATCAACTTAAGGATGCTATTTGGCAAGCCCTCAATTGAGGGTGTCATTTTGACATACCTAAGGGTTTGGCAGCATAATTGACAATTGTGGGAGGATGGATTCGAAACATTCTGATCAAGATGAAAAAGAAAAAAACTGAAGAAGAAATAGAGCAAAAAACTGAAGAAATAGCGAATGAAGAGGTTGGCTCTGAAAATGGACAGGCTAAATCTGAAGAGGCGGAAGAAGGGGCGAATAAAGAAGTGACAGAAGAAAAGTCTGAATTAGAGCGAATCAAAGACGAATTGGCAGAAACAAAGGACAAGTATTTACGCCTTTATTCTGAGTTCGAAAACTTTAGAAGAAGAACTGCTAAGGAAAGGTTAGAGCTTACCCAAACAGCCAATGAAAATCTCATGGTTGATTTATTACCCGTGTTGGATGACATGGCCAGAGCAGAGAAATCGTTTGAGCAGGAGGATGCCAAGGTTAAGGATGTAGAAGAAGGTTTCAAGCTCATATCCAATAAATTGAAAAAAGCGCTTGAGCAAAAAGGCCTCAAGCAAATGGAGAATAAGCAAGGCATGGATTTCAATCCTGACCTGCACGAAGCGATCACTAAAATACCGGCACCAAGCGAAGACTTGAAGGGTAAGGTTGTTGATGTGATTGAGGTTGGTTATTACCTCAAAGAAAAAGTGATCAGATTTGCCAAAGTAGTAATTGGCAACTAAGGCTGATGAAGCTCTAATTATAGGGAGCGTTTCAATTTTGATAAAGGAAAGATAATGTCCAAAAGAGATTATTACGAAATATTAGGAGTTGATAAATCTGCGAGCCCGGAGGAGATCAAAAAGGCTTACAGGAAAACTGCTATCAAATTCCACCCTGACAAGAACCAAGGAGATCCGGAAGCAGAGGATAAGTTTAAGGAGGCTGCTGAAGCCTACGAGGTACTTGGGAATGCGGAAAAGCGCCAGCAATACGATCGCTTCGGCCATGCGGGCATGAACGGCGGTGGCTTCGGTGGCGGCGGAGGTATGAACATGGAGGATATTTTCTCCCAGTTCGGAGATATCTTCGGTGGTGGAAGTCCTTTCGAAAGCTTCTTCGGTGGCGGCGGGCGATCAAGACGCAGAAAAGGGTCTAATCTTCGTATCAAATTGAAATTGACCCTTGAAGAGGTTGCCAATGGTGTAGAGAAGAAAATCAAGGTTAACCGATTGGTCAGTGCTGACGGGGTAACCTTTAAGACTTGTCCTACTTGCCAAGGCTCCGGCCAGGTTAGGAAAGTGGTAAATACTATGCTGGGGCAGATGGTGTCTTCTTCTACTTGCCCCACTTGTCAGGGTTCTGGGCAGGTAATAGATAAACGACCTCCAGGTGTTGACGGTAGCGGCCTTACTTCGAAAGAGGAAATCATTCCGATCAAAATCCCTGCTGGTGTATCAGAAGGCATGCAGTTGTCTATGTCAGGCAAGGGTAACGAAGCGCCAGGTGGAGGAATTGCGGGAGACCTACTCATTCTAATAGAGGAAAAAGAGCATGAATTGCTTAAAAGGGATGGCAACAATGTGATGTACGACTTATACATCAACTTTGCTGATGCCGCTCTAGGTACCAGCGTAGAAGTACCTACCATTGATGGCAAAGTAAAAATCAAAATTGACTCCGGTACACAAAGCGGTAAGATCCTAAGACTTCGTGGCAAAGGGATCAATGATATTAATGGGTATGGAAAAGGCGATCAATTGATCCATGTGAACATTTGGACTCCCCAACACCTTTCATCAGAGGAAAAAGGTATGCTTGAAAAATTCCGCAGTTCTTCCAACTTTACACCAAAGCCGAGTAAGAACGAGAAAGGATTTTTCGATAGAATGAAAGAATTTTTCCAGTAATTTTTCGATAAAAAATACTTGAAGCCCGTATATAATAGTATATGCGGGCTTTTTTTATAAAAAGTCTGCTGGTCGCAACTTTTGGGTTTTGAATTCGTAAGTAATGGGCATGCGCAGATATTTTATTCTACTGGTTGCTGGAGTATTAAGTACTTCATATACTTCTGGTCAGATCAAGAAACACTTCTCGGTGGATAATAGTGAAGATTTCGAGGAGGTAAATTTATCGTTCAAAGTAAAAGCTGGCACTTGCTACATCAAGCCTAATCACCACACCAATAAAGCTCTTGATGTCTATGGCAATCAAGATGTAAACGCCTATTCTCATTCTTTCAATAAAAACATTGCTGATCGTGCATGTGAGTTGATGCTACACCTGGATGGCGGTAGCGGCGGCGGACTAAGCAGTTCTATTTCTCATCATATGTTTGGTAACAAGCGCGACGAAAGTGATGAGCTGTGGAAAGTGTATTTGGCAGAAAACAAACCTTATAATCTCAACTTGAATTACGGGACTGGAAGTGCGCATATAGATCTATCAGGTCTATCAGTTTCTAATTTAAAAGTTCATACAGGCAGCGCTGATGTGAAGATTGGTTATTTCTCAGGTTTTGAGAATCAAATCAGCATGGATACATTCTATGTGAAAGTTGATCTCGGTTCTGTCAAGGTAGTCAACTTAAGTCAGTCCAACTCTAAGCATGTAGTGGCTGATGTCGGATTTGGCAACCTTGTTCTTGATTTCCAAGATGAATTAACAAGTGACAGTGATGTAAAGGCCAGTGTAGGTGCAGGTAATCTCTATGTAGTCTTACCGGATGAAGATATTCCTGTTAAAGTGCGTATAAACAATTCTTTTCTATGTGGCATGACACTTTCCAAGTCTTTCAGAAAGATAGACGACCATACCTATGTCAATAGCACCTATTCTGAAGACGCTGACAACAAATTGTTTTTCGATTTGGACGTGTCTGTAGGTAACATCATCTTCAAAGAAAAGAAGCGGTAGCTCAATAATTCCAGCTCCCGCTCCTCTTATCAATTTACCATTCCCCCAAATTTCGTTAAGGTAACGACGGTCAGGTACTTACTTTATGTTTAAGTAAGTTCTTTTTTCAACCTTGTGTAATTATTTGAACCTCAGATGATACTAATGGGTTGATTAGAAAATCTAAACCAGAAAACGAAAGTGGAAATCTTAGAAGTAAAAGACATTACAAAGCACTATGCCAACCACACGGCATTGCGTGGAGTAAGTGTTAGCATTCCCAAGCAGAGCATTTTCGGTTTACTAGGCCCCAATGGAGCAGGTAAAACGACGCTTATACGGATTATTAACCAGATCATAGACGCTGACTCCGGAGATATCTTTATCAATGGCGAAAAGCTAAACTCCAGCCATATCATTAAAATAGGGTATTTGCCAGAAGAACGTGGTCTCTACAAGAAGATGAAAGTAGGCGAACAACTGGTTTACCTTGGGCAGCTAAGGGGCCTAAGCCAGCGAGAAGCCACCAAAAAAAGTAAGGTCTGGGTTGATAAACTCTCCATCAGTGACTGGTGGAATAGGAAGGTAGAAGATTTGTCAAAGGGTATGGCCCAAAAGATACAGTTTATATCTACGGTCATGCACGAACCAGAGATCATTATACTCGATGAACCATTCTCGGGTTTTGACCCCGTCAACGCTAACCTTATCAAAGATGAAATACTGGAACTGAGAGATAACGGAAGTACCATCATCTTCTCCACACACCGTATGGAATCAGTCGAGGAATTATGCGATTACATTGCGCTCATTAACAAATCAGAGAAAATTCTCGATGGTTCGAAGAAGGACATCAAAAACTCCTACCGTTCTAATACTTATACTATAGAGTATAAAGGCGCCTTGCAAGCGGAGAGCGATAGTTTCAAAGTGGTTAAAAGCGAAAATCTTTCAGAGGGTTATACGCAATCACTGATTCAGGCCAATAATGGGCAAAGCCCGAACATCTTGATCTCTCAATTGATCAATCAAGTGGAGATCCATTCTTTCACTGAAAAGATACCTAACATAAACGAAATTTTCATTGCTAAAGTAGGAGGACAATCCCATGAATAAGACATTACTAATTATCAAGAGAGAGTTTCTAAGCCGGGTAAGGAAAAAGGCGTTTCTAATTGCGACTTTGCTTACACCGATTCTGTTCATGTCGATTTTTGCGGTGATCATTTACGTGGCAGTGAACGAGGAAAAAAATGCTAAGCAAAGAACAATTCAAGTTCTGGATGAGAACGGTTATTTTGACCTGAAGGAGTCTTCCAAATATAAGTTTGTAAAAATTCAGCAGGATTTATCTACAGCCAAGGATAGCTTTAATGTAAGTGATGACTATGCGTTGCTGCACATACCAAAAATCGATCTTGACGCACCTGATGGTGTTACCATATTCAGTAAGAAAAAACTGAGTATTGCCTTGAAGGAGGATATTGAAAGAAAGGTCGAGAAGAACTTAAGAGACATTAAGATCAGGCAATCAGGCATTAGTGAAGAAACACTGAAAAAACTGGATCCTAAAATATCACTAAACCAAATCAATATGTCTGATACGGGGGAGGAAAAATCCAGTAACGCAGAGATAATTTTCGGTATCGGCTATGCAGCCGGGTTCTTGATTTACCTCTTTATTTTCATATATGGTGCTCAAGTTATGCAGGGTGTTATTGAAGAAAAGTCGAGTAAAATAGTGGAAGTAATCGTTTCTACAGTCAAGCCTTTTCAATTGATGCTAGGCAAAGTAGTGGGTGTAGCCAGCGTTGGACTTACACAGTTCCTTATCTGGGTTATCCTATCTGTTACCGTATTCACTGTAGGTGCTACTTATTTAGGATTTGATATGGGTGGGGCACAGGCGGTTGAACAAATCGCGCAAAATTCCCCAAACGCTGAGGTGGCCGCAGAATTGGCAAGCAATTCAAACATTCAGGAAAAGTTTAGTAGCTTTTTCGAAATACCTTTTGCATACATCATCGGATGTTTCATCTTCTACTTTATTGGTGGGTACTTACTCTATGGCGCTTTATTCGCTGCTGTGGGGTCTGCAGTAGACACACCTGCCGATGCACAACAGTTCATGATGCCCATTACCATTCCGTTAATCATAGCCATCATCGGGCTTACCGCTTTCGTTTTAAGAGATCCTGACAGTAACGCCAGCTTCTGGCTATCAATCATACCATTTACTTCTCCTATTGCTATGATGGGTAGAATCGCCTTCGAACCACCTATATGGCAGGTTGCTTTATCTATGGCATTGCTGGTTCTTGGGTTTATTTTCACCATTTGGTTCGCTGGTAGAATTTACAGAGTGGGCATTCTTATGCACGGTACTAAAGTCAATTATAAGGTATTGGCCAAGTGGTTTATGATGAAGAACTAGTATTTTGAAACATTGAGTTAGAGTTCCAAGTTACAACTCAACATTAAGCCTGGCAGCCTTTCGCTGTCTGGCTTTTTTTGTATTTTCAGGCGAATAGAAATATGAATAGCGATAGAAAACGGTTAAATGGCTAATTCGGGCAAGGGCAGCAGTATACTAGATATCTACCAAAACAAATCTAAACTTAAGTGGATCGTGTTGGCTATGTCGACCATCATAAGTGTGGGGTCTATCTATTACACCAACTATCTGGTGGATAAGCTAAAACAAAGAGAAAGTAAGCTGATTGAACTGTTCGCCAGAACACTTGAATATACCATAGAAGACGAGTTGAGTGTCAACCTACTCTTCATTACCAGGGAAATCCTGATACCGAATAATGAAATCCCGGTTATTTTGACCAATGCCAATGACAGCATCATTAGTTGGCGTAACATTCGTGGGTTGAAGGATTCATACAGCGAACCCAAAAGAAGAGGTATTCTCAAATCGGAACTGGAGCTCATGAAGGAAACATACGACCCCATTGTCATCACTGACAAGGATGAAAACGGAGAGGTTTTCAGCTTTCAGTTGGTTTACTACCGCAATTCATTTTTATTGACCCAGCTCACCTACTACCCCTATATCCAGCTTTCAGTAATCGCCATATTTGGCTTCATCGCTTACTTGGCGTTTAACTACTCTAAAACTGCAGAACAAAACCGTGTTTGGGTAGGACTAGCCAAGGAAACCGCGCATCAATTAGGCACACCCCTGTCATCATTGATGGCATGGCTCGAATACCTCAAGGAAGAACCCAGCCTAAAAGAAAAAGGCATCACGGAAGAATTGGACAAGGATATCCAAAAGCTAAAAATGATAACTGAACGTTTTTCCAATATCGGTTCTACTCCTGCCTTAAAAGACGAAAATGTTCATGACATCATTTCTAACATCATTAATTATCTCAAACCACGTCTTTCCTCTAAAGTCAGTTTTAATATTAACAGTTTGTCTCCGGGTATTACAGCAAAGATAAATGCACCGCTTTTTGAATGGGTTATCGAAAACCTGTGTAAGAATGCTGTAGATGCCATGAGTGGTGCAGGTTCTATCTCCATCAGAATATTGAGAGGCAGTGACAATCGTGTCATTGTGGATATTACCGATACAGGTAAAGGCATACCAAAATCCAAAATTAAGCAAGTGTTTAACCCTGGCTTTACTACCAAGAAAGGGGGCTGGGGGTTAGGTTTGACTTTGGTAAAAAGAATCATCGAAATCTACCACGAGGGAAAGATTTTTGTCCGATCGTCGGAAGAGAATCAGGGGACTACTTTCCGAATTATTTTGAGTGTTGGTTAACGCCATTTTTTACTTTTACCACCTTTGCTTTAAAGAATATAAGCTTTAGCTTTGCAAGTCGAAAATTTGAGGCTAATACATATTACTAAACTATAACAAATGGCAAATATTGGTAAAATCACCCAGGTAATCGGACCCGTCGTTGACATTAGCTTTGAAGGAGAAGGTGCCAAATTACCTAACATTCTTGACGCTCTTGAAGTAACCAAAGAAAACGGACAAAAAGTAGTGCTGGAATGTCAGCAACACCTTGGAGAGGACAGAGTGCGTACTATAGCAATGGATAGTTCAGAAGGTCTGGTAAGAGGTATGGAAGTTACAGACACGGGATCACCAATCGAAATGCCAATCGGTGAAGATATCAAAGGCCGCCTTTTTAACGTAGTTGGAGAAGCTATTGACGGTATCGACCAACCTACAGGTAAAGAAGGTCTACCCATCCACAGACCTGCTCCAAAATACGAAGATTTATCAACATCAACTGAAGTTCTATATACTGGTATCAAAGTAATCGACCTTTTAGAGCCTTATGTAAAAGGTGGTAAAATTGGTCTATTCGGTGGTGCCGGCGTTGGTAAAACAGTACTTATCCAGGAGTTGATCAACAACATTGCGAAAGCTTATTCAGGTCTGTCTGTATTTGCCGGTGTTGGTGAAAGAACACGTGAAGGAAATGACCTCCTACGTGAGATGATCGAATCAGGTATCATCAACTACGGTGATGACTTCATGCACTCTATGGAAGAAGGTGGCTGGGACTTAACTAAAGTTGATCAGGAAAAACTGAAAGAATCCAAAGCGACATTCGTATTCGGACAGATGAACGAGCCTCCGGGAGCGAGAGCCAGAGTAGCCCTTTCAGGATTGACTATTGCAGAGTACTTTAGAGATGGAGATGGTCAAGGCCAAGGCCGTGATATCCTCTTCTTTATCGATAATATATTCAGATTTACACAAGCAGGTTCTGAAGTATCCGCCCTTCTTGGACGTATGCCTTCAGCGGTAGGTTATCAGCCTACACTAGCTACAGAGATGGGTGCCATGCAAGAAAGAATTACCTCAACCAAAAGAGGTTCAATTACTTCTGTACAGGCGGTTTATGTACCTGCGGATGACTTGACTGACCCTGCGCCAGCAACGACGTTCTCTCACCTTGATGCGACTACGGTACTTTCAAGAAAGATTTCCGAGCTTGGTATTTATCCTGCTGTGGATCCTCTTGACTCTACATCAAGAATTTTGAATGCAGAAACACTAGGTGATGAGCACTATGATTGTGCACAGCGTGTCAAAGAGATTCTTCAGCGCTATAAGGAGCTTCAGGATATCATCGCTATCCTTGGTATGGACGAACTTTCTGAAGAAGACAAGCAGACTGTATACCGTGCAAGAAGGGTACAGAGGTTCTTATCACAACCTTTCCACGTAGCAGAGCAGTTTACTGGTATCCCAGGTGTATTGGTTGATATCAAAGACACGATCAAAGGCTTTAACATGATCATGGATGGTGAGTACGATCACCTTCCAGAAGGGGCATTCAACCTTGTTGGAGGTATCGAGCAAGCGGTTGAAAAAGGTGAGAAAATGCTCGCTGACGCTAAGTAAGGTCTAATAACTTATACGAAACAATATGTTCTTAGAGATAATAACACCAGATAAAAAGGTTTTCGAAGGAGAAGTGAATATCGTTACTTTCCCGGGAACTGATGGTTCTTTTCAGGTAATGAATGATCACGCTCCGATGATCAGCTCTCTGGCAACCGGCAAGGTTGAGTACAAGGGAAAAGACACCGAAGAAATTGTGGAAATATCAGGAGGGGTGGTTGAGGTTCTTAACAACAGAGTGATCTTACTGGCTGATGGCCTGGTGAATAACTAAGAAGAAATTACCTTCCTAAAAGAAAAGGCTTCCGAAATCGGAAGCCTTTTCTTTTTTGTATATCTATGAATTAACAATTCCAGTCTAAAGCACGTCGATTAGTATGAAAACTATACCGGCTAATAGGAGAACGGTACCAAAGAAAACAAGGACATCGACACCGAAAGAAAGTATCAAAAGGAGTATACCAACCCCACCTAAGATCACACCGGTACGCAGATAACCTGTAAGCTCAAGCGAAGACTTTTTTGCCAATTGTTCATTACCCATCTTTTTAGCTTTGGCAAACGTCTTGATTGATTGCTTAAAGTCTTTTCTAATCTGCTTCTTTTCTTGCTTTGTATATTCTTTTCTTGATTTTACCGCAATGCCATTTGGTAAGATTTGCTCTTCAGCTACTTCTATATCACCTTGAATTGGCGTGTCTAATGATTCCAGTTGGTTTTCAAATTGATCAATTTCCACCAACTCTTGCTCATCCTCAGTATATGTTTCGTAAATAGTTTCTTCTTCCACCTCAAAGTTTTCTTCCTCTTCTTCAACTACATTTTGTTCTTCTTGTGGTTTGTGGTATTGGTACGTACTGAAAGTGTAATAATGCTTTTTCTGAGTAGTACAGGAAAAAATGGTGGTCATGATCATGGCCACTGCGAACAGGGTAAAAATGCGGTGTTTCATGTTTGGCTGTTTTATCGTTTAAAAATGTTTTTTATGCGTGAAAAGGTTCTTTTCTCAAATTCCCAAAAGAATTTAAACTGACCAAATATAAACCCATAAAATAGAAGAATGATATTATAAATCGGTAGAATCAGGATATAGTAGATGACAGAGACAAGGGTACCATTGCTGCCATTTGCAAACATGGCAAGAACAGGTCTTTTGAGGTATAAAACAGAAAATCCTGTACAGGCGAAAACGATCAAAATGATAATGACTTGCCAAGCACTTTTCAGTTGCCAACGTTCTTTCAACTTTTGTACCCAGCCGCTTTTTTCACTCATGATAAAGCTTAATCCAAGTCTTTGAAATTTCTCCAGAAATCGTCTTCCGGTAAATCAGCGACCAAAGTCATGTTTTCTTTCTTCGTAGGATGCTCAAATGCAATCGCTCTGGAATGAAGATATATACTACCGTCTTTGTTTCTCTTCTGAAATCCGTATTTGACATCTCCCTTTATAGGACACCCTATTCTGGCCAATTGGGTTCTAATCTGATGTGGCCTACCCGTGATAGGTGTGATCTCAAGTAAGTAAGAGTCTCCTATTCTTCCTAGCAGTCGATAATCAAGTTCTGCCCTCTTGGATCCTCTCACCTCCTTATTATGTGCACTGGTTCTGTTCTTGGCAGTATCCTTGACCAACCAGTGGACTAGCTTACCTTCATTCTCAGGAGGATTTTTCTCTACTAATGCCCAATATGTTTTCTTGACCGCTCTATTTTGAAACTGTCTATTAAGGCGTTCCAATGCCTTAGAAGTTCTGGCAAAGACTATTGCTCCACTGACGGGGCGATCCAATCGATGCACCACGCCAAGGAATACATCTCCAGGCTTATTATATTTTTGCTTGATATAAAGCTTGCAAACATCGGCCAATGTTTCATCACCTGTACTATCACCCTGCACCAATATACCTGGAATCTTATTGACCACAAGTAAATGATTATCTTCGTAGAGGACTCCTTTTAGCTTTACCATGGCTTAAAACTCTGAGGTGAAATGGAACTCAACTTCGGGGAAGTTTTCCTGCACCATGCTTAACCATGACCTGGATTCCGCCATAAAGACTCGTTTTCCGTCCTTATCAACAGCAATGTGTCTTTGCTTGGATTTTACGAATTCTTCTAGCTTACTATCATCTCCCCCGCTGATCCAGCAGGCTTTGTATAAGTTGATGGGCACGAACTCACAGGTCGCTCCATATTCGTTCTTCAACCTGTGCTGCAATACTTCAAACTGCAGTGCGCCAACCGTTCCAACCACTTTCCTATTGCCCAATTCGAATGAGAACATCTGTGCCAGTCCTTCTTCCATAAGCTGTTGAAGGCCTTTTTCCAACTGCTTGGATTTCATAGCGTCTTTGTTGATTACCTCTTTGAATATTTCTGGAGAGAAGCTCGGTATGCCTTTATAAAGCCCTTTTTCACCTTCAGATAGCGTATCTCCAATTTTCAGGTTTCCGGTATCATACAGCCCAACGATATCTCCAGGCCAAGCTTCATCAATGGTCTCCTTATCTTGCGCCATAAACGCTGTTGCATTCGAGAATCTGAAGTTCTTGGCTAAGCGAACATGGTGATAGTTTCTACCTCTCTCAAATCTGCCTGAGCATACCCGTACGAACGCTATTCTGTTCCGGTGCTTGGGATCCATATTGGCATGTATTTTAAACACAAACCCTGAAAACTTTTTTTCATCGGGTTTGATTTCGCGCACTTCTGTTTCTCTTGATTTTGGTGTGGGTGCAATGTTGATAAAACAATCCAGCATTTCTTTTACACCAAAATTGTTGACCGCGCTACCGAAAAACACAGGTGCTACATTCCCTCTTTTGTATTCTTCCATATCGAACTCAGGGTATACACCATCTACCAGTTCTACTTCTTCTCGAAGTTCGTTAGCAGCACTCTCCCCTACTTTTTCCTCCAGAATTTTGTCGTCAATATCGGCTATCTGAAAACCTTCCTGAACCTTTTGCTTACTAGGCTCGAAGAGGTGCAAACTCTTGGTATAGAGACTGTAAACACCTTTAAAGGATTTACCCATACCAATGGGCCATGTGAGTGGCCTCACTTTGATATTCAATTTCGCTTCTACCTCGTCCAGCAATTCATATGGGTCTCTACCTTCTCTGTCAAGTTTATTAATGAAGCAGATTACGGGAGTGTCTCTCATTCTACAGACTTCCATGAGCTTTTCTGTCTGTATCTCAACTCCTTTGACACAATCAATAACCATAACGACGCTATCAACAGCTGTCAGCGTTCTATATGTATCTTCTGCAAAGTCCTGGTGACCAGGAGTATCCAGAAGGTTGATTTTCATACCTTCATAATTGAACCCCATCACCGATGTAGCCACGGAGATTCCTCTTTGTTTCTCAATTTCCATCCAGTCAGATCTTGCGTGATCCTTGATCTTATTGGATTTAACAGCACCGGCTGTTTGTATGGCACCTCCAAACAGCAAAAGTTTTTCTGTCAGGGTAGTTTTTCCCGCATCCGGGTGACTTATGATGCCAAAAGTTTTCCTCTTGGCTATTTCTTCAACTATACTCATCAATTATTTCTCTAAAAACTCAAAATTATGGAAGTATTATGTTATACCCATGACTATTTACCTCGTATACTAATATTAGCTTCAATTAAGAACCCATCTTATATGATTTACTAATACAGACACTTAATCACTATGAACTCCAGAACCATTGTTATTGGCCTAACACTTTTTTGCCTTTTCTGCAGTCAGCGCACCTTAGCGCAGCAATCTTACTTCGGTATAAAGTTCGGGCCTAACGTAACTAACCAGGAGTTTCTGTCAACTAGTAATATGTCATACATGCCTGAGAATAAAATAAGACCTCATATTGGTTTGCTATATAGCAAAAGGATCATAAGAGACCTTTCCATCCAACCTGAGGTGCTATTATCCTCACAAGGGCACGGAACAGCACCATTCTCATCCATACCGCGTGGAGGCCTGAAGTTCTATTACTTGAACATCCCCTTAATGGTAAAGTATCACCTGTCAAGTTCATTGAATTTGCACCTCGGTCCTCAACTTGGTTTTCTGCTTGGCGGTGACAAATTAGAAGGTATGACGGTAACTAAAATATCCAAGCTGCACGATGTAAGCTGGGGATTTGGGTTTGAAAAGTTCGTCAGCGATAACGTAGCCCTCGGTGTCAGGCTCAATACGGGTATTACCAATATTTTCAATGGGCAGAGTGAACGAATCGTCAGAAAAGAGAATCGAGTAATACAATTCTCTGTCATAATCTCACCTTACAAACAATAGTACGCCTATCGGGTTATTACACCTCTGCCAATATGTCACTTTAATATGCTTGGCACAACCATTGATCTCTGTTTGGCACGTTTCAAATTGAGTAAGAAAAGAATTTTATAAAGTAAAGAATTATTGATCATGGGAAAAATTATTGGAATCGACTTAGGGACCACTAACTCATGTGTTGCTGTTATGGAGGGTAATGAGCCAGTTGTAATCCCTAATAGCGAAGGTCGAAGAACTACCCCTTCTATTGTCGGTTTTTTAGACGAAGGTAAGGGAGAAAGAAAAGTGGGGGATCCTGCCAAAAGACAGGCGATTACTAATCCACAAAATACCGTTATCTCTGCTAAGAGATTTATGGGTAAAAAATATTCTGAAGTAGGACAAGAGCTTAAAACAGTGTCTTATAACCTTGAGAAAGGAAATAACGACACGGTAAGAATAAAAATCGGAGATCGTCTCTACACACCACAAGAGATTTCTGCAATGATTCTGCAGAAAATGAAATCTACTGCTGAGGATTATCTTGGCACTGAGGTGACAGAAGCTGTAGTGACTGTACCCGCGTACTTCAACGATGCCGAAAGACAAGCCACTAAAGAAGCAGGACAAATAGCAGGCCTTGATGTTAAAAGGATCATCAACGAGCCTACCGCTGCTGCTTTGGCCTATGGCCTGGACAAGAAAGATCAAGACATGAAAATCGCTGTGTACGACTTAGGTGGTGGTACTTTCGATATTTCTATTCTGGAACTTGGTGACGGTGTATTTGAAGTGAAATCAACCAATGGTGATGTTCACCTTGGTGGTGATGATTTTGATCAGGTTATTATCAACTGGCTTGCTGACGAATTCCAAAGTGATGAAGGTATAGATCTTAGAAAAGACCCTCTGGCACTTCAGAGACTTAAGGAAGCAGCTGAGAAAGCCAAGATAGAGCTTTCAAGCTCTACTGAAACAGAGATTAACTTGCCATACATCATGCCTGTTGATGGTGTTCCTAAGCACTTGGTTAAGAAACTAAGCCGATCTAAATTCGAGCAATTAGCCGATGATCTTGTCAGACGTTCTCTGGAACCTTGTAAGCAAGCGATCAAAGATGCTGCATTGAGCACATCTGAAATAGACGAAGTAATCTTAGTTGGTGGATCAACCAGAATACCCAAGATCCAGGAAGAAGTTGAGAAGTTTTTTGGCAAGAAGCCCTCTAAAGGCGTAAACCCTGACGAAGTTGTCGCCATTGGCGCATCGATTCAAGGTGGTGTATTGACCGGAGAGGTGAAAGATGTACTTCTCTTGGATGTAACGCCTTTATCACTAGGTATTGAAACTATGGGAGGTGTGTTCACTCGACTTATCGATGCTAATACAACTATACCAACCAAAAAATCAGAAGTATTCTCTACAGCCGCTGACAACCAGCCTTCAGTAGAAATACACGTACTACAAGGAGAAAGGGATCAGGCGAATCAAAACAGGACTATAGGAAGGTTCCATCTAGATGGCATCCCCCCCGCACCTCGTGGTATGCCTAAGATCGAGGTAACATTTGATATTGATGCAAATGGTATTCTTAATGTATCTGCCAAGGATCAAGGCACAGGCAAAGAGCAGAAGATCAGAATCGAATCTTCTTCAGGCCTTACCGATGAAGAAATCGAAAAGATGAAGCAGGAGGCAGAGGCCAATGCAGATGCTGATAAGGAATTCAAAGAGAAGGCTGATAAACTCAATGCTGCCGATTCTATGATCTTTCAGACAGAAAAGCAGTTGAAGGAGTATGGCGATAAGTTGTCTGACGAGAACAAAACGAAGATCAATGAAGCGCTAGAAGGATTAAAGTCAGCACATCAATCTCAAGATCTCACAGCTATTGACGGCGCTATGGAAGCAATGAACAAAGCGTGGGAAGGAGCTGCTCAGGAGATGTACGCTGCTACAGGTGGTGAACAGCAAGGAGCTGAGCCGGGAGCCGAAGCAGGCGATGCCCAAGGCAACGGTGCAGCCGGATCTAGTTCTAACGGAGATGATGTATCGGATGTAGAGTTCGAAGAAGTAGACGACAAAAAATAAATAGTATTAATTATTGATTAAAAAGCCCCTTTATTGGGGCTTTTTTGTTATCTACAATTGAGAGCTTCATTGTAATTTGATCGTGATATAGGAGTCAATGCTCTTCTCTTATTCCGTCATTTTCAATAATTTTAACTTAAGCATTATAACCACACTAAAATGAATATCAACGAACTAAATATTGAGTCTAACATCATCAAAGAAAAATTCCTGAACGAAAGAAAGGTTTTTCTTTGGGGTATGGTAGATGATAACTCCGCAAAACACGTTGTAGACCGATTAATGTATCTTGAATTAGCAGATCCTGGAAAAGAAATCACACTTTATATCAATAGCCCAGGTGGTGTTGTTACATCAGGACTTGCTATGTACGATACTATCAAAAGCATATCATCCCCTGTAGCAACAGTATGTATGGGACTGGCTGCATCTATGGGATCAATTCTTTTATCGGTAGGAGAAAAGGGTAGACGATTCATTTACCCTCACGGGAAAGTGATGATCCACCAGCCAAGTATGGGAGGCTTTCAAGGTACAGCCAAAGATATTGAGATTACTGTCACCCAAATCAATAAGACTAAAGAGCTTAGTGCTCAGATATTGGCTGATAATTGCGGGCAATCTTTTGATAAAGTAATGGCTGACTTCGACCGTGACTATTGGATGGATGCCGATGAAGCTATGGAATACGGAATAGTAGATGGTGTTTATCCAGGGAAGAACGGTAAATAGCGTATAGATATTCCATAAAAAAAGCGGATTGCAAAACAATCCGCTTTTTTTATGCTCTAATGATAGATACTACCCAATTCCATCAATAATTGCATTGAGTGTACTGCTAGCTCTCATTGCTTTGGATGTTTTTTCAACATCAGGATTGTAATAACCTCCAATATCTACCGCGTCTCCCTGAGCATCATTCAATTCATCAATGATCTTTGCTTCGTTGTCGGCTAACTCACTAGCTACCCTAGCGAACAATGCTTTCAGGTTTTGATCATCATCTTGCTCAGACAGCGCTTGTGCCCAATACATGGCGAGATAATAATGACTACCCCTGTTATCTAGCTCATTTACTTTTCTTGAAGGAGATTTATTGCTTTCCAGGAATTTACCGGTCGCTGCATCTAAGGTCTTACCCAGTATGCTGGCAGCCGCATTATCAGCTGAATTGCTTAAATGTTCTAATGAAGCAGCTAATGCCAAAAACTCACCTAAAGAATCCCACCTTAAGTGTCCTTCCTGAACAAATTGCTGAACGTGCTTAGGAGCTGAGCCTCCGGCACCTGTTTCGAATAACCCTCCACCGTTCATTAATGGCACTATTGAAAGCATCTTAGCACTTGTACCAAGCTCCAAGATAGGGAAAAGGTCTGTTAGGTAGTCACGCAGTACATTTCCAGTTACAGAGATCGTGTCTTTACCTTCTTTGATTCTTTCTAATGAGAACTTTGTAGCCTCGACCGGTGACATGATATGAATCTCAATACCATCAGTATCATGATTTGGTAGATATTTGTTTACTTTTTCTATTAGTTGGGCATCGTGCGCTCTTTCTTTATTTAGCCAGAATACAGCAGGCGCGCCTGTCGCTTTGGCCCTACTGATGGCCAGCTTTACCCAATCTTGAATAGGTGCATCTTTCACCTGGCACATACGCCAGATATCTCCTTCTTCTACCTGATGCTCCATTAATGTCTGACCATTCTGGTCAACTACTCTAATAGTACCCTGCTGGGGCATTTCGAAAGTCTTGTCATGCGAGCCATATTCTTCAGCTTTCTGAGCCATCAAACCAACGTTGGGCACACTTCCCATGGTCTTGGGATCAAAAGCTCCGTGCTTTTTACAGAAGTCGATTACTTCCTGGTAAACACCTGAATAGCATCTATCAGGTATTAATGCCTTTGTATCGTGTAACTCTCCATCAGGCCCCCACATTTTACCAGAAGAACGAATAGCAGCCGGCATAGAGGCATCAATGATAATATCACTCGGAACATGCAGGTTAGTTATACCCTTGTCAGAATTTACCATGGCCAATTCAGGGCGACTATCATAGCAAGCCTGAATATCCTTTTCTATTTCTTCCCGCGTACCAGTTGGCAGGCTTTGTATCTTAGCATACACATCTCCTACCCCATTTTTGGTATCTACACCTAGTTCTTCAAAAGTGCCGGCATGCTTGGCAAAAACATCTTTATAATAAACATCTACAGCATGACCAAAAATAATAGGGTCAGACACTTTCATCATGGTAGCCTTCATGTGTAGTGAAAGCAACACTCCTTCGTCTTTGGCCTTGGATATTTCCTTTTCAAGGAATTCTTTAAGAGCACTCTTGCTCATAACCGCAGAATCCACTACTTCGCCAGCAAGCAACGGTGTACTTGTTTTCAAAACCGTAGTGCTACCATCCGCGGCAATCAGCTCAATCTTAACATCTGAATCACTAGCTACGGTTACAGATTTTTCGCTGCCAAAGAAGTCCCCATCACTCATGCTAGCCACATGAGATTTCGAAGATGATTCCCAAGCTCCCATTGAGTGTGGATGGTTTTTGGCATATTGCTTTACTGAACCTGGGGCCCTTCTGTCAGAGTTTCCTTCCCTCAGCACAGGGTTCACGGCGCTTCCTTTAATTTTATCGTATCGTCCTTTAACCTCTTTCTCTTTATCATTCTGAGGCTCTTCAGGATAATCCGGCAGGTCATATCCCTGGTCTTGTAATTCTTTAATAGCAGCCTTCATTTGAGGTATTGAAGCACTGATATTAGGCAATTTGATGATATTCGCCTCAGGCGTTTTTGCCAAATCACCAAGTTCTGCAAGCGCATCTGAAATTCTCTTGTCTTCGGATAAGTATTCAGGAAAGTTGGCTATGATTCTTCCAGCTAGGGAAATATCTCGCGTTTCAACTTCTACACCTGCTGATGAGGTGAAGGCCTGGATGATTGGCAATAACGAATAGGTCGCCAGTGCCGGAGCTTCATCTGTTTTAGTATAAATGATCTTAGATGCTTCTGACATGTTTTTGAAAGGGTTTTGGCATTCGATTATTCAGATGAGTCGAATGATACTTGTTACACGAATTATGTTTTTTATCTACCGAATATTATATGCTCAAAAAAACGGGTAGTTATGAATTTCTAAAAGGTTGATACTAAAAGTATATCTGCTCTTATTATCCGCAGCGAATTTATAAAATTTCTATCGAGTATCATCTACAGAAATGACGCTGAGAGATATTTCTGATTAAAAATAACATACAGGAATATGATTCCGTTTTAAAGTAAAAACGCGTGTTAGAATGATATTTTCAATATTCATACTTTTTGCATCCCTGTTCGGTCATAGCAATGACACTGTTCCGGATTTTACCACAGAAGAAACAATCTGTGTTAGCACTGAAGAGGAAAAATTATACAATGCCATTATGGCATACCGTGATAAGAAAAAACTAAAGAAAATACCTTTTTCAGCTAAACTCACCAAGGTTTCACAAGCACATGTAAAAGACCTAGCCGAGCATTATGATTTTGAACCTAACAAAACTTGCAATCCTCACAGTTGGTCCGATAACGGAAAATGGTCTTCATGCTGCTACACAAGTGATCATAAAAAGGCTGCTTGCATGTGGGATAAGCCTAAAGAAATTGCTGGGTACAGTGGTTCAGGCTACGAAATTGCGTTCTATTACTCAGCTGGTGCAAATGCTGATATGGCACTTAAAGGCTGGCAAAAAAGCCAGGCGCATAACCCATTACTCGTGAATACCGGGATATGGAAAAAGATAGAATGGAATGCCATTGGAATAGGCATCTACGAAGAGTATGCGGTCGTTTGGTTCGGCCAGGAGACTGACGCTTCTCAACTAGTCAAGTGTCGTTAATGTCTTAGTATTGCTCTTTCTCGTTCGGAAAGTCATTCGACTTCACATCTTCGATGTAGTGGCTGACTGCATCGGTAATAACTGTATCCAAGTCAGCGTATCTTCTCAAGAACCTGGGTTTGAATTCCTTCGTAATGCCTAGCATATCCTGCATTACCAGCACTTGCCCATCGACATGAGGGCCAGCACCTATCCCAATAATCGGAATGGATACCGATTCGGCCACTTTTTTAGCTAGCTCTGCCGGAATTTTTTCTAGCACAATACCAAAACAGCCTACCTCTTCCAATACCTTGGCGTCAGCAATGAGCTTTTCAGCCTCGGCTTCTTCTTTGGCCCTCACAGAGTAGGTGCCAAATTTATAGATAGACTGGGGTGTAAGGCCTAAATGCCCCATGACTGGCACACCAGCCGAAAGTATCCTCTGTACTGATTCCTTGATCTCACTACCCCCTTCAACTTTCACAGCATGGGCCCCAGACTCTTTCATAATTCTAATAGCAGACCTTAGTGCCTCTGAAGAATTACCCTGATAATAACCAAAAGGTATGTCTACCACCACGAAAGCTCTTTTAACAGCCTTAACTACCGAAGAAGCATGATAAATCATGTGATCCAGCGTGATTGGCAATGTGGTTTCATTACCTGCCATCACATTGGACGCTGAATCCCCCACTAAAAGAACATCTATTCCAGCACCATCTAAAATACTTGCCATCGAAAAGTCATAAGCAGTAAGCATAGCGATTTTCTCACCCCTATTTTTCATCTCTTGCAATTGATGGGTCGTTACTTTTTTGATTGATGCTTGATGTACTGACATATTTTTTTAAATGGTTTTTAAATTAAATACACGTTCATTAGATCAGCCTCTAATTGAACTTCTACGTGTTCGTTGATCGTGGTCGAGAGCTCGTAGCCTACGTACTTGGAGGATACAGGGTATTGAGCGTGTCCCCGGTTTACTAACACAGCTATTTCAATTCTTTTAACCTCCATATTCAGAAAGGGTTTAAGACTAAATGCCAATGTTCTACCCGTATTGAGTACATCGTCCACAAGCACTATGGGCTTACCAACCAATTCATCTACCGAACAGTCCAGTTTGACTTCGCTTTGGAGAGGAGAAAACTTATCAAGATCTACTCGAACCAACTTAGGAGATATATTAGAAATAGATGCGAGCTCATCAGCTATCATGCCAGCCAAAAAGTAGCCTTTGTCGTAGATACCGGCGAATACAACCTCTTCTTCTAAAAAGTTGTGCTCAAATATCTCGTAGCTAATCCGTCTGATCTTCTGTCTGACCTGAGATTTATCAAGTATAAGGTTTTTCTCCTGATGCATGGCTTGATTAAGGAATGGGCATCACCTTGCTGTCTTTGAAGGTGGATAGTATCACAATGGATTGGAGATTGTCAACCACTTCTATATCACTTACCTTCTCAAGCATTAGATTTTGATAGGTATTCATGTCCTCAGCGACAATCTTGAGTATAAAGTCGCCAGAGCCAGTAACATGGTGGCACTCTACCACCTCATCGATCTGATTGATACTCTCAAGAAATTGCTCTATGTTCTTTTTGTTGTGTCCCTTCAACGTGACCATTACAAACGTAGAAATACCAAGACCTACGTGTCCTGTGTTAATCTTGGCGTGATAGCTCTTTATGATTCCAGAATTCTCCAATTTTTTTACCCTTTCGAGTGTTGGTGCCGGCGATAAACCTATTTCCGTTGCAAGCTGTGCATTGGTGATTTTAGCGTTGGCCTGAAGAATCTCTAATATTTTGCGGTCTGTTTTGTCTAGTTTGATTGAAGATTTCATGTGTTGCTCTTGTGATGTACAAATGAAAAAATGATGGATTTTATCCTACAAAAAAGCTGTTGCAAAGATAGGAAGAAAATGTTTAGTCAGAAATCTAAGTTTTTATTATAAGGTAGGTTCAGATTCTGGTCATTGTGGACCGGAATTTAATTAATTCAGCTGGCAATGTAACGATCCAAAAATTAGATCAAAGCTTCTTTCAATACCTGACAAACGTACCCCAATTCATCATCGGTAAGTTCAGGAAATAAAGGTAGAGAAAGTAGCCTATCTTGGGCACTTCTTGCCACGGGAAATTCACCTTGATGATTATTGCCAGCGTACGGTTTAAGGAATGGGAGTGCAACGGGATAGTGAATATTAGTAGTGATCCCCGATTTATCTAAGTATGACTTCACTTCATTGCGCTTTTCTAATTGGATCATGTACAAATGAAACACGTGCTTGGCATATGAAGGCACGACAGGCAGTTGTACGTCAAGACCTCCCAAAAGATCAGCATAATGAGTCGCTAATCGTATTCTGGAATTGGTCCATTGGTTTAAGTATTTCAGTTTCACCAACAGTACTGCCGACTGAATTGGGTCCATTCTACTATTTCTTCCTTCGAGAATATGATTGTGCTTTTCTAACTGACCGTGATTGGCCAGCGCTCTAGCCCTTTCTGCAATTTCGGGATCATCTGTCACCATAGCTCCCGCATCTCCATAAGCGCCAAGATTTTTACTAGGGTAAAAGCTGAAAGATCCTGCATGACCAATTGAACCCGTTTTCTGTCCCAAATATTCCGAGTTATGGGCTTGAGCAACATCTTCAATTACCATCAAATTATACTCCTTAGCAATATTTAGGATTTCATCCATTTTAGCAGGGCATCCTGCCAAATGTACCACAATGATGGCCTTTGTATTCTTGTTGATCAGTTCAACTATTCGAAGCGGATCGATAGTATAAGTAAGGGGTTCTACATCTGCAAAAACCGGCTTAGCTCCTACAAAGGAAACCGTTTCTGAGGCCGTAATCCACGTATGCGCAGGAACTATCACTTCATCTCCAACCCCGATACCAAATGCCCTTAGTAGTATCTCTATTGAATCTGTACCATTACCACACGCTATACAGTGTTTAGCTCCTATAAATTCAGCAAAAGCTTGCTCAAATTCATGGATAATATCGCCTCCAACAAACTCTGCACGCTCGAGTCTTTGTTGAATAGCCTGATCAACTTCCGGTTTGATCTGAAGATATTGTCTTTTTAAATCAACGAAGGGTACTTTCATGACAAGAATACAATATTACTCAAAAGCCTATTGTCATATCGAGTGATATGTAGACCAAAGATAATCAGTTGTGAGTGCTTGAGAATTGAGAAAATCAATTAATGATCACCTTAAAAACCTCGGATTGATCCTGATAATCAACCTTGAGAAGGTATATACCCTGCCTTAGCTTTACCGTTTCAAATATCAGATCAAGCTTACCTGCTGCTACATTTGATCTGGTTTCAGTTAATACAATATTCCCTTGTGCATCAGCCAAAGTTATGTTGACATCTCCCAATTCGGGCAATACCATGGACAGGTTCAGTTGCTCGGTAGAAGGGTTAGGGAAAGGTTCTCCAATTGATGCAAGACTGGAGAAAGTGATACATTTGAAGTTATCTTCGACATTCTCTTCAGTGATTTCACCGGTGTTAGAAACAAGTTCGAGACATACGAAATCAGTTCTTAGGTTATTCTGAATACCAAAATTAAGTGAGAAGTTAAGTACTTCTCCAGCTTGTATGGTCTGAAAGAACCTCTCTCTTAAACTGATATTACCTCCTAAGTCTATTATGGCATCAAGGCTGTCCACTCTTACCGTACCGTTGTTCGCGACAGTAAGAATGAGTTGAGTTTCTCCATTCTGCTCAATTTGATTAATCTGACGAAGTTCAACATCAACTATAGGTTCCAAGGCTTCCACCGTCCTTATTAATGTATCAGCACATGCGTTTTCATCAATTGCAATCAATTGAACATCATATATACCTACCTCTTGATATGTAAATGTGGGTGATTCTTCTTCACTGGTTGAGTTATCACCATCTCCAAACACCCAGCTAAAGTTTGTCGCATCTGAAGAGCTGTTTTCAAAAGTCACTTCAAATGGAGGCGCACCAAAGTCGGCTGAAGGGGTAAAGGCAGCCATAGGTATTTCTTCAATCGTAATGGATTTAGTCGTATCTGCTACACAGCCACTTGCCGTGACGACACTTAGGTTTACGTCGAATTGACCTGCGCTAGCGAATTGAAATAGCGCTAGTGAATCTTGAGCAGAGCCCTGGCCTGCGAAACTCCATGTACGGTCGGTCACGTTGGCCATCTCGTCCGTAAGGTCGAAAAATCTTATTTCCTCATTCTGACAAATACCTTCTGATCCAAAATCAACTTCTGGCGGTGGAGCTACTGTTAATGTTCTAGTGACAGTTGAAGTACATAAATTCTGAGATGTTACGGTCAAGCTCACGTCAAAATCCCCCACTTCAGTAAAAGTGAATTGCACTTGAGGGTTGAAAAACACACTACCATTGATATCCCAAAAAAAGGAGGTTAAGCTACCTCCAGAATTCCCATCTGACGCATCAGTAAACCTGGTTATTTCATTAAGGCAGCTCTGATCAAATTCAAAATCTGCAGTAGGTGACTCTAATACGGTAACCGTCCTTTCAAGTGAATCAATACATCCGAAGTTGGTGGTTATTCTCAGCTTAACCGTGTAATCACCTGGGGTATCATAAATGTGAGTAGGATTAGCAAGTGTAGAAATGTTACTTGCAGAACCTGGGTCACCAAAGTCCCATCGCCATAAGAGAATGTTTCCGCCATCAACGATAGTTTGATCAAAAAACTGTGTCGCAGCGCCATCACAGGCAAGCCCTGCAGCAAACGCTACCTCAGGTAATGCAAAGATGGTAATAGGCTGGGTGATAGTAGTTTCGCAGCCATTTGCTCCGGTTACGGTTAGGCTTACATCATAGTCACCTGGTTCCGGGTATTGATATTCAGGATTTTGTAAAGTAGAGTTTACTCCGTTTCCAAAGTCCCAGAAATGACTCACTACGGAACCTGTAGATAAATCGGTAAAGGGAATCGCGTTACTTTGACAGTCATTATTGAATGAAAAATCAGCAACGGGGCCGATTTCTACGTTAGCAATTGTTTGCATTATTTCGGTAGAACAGCCGGGTATTGAGGCAATTAATCTTATGTCCTGCGATCCTCCGGTTGTAAAAGTGAATTCCAAATCTTCATCTAGCGACACCGTGTTTCCATTGACCTGCCATTGGTAAGTAATATTCCCACCTTGATTATCTACTGTAGTATTGGTGAATATCTGTGGTGATCCTGTACAGATGAGCCCGCCAGGTAAATCAAAAGATGGTGCTGGGGGGTCAAAAATGGTTACGCTTTGCGTTATCCTATTTGTACAACCTGCGGTACTTACTACATCTAAAGTAACATCAAAAGAGCCTGAAGTAGAAAATGTATGAGTAGGGTTCTCATCCGTACTGATAGCACCATCTCCAAAATCCCAAGAATATGAATTAATATCTCCTGACACATTTGCCGATGTGAAGAATATCGAGTTGTTAGCGCATACATTTGAAGACGAGAAGTTTATATCTGGCGCCGTGTTATCAATAACATTTAGAGTAAAAACCTCACTCACTTCGTTGCCCATGGCGTCAGTCGCACTTAACACCACATTGTGTGAACCTGAGTTGGCGTAGCTTATGTTTTGAGGTTCAGCATCAATGCTGAACTCTATGCTCTGCCCACAGTCAGCTCGATATACATTCTCGAATAATGAAGTCGTATTTAATCCAAACAGGTGCCCTTTTCCCTCAAAGTTGACTAATTCAACAGAAACCAGTCTAGGGTATCCGGTATTATCCAGTTCCACCGGAGCATTGACCGGATTCAAGTCCTGAAAATCATAGAAGGTGACACTATTGGCCCCTTGATTTGCAACAGCTAGATAATACAGCCCCCCTTCCTCAATTAAACTGACTTTTGATGCATTGAAAAGGCTTGAAAATGGGTATGTTGCTTCTACAGTGGGTGGAGAGTTTATGTCCGAACCAAAATTGAGTTGTTGTATTTGGTCAACGACCAAAGAAGATACAAGCGCCACCCAATTACCGCCACTATTTACAAGATCGAAGGAGGTCGTAAAGCTTCCACCAGTCACGGGGCTCTTCGTAATGAAACCAGTAGGGTCGTTGAGAAAGGAGTTCCTGTAATTGACTACAACGAATTCCTCTGCTGCATTAAGTAAAACAAGTATTAAATCATCGTTCTGTTTAACGACTTTTAGGTCTCTGTAACCTCTTGTTTCTCCGAAAGTGCCAATATTAGTAGCCGATGGAAGGTTTGTGATACTATTTCCAAAATCTAATCTGACGATACCAATATTGTTATTGGCATATCCAACGAAGCCAAACCAATTTCCATTTACTTCTACGACATCGATTCCCTCGGGAGTGTCTATACCACTGGACGAGAAATCCCCTAAATCAACAACTGCAGGGGTATTATTTAGGCTATTCCCAAAATCAAGGCGAAGTATGCGATCGGTAAGAAAGCTGGTAACAAATCCATACCAATTATTATTTGCCTCCAACAGTTTTAACGAACTACCGAAACTCAATCCCGATAAAACCTCAGCCGAATTTATAGTTGGAGAGGAATCAAAATCGTTAATGCAAAAATCCCATTCATAGGTAGTCGCATTAATGGACGAGTTAGTGATTCCCAAGCCAGAATTTCTACATATAGGGTTTTCTATATTAATATTTATGGTTGGCTGTGCCTGTATTAATACAGTAGGCAGTGCAAAAAACAGCAAAGTCGTTATGATTCGAATCAAAGCTTAAACCCAATTAAGTTCTCTGCCCAATATCTGTTCAAGTTCTAAAACATGGGGCCTATAAAAATCACTTAGCACTTGTTTATCCTTTAAGTCTAGCCTTTGGTAATCGTTCGAATTAAAAGTCTTAAGTTCGCCCAAGTCATGTTTAGGCAAATTGAGAAACTCGAAAATCCGATTGAGCACCTGCTCGGTCGAGCCAAAAAACTCCTCGCTAGTAAGAATGAACAACCTGTTTTTAAAGTTGTTCATCCAATATTTGATCCAGATATTATATAGGCCGGGTGCGAGATAAGCACAATTCTTACCTATCAATTCAGAATGGTCTTTCTCGATTTGAAACTCGGAAATGTTATCATTAAGCCATTCAAGTTCTTTATTTATCCGATCTCTAAAACCTTTGTATGATTTGTGAAAACCTAATTTCACTCCGTAATTGAAATCAGAATATGCACGGTCAACAGGGTTTCTAAGAACTATTATGATTTTTGAATTTGGTAGTTTTTCTGATATTCGATTGGCGGCGTTTTTTGAATACAGGTATGTGGGTGTTGCTTCTCCTACAATGTTATCTGAGGGAATGGTGAACTTCAAGGGAAAATTACCCAAATACCATCCCATTCCTTTATTATAATTACGATCAAAAAAATGGATCTCTTTCTGTAGAATTGGGCTGATTCGTGGGTGCTGGCAGAGGTAGTTGTACAGAGATGTAGTACCTCCTTTTTGAATACCGGCAACAATAAAACTTGGCTTAGCACGAAAGTTTGCGGTCAACGAGTTAGCGTTGATTATTAATTTCTTTATGTTATGTTTTAGGCCATTGGGTATTTTACCTTTTACTTTTTGTGCTATGGCATTCGTGGTAATCATTACTTTCCTAATAACCTCTCAATAGAAGCTTTAACTCCTGACTTGATATTCTTTATAGTTCCGGACATACCCTGAGTATTAGCATAAATAGTATTATGACTATCAGCGATCTCGTTCTTGGGCCTGGTTTCGGTATAATAATAGACAGAAATTGATTTACGCGTTACACCCTTCGGCGTATTCAGTTTTTTTGGATGTCCGTGATATGAAATCTCGTTGGTTTCAAAAATTACTGCTCTATTGAATTTAGGAGATACGTTTTCAATTTGTTTTTTCTCAGACATATCCCAGAGTTCCAAATAGCCATTGTAACTCTCCTTCCAGTCTTTGTTCATGTAGATTAACAAGTTCATTCTTCTATGATAGTTAGTCTCAGGATGAATGTTAAAATCAACATGAACATCTAAAAATGCTCCATTGATGCTTTGATGCAAGCCCGCTCCAAATAAATTTTCATCTGCCAAAATGCCATCAATACTGGTAATCCCACTGAGTATATCTCTAAAGGATTGCCCATTGAGCTCATCAAAGATTTCCGCTAGTACCGGAGCATCCTCAAAGTTGGTTTTGACAAATTTATTCTTCTGGTTAATATAGGTTGTATTTTCCCAGGCAGCATCCTCAACCTTTGGGTAAGCATCATGTAGTGCTTCAGCCTTTTCTTCAAGTAAGAAATCATCAATAACCAGATATCGAAAAGGTTTTTGATTGTTCCATTTTTGGTTGAGTTCTTCTTTTTGATCTTGAAGTTTTTTGTAGTTTATAAGCATCGCAAAGTATTTCTTTATTGAACCAACAAGTTGCAATATATTTCATTATATTTTTCAATGCCGGATGATAATGAATAATATTCTTGAGCTGTTTGACGCAATCTCCCTGCCTCTGACTCATTAAAACCTAGAATTTCTTGAGCACCGATCTCATATTGTTCATTGGAAAAATTGTGGATGACTATGCCGGTACCACTTTCTAGAACAATCGTGTCGATATCACCTATATTACTGTTACAGATTACGGGCAGACCGCAACCTAGTAATTCTCCATGTTTGGTAGGCGATGAAGCCGATTTCGAAAAAGTAGGCCGAATAAAAAATATAGATGCGTCTGACGCGGACAAATACTTCGGTACTTCCTCTCTTGAAGCCGATCTAACAATAATGTCTTCTTCACTTATATCTTCCATATGTGAAGCAATTTGATGGATCTTGTCCGAACTGTCTTTAGTAAGAATTAGAAATTTTGATTTTTGGTTTGATTGTTTCAGAACACGATAAAAATCCATCATTTCCTCAATCATATACCAAGTACCCAACGAGCCAAGGTACACCAACACAAATTCATCTGTTAAGCGGAGTTTCGTTCTATATTCCTCTCTCTGCTCACCGGTAGATCTGTTGAACAAATCCAGATCAGTGCAGCAAGGAATAACCTCTATATATCCAGAAGTTACAAAATTATCTTCAATGTAGGTTTTAGCCCGTTGAGTTAATGTCACAATGTTATCTGCTCTCCGTAGGCATTTCTTTTCAATTCTTTTAAAGAACTTATACAAGCTACGATGAAGCGGGTTTGCCAAACTCCATAACTTCCCTTCGATTCTCTCATCTGCCCAAAACCCGCGCATATCAAATACATATTTCTTTTTGGGCAACATTTTTAGCCACGGGTAGGCCATAAGAGAAGTGAGGTAATGCCCTCTGCAGTGTACAAGACTGACCCTTTTAAACAGAAGGTAAAATAGTGTTATGAATAAGCCTCTAATGAAGTCGTAAAATGTACCCGGTAATGATTTGTTGTATTTAAGTGCGAGCCACTTTATGTTATTATTAGATAGGACTTGCCTAATGTCATCGGATTTGTCTTTAAAAGCCTTTTCTTTCTCAAATGAAAGTATGTCTAACTGAAAGCCTTTTTCACTTAAGCCCAACAGATAAGGAATCACCTGAGATTGTCCCAAAGGATCGGTGAGCCCATCATATGTAATATAGAGTACCCTTGCCTTCAATATTCTTTAAGCCATTTATGCAAAATAATAAGCGCCCAGAGTCTGTTATACAGGTAATCTTCGCCGTTGAGATACCTCTTTTTCAATGCATCAACAACCTGATATTGCACTATACCTGCCTGCTCAATACTCGCTTTACTCAGATGATTATCTAATAAGTATTTTAGGTCAGTTTTAAGCCATTTTACCATGGGTACTGCAAAGCCCCATTTTGGTCTATCAAAAAGCGCTTTCGGAACGTAATCAAATAACACCTGCTTCAATAGGTACTTAGATTCCTTATTTCTCTTTTTAAACTTGTGATGAAGTCCCAGACTAAATTCAACAATGTTATGATCTAGTAGGGGGACTCTTACTTCTAATGAGTGATTCATGGAGGCCATGTCCACCTTTACTAATAAGTCATCTTTCAAGTAATTGTTGATATCAAAGAAGGCTTGTGCTTCCTCTGGACCGAGTTTAACATTTGATTGGTAGTTTTCGTGTAAAGCTGCCGATTTGAAGGTTTCAGGTAGAATGAGTTTTTCTAGCTCATGGTTAGAGAAGAAATATTGCTCTTGAGAAAAAATATGACTTTTCATATTGCCCTGAGGATAACCCATTACCAAAGCACCCCTTTTCAAACGATTATTACCTGTATTTTTCAATAACCAACCCAAAGGGTATCTAAATGTCCTGATCATAGGATTGGACAATCTAGAAGCCCAATTATACATCCCATAACCTAGAAACTGTTCATCTCCTCCATCGCCAGAGAGTGCGACAGTGACGTGTTTCCTGGCCATTTTACTTACTAGCAGCGTCGGTATAGATGATGAATCTGCGAACGGCTGATCGTATATGCGTAGTAATCCTTCTATTTCGGCCAGCGCATCTTGCTCCGACAATATCAATTCATGATGGTCAGTTCCCAAATGCTTAGCAACGGAACTGGCATAATCGGCTTCATTGAATTTTCGATCTTCAAAACCAATAGAAAATGTTTGTACCGGCTTATCCGAGATACTCTGTGCTATCGCGGTCACTGTACTGGAGTCAATCCCACCGCTTAGAAAAGTGCCCAATGGCACATCTGCCAACAGCCTACCAGTAACTGACTGAATTAACAACTCCCTCAACCTCTCCTTGGCTTGTGATTCGTTGTTAAATGTTTCATTTCCAATAAAGCCTGAAGCATCCCAATACATGTGTGTGTCGAAATCAACTTTACCAGCATTTTTTAAATCTAACTCCATCCAACTTGCTGAAGGAAGCTTTTCGACACTGGCATATATTGTTTGTTCTTGGGGGATGAAACCCAAATGAAGGAAATTACTCAAAGCTTGGCAGTTGAGCCGTGAGTCTGTCTTGTCTAATATATTTTTGAATGCTTTTATCTCTGAAGCAAAGGCAAAAGTTGTACCATCGGAAAAAAGATATAAAGGCTTGATACCTAACCTATCTCTAAACAGAAATAGCTTTTCCTCCTTCAAGTCCAGTATAGCGTAAGCGAACATTCCGTTGAGATGCTCAACACTTGCCGGCCCCCAAAGCGCAAAAGCCTCTAGGATAACCTCAGTATCACCATTGGTTTTAAAATCAATGTTCCTTTTGTTTTTAATTGTGGCTCTGACATCTTGATAGTTATATACTTCCCCATTGTACACCATAACGTATCGACCACAACTAGAATAAAATGGCTGATTGGCCGCATCAGTTAGATCAAGTATGCTTAACCTTCTATGCCCTAGTGCAATTTTTTTGTCAGCGTTAACATAATACCCCTCTGCGTCAGGGCCACGATGGGCTAACGCATTGGTCATGTCTTTTAAACATTCCTCAACCTGAAAGCTATTACTATATATTCCTGCAATTCCGCACAAATCAAGTTACTTTTTAGTTTGAAATACGCATTTCAATGTTTTCTCGCTTAAAAAATTATGGTAGCCATATCTGATCATAGCTTCTAAATTTACTGGTATCGTTAAAAATGCAGATTAGATAGAGCGATGCTTCAATTCATATTATGAAAAGGGGTGTTTCGATAAAGGTGTTTTGGCTAATGGGTGGTAGTCATTAGTAAGGGGCTCACATTTAGCATGTCTGACATCATGCACTATCTGAATAGAGTTGGCTGCCTCATCGAGTTGAAAGCCATTCCCCTTTAGAATCTCTTCATAACTCTTGGTATGCAATTCAGTAAAGCCATCACTAAACTCAAATTCTTTGCCTCCGATAGTAAGTGATCTGTAGGTGCGCTTACCTTCTTCTTTGATTGGTTCTGGTATTATATCATAATTGATACTAAGAAACCAACGAACATTTGCGCGCTTCAATGTTAGAACACCACTAGCCCTATCGTGTGTATGCAAATGGACCACATTGCGAATAACATCGCCAAAAATCCAAGTGAGCATATCAAAAAAATGAACGCCAATATTGGTTGCGATACCACCTGATTTGGATGTTTCTCCTTTCCAGCTTGTATAGTACCAATGCCCTCTAGAAGTAAGATAAGTTAAATCAATATCATAAACTTTATCATCAGCAGCCGACTCTACTTCTTTCTTGAGTGCTTGAACATTGTCATGCAATCTCAATTGCAAAATCGAATATATCTTCTTTTTCGTCTCCTCCTGTATTTTCAGTAGCGCATCAACATTCCAAGGGTTAAGTACCACTGGTTTTTCACAGATCACATGCGCCTCATTGCGCAATCCAAACCGAATATGAGAATCGTGGAGGTAATTAGGGGAACAAACGCTGACGTAGTCTACAGGCTTTGAATTTCTTCTTAATTTATCCAGATGACGGTCGAAGCGCTCAAACTCTGTAAAAAAATCCGTATCAGGGAAAAATGAATCAATCACTCCGACAGAATCAAATCGGTCCATGGCAGCTACTAATCTGTTACCAGTGTCCCTAATCGCTCTCATATGTCTTGGAGCTACATATCCGGCTGCCCCAATTAATGCGAAGTCCTTCATACTTTTTTCCTGACCTTTCCGTCTATAAGTTCGTAATATTCACCGCTTTCTGGGCAAGTTGCCATTCCTGAATCGTCAAAGTCTAGACGATGACCATACTCACTCATCCAGCCCATTTGCTTTGCAGGGTTACCAACAAATAAAGCATAGGGAGGGACTTCTTTGGTAATGACTGCTCCTGCTCCTATAAATGCATATTCTCCAATATTGTGGCCACAGACAATGGTGGCGTTGGCTCCAATACTGGCTCCTTTACGCACGATAGTTTGGGTGTATTGCCCTCTTCTGTTTACCGCACTTCTTGGATTTATTACATTTGTAAAGACCATAGACGGTCCTAAAAATACATCATCCTCACATATGACTCCTGTATAAATAGATACGTTATTCTGAACCTTGACATTATTACCTAGAATAACCTTCGGTGAAATGACCACATTCTGACCGATGTTGCACTTTTCACCAAGTACACAATCGGTCATAATATGTGAAAAATGCCAGATTTTAGTACCTGAACCCACTTTACAGCCTTCATCGATTACGGCCGTTTCATGAGCAAAAAAATCAGAATTGTTCATGGCTATCTTTTAAAAAAGTTTCGAATCTTATCGCAAATAAACAATTGTTGTTCATCAGTTAACTCTGTATGAATAGGTAAAGACAGGACGATACCGGATAAATATTCTGATATCGGAAAACTGCCCTTTTTGTAACCGTAGTGCTCATACCCCTTCTGAAGATGTAAAGGAATCGGGTAGTATATCATAGATGGGATTCCGTTGGAAAGCAAATGCTCTTTCAATGCATCTCTTACCTCATGACTTACTTGAATAGTATACTGATGAAATACATGCGTAGAATAATTTGCTCTGGCTGGTGTTCTTACCTCATCCAAGTCTTCCAGCAACTCATCATACCTTGCAGCTACTTGCTGGCGGTATTGATTATAATCATCTAAACGTGGGAGTTTGGCCAATAAGACCGCTGACTGAACTGTATCAAGTCGTGAGTTAACTCCGATTATATCATGATGGTATTTTTTATACTGTCCATGATTGGCCAAAACCCTAAGCTTCTCCGCCATTTTGGGATCATTGGTAATCATCGCCCCACCATCTCCAAAGCATCCCAGGTTCTTGGAAGGAAAGAATGAGGTGGTTCCTATTGTGCCTAGCGTACCTGCCTTATTTATTCTTCCATCTTTGAATTGATAATCAGCCCCGATAGCCTGAGCGTTATCCTCTATAATAGCAATATCACTTTCCCCAATTATGTCCAATAGACCCTCCATCTCCGCACATTGTCCAAATAAATGGACCGGAAAAATCGCCTTGGTTTTACTTGTAATATTGGATTCAACCTGTTCTACATTGATAGTAAACAATTGGGGGTCAACATCTACAAACACTGGTTTAAGCCTGAGAAGTGCTATTACTTCAGCAGTAGCTACATATGTGTAGGCAGGGAGGATCACTTCATCACCAGGTTTGGTATCTAACGCCATAATGGCAATTTGCAAGGCATCAGTACCGTTCGCGCAAGGGATTACGTTCGATTCGAGGTATTCTCCAAGTTTAAAGGCGAATTCCTTAACCTCCGGGCCATTTATAAATGCTGTTTGATCTAAGACTTCTGATAACCTTTGATCAACTTCATTTTTGATCTTTAGGTATTGGCCATGAAGGTCAACCATGCGTATTTTATCCATTGTCGTGAAGATACCTATTGATTACTTCTGCAATTCTAACTGATGATTTTCCATCCCAGTATGGGATATCCTGGTTTTTCTTAACGAGTGCGTTGTTAAGGGTTTTGGTTATTGCTTCCTCTGTAAGTGCTGAGAGGTTATTTGTCCCATGGGTAAGGGTAACTTTCAATTCAGTGGTGTCACGTACGGTGACACAGGGTGTACCAAAGTACGATGCTTCCGCCTGTATTCCACCTGAGTCTGAAATGACTGCTTTTGCATTTTTCAATAGTTTCATGAACTCTAAATACCCCTGCGGTTGAATTACATGTATATTCTTTTCCTCCAAAAGATAATCTAATTCAAAAGCAGAAACGTTTTTTGAAGTGCGGGGGTGTATAGGAAATACAATTGGGTATATGCTACTTATGGATTTTAGCGTTTTTAGTAATTCTGTCAGACTCTCGGGATGATCAACATTGATCGGGCGGTGGAAAGAAGTCAAAATGTATCCTTTTTCCTCCATTCGCAGTTGTTGAACCACTTGGTTTTGGTCGATAACACCTTCAAAACTTTTGACTGAATCTATCATAGTATTACCAACCAGATACACTTTTGAATCTAAGTAGCCTTCTTTTTTTAGATTCTCCAGCCCAATAGCTTCTGTTACAAATAACAAGTCAGAAAGGGAATCCGTAAGTACCCTATTTCTTTCTTCAGGCATATCCATATCGTAGCTTCTCAAGCCACTTTCAATATGAGCAACGGGTATTCTAAGTGAAGAGGCTGCAAAGGCACATGCAAAGGTCGAGTTTACATCCCCTGGAACAATCACTGCATCAGGCTTGTAGTCCAGCATCACCTTTTCTGCCTCTATTATTATTTTTCCGACTACCTCGGAATGACTCGAACTATTAATTCCTAAAAAAAAATCCGGAGACCTTAACTTCAATTGCTGAAAAAATACCTCACTCATGTTTTGGTCAAAGTGTTGTCCAGTATGAAGGAGTTTTATTTCATAATCTCCTAGTTTCTGAAGTTCATCTTCCAGCTTGGTAATTTTAATAAAATTGGGCCTTGTCCCTACGCAGATTAGTATCTTTTTCATTAAATCGAGTCTAATATTTGAGCTAATTTTTTAGTCTGCTCAAAGCGCGAGTAGTTTTTCAAGTTTTGAGTTGGTTTTTTTGAAATGTCGACACCCTCATAAAAATCATCCATTAATCTGGTTAGACAGTCGACTAGCTCATCTGTTGTATTACAAATGTAACCCAAACCACAGTCTGATAATATGTCTTCGATAATATCTTCATCACTGGGTATCAGTAAAATACTCTTCTGAAGGCCTATATATTCAAATAATTTACTGGAAGGAATCCCTTTGATCCCTGCATGTGGAACCATCAAGACTAGTTGGGAGCGCTGCTGCATTTCAATAACTTCTGCTTGAGGTATTCTTTCGGTAATGGTGAAACAAGACTCAAAGTCTTTGATCTCGTTCCTCACACGCTGTGCTTGTACGGCGTCAAACTCTAATCCGGGAAAGTGAACATGAATCTTATTTCTACCTTTCAGGGTCGCTACTTTCTTTATTGCTTCAAGAAAAGGTTCTATTCTTTGAGAAGGATAAAGTGTTCCGCTGTAAAGAATAGAAAATGTTCGATAAGATTCTATCTGTGTTGTAGTAGCATTCAATTCAGAATAGCCATTCAACAGTACCGTCCCTTCTTTTCCTACAAGCTTGGCTATTTTATTCGTGTAATGCGGGCTAACCGAGGTTATTTTCTCTGCTGTTTTCACCCATTTCTTCTCACTTCTCTGTTCAAGCTTTAAAAGAAACTTGGCTACAAATGAGTTTGGTTTTGAAAGTTCCGAAGTAGTCCAATCATCTCTGTAATCTGCAATCCACTTGATTTGAGTCCTCTTGCTTAGTAGATATCCGAAAAAGAACTGCTCAAATCAAGTGGATTGCAGAAATTATGGCTTTTTGGATTTGATTATCTTCTTTGATCAATTTTTTAGCGAAGTAAAACATATTCCTATACGGAATAAATCGCAGGCTAAAGTTTTGAAGGATTTGAAAGGATAGTGTGAATGGTTTACTCAAAAAAACCCATCTACTATTATAAAGTCGAGTGAAAATATTATCTCTTATACTGGCCTCATAAGGCAGGTGATAAACTTCATAACCATCGTGTTTTTCATGATGTATACCCTTTTCACTTGATTTCAATACATCAGCGGGATTCTGGATGGGTATATCCCACCTTCGAGTTACAATTATGGGATAATAACCAAATCGGTTTAAGTATTTTGCCCAAAAAAAAGGCCGCTGTGCTGCGGTAAGCGTACAAGGAGGGAAGAAGTAAGAAATTATAAGAATTTTTTTCATCCAGTAAATTCAAACCAAGAACTCAGACCATACACCATGTAATGGGTAGAATTCTATTTCTAATCTTTCGAAATCATAAATTATTTGGCAATGGTAAAAAGTTTAAGCTGGGTCTGCTATATACTTTGAATATTTATTCTTGTCAGAAGCTCGGTTGACTTAAATTAATCTTTCGAAGCAAACCCTTCTGGTTTCTTGATAGTTAACTAGACATCTTATCTATAAAAACTCGGACAAATAGTTATTCATCTTAATGAAAAAGGGTTTTATTTGGCAATTTGCAGGTGATTTCAAGAGAGAGGACTAAATGAATGTTTTCCTGCGGCGCGACGCATGGCCATGATGAATAGAACACTAGTATTTTTTACGGCATCTTTTCCCTATGGGAAAGGTGAAACATTTATTGAGTCTGAAATCCTTTTTCTGTCTAAAAAATTCGCCAAAGTAATCATTCTCACTAATGGGCATGGCGATAAAACCCGGCCAATCCCATCTAATGTCCTTGTGAGGCACATTCCATATAACTTGTCATTAAAGGATAAGTTATACTCATTCTCAGGTTTACTTTCTTCTATATTCTGGAGGGAACTGTTTCTAATCAAGAAGCACTACAATCTAAAAATTACTAAGCGAATTATTAGCACTGCGTTATTCTCACTTTTCAAAGCCAAAAAGATAAGCCTTCTTTTAGATTCAATTCTTAAAGAAAACAATAGCGATGTCCTGCAAACGGTTTTTTACGCTTACTGGTCAAATGATATGGCCGTAGGTCTGGCTTATTATAGAAGTAAGAAAAGTAATGTCAGATGTGTTTGTAGAGCTCATCGCTGGGATTTGTATTTCGATCAAAGCTCAATTGGTTATTTGCCATTTAGAAAATTCCTCTATGATAACATGTCTCAAATTTTTTTCATATCAGAGCATGGCATTAAATATTTCATTGAAACGCATAATGTTGACCAGCGAAAATTAAAACTAGCTACTTTAGGTACAACAAACCTAACTGGTAGAACCCAATCACAAGGTCAATCATCTCAAATAATCATTTCTTGTTCAAGTTTGACAGAGGTCAAGCGCGTAGGCTTAATTATCGAAAGTTTATCATTGGTTAGCTTGGGTCAGCCCATAAGTTGGATACACTTCGGCACCGGTCATTTACTTGATCAAATGAAAGAATTGGCAAACAACCTACTCGGGGATAGAAAGAACATTAGTTTTGATTTTTTCGGCTTTATACCTAATAAAGAGTTGGTGGAATACTATCAGAAACATCACGTTGATTTGTTTATTAACTTAAGCAGCAGCGAGGGTTTGCCAGTATCCATAATGGAAGCTATGTCCGCGGGAATCCCGATAATAGCCACAAATGTTGGCGGTGTAGGTGAAATTGTTGAGCATGACATGAATGGGTTATTGCTGAACTCCGACCCGTCTCCTGATCAAGTAGTTAAGGCATTGGAAAAATTACTTGGTTTGGGCTTTGAATTAAAAGAGCAAATGCGTGAACGAGCCTACCAAACCTGGAATGATAAATATAATGCTTCTAAAAACTACGAGTCTTTCACCGAAGACCTCTTAGCGCTTTAAGGTTCTAATGGAGCCTAAGAGCCATTCCATTCTTAAAGGATGACATGATCTAACACATTTTTAAGACTCACCGTGAATAATTTTACTAAATTTCAGCAAAACTCATGATTCAATTAATTTCAGTGAAGTATGAATAAATTGGAAGCACTTAGGTTAATATTAAAAAACCCAAAGTCAGTTCTGTTAGCCGGCCTTAAAGCAAGAGAGCAACAAGATTTTAGAAAAAAAATAGAATCAAAATATAACATCAATCAACTTCCTACAATTGACCTTTTAGAACTGTTCCCAGATCTAAGTGAAAACATTGATACATATAGTTTTTTGAATGGCACATCATTAATAACGGATATGATCTTGCTGAAAGCATTGGCAAGAAAATTTGAAAACTGCGCTTACCTGGAAATTGGTAGTTGGAGGGGAGAAAGCTTGGCCAATGTAGGAGATATAACCAATGATCTAACATCATTGACTCTATCGGCCACTGAAATGCGAGAGATGGGAATTTCTGAAAAGTTCATAAGCGTTCACGGTGTGTTTTCCAATGGTATTGGCTCTATTAAAAAAATTGAAAACAATTCTCACACTTATGATTTCAAGCAACTTGATAAAAAATTTGATCTCATATTTGTAGATGGCGATCATTCATACGAGGGTGTTGTGAATGACTCAAAAAAAGTATTCCCATTGAGAAAGGATGGAAACTCCATAATAGTATGGCATGACTACGGTTTCAATACTGAAGACGTTAGGTACTCAACTTTGAAAGGCATTCTTGATGGAATTCCTATAGAAAAGCACCGTAACCTGTATCATATCTCAAATACAATGTGTGCAATCTATATTGAAGATGTAAAGCTGCCCACAAGCTATACTAGCTTTCCTAGCGTACCTAATAAGGTATTTTCACTAAGTGTAACAGCAAAGAAGATATAGATTGGCCGCTTTTGGTTTGACAGAAAAGCTCTTATAGGCTCACTAAGTGGGCGGCACCTTAGGTAAAGTATCAAGCTAGCCTTAAGACATTAGTCCGTAATTACAGGACTATTAAATATCCTCAAAAACAACTACTTGATTTTCTCCAAGACTATAGAGTTTGTATTTTCTTTTTTCTTCGTCAATTGCCTTCATAAAAACATCCGTACAGCCAGGTGCGAAACGTTCATGAAGCTCGATAAAGATACATTTAGTGATTGACAGCCAATCTGAATAGTTTTCTCTAAACAATTCAAGCTCTGTCCCTTCGATATCAATCTTAATGATGTCAATCTGCGGTATTTGAAAGCGTTTTACCACATCTGACATACTAATGGCAGTGAATGCTCCTTCTTCGGACGGTAGGGCTTCAGTTACTCTAAAGGCCCAATTGCTGGCATCAGCATTTTGAATCTTTAAGGAGGCAGGTTTACTCCAAATGGCCGTATGCAAAGCAGTCACTCTTTCTTCCTCCTCAATATTTTTATTGATCAATGATACGTTCTGCTGGTCCGGCTCTATGGCTATAATTGACGCCTCTGGGTATCTTTTCGCGAAATATCTAGAGGCATGACCCACATTCGCGCCACAGTCTATAACCCATTTTACTTGCTCTTCATTAAATGCATCTAATCTATAGCACTCATGAGCAAATATGTGTTCGAAAGAGTAGATATCAGAGGTTCCTGATCTAAAATATATTGGTTGATAACCTGGAATTTTTATACTGCTGATGTTCTCATGAGACTGTCTACGAAGCGATCGATATATATTGAAGCTTTTAAAACCCCATCGTTTAAAGTACGCTAGTAGCGTCAGCAGCTTATAGTATTGTTTTCTAATCTTTTGCACCTAAAAATTCATCCTTTGTGAGTCGTTGAAAAATAGATTGTAATTTGCTTCCCAGCGTTTGTCTTCTTCAGATTCAGTATAATCGGTCATATCAGAGTCCTCATTATCCATCATAAGATAAGGGTGGTGATCTTTATACAAGATATTGAAACGTGCAGTCCCTGAATTGATTTCTTCTTGTATTCGGGCCGGTAATTGGCAGTATTTGTTTACATCAAACTTCTTACACATAGATGCAATTAGCCGACCAGATCTGTATTTTAATACTGGCTCATATGAGCTTCCAAAGTTATGTAAAAACCAGTCTTTCCGATAATCTTCAAATAGATCATACTTCTCTTTAATGGCTGTTGTGCCATTGTTAATAGTCTCTCTCCAGTCAAGATAACAATGCCGATACATAATTCTAATTGGAGGTCTCAAGTTGGAAAAATGAAAACTAAAATATCTTCTTTTTAGCTTAACTTTCTTATAGTAGAGCGGAATAACGGCATGCTCCAATCTCCCAAACTCTTCCGTAAAAACGAAGCGGTTATTATAAGTTCTTAAAAATGGTTCTCCAGCATCCACTATCTTAGACCATGAACTGACATGAGAATAATCGCCTGCAAGATTTATTCTGGGCAGTGTATAAGCTTTCGGCCTGGAGGATTTTAGGCATCTTGCTCTCAATTGCGAGAATTGATTGTCATCATTAATAGCCAACATATCGCCATCCCATTTCAGCACCCAGCTGTACTTAACTTTACTCAAGGCAAATTGGACCATTTCCACCAACAACATATCTGGTTGAGGGTAAACCTCAATTTCAGACTCCGTTTTATACTTCTCCTTGAATTCATACATAATTTCAAGGGTAGCGTCTTCTGAGCCATTATCAATAAGTATAAAGTGATCTACTATTGGTAAAAGACTCTCAAGACATTTCATCAAATGAGTCTCTTCATTCTTGCAAGGGATGTAGACTGATATTCCTGGCTTTAATGCTTTACCATCTGCACGCTTATGAATTTCTTTGAACTTATTCGTATGAAGGAGGTAATATGATAAAAAGGAAACCAAGGGCCTCATTATCTTATACTTCGCATAATTCATCAGCAGTACAACTTTCCTTATAAATGGATGTGTATTGTATGTTATCCTAACAAATCCTCCCATGCGAGATTAAATCTAGTTTCTTTAATATTTATAAGTCTTGTCGGCAGAGCCTAAATAGTGATGTTCCCTGTTACCTTGTAGCACGATAAAATGCTACAGTTTTTAATATGTTTCATATACCTCTAAAAGCTTGTTGATGTAGTTGGCTATGTCATAATTCCTTGAAGTTTCAACCGATTTCTTAGATAAGGCATCATAGACATGTGAGTTGTTCACTATCTTCATGATTACGTCAGAGAACGCCTCAACATCGCTTACAGGTAATATGAACCCGTTTTCTTCATGTACAATGAAATCTCTGTTACCACCACCGTCCAAAGTCACAACAGGTAAGCCTGATGCCATTGCCTCCAAAATAGTAAGTCCAAAGGGTTCGTCAATTGCGCTGTGCAAATATAAATCCGAATTCCTATAGTGTTCTTCTATAGAATCCGATACCCCCATTAAAAAGACACTATTCTGTAAGCCATAATCCGTTATCTTGGCTTGAAGTGATTCATGCATTTCACCCTCTCCAAAAATCTTGAGCACGAATCTTTTGGGATACTTCTGGCTTAAGTGATGGACAACATCAATCAAGAATTCATGATTTTTTTTAGGAACCAAACGGCCTA
>JBCBSS010000024.1:0-60241 GCA_039819065.1 Bacteroidota bacterium
GTGAATAAAGATATACTGAAGAATAAACTCACCGCTTTTAAAAATGGGCAACAATACTTTTCCTTCCACTTAAAAAACGACTCGCTTCCGTTACCAACTCATTTAGCTCAGTATCAGCAGTTAAAAGACTCCCTTGATTCTATTGCAGCAGTCGAGGCAGGTGCCGAAGATGAAGACTTCTATAATAATAAGTATAATACGGTAGAACAGATCGACTCCGTCCGGTTAAAAGAGATTAAGGATCATGTCGATAAACAAGCTGTTGAAGAAAACCCAAATGATGAAATAAAAGAAGCGATCAAAAAACGTAACTTCAATACTACAAAGAGGGTTGGTAAACCCAAATTAGAGCCAAACCGAGGTAAGCGTCTAAACCCAAAAAGCATCAAGCCTTCCAATGGAGATACTACACTTTTGCTGGTAGATCCAATTGCGCAAGACACTACCATTTCAGATACCTTAAAAACGGAGGAAAAAAAATTAGCAGAGGCGGTTGCACAGGTTATTAATAATCAAGACAATCAATCGAAGGCTATTAAAAATGCCATTAATAGTGCTAGAAGCATCAAGAGCAAACTAAATAGTCATAACCAAACTGTGCGCAGATTGAACCGTGAGATGGATGTCTTTGCCATTCAGTGGCATAAAATTCTATCTAACTCTTTTGCTTGTGTTGTTATGTTCTTAATCGGTGCGCCTTTGGGAGCTATCATAAAACGGGGTGGATTAGGTATTCCAGTACTGCTGTCGATTGTTTTCTTTATCATTTTCTATGTAATCAACCTCACTGGAGAAAAGTGGGCCAAACAGGACGCGATTGATCCAATGTATGGAATTTGGGCAGCCAATGCTATCCTTTTCCCGCTTGGTTTGTTTTTCTTGAAACAGGCCAGAAATGATGCCCGCCTGTTCGATACAGACTTTTATAATGTGGCTTTAGATAAACTGAAGACTAGATTTAAGAAGAAGAGTAAGAAGCCTAAAGATCATATTAGTTTGTTTGGTAAATCCGCTGGCTCTTAATAGCTTTGTGGTTTGTAAAAAATTATTGTAAATTATTAACTAAGCATGTATTTAACGAAAGACAAGAAGAAAGAGCTGTTCGAAAATCATGGTCGGTTAAAGTCTAAAGCTGATACTGGTTCACCTGAATCCCAAATCGCGCTTTTTACTTATCGTATCAATCACCTGACTGAACACCTTAAGAAAAACAAAAAAGATTATTCGACTCAGGCTGGACTTTTAAAGCTTGTAGGTAAGAGAAGAAAATTATTGAACTTCCTGCAGAAGACGGATATCGAAAGATATCGTGCCATTATTGCAGAATTGAAAATCAGGAAATAGTATAAAGGGATTCCTTAACGGGAATCCCTTTTTTTGCTCTTAAAGCGTACTGCTTTTCCTCACCTTTACATTCATACTCTAGCATTTTAGCTGCTTTTTAATTTACTGTTGATTAACAACGCGTATGTCACTTAACTTTATCACTAAAAAAATTGCCCTTCCTGACGGAAGAGAAATAACTATCGAAACTGGAAAACTGGCCAAGCAAGCGGATGGATCAGTTGTAGTCAGACTTGGTGATACCATGATCTTAGCTACCGTGGTTTCAAACAAGGACGCCGCGGATGGCGTTGATTTTTTGCCCCTCTCAGTTGATTACCAAGAAAAATTTGCTTCAGCGGGTAAGATTCCCGGTGGATTTATTAAAAGAGAAGGAAAGCTTTCTGATCACGAAGTCCTCACCTGTAGGCTTGTTGACAGAGCCATTAGGCCTTTATTCCCTGATGACTATCACGCCGAGACCCAAATCAACATTCAGCTTATTTCTGCAGACCAAAATGCTCTGCCAGACGCTTTGGCGGCACTAGCGGCATCTTCGGCGCTATCAGTATCAGACATACCATTTGCCGGGCCTATCTCTGAAGCGAGAGTAGCCAGAGTAGACGGGGAATTTATTGTTAATCCGACCAGAGAGCAGAAGGACGCAGCTGATTTAGATGTTATTGTAGGAGCTACTTTCGATAACATTACTATGGTAGAAGGTGAGCTTAAGGAGCTTGGAGAAGAAGTAATGCTTGAGGCCTTAAAAATTGCTCATGAAGCGATTAAACTACAGTGTAAGGCACAAATGGAACTTACGGAAGCAGTAGGCAAGACCGAGAAGAGGGAATACAGCCACGAAAACAGTGATATGGAACTCAAACAGCAAATCCATTCACAATTCTATGATAAGTTTTATGAGGTGGCCAAGCGCGGCATCAATAACAAAAGCGAAAGATCTGAAGCGTTCAGTGAGGTCACTAAAGAATATTTAGAATCACTGGCTGATAATGAGGAAATAGACATGTTCCTTGTTAAAAAATATATCCATGATACTAAGAAAGAAGCCTCTAGGAGGCTGGTACTTAATGAAAATACGAGACTAGACGCCAGGCAGCTTAATGAAGTAAGGCCTATTTGGAGTGAGGTAGATTATTTGCCATCTACGCATGGTTCATCTGTCTTCACCAGGGGTGAGACACAATCATTAAGTACCGTTACACTCGGTACTAAAATGGATGAGCAGATGATTGATGGCGCCATGTATGAAGGTTCTAACCCATTCATGCTTCATTATAATTTCCCTGCGTTTTCTACTGGTGAAGTGAGGCCTAATAGAGGACCGGGTAGAAGGGAAGTAGGGCATGGTAACCTTGCCTTTAGAGCGCTAAAAGGAGTTTTACCTTCAAGGGAAGACAGCCCTTATACAGTACGTATTGTATCTGATATTTTAGAATCAAATGGATCTTCATCCATGGCGACCGTATGTGCTGGTGCATTGGCCTTAATGGATGCCGGTATTCAGATATCAGGACCGGTATCAGGGATTGCGATGGGCATGATTTCAGACGCCGAAACAGGCAAGTATGCCATTCTATCTGACATCCTAGGTGATGAAGATCACTTAGGTGATATGGACTTTAAAGTTACTGGAACAGCCAATGGTATAACGGCTTGTCAGATGGATATCAAAGTAGACGGATTGTCTTATGATGTGCTTAAGGAAGCGCTAGAACAGGCGAGGGATGGAAGACTACACATCTTGAACGAGATGAGTAAGACATTGGCGGAGCCTAGACCAGACTTGAAACCTAATGCGCCTAGATCGAAAGTTATTCTTATTGAAAAAGATATGATTGGTGCGGTGATAGGACCAGGTGGTAAGGTGATTCAGGAAATACAAGCTGAAACTGGTGCTACCATCGTTATAGAAGAAAAGGACAACAAAGGAGTGGTAAGTGTCTTTGCAGTAAATAAAGAAGGCATGGACGATGCTATTAAGCGCATCACGGCCATAGCGGCAATGCCAGAGGTAGGGACAGTATATGACGGTAAAGTGAAATCAATCATGCCATTCGGTGCTTTCATCGAATTCTTGCCAGGTAAAGAAGGATTACTTCACATATCTGAAATCAAGTGGGAAAGGCTTGAGAATATGGAAGGTGTTCTAGAAGCAGGAGAGGAGATCAAAATCAAACTAATAGGTATAGACAAAAAGACTGGGAAATTCAGACTGTCGAGAAAAGTTCTGTTACCGAAGCCTGACAAAAAAGAAACAACAAGTTAAAACAAAATTTTGTTTAAGATAATTTTGTAATTGGAACAAATTATAATATTATTTGCGTTGGTCTTTTATAGCTTTTAGCTAACGAAATCAAACAAGACTCTGGATGAGACAGCTTAAGATCAGTAAGCAAATAACGAATCGAGAGAGTCAATCTCTCGATAAATATTTACAGGAAATAGGGAAGGTCGATTTGCTCACACCTGACGAGGAGGTTGATCTCGCCAAGAGAATAAGAGACGGTGATCAATTGGCTTTGGAAAAGCTCACCAAAGCCAACTTGAGATTCGTGGTTTCAGTCGCAAAACAATACCAAAATCAAGGATTGTCACTGGGTGATTTGATTAACGAAGGAAACTTAGGGTTAATCAAAGCAGCTCAAAGATTTGACGAAACCAGGGGCTTCAAATTTATCTCTTACGCAGTTTGGTGGATACGCCAATCAATACTTCAGGCACTCGCCGAACAATCAAGAATTGTTCGACTTCCTTTGAACCGAGTAGGTTCCCTAAACAAAATATCTAAGACTTTTTCAGAACTAGAACAGAAATACGAACGAGAACCATCACCCGATGAGTTAGCCGAAGTATTGGACGTTAGTACTGCTGAGGTTGTTGACACCATGAAAATTTCTGGAAGGCATGTATCCATGGATGCCCCTTTCGTACAAGGTGAAGAAAACAGTCTTTTGGATGTTTTGGAGAATGATATCGAAGAGAAGCCGGATTCTGAACTTATGAATGACTCTCTTCGAAGGGAGGTACAGCGTGCCCTTTCAACACTGACTCAAAGGGAAGCTGACGTCATAACACTCTATTTCGGTTTGAATGGCGAACATTCTATGACTCTTGAGGAAATTGGAGAGAAATTCAACTTGACTAGGGAAAGAGTTCGTCAGATTAAGGAAAAGGCAATAAGAAGACTAAGACATACATCAAGAAGTAAAGCGCTCAAGCCTTATTTAGGCTAATTTTTTTCAAGACTGCTTTCAATCGTCTACAAACTTTTTGTTGAACCTTTTGAGAAAAAAGTTACATTAGTGACTTATAATTTTTTTAGCGTGAACTAACTAGCAATTTCATGTTGTTATAACCCTGTCGAAAGTAATATTAGCTAGAGTAATGACTACAGAAAAAGTTAAAGTATTAATTATTGGATCAGGTCCCGCCGGTTATACCGCTGCTGTGTACGCAGCTAGAGCTGGCCTAAAACCTATTTTATACACTGGCGGCGAGCCAGGAGGACAATTAACAACCACCAACGACGTGGAAAACTACCCAGGATACCCGGAAGGAATTCAGGGGCCACAGATGATGGTTGACTTTCAAAAGCAAGCCGAAAGATTTGGCACAGACATCCGCTTCGGGATGGTAACATCAGTAGATTTTTCAGGATACCCTCACAAAGCAACCGTAGATGAGAAGCACGAGATCATAGCAGATTCAGTGATCATCGCTACGGGAGCTAGTGCGAAATACTTAGGTATACCTTCTGAGCAAACTTATGCGAATAAAGGTGTATCGGCTTGCGCAGTTTGTGACGGATTCTTTTATAAAGGTATGGATGTGGCCGTTGTAGGTGGGGGTGATACTGCTGCAGAAGAAGCTACTTATTTAGCCAATCTCTGCCCGAAGGTATATTTGCTTGTAAGGAGAGACGAAATGAGGGCTTCTAAAATCATGCAACAACGCGTGTTCAATACACCAAATATTGAAGTGCTTTGGAATACCGAAACTGAAGAGATAGTCGGTAAGGATGACGTGGAAGGAATGAGAGTGGTGAATACGAAGACTGGTGAAAAGAGCGAGATAGCCATTAAAGGCTTCTTTGTAGCAATTGGTCACAAGCCAAACACTGATATATTCAAAGATATAATCGATATGGACGAAACTGGTTACATCAATGTGATTCCAGGATCATCTAGAACAAATGTAGAAGGGGTATTTGCAGTTGGTGACGCCGCTGATCGAATTTACAGACAAGCGGTTACGGCTGCCGGTACAGGTTGTATGGGAGCTTTAGATGCTGAACGGTTTTTGGCAGCTAAGGAGATGGAAGAAGTTGTACAACAATGAATTTTACTTTATTGCCATAAAAAAAGCGTTCTTAGTGTAAGAACGCTTTTCTTTTTTTTATGAATTTATTCCATTCGAGCCATTTTTTTAGCTCAAGAATCCTGCCAGAACAAAACACATAAGGAAAGATGAAACTAGACATGCTTGCCATTGCTGCCCATCCAGATGATATAGAACTTTCATGCTCTGGAACCCTATTGACACATCTTGACAAAGGTAAGAAAGTAGGAGTGCTTGATCTGACAAGGGGTGAAATGGGAACCAGGGGTACGCCAGAAACCAGGATGGAAGAGGCGGAGGCTTCGTCTAAGATTTTAGGACTTACAGTAAGGTTAAACCTTGGTTTTGAAGATGCTTTCTTTAAGAATGACCTAGATCACCAACTTAAGATCATTAAGGTAATTAGAGAGTATCAGCCAGCGGTAGTACTTGCCAATGCAGTTAGAGACCGTCATCCAGATCATGGAAAGGCGGCTGATCTGGTTCGAACAGCTTGCTTCCTTTCAGGATTAAAAAAAGTCGAAACAGATATCAATGGTGAAGCGCAAACAGCTTGGAGACCTAAAAATGTCTTCCATTATATTCAGAGTGTTCACTTACAACCAGACTTTATTGTAGATGTGAGCCCATTTTGGGAAAAACGTATGGATTCTGTGAGAGCTTTCAAATCTCAATTTCATGACCCTAATAATAGTGAACCCGATACTTACATATCTTCTCCCGAATTTATGAAGATGATAGAGGCGAGGGGAAAGGAGTTTGGTCACGCTATTGGTGTTAATTATGGAGAAGGCTTTATGGTAAACCGACCGATTGGGGTGTCAAGTATGTTTGATTTGATCTAACCAGGCTTTTCAAAAAGACCTTTCCAGTTTCCTCAGTTTCTTCAATGCTTCCATACGAGGTGTTGACTTTTCATTGCTCAACCCAAACTTTTCCATTGCCCATGCTACACCATCCATAAGTGGGATATTAGGATAGTAATTATCGCGGGCAAAATGCACGAATTTCAATAATCTGAAAGCATTCAACCATTCAAAAAACTTGGTATTGAATGAATCCGGTGAGCTGCAATTGTTATTTATTGAGTCCACGCTTTCCGCAAAGTTGTTTGAGTTCAGGAATGACCTGATCGATGTAGGTAATTGAGTAATATTACTATTGACTACTGTTAAAGGCTGCTTATAAAACGAGTATCTGGCATTGATTAAAACGGCCAGATCTTCAAAAGTCTGCTGGGCGTATGCGGTGATATGTTTTTCATGAAGATAATCTCCTATGGCCTTGCCGGTGCCAAATGGGACACGATCCGATACCCTTGGCGATGGTATTACCCTCGTAGAATTTAAGCTGGTGAATTGACTAAGGGATATGATCTTGTGAAGGAAGTAAAAGTCTTCTCCTGCCTTTTTTCTGTTCATACCACCTTGTTTTTGATAAGCAGATGATCTTACCGCCATACTAGACCCAACGGTATGGAAAGCGTAGGGCACTTGAATAGCTTTCTGGGCCAGTATATAATACCTCAAAAACAACTCGTAATCCAAGATAGCATTCGACTGCACCAGGGGTAAGTCTGTTGATATAGGGTGTTCAAAGCAGATCGAACAACCAGGTGTGCTTGGATGTCTACGGAAATGATCTTCTATGGCGACCAGGAAGTTAGCATCACATTCACAGTCGGCATCGAAACAGATAATGATTCCATTGTCGTTTGAATGGACAGCTAACCTCCTTACCGCTTCGTCCATGCCTATTTTTCGAGCCAAACCAACACCTGCATGCTTAGCGGGCAAGTCATTTTCATAGATGATGTGGAATTTCAGACGGTCTTTGTTATTCAGAACAGCCCACTCTTTGGCGGTTTCGAATGTTTCTGCATTTCTTGATTTTATGGCTGTGTCGGCATTATCTGAGTTATTGATGATGACAATGACCTCGACGTTGGCTTTTGTTACTTCGCAGTTACGTAAGGAGATTAAGCTGTTGATCAGATCAGGTTCATTAAAACAAGGTATCACCACAACCATGTTTAGATTGTCTGAGGGAGCTTCACTAATCAGGGTTTTCGGGTAGGCGTATCGCCTCAAATAAAGGCTCACCTTATGGGGCTAATCGCAGTATCTTCCAGTCTGACTCTTCCTGTATATAAACAATACGATCATGAAGTCGACTTTCTCTGCCTTGCCAGAATTCTATCATGTAAGGCGACACGGCATAACCTCCCCATTGTTTTGGTCTGGGCAGTACTTCTTCGCCTTGGTGTTTTTCTTCTATGGATTTCACCCTTTCTTCAAGGATTTCCCGGCTGGCTATGGCTGCGCTCTGAGGGGATGCCCAAGCTCCGACCTGGCTACCTCTAGGACGACTTTGAAAATAAGCGGTTGATTCGGATTCGTCCACCCGGTCAACGACCCCTTCTATTCTAATCTGTCTTTCTAACTCTGGCCAGAAAAAAGTAAGTGCACCAAAATTATTCTTTAATAAGTCAGAGCCTTTGCGGCTTTGATAATTGGTGTAGAATACGAAAGCATCCTTTTCAATTCCTTTCAGCAGCACTATTCGCGATGAGGGTCTGCCTTTTTCATTAACTGTAGCCAAATTCATGGCAGTTGGTTCTATCACCTCCGCCTTGATGGCTTCATCAAACCATAGCTGGAATTGCTCAATTGGACTGGCTTTTACATCATCAATATCCAATGATTCCAGGCTATATTCTTTTCTTATGTCGGCTAACTTTTTACTCATAAATCAGGATGTCTAAAGTTATAACGTTTTTAATTAACCACTTTAATTAATCGGTGATTTCGGCATATATTAGCACATAATAATGTATATTAAAATTGGGACATGAAATTTAGTATCGATTTAGCATGTGAGAGTAGCAAGGAATGGGTTGACACTGTGATAAGTGACTTCGATACTTTTCTACAAGATCATGCGAACTGCGAAAGAAAGGCATCCGCCATGGCTATGAGCTTCGTAGCCAAATACCCAGACAGAACCGAAATTATTCCCGAGTTGATTGATACAGCTGTTGAAGAGTTGGAACACTTCAAACAGGTATATGATATAATGAATGCCAGGGGAGTAGGTCTGCCGAAGGAAATGGGACAAGATCTTTATGTCAAGCAATTAATTGATAAGTGTAGAACGACCAGGGAAGAAAGGTTCCTTGATCGATTGCTACTAGCTTCGATTATTGAGTGCCGAGGAGCAGAGCGGTTCAGGCTGGTATATGAGGCTTTGGAGCCGGGCGATTTGAAACAGTTCTATCATAATTTATGGGCATCAGAAGCTAAGCACGGCAACATCTTTGTGAAGATGGCGTTGCGATACTTTGAAGAGGATATAGTTTATAAACGTTTAAATGAACTTAATGAAATCGAGGGTGATGTGCTTAAATCACTACCTCTTCAAGCGGCACTTCACTAGAGATGGGGGAAATGAACGAGTTTTTCAATTATAAAAGCAGACTAAAACCTGAGAAAGGACGAGTCCTTATTTCGGAGCCATATCTGCCCGACCCTAACTTTGAACGTACCGTAGTTTTACTGTGTGAGCATAACGATGATGGTTCGTTTGGGTTCGTTCTTAATCGGCCTTCAGGTTTGTTCTTTGAAGATATCATTGATCAGGGAAAAGGATTCAAAGAGAAAATTTACGTCGGTGGGCCTGTGCAACAAGATACCCTCCATTTCTTACACAGAGCGGAGTACTTAGAGGGGGGTGAGCCGGTAATGGATGATTGTCTATGGGGCGGAAACTTTGAACAGCTTATGACTTTGATTGAAAATAATACCTTGGATCCAGAAGATTTTCGCTTCTTTATAGGCTATTCAGGTTGGGGTGCAGGGCAGTTGGAAGATGAATTAGAGGCAAATTCATGGATAGTTTCAGACATTTTGAACCAAAAAATGGTTTTTGATTATAGACCGGAAGACTTGTGGAGAGAAGTGTTGAAGGAAATGGGAGGGAAATTTAATATGTATTCGAATTACCCAATCGACCCAAGATTAAATTGAATCATTTTCTTAAATTTACAATTGTACACGTCTAAATTGGGGGTAAAATGGACAAAGAGAGAGAATTATCGGAGGAAGTAGATAACTCGAAAAACCAACCTGAAACTAACGCTGAGGTAGGTGATAGTCAGGTTGAGCAAAAGGAGGAGGCTAAATTGGAAGCCGAAGAATCAGCTGTTAATGATTCAACCGAAGTCAGTGAAGAAGCTGTGCCACAAGATAAGCAAGAGGTCACCCCACCCGAAGAAAGTACTGTTCAGACTGACGATACCCCTTCTAAAGAACCCTCGAAAGAAGACAAGAAAGAAATAAACTCGGAAGATGATCTGAACGAAGTTCATGAAGATCACCACGAAGAGGAAGAACATCATCATGAGGAAGAAGAAATTGACTTCAGCGATTATGACAAGAGTGCGCTGGTCAAAGCCATTGAAGGTTTAGGCGAGGAAAACGACTTTCAAAAAATTAATCGCACACTTAAAGCACTTAAGCACGTTTTCGATGAGCTAAAAGATCAAGAGCGCGCGGAAGCGTTGAAGAAGTTCATTGATGATGGAGGAGAAGAGGATGATTTCGAATACAAGTATGACGAACTCACCAATAAGTTCGAAGCCAACTATAAACTACTTAAAGACCGTTTTGGTGATTTCCAGAGAGAGAAAGAAAGACAAAAAGAGAGGAACCTTGAAAAGAAGGAAGAGCTGTTGGAGCGTTTGAGAGCTTTTGTGGATTCTGACGATACCAATGTGAGCTTCAATACCTTCAAAGAAATGCAGGATGAGTGGAAGAGTATTGGGCCAGTTCCGGGAGCATTCAGCCGAACACTCTGGGCTAATTACAATGCGCTCGTCAATCGCTTTTATGATCACAGAAGCATCTATTTTGAGCTTAAAGAATTAGATAGAAAGAAGAATCTGGAGTCGAAGATTGAGTTATGTGGAAAAGCTGAAAAGCTTAGTGAAATAGAGTCAATAAAAGACGCTATTAAAGAGCTTAACCAACTACATCATGACTTCAAGCATATTGGTCCTGTACCGAAGGAGGAGCAAGAGCCGTTATGGCAGCGATTCAAGGCTGCTTCCGATGCCGTATACAAAAGGAGAAAAGAATTCCTTGATGAATTAAAAGATGAGCTTGAGGAGAATTTTGTAAAGAAGACTACGCTGGCAGAAGAGGTGCAAGCATTTACACAGTTCGATTCTGATAGAATAAAGGAGTGGAACGAAAAGACGAAAGAGATTCTTGAAGTTCAAAAGAGGTGGGAAGCCATAGGAGGATTACCTAAAGACAAGGCCAAAGGCCTTAACAAGCATTTCTGGTCTGCGTTTAAGACTTTCTTTAACAATAAAGGAGGCTTTTTCAAAAAGTTGGATGAGCAACGCGAACAGAATCTCAATACTAAAAAAGGTCTGGTAGAGAAAGCGGAAGCTTTAAAAGAGAGCGACGATTGGGATAAGACAGCCAATGAACTTAAGCAACTACAGAAAGACTGGAGAGAAATCGGACCTGTACCTGAAAAGTATAGAAACGAAATTTATAAGCAATTTAAGGATGCTTGTGATGAGTTCTTCAATAGAAAGAGAGAGGCCAATAAAGAGTCGGAAGGAGAATACGAAGAAAACCTCAAGAGGAAGCAAGCCATTTGCGCTCAGATAGAACAACTTACCGAGGAAGGATCAAATGATGTTGATCTTTTCAAAAGCTTGCAGACAGCCTTTTATGACATAGGCTTTGTGCCTAAAAGGGATATTAATGTCATTAAATCCAAGTTTGCTGAAGCGGTGGAAGGTTTTATTGAAGGGATAGAAGGCATGTCAGAAGATGAAAGGCAGCGCCTTAAACTCGAAAATCAAATCAACCGTCTAAGGCATAGTCCTAATTCTAACCAAAAGCTCTACAAGAAAGAGCAAGCGCTTAGAAAGCAGATAAGTAAAGTCGAAAACGATATTGCTGTCTGGCGTAATAACATGGAATTCTTCTCAGAATCAAAGACTGCCTCTAAGCTGAAAAGTGATTTTGAGGAAAAAATAGAAGCTGCACAAGACGAGTTAAAGAGCTTAAAAGAGCAACTAAAACTCCTTAGAATGGCTTAATTGACAAAACCTGAATTTTTTTAGCTCAGGATTTGATAATTACATTCCTACGGTTATTTTTGCACCCACTTCAAGCTAGACGCCTCCTTAGCTCAGCTGGTAGAGCAACTGACTTGTAATCAGTAGGTCGCTGGTTCGATCCCGGCAGGGGGCTCTAAACTTAAAAGCAGTTACAGAAATGTGACTGCTTTTTTTGTTCCTATGGTTTTATATTCTACAATATTCATCTATCACTGGAATTGTTATTCGTATCAAAACCGATTGAATTGGTAGGCCAGTCTTATGAGAATGTATTAAGGGTGGAGTTGTTTCATGGTACAGCTTCTGTAAAAAAGAAAAAGCCCCTACGTTAAGGGGCTTTATTCAACCAAAACCATGAAAACCATGAAAGACTTTTAACTGTTACGCTAAATTGCTTTCATCATAATAATGTCAATGATCGTGCCATTATTGTTTGAGCGGGTAAATAAATATTTAAGTTTAGTCTTTTCATTTCTAATAAGCTTATCCAGTCGGTAGAACTAAGCTTTTCTTGCCTCCCAGTCTCAACGTGGTAATACCATATCCCATATTGGGAGGCGGATTATTCGATATTTTTCGTTAATATCAATAGCGGTTATCTATTGTAATTTCTCAAACCAATATACCCATGACGAAGACAATCATTATAGGGTTGCTTCTAACCTTTGGATTTACAACATATGGTCAAAACCATCCATTCAGGGATACCGAAAGCTATGAATTTTCAGTAGACTATTACTTTATAAAACCGTTAAGGGAGTACAATGATCGGATAGACTTTGAAGGCCAAAAGCAGAAATCAAGGAATCAGCTTTTGTCAATGAATATCAAAGTTTCAGTATTAAGTTTGGTTGGAGAGGAATACAAAGTCTGGGTGACCAACAACAAGCATGAACGTGTGATGGTGAGGAAACTGGAAGCTCCTATGGATTTTGTTATTAAAATGGGCGCGGTAGAGGAAATGAAAACTAAGCGAAGCCCACATCTTTACTTTGTCTACTTCAAGAATAAGAAAAAGGATACCTTGAGCAAATTGACTTTTGAAGTACGTGGTGATGGTAGCTTCATGGTAAATAACGAAATGTATGGTCGTCTCTGACACCTTCAATGACCGTTCGCGACAATTGAAAGCAAAATGCTACCGGTCAAATCGAAATTGCGATACCTTTGAGCATCTTTCTATTTCGAGGCGATAACTTTTTATAATTTTGCCCCGTTCTTAATGTCATTGAACCCAAATTCTAAAAGATAGAAGATGCACATTATCAAAAGGCTTGTAGCTGTTTTACTATTAGCCATCTTACTCACCCCAACTTTTGCACAAAAACCCCATAAACCCAACGCTGCAGAGTTGAAACTTGCCCTTAAAAAGCTCAATGTATTGGGTTCGGCCTTGTATGTAGCAGCCCATCCCGATGACGAAAATACACGTATGATCACCTATCTGGCTAATGAAGAGTTGGTTAACACGGCCTATCTTTCCATGACCAGGGGAGATGGTGGGCAAAACCTGATAGGACCACAAATCAGAGAGCTGCTTGGGATAATCAGGACGCAAGAACTATTGGCGGCCAGAAGAGTAGATGGTGGCCAGCAGTTTTTCACCAGGGCCAACGACTTTGGATATTCCAAATCCCCAGAGGAAACAGTGCAGATTTGGGATAAAGAACAGGTGCTTTCCGACGTGGTATGGGCTATACGCAAATTCCGTCCAGATGTAATCATTACCAGGTTTCCGACAGATGGTAGAGGCGGTCACGGGCACCATACGACTTCTGCTATTCTGGCAGGAGAAGCTTTCGATCTAGTCGGAGACAAAACAAAATTCCCGGATCAATTAGCATATGTGGATGTATGGCAGCCAAAAAGGCTACTATTAAATACCGGCAGATGGTGGAATTCTAGCATCAATGAAAATACACCCGGTGTGGTTACTGTAGATGTTGGTAAATATAATACGCTACTAGGCAAATCATATACTGAAATAGCATCAGAAAGCCGTAGTCAGCACAAGAGCCAGGGGTTTGGTTCTACCGGACGTCGAGGACAAGCGAAAGAATTTCTTGAGTACACTGCTGGTGATAGGGCTCAAAATGGACTTTTCGATGGCATTAACCTGACCTGGACCCGTATTGAAGGAGGGGACAAAGTCCAGCCGCTGGTAGAACAGGCTATTAGCAACTTTGATTTGGAGCAGCCAGCCAAAAGTGTCGCTGAACTTGTCAAGATCAGAAAGATGATTCAAACGATACCCGACGATGGATATTGGAAAGAGAAAAAGACGGTAGAAGTTGATCAATTGATCAAAGGTTGTATGGCGCTCTATCTCGAAGTAAGTGCCAGTGATTATTACGCTACACCCGGAGGAGCGATAGAATTTAATCATGAGTTGATCAATCGTTCAGATGTTGCAGTAAAGGTATTAGGGCTTAAGGTAGCACAAGTGAATATGGATTCTGCATTGAATATGAGCTTGGAGAATAACATTCCAGTACGCTTTAAGCAGAAAGTAGCACTTCCGAAAAACATTGAATACACACAGCACTATTGGTTATCAGAGCCTGGCACACTGGGTATGTATGAAGTTAAAGACAGGCTCAATATTGGTAAGGCGGAGAATGACCCGGCCATGAATGTTGAATACCTACTAGAAATAGAAGGGGAGCGTATCACCTACAAAATGCCTCTAATATATAAGTGGAACGATCCAGTGGGAGGTGAGTTATACAGGCCATTCGAGGTGACACCACCCGTTTTCTCCAATATATCTGAAGATGTATACATATTCGCTGCAAACGATCCTAAGCCGATTCGTGTGACGGTAAAGGCAGGTAAGGCTAACCTAAAAGGTAATGTTCAGCTTGATTTACCAAAAGGATGGAAATCAAACCCGGTCACGGCTGCATTTGATTTGACCTTAAAGGGAGAAGAACAACTAATAGAATTTTCTGTATTACCTCCTAAAAAGCAAGAATCGGCTGAGGTTGGTGTCATCGCCTCTGTAGATGGTGAAAAGTATCAGAATAGCCTGGTAAGTATTGAATATGACCATATTCCCATTCAGACTCTTTTCCCGAAAGCTTCGGCCAAATTGGTAAAATTGAATATCGAGAAAAGGGGTAATGTAATTGGCTACATCCAGGGTGCGGGTGATAAGATTCCGGAGAGCCTGAGAAACATCGGTTATGAGGTGTGGGAGATGAAAGATGATGAAATTACACCTGAAAATCTGCAAAACCTTGATGCAGTTATTCTAGGCGTACGTGTACTTAATACCCAAGACAGGGCTAAGTTCTATATGAAAGACCTATTGTCTTATGCTGAAAACGGAGGTACGCTCATCGTACAATACAACACCAACTTCAGGCTAAAAACAAACGAATTTGCTCCTTACGATATTAAGTTGTCAAGGGACAGGGTAACTGTTGAAGAAGCTGAAGTAAGAATACTCAAGCCCAATCATCCCGTCATTAATGGGCCAAACAAGATTACTGAAAAGGATTTTGACGGTTGGGTACAAGAAAGAGGTTTGTATTTCCCTAATGATTGGAGCCAGGAATATGAAGCTATTTTATCTAGCAATGACCCCGGAGAAGATGCCAAGGACGGCGGTTTACTAGTGGCTAAATATGGGAAGGGTTATTACGTATACACGGGATATTCATGGTTTAGGGAGTTGCCAGCTGGTGTACCGGGTGCCTTCAGGATATTTACCAATTTGATCTCTCTTGGTAATGAGGAAAATAAAAAGCCTCAAAATACCAACTTGTCCAATTATAGATAATATTAATACAAACAATTTCTGAATGTCTGTAGACCAGCAGAATTCTTCTACTAACGATATGGATGAAAAACCCCCTGTTTTCAAAAGTTGGCAGGGATGGTACTTGTTCTTAATTGGTACCTTGTCACTTTTCATTCTTTTGTTCTATCTCTTCACCCAAGCCTTTTCATGAATACCATTGACTGGATCGTACTCTTTGGTACACTTGTATTGATTGTTGCTTATGGTGTGTGGAAGACGCGTGGCTCGAAGGATATGGAAAGTTACCTTCGAGGGAGCGACGATGTGAAATGGTGGACTATAGGGCTATCCATCATGGCGACCCAAGCAAGTGCCATCACTTTTCTTTCTACACCGGGTCAAGCTTATACCGACGGAATGCGCTTCGTGCAGTTCTATTTTGGCCTTCCTATCGCCATGATCATTATTTCGGTGTTTTTCCTACCTATCTATTACAAGCTGAAAGTATATACCGCTTACGAGTATTTGGAAAGCCGTTTCGACATGAAGACTAGAATGCTCGCAGCATTGATCTTCCTTGTGCAACGCGGACTGGCGGCAGGTATAACCATATATGCGCCATCCATTATTTTATCATCATTGTTGGGGTGGGATCTCGCAATTACCAATATCATAATAGGTGTTTTGGTAATCATTTATACCGTTTCCGGAGGTACCAAAGCTGTAACACAAACCCAAAAACAGCAAATGGCTGTGATGATGGGAGGTATGGTTGTGGCTGGCGTGCTAGTCATCACCTCTTTACCGGAGAGCGTGGGCTTCACTGACGCACTTCACATTGCAGGAAAGATGGACAAACTGAATGTAGTCAACTTTGAGTTTGACCTGAGCGATCGTTATAATTTCTGGTCTGGAATCACCGGGGCAGTATTTCTTTTCTTGTCATATTTCGGTACCGATCAATCTCAAGTACAACGCTATTTATCTGGTAAATCCCTAAGTGAGAGTAGATTGGGGTTGATGATGAACGGGCTGCTGAAAGTGCCTATGCAGTTTGTGATCTTATTCATCGGAGCTATGGTGTTCGTTTTCTACCAATACAATGAGCCCCCGATATTCTTTAATGATAATGTCAATGAGTCTATTGTGAAAACTGATAGCGCGGCCGTTTATGATAGCCTCGAAGTGCGATATACTGAGGTTTTTACAGAAAAACGGACTGCTATTGACAAACTGGTTGAAGAAGTACACAATGGAAACGAAGCGGATATTCGCAGTGCACAATTGGAGGTGAACAAACTGCAGGCAGAATCTGATACACTTAGAAAACGGGCTAAGGAGGTAATTGAAGCTACTTTACCCAATGTAGAAAGTAATGACAAGGATTACATTTTCATGCACTTTGTTGTAAACAACCTTCCTCAGGGTATAATAGGTTTGTTGTTTGCAGTAATGTTCTCTGCCGCCATGTCTTCTACTTCATCCGAATTAAATGCTCTTGGTTCAACATCTACCATAGACTTTTATAAACGGGCAATCAATCCTAAAGCATCTGACCAAACCTATCTAAAGTCTTCGCGGCTTTTTACGTTAGGATGGGGAGTGTTGGCTATCATATTTGCCTCTACGCTGTCGCTATTCGAAAACTTGATCCAGGCGGTAAATCTTATTGGATCACTATTCTACCCAATAGTACTGGGGATTTTTATAGTCGCTTTTTTCTTTAAAGGAATCAAAAGTAATGCTGTGTTCATTGGGGCTATTATCAGCCAGGCTTTGATTGGTTTGGTGCACTACCTGAACGTAGAAGAGATGGCCGGCCCATTGACTATGGGCTATCTTTGGTACAACGCGTTCGGCTGCTTTCTGGTAATCGTTATCAGCGCGCTGTTACAATTGATATTGAACGACGGAAATAAAAAAGGCGCTTAACCAAGCGCCTTTTTCGTAGATCATCTTAAATATGCTCTTTTCTACTTCTTGCCCTTTTTGACAGAAGCAATAAGATCTTCATTTCTTTTGATGTAGCCAAAATCTCCCTGAGGGAAGTTCTTTGCTAATTCCATTGATTTCTCAGCTGTTTCAATAGCTTCCTTTTTATTCCCCATTTTAGCAAGAATCTGTGCTTTCAAATGGATGTTCCAGAATTGTTTGCTGTTTTTCTCTTCTGCAAGGTAAAGATTAACCCACTCCAAAGCCTTGTTAAGATCTTTATCTGTGCTATAGAAATAGTTGGCTGCTGCTAGATAGTTGCCAGGATTAACTTGGGTATTCTGTGCAATGGCCTCCATCACCTTCTTGTCAAACTCTACCGTGATAGGAAGGTTGACAGCAGTGTTTTCCCAAGCGAATTGCAAGTGAGCAGTAGTGTTGTCTTCACTGATGTCAGCAATATTGACGGTGAAAGTTTCAACCGTATTACCCAACTTGGTTGCTTTCGCTGTGAACCTGGCTTCTTCTTTTGACTCGTCATAGGCATTCACGTTACCACCTATTGACAGGTCTTTATAGAACATCACTGTCCACTCGGTAGCGCCTGGCTTGGTGAAGATTAGATAATCACCTACAGGAACAGTTTTTCCTCCGATGGTTACATCATCGCTGAAAGAAATAACAGTACCTTGGTTGGCACCAGTTCTCCAGATTTGTCCATAAGGAACTAAGAAATCACTACCTTCTCCGTAGATTTTACGGCCTTTCATTTTGGGTCTGTAGTATTTCACCGTTACCTCAGTGAGACCGACTGTCTGAGTAAGCGTACTTCCCGGGCTAGGCTGGGGGGTTGTGATTTGCCCGAAAGAAGTAGCAAAAAGACTTGCTGCGAACAGCGTTAGTAGTATTTTTTTCATGGGTCTTTAAAACGTTTGATTTAAGTTTCTGGTCAAAATTAATACAAAGTATAATTACCTATTACGGTTTTTGTTGTAAATGGATATAAAACTTGCCACCGCATTCTACGATAGAACGGATGTACTCACTATCGCCTCTGAACTACTCGGCAAAGTGATCGTGACTCAAATAGACGGCGAAAGAACGGCCGGTATGATTGTAGAGACAGAAGCTTACTCGTACCATGAGAAGGCAAGTCATGCCTATAATAATAGACGTACGGCGCGTACTGAAGTCATATTTGGAGAAGCTGGAAGAGCATACGTCTATCTCTGTTACGGCATTCATAAGTTGCTCAATTTTGTCACCAATAAACAAGAAGTAGCGGAAGTAGTCTTAATACGGGCTATTGAGCCTATTGAAGGTACTTCTATCATGATGCGAAGAAGGGGGTTGAAAAAAGAAAACCACCAGCTCACTTCGGGACCCGGTAAATTAACTAAGGCACTTGGGATTGATATGATGCATAATACAATATCGCTAATAGGTGACGTCATCTGGGTGGAGGATAGGGGCTTCAGCTTCACCGGTGAACAAGTGATGCAAACACCTAGAATAGGAGTGGACTATGCCGAAGAGGATGCTTCCTTACCTTGGCGGTTTTCCCTGGCCAACAACCCTTGGGTAAGTAAATAACTTAGGGAGGCTAAAACTAACATAGCTCAGTAATTTTCATTACCTTTTTGAAAGACGATATGGTATATTTGGTTTCTAAATCACATTTAAATGAATAGAATACTCTGTCCGGTTGATTTTTCTTCCTGTTCTATCAATGCAATTGAATATGCTTTTGAAATTGGTGTTAAATACAACGCGCATCTCACTTTGCTGTATGTGTTCACCGAAGACGATTTCAATAAAGTATTGGGGGAAGACCAACCTATAAAGAATTTCAATGAGCTACTTGCCATGGCCAAGGAAAGGCTTAAGAACCTGACAGAGATTATTAAGAGTAAGAATACCCAAGGTCTGGTGAATTGTGATTATAGTGTAGCACTTGGCGAAATGCCTGATAGGATTATCAATTATATTAACGACGAAGAGTATAACTTGGTCGTTCTGGGTACTACAGGTATCAGTAAAGTAACAGGTGTCTATGTGGGTAGCAATGCCATCAAAATCATTGAGTCTTCTCCTGTGCCTGTTATTTGTGTGCCGGAACAATCCAGGTTTCAAGGTTTTGATAAGGTTGTATACGCCACCGACTACAACGAAGAAGATAGAAAAGCCATTCAGGACGTTATATCTTTTGCTACGTCGTTCGACTCAAAAGTCAACGTCGTGCATATCACCCATCGTGATAACTCTTCCAATAAAAAAGACTATGAGGAGTTTGTGAGTGATTTGGGCAGCTTCGTCCAATACGATAAACTAAAGTTTGATTATAAGGTATATCCTGAAGAATTAAGTGCCGGAATGGAAGAATACCTCAATGAATCTGAGGCCGACATGTTGGTCATGCTTACTCATAAGCGCAGTACCCTGGAGAAGTTTTTTCATCGAAGCATGACAAGAAGCATGACTTACATCACAAATCATCCCCTGATGATATTAAAGTATTGATGATATACCGATATTTGTAAATTCAGCGTTACGAATTACAAGATGGTGTTAGGCGACCCAACAGATAAACTGGTTTTATCCTTTATTTTTCTATTATGCACTGTTCTGGTGAGTGCCAACGTATGGGCACAGCTACCCGAAGGCGCATTTGACAACGTTAACTCCCCATATAACGAAGACCACCCTGTCATTTCTCCAGATGGTAAGTCACTTTTCTTTACCAGATCGAATAGTCCGGAAAATATAGGTGGTGCCTCCGATAAGGGTGATATCTGGTATGCAACGCTGAATGAATTGAATAGGTGGTCCTTACCTCAAAATTTGGGAAAGCCTTTCAATAATAGTGGGTGGAATGGCGTACTGGGATTTTCGGCTGATGGTAATACCATGTATTTATACGGGCATTACAATCCAGATGGGAGCCAATCATCCACTCAAGGCGTTTCTGCCTCTTATCGAAGAGGAGCCAAGTGGTCCAAACCGGAGAAGGTCAATATTCCTTACTTTAAAAACAAATCTTCTAACCATGGCGGTTTTGTAGCGTCCAATGAAAAAGTCATGTTCTTTTCTTTGGAAACCTTCGGTACTAGAGGGGCGGAAGACATCTATGTAGCATTAAAGAAAGGTAATGGTGAATGGGGAGAGCCTAAAAATTTAGGTGATCAAATCAATAGCCGTCTTCAAGAGTTTAATCCCGTTTTATCGAGCGATATGAAGACACTTTATTTCGCTTCTAACGGAAGTCGAGGAGAGGGAAGCTTTGATATTTTCTGGTCAATAAGGTTAGATGATACCTGGAAAAACTGGAGTAAACCAATTAATCTTGGCACTGAAATCAATACCTCAGGAAGGGAAAAGAGTTTTATTTATAATACTTCTACACATCAAGCCATTTACATATCCAATACCGATAGTGATGGCTACGGTGACATCAAGTTGAAAAACCTCAATCCACCCCACGATAGTGTGAGCAATGAAGAACCCGTTGTAGTCGAAGAGACAGAAGAACAACCTGACTCAACTGTTGTGGCCGCTATTGTGGAGACTTCCACTGAGGAAGAAGTTGTCCAGCCAGATACGGTGGCAACTGCAGTGACGGAAGTTGTAGAGAAGCCCGTTCTTAAGGTCTATGGGATCATCATAGATGATAAGACTGGACAAGGAGTAGAAGCCAAGGTAACAGTAAGCAACCCACAAGCCCCTGAGCAAACAGTAACTACTGGTGTGAATGAGCAAGGCTACACAGTAGAAGTTGAGCCAGGAGATAATTATACTATCAAAATTGAGGCTCACGGCTACATTAGTGTACAAAAGGATATTGCATCCGCCAATGGTGCAGATGAAGTAGAAATGGATTTCCGACTTCAGCCCATTGAAAAAGGCGTTACCGTTAAGCTAGAGCATGTACTTTTCAAAAGGGGCACAACAGAACTTCTCGAAAGCAGTTATACCGATTTGGACTTAGTGGCAGCAATGATGTTGGAAAATGCTACCATGGAAATCGAATTGGCTGGTCATACTGACAACCGAGGTATAGCAAAATACAATATCAAACTGTCTGAAGAGCGCGTTAAATCGGTAAAGAAGTACTTGGTAGGAAAAGGTATATCTTCGAAGAGAATATCTGGTAAAGGCTACGGAGGCATGAAACCGATCGCCAGTAACCGCAACGAAGAGACCAGAAAACTGAATAGAAGAGTCGAGTTCACCATCGTCAAAGAATAACGCCATTATCTTCTGTCCGAGAGGTCGAACACTTCAAATCATTAGCATTTATAGAACATAAAAAAATGCCATTTCGCACAGGAAAGTTCGAAATGGCATTAGAGGGATTTACTGTTCTTGGACGAGGTTTTGTATAGTTATATTTTAGTTTCTAAAGAATTGATATTCAAATCCGACAGACGTCGAAAACATAGTACTGGTAAAATCATGCTCGCGTTCACCTGTCAAATGGCGACCCAACCCAAAGCGAGTATCGAATGTTAAAGCCAGCTTGTCCACCAGCCTGAAAGCATATTGAAAATCTACACTGGCAGTTAAGAACTTAGTGGATCTCAGTTTAAATTCCTCTCCGGATTCAAAGCCATTGTTGTTACTGATGCGGTCACTTGAACCAAGGAAAATAAGGATATCGTTGAATGAAGTACCAGCTCCTAGCGATGGACCCATCGTGATACTAGACCGGTTTCCGGCACGTCTGAATAGGTAGGAAGCTTCTAGTTCTAGCCTGTTGTTCATCAGGCACCAACCGACACTTTCGTAAGTGTTATTATCAAGGTTTTGATATTCTACTACCACCTCACCAAAAGTGTAAACATTGGCTTTGAAACGCTTTTCTGCTTGCCATTTGTGACTGATGTCCTTGGAAAAACCGACATAACCACCAATCACACCGCCGCTCATCACAGCGGCAAAATAAGGTGATCTAACCATACCAGACATATCAACTTGATCAACTCTTGCATCCTTGGCAAGTGTTTGAAGGCCTTGGTAAGTTAAATTTGGATAGTTGTGTGAAGAACCGCCAATATTAAGCCCTATGGTAGATAGGTGCCACTTTTTGGTTTTTTCCGGGGGTATCTGCTGAGCGAAACTATTACTAATGAATACACAGGTAATCACACCTGTGAGGAGCAAGTAGACTTTTTTCATAGGTGATAAGCTTTATTTTAAGGTATAATTGTTATTGCATCAAACAGCAAAAAGCGTACCTATCTACTTATCATCTTCAGAAAATCCGGGTACACTTCGTTATCACTCACCTGTCCCTTCAGCAGTTTGCCTCTTGATAACGGATAAATAGAAGATCCATTGTATATCAATATATCATTTACAGCTCAAGCTAAAATTGACATCTTGATGATTTCCGACCTATGATATTTTGATATTATTGATTACGTTGCCAATACCATAATTAATAAAACCATAATTAATGAAGAAGATTATACTATTACTTTTTGCCATCTGGCAGGTGGGCGCCTATGCGCAAGAGACTTTCCCTGTCAATGGCGTCGAAGACGAAAGGCCAATGATCCATGCCTTTACCAATGCGACCATTTTTCTAGACCACAAAACCAAAATTGAGAATGCCACTTTGGTGATAGAAAAAGGGGTCATCAAGTCTGTGGGAACCAATGTTAGCATTCCGGCCGGAGCCCAAGTACATGATTTGAAAAACAAGTTTGTGTACCCATCATTTATTGATGTATACACCAACTACGGGTTGCCCAAGGTAAAGGCATCACGTGCAAGTTTCTTAGACCCTCCTCAGTTTCTGTCTAAGAAAGACGGAGCCTTTGGATGGAATGAAGCCATTAAGAGCGAGTACGACGCGATTAGTGAATTCAAAGTAGATGACAAAACAGCCAAAACCATGAGAAGTGCTGGTTTCGGGGCTGTTTTATCATTTAAGCCTGACGGTATTGTGCGTGGCACATCTGTTTTTGTGACGCTGGCCAATAAGCCGGAACAAAATGTAGTGATCAACGACCGGGCTTCCGCTAACCTTTCATTTAACAAGGGTACCAGCAAACAGAACTATCCTAATTCTATCATGGGGGCGGTAGCTTTGCTCCGTCAGACCCATTACGACGCAGAGTGGTATGCCTCAGAGGCCAACGACAAACAGAATAACCAAAGCCTTAAAGCCTATAACGACCTAAGAAACCTTCCTCAAATCTTTGAGGTGCGTAATAAACTACGCCTATTGCTGGCGGATAAGGTTGGTGATGAAACGGGTGTACAATACATCATCAAAGGCGCTGGTGATGAATACCAGAGATTGCAAGATATTAAGGCCACCAATGCTGCACTTATTCTACCGCTAAACTTTCCTGATGCTTACGATGTATCCGACCCTTATGAGTCCATGGACATTTCTCTTGATCAGATGAAGCATTGGGAAATGGCACCAGCCAATGCCGGAATGGTAGCCTCACAGAACATCACCTTTACCTTTACCTCAGCAGGTTTGAAAAAGAGATCTTCTTTCCTCCAGCATATTAGAAAGGCAATAGCATATGGATTGTCTGAGGAGAAAGCTTTGGAGGCCATCACGGCTACTCCAGCCCGTTTATTGAAAGTGAGTGATATGGTGGGTAGTTTACAGTCCGGTAAAATGGCCAATTTCATTATTACCTCGGGCAATGTATTCTCAAGTGATGTAGTAATCTATGAAAACTGGATTCAAGGAAGCCGCTATCAAGTGAATGATATGTATGCCAAGGATTACGCCGGTAAGTATCATTTATCTATTGGCAATACCCAGTATAATCTGGAGATATCAGGTAAGCCAGGTAAACATAAGCTTCAGGTCAAGGTCAATGATTCTACCACCCTAAAAGTTAAAAGTTCGGTTGAAGGTGAGAAGCTAACGATGTCTTTTGAGCCTAAGAAAGGAGAAGGCTTGGTACGGCTGTCAGGTTGGATAGCATCAGGTCAGATGAAGGGACAGGGACAATTAGCCAATGGAAGCTGGGTAGATTGGAATGCTAAGCGAACAGGCGATATCGAGGGTAAATCTTCGGAATCTAAAACGCAAAGCCCAACAAAGCCTGAGTTGGGTAATATGATCTATCCGTTTAAGGCGTATGGCTGGGAGCAAAAGCCACAACAGGAAACTATACTTTTCAGAAATGCCACCGTCTGGACTGGAGAAGATGATGGCGTGTTAGAAAATACCGATGTGCTGTTGAGAGGAGGTAAGATCGTACAGATCGGTAAGAATATAAGTGCTTCCGGGGCCAAAGTAATTAATGCTTCTGGCAAACATCTTACTGCTGGTATCATCGATGAGCATTCGCATATCGCTTTAAGTGGTGTGAACGAAGGCTCACAGTCCATTACTGCCGAGGTTAGAATGTATGATGCCGTAGATTCTGAGGATGTCAATATCTATCGACAGCTGGCCGGAGGCGTAACAGCGGCTCAACTTCTGCACGGCTCAGCCAATCCAGTAGGTGGGCAGTCTGCCCTGGTCAAATTCCGCTGGGGTAGCAATCCTGAAGAAATGAAAATTGCCGGTGCGGACGGGTATATCAAGTTCGCGCTGGGAGAGAATGTAAAGCAGTCCAACTGGGGTGATAGACAGGTGGTACGGTTTCCACAAACCAGAATGGGGGTAGAGCAAGTATTCATGGATGCCTTTACCAGAGCTACGGCCTATGACGAAGAATGGAGGCAATATCAAAAAGCCATTAACTCAAGGTCGCGCAGGAGTAAGACGCCAGCCCCAATCAAGCCAAGACGGGATTTGGAATTGGAAACCTTGGCTGAGATAATGAACAAGGAGCGTTTTATTACTTGCCACTCTTATGTGCAGTCTGAGATCAATATGCTGATGAAGGTAGCTGAACATTTTGACTTCAACGTGAACACCTTCACCCATATTTTGGAAGGGTATAAAGTAGCGGATAAGATGGCCAAACACGGGGCCTCCGGTTCTACTTTCGCCGATTGGTGGGCTTATAAATACGAAGTAAGGGAAGCGATACCTTATAACCCGGAACTGATGCGTATGGCCGGTGTAAATGTGGCCATTAATTCTGATGACGCTGAAATGGCGAGAAGACTGAACCAGGAAGCGGCGAAATCTGTGAAGTACGGCGGCATGTCAGAGCATGAAGCCTGGAAAATGGTCACAATTAACCCTGCCAAGATGCTACACCTTGAGAACCGTATGGGAAGTATCAAGGTCGGTAAGGATGCCGATATTGTGCTTTGGACAGACAATCCACTTTCCATATATGCAAAAGCCGAAAAGACTTTGATAGATGGCATAATATATTACGACATTGAAGAAGATAAGCAAAGAAGGGAAGCGATAACAGCTGAGAGGGCCAGGCTCATTAACAAAATGGCCGAGGCCAAAAAAGGTGGTGCTGCTACTCAAAAGAGCCAGCCGGCTGGTCAGCATCACTGGCATTGTGAAGACCTTATCATAGGAAATGATTATTAATCGCCAAAGCAACAGACTTATGAAAACTATATATAAAAGCTTTCTACTTATTCTCTTCGGTTGCCTGATGGCGATAGAACTTTTTGCCCAGGTGCCAGAACCTGCTCCTCCTCAGAGTCAGCCGATGGCGTTGATGAACGCCACCGCTCACTTGGGCAATGGACAAGTTATTCAAAACGCCTTTATTCTAATAGAAGAAGGTAAGATCACGCAGGTTGGTGATGCGACTACAGCTAGGATTGATCTACAAAAATATGAGCAGGTTGACCTTTCTGGTAAACACGTATATCCGGGACTAATATTACCGGGTACAAGAGTGGGATTGGAAGATATTGGTGCCGTTCGTGCTACTAGGGATCACACAGAGGTAGGTCAATTCACACCGAATGTTAGGTCATTGATTGCTTACAATACAGATTCAGAAATCATAGCTACCTTAAGATACAACGGTATTCTACTGGTAGAATCAGTGCCCGGCGGAGGTACATTGACCGGTACATCTTCAGTAATGGCACTTGATGGTTGGAATTGGGAGGACGCTGCTTACAAGAAGGATATTGCAGTGAACCTTAACTGGCCGATCAAGAAGTTGCCCCCAAGATGGTGGCTCAATGAAACCAAAGGGAGGGATAACCCCAATTACAAAAGAACTGTGGATGGACTTAAAGTATTCTTGCAAGAAGCTAAATCCTATAGCCAAATGGGTACACCCACTACGGTCAACTTGAAGTTTGAAGCCATGAAGGGGGTATTTTCTGGAGAGAAAATACTCCATATCAATGCGCAAAAATACCATGAGATAATCGAGTCTATTCAGACTGCTGAGAGTTTCGGCATCGAGAGAATTGTGTTAGTTGGTGGTAGGGATGCTTATTATGCCAAAGATTTCCTCAAGGAGCATGATATTCCTGTCTTAATTGACGATGTGCACCGGTTGCCAGCCCGGGCCGAAGAAGACGTGGATATGCCATACAAGTTGCCTGTATTACTCACTGAAGCCGGTATTAAAGTAGGACTCACCTATGGCGGACTAATGAACTCCAGAAACCTTCCTTTCTACGCTGGGACTGTAGCAGGTTATGGTTTGGGAAAGGAAGAAGCGCTGAAGCTTGTGACATCGAATACAGCCGATATCCTAGGCATCAGTGGTTCAACTGGAACCATAGCATCCGGCAAAGACGCCAATTTGGTTGTTTCTGAAGGTGACCTGTTAGATATGCGGACCAGCAAGATAACTATGGCATTGATTAAGGGTCGAAAACTCAATTTGGATAATAAGCAGCAGGTGCTTTACGAGCGCTTCAAAAAGAAATATATGAAGCCGACGGCTGAGTAGTTTAACACCGAGGACTTTTGTAAATTTATAAAGCGACCATCAGGTCGCTTTTTTTATTTCTAATCACAATGAAATTCATTCCCGAAAAGGAACTTCATAACTCACCCGTAGTGGCCAATTGCCGTATGAACCGATCAAGACAACTGACCGGTATTAATAGCTACGATAAGGAAATTGGCATTGACATAGGACGCTACTTGAAAGATAAGATCGATCAAAATGGAGGGGTAAGCTGGCTGGATATCTGTTGCGGAGAAGGCAATGCACTTTTGGATGTCCAGGAGAAGTTATCCAATGTAAGGGGTTACTCGGAAATCAATCTCACTGGTATTGACTTAGTGGGAATGTTCAACGCTGCAAATGAGCCATCTACTGTTAGGCTGATCGAATCTCCAATTGAGGTATGGGAGCCTCAGGATAGGTTCGACTTGATTACCTGCATACACGGACTCCACTATATCGGTGATAAACTGAGTTTGTTGACTAAAATACCAAACTGGTTGAAAAATGATGGTGTTTTCTATGGCAACCTTGACCTGGAGAATATCCGTGATGAATCCAATCAAAGCTTAGGGAAATCTCTAAAAGCATCCTGGAAGAAAGTGAGATGGGCATACCAGTCAAGACGTCGAATGCTCCGCATAGATGGTGACTTAAATTGGCCAACGAATTGGAAATATGTGGGCGCGGATGACCAAGCTGGCCCAAATTATACAGGTCAGGAAGCAGTTAATTCTTACTACTCAATTGAGTAAAATACGCCTAAAGCTTTATTAGTATCCAATAATTATCGGGGTAGCTATTTTATTTATAAAAGTACTTTTATAAATTTGAAAAAGTACTTTTATAAAATGAAAGACTCATTAACCCAATTAGGACATTTGGCAGGTGCAACACGCTTTCGCAGAATCAGTGAAAAGCTACACTTTGATGGAGACAAAGTCTATAAAGAGGCTGGGATAGATTTCAAGGCATCTTGGTTTTCCGTGTTTTATACCTTGTCAAAAAGCGCGGTACCATTGACCATAATGGAAATTGCTAATCAAATAGACTTTACGCACATTACCGTCAAAAATGTCTTGAACGAGCTTAAGAGCGCCGGACTGGTTGAAGTAAAGGCTAATCCGGATGACAAACGTTCGAAAATCGCCAGCTTGTCTGTGGCAGGGCAGGACCTGGCGAAGCAAATGCAACCGGTGTGGCAGAAGTTTACTTATGCACTGAAAAGCCTGTTTGACGAGGGCCACCCTGACCTGATTAACATACTGAACAGAATTGATAATGAAATACATCGGTATGGTATTCATGAACGCATCGATGATCATGCTGACCAACTGATAGTATTGGATTACAGACCTGACCTCAAAAAGTATTTCTATCAGCTGGCTCAGCCTTGGTTGCTGGAAGTGCTAAATGGCGAATTGGAAGAAGAAGATAAATACACGTTGGCCAATCCAGATAAAGCCTACATTGAAGAGGGAGGCTTTCTGTTTTTTGCCAAGTATGGAGAGGATATCGTAGGCTGTGTTGTATTGAAAAGGCTCAGTGTCGATTCTTTTGAATTTGCCAAACTCTTTGTTAAAACCCAATATCGCAACCTGGGCATAGCCACTAAATTGATAGAGAGGTGCATTACACGATGTAAAGAGAACCAAGTCAAGGAGTTATGGCTTCAAACAACGATGAGCATGCCACAAGCGCATAAGTTGTACTATAAACTTGGTTTTGACGATCAGCCCGCACCAAAAAGTATGGACGTTTTGGAAAGAACTGAGAAAATAATGTGTAAAAGGTTATGATCGCCCGTGCACGGCACTAACTAATGAACCTCTCATACCAATTAGTACCCCATGGCCTTGTCATCACCCCTTGGGTCGGCACCACCTTCCAGTTGACCATTAGGTAGAACAAGTATAGCATCAACTCTACCGTAAAGGGATCTTTCTTTCAATGTATGTCCCAGCGTTTTTAATGAATCCATGGTCAGCGTGTTGATGGCATTTGGTTCATGGTAAATGAGGTCTGGTAACCATTGATGGTGCACGCGTCCCGCTGCTACCGCTTCTTGCATGGTCATATTATGCTCTACTACATTGAGAAAAGATTGGAATACGGAGGTGATAATGGTAGAACCTCCAGGTGTCCCAACTACCATGAACAACTCACCATCCTTTTCTACGATGGTGGGTGTCATGGAGCTCAACATTCTTTTGCCGGGCGCTATGGCATTGGCTTCGCCACCAACCAGGCCATAGAAATTAGGAAAGCCTGGTTTCGATGAGAAATCGTCCATTTCATTATTGAGGATGAAACCCGCTCCTGCCACCACGGTTTTAGAACCATAACCGCCATTAAGTGTGGTGGTAACGGAAACGGCATTCCCGTACTGGTCGATGACAGAAAAGTGAGTTGTCTCTTCGCTTTCGGCAATCAGGGGTTGACCTGCCTGTATCTCCTCGCTTGGGGTAGCCTTGGTTGGGTCGTAGTTTTCCATTCTGGCTACTATATAATCTCCCTGAAGTAAGCCGTCCCGGGGTACTTCGTAATGATCCGGATCACCTAAATGCTGGGCACGATCAGCGTACACACGGCGCTCTGCTTCTGTCATAATATGTATGGTCTGCTGCTTGTTCCAGCCGTGATTAGTAAGGTCATGCTTTTCTACCATTTTCAATAATTGGGCAAGGGCTATCCCGCCACTTGATGGCGGTGGCATGGAAACCAGTTTGAAGTTTTTGTATTCAAACTGAATAGGATCTCTCCAAACGGCTTGGTAGTTTTTCAAATCTTCATGGCTGATCAAGCCACCCGCACGCTGCATTTCTTCTACGATATAATCAGCGGTTTGCCCTGTATAAAACCCATCGCGCTTGTTATCTCTAATCCTTTCGAGGGTTTTGCCAAGATCTTTCCAGTAAATGGTATCTCCGGCTTTCCATTCGTTCTTGATTAGAAAATCAGGTGCAATGGTGCTATACTTTAAAAACCTTTCCTGGTTATAATTGAGCCCTTCTGCTTCCTTTTCTGTTAGAAGAAAGCCGTTGATAGCCAAATCGATAGCAGGCTGCACCAAGTCTTCCCAAGGTAAGGTGCCAAATTTTTCGTGAGCAGCCAGAGCACCCGCTACAGTGCCGGGTACACCTACGGCCCAATGACCTAGGGTACTTTTACTCTGAATGACATTTCCTTCTTCATCGAGGTACATGTCCCTATGAGCAGCAGCCGGGGCGGCTTCCCTGAAGTCAAGGGTGTAAGCTGAGCCATCCTCTTTTCTAAGTACCATGAAGCCGCCTCCACCGATATTACCAGCCGTGGGATAGACAACAGCAAGCGCAAATTGAACCGCAATAGAAGCATCCACTGCATTACCACCTTTTTTCAAAATGTTCAACCCTACTTCTGAGGCGAAGGGATGGGCAGATACCACCATAGCACTATCTGAAATCAAACCACGTGCATCGGCCTGATTATCAGTCCATTGGGTATTAAGGTCGTCTGTAATAGGTTTTTGACAAGAAAAGATGCTAACAAGCAACATCAAAAAAAGTTGTAATGATTTTGGCATAAGTTTGAATCGGTATGGTTTTTTACTTATTTTCAGCATTGCAGCTTACAATCACGAAAGCAAACATAAAATAATTTTGATTCTATTTTAATCTGATCAGGGCAAAGCAAACCTAAAAGTGATTGAGACTATCGGCTTAAGAGAACAAAAATCCGCCAAAACCAAACTCGACATTCTCGAAGAGACTATCCAGATTACGCTGCAAAAGCCTTTCAAGGAATTACATGTAGAAGAAGTTTGCGAACGCGTAGGCATATCCAAGGTCACATTTTTTAAGTATTTCCCCCAAAAAGAAGACCTGCTCATGTACTATCTGCGGGTCTGGTGCTTCAAAAGGGCCGTGGAGTTGGATAGAGAGCCAAAAGAAGGCTTGGAAGGACTCTATTTTCTATTCGACAAGATGAGCGAAGAGCTTGAGCATAACAAGCGACTCATGCTCGGTGTGTTGGCACAATTGGCAAGCCAGGACCGTCCGCAACGCCCTATGCCGGTGAAGCATGAAGAACGAATGATGCTATGCCCAGGGTTGAGCAAAGACGATAAGGTCGAGATTCTCTCGATCGATCAAATGCTTGAAAAGTTTGTGCTTGAGGCGATATTGAACAAAGAGATCACAAAGACTTGTAATACCAAAGAGTTGTCCGACCTATTCATGACTATGCTTTTCGGGACAGCACTCAACGTGCATATGCAAAGGTTATCTCCCATGAAACTGGTTTTTCGCAAGAATTTGGGCATACTGATCTATTCTTTCCGATAGTACCTTCCCTTTAACAATCTTTTGAGCCGTTGTCATAAAAAGCGTGGTCTAAATCTATGCTTAAGTATTACTTTTTGTTGCTCTTTAGCATATCATAGCAACTATGTCAGGTAACAGAAAGCGCAAAGAAACGCTCATCAAAATACTTTTGGAGATTCCCGCCGTGATTATTGCGGTTTTGTTAGCGCTTGGGTTGAACTCGTGGAAGCAGGATAGGGATGACAAAGCCATGGCTCAAAAGTCGCTTCAGAATATCATCTTCGAGATACAGAATAACCTCAGTGCAGTGAAAGAGAGTATCGAAGACAACGACCAGGCAAGGCCCTATTTGGATAGTACCATGGCCAGAATAGATAGTGGTGCGCAGGATATTGACTTTGATATCAGCTATGATCATTCTATTTTATCAAGTGCAGCTTGGGAATCGGCTAATTTAACCGGAGCCATTAACCACCTGGATACCAAGCTGGTCATAGATATTGCTGACCTATACCGTATACAAGATATCTATATGAATATGGGAGAGAATTTCTTCTTGAAGATGAGTTCCGTAGAATTTAATAGTGACGATAACATCCGAGCGGTGGTTAAATCAAACCAAAACCTGATTGGGTTGTCTGAAAACATTTGCCGTGCACTAATCGGAGGTTATGAAGAGTTTTTGAAGACTCAAAATGCACCATTAGAAGCTGTTAATCAAGAAGCTGACTCATTGAGCCAATAAGAACTAGCTAGTAATTAGAAACTTGCATCCAGCGATTACTTATCCTTCTTAGAAAAGTAGTTTTTGATAAAACCGCTGAAGTTTTTGAACTCATTTTTGGATGACAGGATGGCTTTAGTAGTTTTGAAGTACGTTTTGATGGATACATTGCTATCCTCCTTCTTCTTCGTACCATTGCTCTTTGTAGGCTGTTCCTGCTTGCTTTCGACGTTATTACCTACCACTGTAGGTTGAACCTTATCACCATTGCTATTCGTTGCAGGCCTTCCTGTTCTTTTGGTTTCAAGGTTATCGGCTTTGGCAAAGTTCTTCTTGGCTTTTTCGGCATAACCTAGCTTTTCCTGAACTAAGCCTAAGTTATTATAGGCGATCGCGTCATCCGGATCTAATTCAATGGCCCTGGTGTAATCTGCTATAGCGCCCCTCAAGTCACCCATCCTGTCTTTGATAAAAGCGCGGCTGGAATAACGAAATGGTTTTTCTGGCTCAAGGTCGGCAGCTTTGTCAAGATCTTGGAGAGCTGTGTCATTGTTTCCCGACAGGAAGTGGGCAACAGCTCTATCTGAATAGTAATATGCATTATCTGGATCCAGATCGACTAGTCGATTGAAATCCTTAATCGCTTCCTTTAACCTGTTAATCTTCGAGTTGGCCTTAGCCCTGTTGTAAAGGCTAGGTTGGTGGTCTTTGCGTAGTTGTAGTGCCTTATTGAAGTCTTCAATAGACGATTGGAACTCCCCCTCTTCACACTTTTTCAATCCTTGTTTATACAATACTTCTACGTTCATATTCACAAAGCTAATTGCTCAGCCTTTCATTTTTACAATTTTTGTACGTTTTTTTCCCTTATCCTTCTTGGGATCGTAATATCGATTTTTGGTTTTCGGCTTAGTCACTTTTATCGTTGTGTACTTATGCTTAGAGCACGCAGACAATAGAATTAAAAAACCAGATAGTAGAATAAGCTTCTTCAAATTTCGATTTGTCCTTCAGTACAACTTCCTTTTAATGAGCTACTTAACACGATACAACTATTTTGCTTTAATTTGAGCGCAAGATATAACAATATCTAATTTTTATTCAATCATAAGCAATTAACTGCATCATGAGTTCTAAAAGCCTATTAAATCTTTGTTACTCTTTTTTAAACCTAAAGGTTCTGATAGGATATTTTTTTGTTCCCTTTGATTTATTTTCATAAAACCGACCGATAATGCCTTTCTTGTCTATTGTCCCTTTGAAAAAGAGTAATTTCTTTTCTTTCGGATCATACATGGGGATATACACCATGCCACCTTCCAATGTATAAAAACCATTCGGCTTGAATTGTTTCGTATTATAATTCAAAGTATGCCCAGCTACCGATTTAGCTGACCAGTTTGTATATTGATAAATGACCGTGCCATCTTCGAAGAAACGAAGGTAACTGTAGTAACCATTTTCTACTTCAGATTGATAAACACCATCATGTCTGATTTCAGGAGCAAGAAAAATGGACGGAAAAAGTGTTAGTAATATTATTGATTTCATAAGTAGCTATTTGCTCACAGACTTAACAACGCAAGAAATAAATAGGCTATTGTGATGTATTATTTGAAAACCATAGCGCTTTTAGCACTAATATCTGCTTTCATCTGGGTGGCACCACATGATGCATTGGCCACTTCAGGTTCCGATACGCTCAAAAACCAGCCGATTTACATCGGCGCTAAATTGCAATATGGATCGATCATTCCTCATTCGTCAGAGTTGATACCCATCTCTCAGACCAATCCCGCAGGATTCCAGTTGGAAGTAAGCAGACTAATGACCAGGCAAAAGTCTTGGGATCATTGCAATTGCTATGCCCGAACGGGTTTTTCATTCCTCTATATCAACTATGGCAATCCGGAAATATTGGGTAATTCGTATAACTTGGCTTTTTTCACTGAGCCGTATATTAATTTCAAAAGCAGGTTTCGTATGTCTTTTAGGGCAGGAGCTGGGGTGAGCTATCTGAACCAGGTATTTGATGAAGAAAGTAATCCCACTAACGTATTCTACAGCTCGAGCATTAGCTATCTGCTACTCCTTAATCTCACCGCTAACTACAAGATAAAGCCACAACTGAATTTGAACCTTTCGGCCAACTACAATCACATCTCCAACGGTGGTATGCGCCAACCCAACAAAGGCATCAACTTTCCTACCTTAAGTTTAGGAATGGATTATGTGTTGAACCCGGTGGCCTTGGTACCCAAGCCCAAAAACAACGGGTTGCTGGGCAGCAAAACAAAGAAGTACGCCAGGCTATTCGCAACCATTCGCACAGTGGATGAAACTCCTGAATTTGAGGAAGAAAGGAAACTGATGTTGGGCCTGGAAGCCGGATTGATCAAAGGAATATCTCCGTTTAATGCCTTAAGCGGTGGGATAGAATTGATCAGGGATGGGTCACTTAGGGAGAAGTCTATACGTGATGATCTGGGCCATGACCATCATATTCTTTCGCTGCTGGTTGGGCACCATTTGATCTTTGGACGTTTTGGGTTTTCACAGCAATTGGGCTATTACGCCTACAAACCCTTTCCTTTTAACGATAGACAGTTCTATCAACGCTATACACTTTATCAACAATTGGGAGAATACCTGAACGTCGGCTTTTCGCTTAAGTCCCACGGGCACATTGCCGAACACATTGACGTCAGGATAGGGGTGATGTTCTAGCAAGGGTGTTGGGTTTTTCATAAATCCCCATATTTGGCTATTTTACTAGTTAAATCTAGGCTATGGGTGAAAATAGAAAAGTCCCTTCACGCAAGTGGACCGAATACATTGTTGAATTTGTTGTCATACTTTTCGGGATCATGTTCTCTTTTATACTCAACGAATGGCGCCTTACCCGTAACGCCCGCGCTAATGAGATTGGCATTTTAGAGGAAATCAGAATGGATCTCAAGGTAGATTCTACCGAAATGGCCAAGCAGATGGTTTTTTTCAAAACGGCCATTAAAGCCTACGGACAATTAATCACCGCTGATGAAAATTACTCAGCGATACCCAAGGATACCCTGGATTTGAATATTGATTTATTGGTTAGCTACAAGGTCTTTCCATCACAACAGAAGGGCTATGAAAAGTTAAAAGCTAGTGATAACCTATCCGAGCTTTTGAAAGACGAGTTGGTACCGGAGATAGTAGACCTTTACAACTCGCAATATACCCTGATCAAGGAGTGGACTTACATTGATAAGGTTTTTGTGCTTGAAACGATGATCCCCTTCCTCAATGCCAATGCTCCTTTTATTCTACCGCCCAACCAAAAATACCTTTATGATTCAGAGATTTTGAAAGAGATGAAAAACAAAGATCACTTCAAGAATCTGGTCAAAACTGGCTTGGTTTATAAACAAACCAGTCATGGTGTTTATCAGCACAATATTGAACAGCTAGGAAAGGTAATAGCCACAATCGACGCCTTTCTGGCCGATAATCAGTAGAGAAACTGCTGTAAAAGCCGTCTCAATTACCTTTTACCACTCTTCGGGTCCTTATATTTTCTGCAAATTTCTCTTATATGGAAGATAAAGCTCGGTTGTATGATGCTTTTGGCGAATTGTTATACTGTGTAGCAATAGCTGATGGCGAAGTGCAAAATGAAGAAATTGAAGCATTGCATGACATGCTGCGCGACCACCCTTGGGCCAAAGAGATAGAATGGTCATTTAATTATGAGAGTAAAAATGACCATACGCTCAAAGAGACGTTTGATAAAGCCATGGATGTACTTAAGTTCTATGGTCCCGACGAGGAATACCGGCAACTGCTGGAACTCATGGAAGAGATCGCGCTGACTTGCGGTAGAATGGATCGGGACGAATTGGATGTCATAGACAATATGAAAAAGGAACTACTGGCTCATTTTAAAGGATTTATAAATGAAAATAGTCTGCTTCAATAGTTAGATTCCGACTAATCCATATCCTGCTTTCTCAATTCATTAACCAATAAGTGAGCTTGCCGGGTGGTTTCGGGGATTCTGTATTTGCCATCACTTTTAAGTACGATGTCCACACTATCCTCAAAAGAAAGTAAGTGGCCGGGTGAAACGAACACCGGATTCACCTTATTCTTGGTTCTAAGCACCACGCCTATTTTTTCACCCTTGTGGACCAAGTCAGCTGTAGCACCTCTTTCTGGAGCAGGCTCTTCATGCTGGCCGATGAGGCGGCTTTTACCACAGCCAAGTGCTGGTGTATTCGTAAGTAAACCGAAATGACAAGCTACGCCAAACCTTCTGGGATGTGCCAAGCCATGGCCATCCATAGTCAATACATCAGGTTTTACAGCCAAATTCCCCCAGGCTTCTAAAAGGGGAGGGGTTTCTCGAAAAGACAGCAATCCCGGGACATAAGGGAATTGTGCTTGCGTAACCAATGTAGAACGGCTAACCTCTTTTAAATCCGGCAAGGACAAGACCACTATACCAACGTAGATGGTAGAAGAGAACTTGTTGAATGAAATGTCTGCGCCACCCACGGTCTCTACGGTTTTTTTCAGTGGCTGAATTTTGACCTTGTCTTTCAACTCTCTTTGTATTTGAACAGCTTCTTTAGGAGTGACGTTCCAGCGGTGCAATTGATCCATGATTAGTGATTAGCGCTAAAAGAAAAAGGGGCTGTCTCAAAAGCCAGTCATTTCGACGTTAGGAGAAATCTCTCTCGATTTAAAGTGTTGATTATTAATGAGATAGATTTCTCGTCCCGACAAGTCGGGATGACCGTTCAGAATGGCTTTTGAGACAGCTCCTTTCAATTTAGACATTTATAAAATGTCTGAAGAATTATTTAGTAGGATCTTCAAAGGCTGCTATGCCTTCTGAAAAATCCATGGTATTATTATCCTTTTCCAAATCAGCTAAACCTCCAGAGGGATCTATTACGATTTTAGTGATTTCACTTACCGCCTTGCTCACTTCAAAAGTGTAAGTTGGGTACACCCACGGCCAGTCTTCCTTTACTGTAAATTTGGTGCCGCTAGGAGCCGGTTTTTCTCCCCTCATGATACGCATGGGGATATAGAATATTTCGGTAGAACCGTCTTTATATGTTACCTGAACATCTAAAGGCATCGGCATATCACCCACTCTTTCAAGGGTTACGAACGTAGCATTGCCTTTACCAAAGACGTTCTTGATACCATAGTCAGTGGTTTTGGTAGTTCTGATGAAATAGTTGAGATACCAGTCTAGCTCCATGCCGGATTCTTTTTCGAAGATTCTGATGAAGTCGTTCGGTTCAGGGTGCCTGAATTTCCAGGTGTTGAAATAGCGCAATATTGCTTTATCAAATGTCTCTTTACCCACAATGTACTTGAGCTGATTCAAGAATACGGCGCCTTTAGAATAGGCATTTGTCCCGTAAGCCCTATTGGTATTATAGTGATCTGAGTGCTCGGTTTGAGGTTCATGCAATCCACTTTTTACTAAAGCAAAGTACCCACCATAGTTTCCAGCATGAGGGTTCGGGCTTTGCCCACCGAAAAGATAGTTCATTGTCTCATTGGTGGCGTAAGTGGTGAAACCTTCGTCCATCCATGCGTAAAGAGATTCATTGGTGGCTAGCATCATTTGATACCAACTGTGTAATAGTTCGTGTGTCATCACACCAATCAAACTTCCCAAAGAACGCTCTCCGGTGATCATGGTTGCCATAGGATACTCCATACCTCCATCACCACCTTGGATGAAGGCATATTCATCATACTGATACTCACCGAAGTGCTTGTTGATGTATTCTACCGCTCTCACCATGTACTCACGTGCTTTTTCCCAATTTTCTTCTGTCTTCTCATTTTTCTGATAGAAGAATCTTAAAAGAGGCCCGTTGGGCACCTGAGCAGTAGTATGGGTATAGTCAGGGTCAGCAGCCCAAGCAAAGTCAATAACATTCTTGGCTACGAAGTTCCAGGTAATGTCTTTAGTAGAAGGCTTTACTTTAGTGTTGGCGGCTTCATATCCATGACCGATCTTATTAGGCTTTTGTAGAATACCCGTACCACCAATCACATAAGAGGGGTCAATAGTGATCTTCACGTCGAAATCTCCCCAGATACTATGGAACTCACGGCCAATGTAAGGGTTCGCGTGCCAGCCCATGTGGTCATATTCAGCCAATTTAGGATACCACTGGGTCATGGTGTAGGAAATACCTTCTTTGTTGTCTCTACCTGATCTTCTGATTTGAAGAGGCACCTGACCTTGGAACTCCATGTCAAAAGTCACTTTGGTTTTCGGTAGAATGGGCTTGGCTAGCGTTACCTCCAGAACGGTTCCTTCTACCTTGTACTGCGTGTCTTTACCATCCTGTTTGAGGGATTTGATATGCTGATAACCGATTTCCTTGTCACTGAGGTAATAAATTCTATCCCTTACCCTGCCATCAGGGTCAGATATGGTTCTGGAGCGTACGTCCATCATACTGCCAGGCTGAAAAGCGTTGAAGTATAGGTGGTAGAATACTTTGGTTAGTGTATCTGGTGAATTGTTATAATAGACCAACTTCTGCTTACCATCGAAGCGATGAGTGCTGACATCCATGTCTATATCCATGAAGTACTCAACTCGTTGCTGCCAACGGTAATCCTGCCCGTAGGTCGCCGTGATCATAAGCAAACCTAAAATGCCAAATAACAGGTTCTTATTCATTCTCATAGGTACTGATTTAATCTTTTAATTATGGTTCAGCGCCGAAAGTATTAAAATGGGAGTGATATTCAAAAGTGAATTATACAGCCGGACTTTACTCGAGGTCTTCCAAAGACTGGTCAAGGTTCTGCTGGGTGGTACGCAGTTTACCTTTGCATATTTTCACTAACTCTGCCGCTCGTTTTACCATATCTGCCAACTCATCTATTTCTGGTTCGGCATTTTCAATTTTTGCCACAATACCTTCAACCTCACTGATAGCCTCGCTGTAGCTTACTTCTTTCTTCTTAGCCATGATTATTTCTTATTCAATTTTTCTACTGTACCTGTGATAATTTGATCTGTGCCTTCAGAACTGAAGGTATCTCCGGGTTTTACTTTTTTTACTTTGCTTAGAATGGTGTCATTGATCTTGGTGATGGTATATCCTCTTTTGAGTATGTTGGTCGGATCAAGTAGTTGTACCGACTTTTCCAAAGAAGCTAACCGCTCATTTTGAGATTGTACAAAATGTTTTGATGCGCTTTTTATTCTTTCTTTTAAGCCGTCTATTTTAAGCTCACTGCGATGAAGTGAGGTTTTGGCAGCGGATTGTAAGCGAAAAGCCATAGTGCTCAGGTGTTGATTTTCCTCATGCACTTTGTTTTGCGCGTAGTGATAAAGTGTAGAAAAGTGTAGATCCAGTTTTTCTTCAAAAGCCCTCAAGCCACTGATCAGGAATTCAGATACAGCTGTCGGTGTTTTCATTTTTGTATTCGCCACCAGATCAACTACCGTTTCATCCCGTTCGTGGCCGATACCTGTAATGACAGGGATAGGAAACTGTGCCACATGAGCAGCCAGGTCATAGCTGTCAAAGCAATCAAGGTCTATTTGAGAACCCCCACCGCGGATGATCACCAATACATCAAAATGTTCGGTGAGCTCATGCACATGGTGCATCGCTTCTATGATAGAGTTGGCTGCTTCATCTCCTTGCATCAGTGCTTTGAACAACCGCACATCGAATTGATAGCCAAACTCATTCTTATCCAACTGATCCATGAAATCACCAAACCCTGCAGCAGTGGGTGAACTGATCACCGCGATGCGTTGTGGCACTTTGGGTAACGGTACTTCTCTGTTTAAATCGAAAACACCATCTTCATGCAACTGATCAATAACTTGCTGTTTTTTCCTTGCCCGCTCACCCAAGGTGAAATTAGCATCGATGTCTTTGATATTGAGGCTGAGTCCATAAAGCTCATGGAACTGAATGGTGGCATTACACAGAATCTTAATCCCAGGAGCTAGTCGCTGACCGGTCATACCTTCAAACCAAACACTTAAGTTACGGTAAGTGTAAGCCCATATATTGGCTCTTACCTTGGCTTTGACTGTATCATCTTCTTTCTCTACTAACTCCAGGTAGCAATGTCCTTTTTGCGCGACACGCATTTCACCAATTTCTGCAATCACCCAATAGGAGGGTTCAAGATTGGCATCAAGGGTGTTTCTAATCAATTGATTGAGCTGAAAAAGGGTAAGATTCTCCATAGTTCGGTAGCTTCAAAGATATCGAACTATGGAGTATTGGCAAGCTTGATCTAGTACGCATTTGAATAACTAGAATTGATATTATCCTTTTGATGTATAAAATAGATACACCGGCAAGTACCTAAGTGATTTTTAGTCAAAAACACACTATTAGCTCTGTAGAAAATAGACTTAATTTGCAGACAGTCAAGCTGTAATGAATTGACCCAAATTACAGCTACTTTGAAAAGTGAAGATTGTCTATGAGAGCTTTGATTATAGAAGATAATCCGTCGGTAAAACGTACATTGCAAACCATATTGGCAGATGAATGCCCCGACGTTATTATAGAAGGAACAGCCGGTAATGTTCAGGAGGGGTTGAGCCTGGTCAGAAGTTCAAAGATCGATCTTATCTTCTTAGATATTGAAATGCCTGATGGCAGTGGATTTGACTTGCTCAGGCAATTAGACAACCTGGACTTTCAGGTGATTTTCATTACCGCTCATGAAAAGTATGCCATACAGGCCATCAAGTTCAGCGCTTTGGATTTCTTGCTTAAACCGATTGATCCTGATGATGTAATTAAAGCAGTAAACAAAGCTGAAAGTGAGATCAACAAACACATTACCGATCAGAAATTAGATGCACTCTTCGCCAACATAGCTAAGGATAACGACCTGCCAAAACGTATCGCCTTGAAGGATAAATATGGCGTACAGTTTGTAAAGATTGAAGATATTGTGAGGCTAAAGGGTGATGGTAACTACACGACTTTTTTTATTAAATCAGGTGAGGCCATAACGATCAGCAAAGGATTAAAGGAATACGAAAGCCTTTTACTGGACCATAGATTTTTCAGGTGCCACCAATCGCATCTTGTGAACCTAGAGTATTTGGAGCGCTACGATAGACGAGAAGGAGATATGCTGATATTGAAGGGCGATGTTGCCGTTCCTCTAGCCAAGCGTAAAAAGGATGAATTGAGTAAATTGCTGGGCTTATAAGCCTTACGAATGATTATTATGAGGCCAAGTTGATTTTTTACAACTTCCCAAAGGGAATGGAATAACTTAGCGTCACACTGAAAAAGCCACTAGGGGATAGCTCGAATTGCTCACCTGGAAGTTCTACCGGTATGTTATAGGTGTAGCTGGTATAAATATTGAAATTGTTGATTCTGAACGAAATCGGTGCTGATAAGCTATAGTTCATTAAACCAAACTCATTGCGTTCATCTGTTTGTGCACTCAGTATATCCAGCAATTCTACGAAGGTATTGAGCGTAACCTGCCTTCTTATTTCTCTGGTGATACGGTCATTTCCCCTTCTGGCGTCGGCTAAATTCTCTAGTAAAAGCCTACCGAATAAGTCCCGATTTTCCGATTGCTCAAGCAGTTCCTGATAATCTTCGAACTCATAGTTGTCGAAATTATACCGACTGTAGATCACATCCTGATTGCCAAAAAGTACACTGGCAGAAGGTAGGAAAGTGATGCGATCTATAAATCCAACGTCTTTGATGGTGAAATAACCGGATACGCTGGCTTGTACACGATGGGCACTTTCTTGTCCAAAAAGATATGAATAGTCCAAACCCAGATTGAGGTGGTTGAAATCGAAGAAGTTAGATAGGGTAAGGGTATTGTTGAGCGGGTTGCTGAAGGTAGTGATGAAGTCCTCGTCGAATTCAAATGCTATAGTATCGATAGAAAATCCGGGCTGCGCAATGACGCCACCATCGGCATAGAATGAGTGATCATATGAGGTAGTATAAGACCACTTCGGGCTTATTTCCCCAGCATAACCTAAGGTCAGGACGGTCAGGTTGTAGTGCGGATTTGACTCACTATTCCAGAATCCTGCTAGGTCTACAAATGCCCCTGAATTATGATAGTAGGATACACCAGGAGTAAAGCCGTACTGCTTGATCAACTCTCTCCCTGCATTGACCACACTGCTGACATAGCCGAATCTTACATTGAGTTCTGAATATCGAAGATCCTCCAATGCAATGAGGCTATCAATGAGCGCGATAAGTTCAAGAGAGTCGACCCCAAATTCTAGCAATTCTCTGTCAAGTGCTTCTAGATCGACAGAATCCAAGTCAATATCCTGCCCATGCACAACTGCTCGGGCCCCAAATAGGAACACGAGCAGAAGTATTGTTATAACGAGAAAGTTTCTTTTTAACATTCAATGATCATCCATATTCACACTTACATAGCATAGTGTTACTCACCCAACCGAAGCACTAACAAAGTTAATTATTCCTTCTGTTTTGCTGACGCTGGTTTTGCTGATCACGGTATTGTTGTCTTCGCTGCTGTTGCTGCTGTTGCCTTCTTCTGAGCTGGTCCAATACAAACTTTCTGAATTCTTCTTCACCTCTTCTTAGTCTGAGTAATTGTTGGGAAGTAATGATCTTCAACAACCGATCAGAGTACGTTTTCTCCAGATCAAGCTGTCTTTGTTTGAATTGTAATCCTAACTGTACAAACTTTTTCCGCTCCTCTTCTGTGGCGTTCTGAGCATCAAATTCTTGTCTTATGGTTTTATACTCATTACCGATTGACTGTCTTTGCTTTCTGAATTCGTTGTACACTGGCCAGAACTTTTCTGCTTGATCCGGTGTCAAACCAAGCTTTTCTGAAAGAAAGGCTATCCGGGTGGTTTCTAGCTTACTCTTTCGCTTATCACCCTTCCCACCGGCATCCTGCCCGAAGCCTGGTATAATCAACAGGCTTAAAACCACTATTGCTACTAACTTTTTCATCTTATTTTGTGCATTTAAAGTCTTTAAAAATATTCTCCTGAGAGGTCATGATCATCCAGTAATTCTTCCAGTTCCTCTTCAGATATGTCTTCATCTATTAATTGTAAATCAATATCCTCTTCTGTTCCGAGCGTCCAATCAATTTCATCCCCAATCTCTTCGATCAACTCGTCAGTTGAGATGTCACTTAATTGAATGTATTCGATCAGCTCTTCCGTACTTACTTGTGAAATGAGACCCTCGATATCTGTTGGCTCTCCAACCGAATTACTGTTCAGAAAGACATACACCGCTATAGCTATTGCTACAATGATCGGTATGGCAAGGCGTAGACCATATCCTAATTTGGGCATACCTACTCGCGACGTTTGTTTTTCCGTCACCCTCGCTTGTATGATGCCGGGAAGCTTATCGAAATACCCATCAGGTACTTCGTATATCTGCTTCTTTTCTATGTCGTCTAATTTCATTTTCTGCTTCATGTCCTTTCCTTGCTTGCTCATTACTTTGATGTTTTAAAGTTCGAAAGGTTTAATCTGCCTGTAAAAATTCTTCAATTTTTTTAACCGCGTGGTGGTAGCTGGCTTTCAACGCTCCCACGCTCGTATCAGTAATCTCAGAGATATCCTCGTATTTCATCTCTTCAAAGTACTTCATGTTGAACACAATCCTTTGCTTATCAGGCAGTTTGAGTAATGCCTTCTGAAGCTTGAGTTGGATCTCATCACCATTGATATGAGAACTGTTATCTAGTTTGTTGTTCAATTCACCTTCTACATCCCCAATGGGTAGAAAGAATTTTTTCCTCTTTTTATTCAGAAAGGTGAGACATTCATTCGTGGCAATGCGATATATCCAGGTGTAGAGTTGTGCATCCTCCCTGAACTTATCAATGTTCTTATATACCTTAATGAATATTTCCTGTACCAGATCATCGGCATCGTCGTGGTCGATTACCATCTTACGGACGTGCCAATAGATCTTTTCCTGGTATTTGCGTACCAACAAGTTGAAACCGTAGTTACGACTGTCCTCTTGTTTCAGCTTTTGGATTAATTCCTGATCTTCCAAACCAACTTTTGAATGCTACGCTCTTTAGACATTAAAGATAGAATAAGGTTTAATCAATATGAAAAAATTTGTTTTACAGGCCTGTTCCGGCTCTTTTCTATGCAAATGGATAGATAGAACTTACCTGAATCAATTGAAATTTTGGTTAACTTGAGACGGGAATATGTTTAGGCCAATATTTAACTTTTTCTTCAAACGTTACGGGTGGCATATCGAAGGATACATACCACCGGACTTAAAGAAGTATGTAATTGCCATAGCCCCCCATACCAGCAACTGGGATTTCATTCTAACAGTAGCCGTCCGTAGTATAATGAGGGTGAAATCTAAGTACCTGGCCAAAAGAGAACTGTTTCGTTTTCCGATGGGCTATTTTTTCCGGTTACTAGGCGGTTACCCGGTAGACCGGTCGAAAAGCGGTAAGATGGTGGATGCCGTAGCGGACATTTTTAATGCTAAAAAAGAATTTGTAATTGCACTAGCCCCAGAGGGTACACGGCGCAAAGTCCAACAAATCAAAACAGGGTTTTATTACATCGCCAAAGCTGCCAATGTACCTGTCGTATTGGTCGGGTTAGACTATAGTAGAAAGACGATAGTGATATCGGAACCGATCTATTCTACAGGGGAAGATGAAAAGGATATAGAGGGAATACTGGATTTCTTTAGAACAATAAAAGGCAAACACCCTGAGTTAGGAATAAGTTGATGCCAGCCAATAATGGCATGTTTTTGGTAAGTCGTATATTCGCGCATCAAACTCGAGTAGGAAGTCTTAGTCGGCTTTAAAAGCATAACTTAAAACCAAACAACTAAAAAAGGTCATGAAAAAAGCGATTGTAATTGTTAGTCTATTGTTTGTAGCATCCTTCACGGAGGTGAAAGCTCAAGACAAGAACGTAGGTGGTATATTTGGTTTCGGTACAGAAATAGAAACCCCTGCCCTTGGTGTCAATGGCGAGTATTTTGTCACAAGTAACATAGCCATTGCCCCAAGTTTCATTTATTATTTTCCTAATTCTAACAACGGTTTTTTGGGCACCGAAATCACCGTGACTTGGTGGGAACTCAATGCCAACGCTAACTTCTACTTTGCAGAAGAAGGTATAGCGGAATTTTATGGTATCGGTGGTATAAACTATACCAATGCCAGAGTGAAGATCGAGAGTCCCTCAAATGGTGAGTCTACAACCAGCAATGGTGAAATAGGGCTGAACATTGGTGCAGGAGCCAACTTTGACATCAATCAAAACTTCAAACTTTTTGCAGAGTTGAAATATGTAATTGGTGATGCTGATCAGTTAGGAATCTTCGTGGGAGCGAGATTTCCATTGAATTAATTACGAACTTTTTCTCATCAACAACCAAGTGTTGTATATCACATCGGGCTTAAGTGCCTTTTGAAAAAGTATGTATATCAGAATGTAATCTAATACTAGTGCGGCCTGTTTTTCGAAAAGGCCTTTACGATTTATTAAATTTTACAACTATGAAGAAACTTATGTTAATCGCACTTTTCAGTGCTTTCATCGTATTTGAATCCAACGCACAAGCTGGGTTTAGAGTAGGTGTTAAAGGAGGTCTCAACTTTGCCGATTTTAATACTGACCTTAATACCAGTTCTAGGACCGGATATCATGCGGGTGCGTTTGCCACTATCAAAATTGCCAAGATTGCTATTCAACCTGAGCTTATCTTTTCCAGCCAAGGCTCACAGTTAGAGATAGGTAATCTTGATGCCACCTTTAACTATGTGAATATCCCGGTGATGTTGAAGTTTTACCTTATCGCAGGGCTAAACCTGCAAGCTGGGCCGCAGTTTGGTTTTTTGACCTCGGCCAGGCAGGACCTCGACTTGGGTAACGGTGTAAGAGAAGATGTCAGTGAGTTTTACAAAAGCTCTGATGTCAGTATCGGCCTCGGAGCTGGATGGGATCTGCCCTTCGGGCTTACAGTCGATGCACGCTATAACTTGGGTGTTTCGGAAATTAGCGATTCTGAAGCGGTTGAGGCAGCAAAGAACCAGGTATTTCAGGTTTCCCTTGGCTATCGCATTATCAACTTAGGTAAGTAAAATAGCTTTCATCCTGTAAGCACCTTATCCTGTCGAATGGGAACTGCATTCCGTCTAATACGGGAAAACGCTTTGCACGATTTCTATAGCTTCACTGTTGGATAGTTATTATAAATAAACTGAAACGAAAAGAAATAGAAATGGCTGCAATCTTGGGAAATGATGAGAATTTCAATGAGTTGTTAGAATCAAATGAGAAGTTGATAGTGAAGTTCTACGCCGATTGGTGTGGAGTGTGCAAGAAGATTAAACCAAGATACAATAGGCTATCCGAAGACGAGAAATACACAGGTGTAAAGTTTGTCGAAATGAAGGCGGATTTGAACCCTAAAACTAGATTAGCAGCAGGTGTTTATAGCCTGCCATTTTTTGCCACCTATAATGAAGGTGAAATGAAAGGTAAAGTTACGTCGGGAGATGAGAGACAGGTAGTTGGGTTACTGGATGAGTTAGTAGCTTAAGATTTTTTTAATAAACCAAACGATCCGGCCCGGTGATACGAGTTATCACTGGGCCTTTCGTTTTTATACAGTTTTGTTCATCTACCGATCATAAAGCCGGTTATTGTTGCGATAACCACTATTGTCCTTATACCAATCTGGAAACTGTACCCCTCCAGAGGTAGCCCAATCATTGAACCTGTTGTAGCCGGCGTTGACCGCTGTTTTCTCTATCGGATATTTAAAATCGTGGATGATGTTAATCGCCCATGGGAGCCCATTTTCAGACTTATAGAACCTACCTTCAGCTATGTTGCTATCATCACTGGCTGTTCCTAAAAGTGTCGTGTCGGCCAAATCTGTCGGTGCCATATCTGCCAGATGCACTTCCTTGTTTCTTTCTCCGTCAATAAAGATGAAAGGATTGAAAGGTGCACTCCCGAATTGGTCGGAAGGTACAGGTTGGGTGAAAGCAATATTGATTACAATCTCGTCTCCTTCTACTCTTTCAAAAGCCGTTTCGGTGTTGACAAATGCGCCGCCCGAACGACCGATGTTGTCAAAGGCATTGTCAAATACAATGATCACCGGGTTGGTTTGCCCGGATTCTAGGCCCTTACCGTCTAACGTCACGATACCTTGTGTCAAGCGATGACCAGTCACACTTGATATAAGCCCGGATGATATAGGCATTTCAAAACCAAAACCATTTCTGAATGATGCACCAATGGCCTTGATTCTGAATCTGGCTTCTAATTCTACGAATTCATTTTGGGCGTTGGCAATACCGATAAACCGGTAGTTCACCACCAAGTCGTTAAAATCATAGTCCCCTTTGAAAGGCCATAGGTCTTCGAACGCTAACGATCCCCAGCCAAATTCACTAGGGGTGAAAGTTTCATAAGCCTTATCCGCATCCTGAGGGAAGTCATCCAAAGGATCAATAATACCATCACCATCGGTATCAGTGTTGCCCAGTTCTTCAATGGTACAAGGGAGTGATCCCAGGTCGTTGATCTTATGATTATAAGCTTGGGCTACTTGCCAGGCACCGTCAACCTTATCCATTTCAATCAGCTCGGAGCTGCCAGCATTAGTCGCCAGGTAGAGCCTGTCGGTTCTATCTATGGCCATAGAAGTAGGACTAAAGGGCAAGTTATCAGCGCTGATTCGGGTAGCCAAAGCCTCATTCTCAACAACCTCGATACGGTATAAGCCGGAAAAGGCACACATGAATATGGTACCATCAAGTGAAATCGCCATGTCACCTCCACCAACTGGAGATTCTAACCCTACTATATTATAGCTGGATATAGTAGTGTTGGTCAACGGATCTATGATATACATCCTTTCGTTTTTCGCAATGTATAGTAAGCCGTTGGAGTTATTGTATTCCATTCTAGGATAGCTGCCATTGAATGGATTACCCTGTGACTGGACATGAAAAGTAGCTTCATCAATATCGTAGTAGCGCAATGTGTTGCCTGTATTATAGTAGACAATTCTATTTGCCCTATCCACCGCGCAAGCGATTGAGCCGCCTCCTTCCAGATCGGAAAGCCTCACTTCATCATAAATACCGCTTTCATTGTCAATCGTGTAGAAACCACCATCACCGTTGACGGCGTATAGCAGTTCGCTACAATTCTCTGTCCGACTGAAACGACCACCGGGTTTGCTTTTGAAGGTAATCCCAACCTGATCTGAGTTAAGTTCTACCTCCATACTCTCAAACTGGCCATTTCTGTTCTTCTTGATGTATAGCTTTTCGAGATAGTTGGGTATGACCAACCGGGTGGAATACTGTCCGCCTTGATCAGAAAAGCCGGATGTGACGAGACCGTTGAGTGTATCAGAACTCAAAGTGTATATATCGTAACGTACACCTGCTTCATTGTCATCTTCGGTGATGGTCAGATCGATCGTTTGGGTGGTGGTAAAATCAAAGGTCTGTGGTACGACGAGATCCTGAATGTCATCGCTGCTGCCACTGTTTGGAGTAATGTCCCGGTCAATACAGGCCGATAACATCAATACCAAAGCCATCCCAAGTTTCAAGTTTAACTTTCTCATTCGTTTTTTCATTTCGCTTAATTGTATTTAAACCGAGCGAATGTCTTTGACTTGTATAGCCAAACCTGCCGCTCAGCACGTTTAAAAAATATACGTTAAGTAGCTCTTCTGGCCCTTTCCCATAGCACACTCTGTTTGCCTTTTAAGTAGCGCACAAACCCCATGAACACAGCCAGGTTCATGATGAAAAAATAGAAGGGTATGAATAGCATTTTGATTCTGATCTGTCGGTTTTCTAAAACCCAACCAATGATAGCCGAGAGATAAAAAGCCATTTGTCCCCATAATAAATAGGTGTAAATACCTTCATACCACTGCATCAAAGCGACATTGATTGGAATAATGGCCAGTAGTGCTAATGGGGTAATAGTCCACCTCAACACACGGTGAGAAATGTACTGAAATGACAAGAGCCCATGTTTGAGGATGTTCAATAGTGGCAATAACCTGACGATAGACTGGATGCCACCGGCACATATCCTCACTTTGCGTTTCATTTCGTCGGCGATAGAAGCTGAGGCCGTTTCGATAGCAAAGGCTTTGGGCTGATAGTCTATTTTGTAACCGCGTAGTGCAATGCGCAGTGATATAATGAAGTCATCTAGAATGGTGTCTTTTTCTACCGCTTCGAATAGCTCCCTTCTTACGGCAAACAACTCTCCGGCTGCTCCGACTGCAGAATAGAGCTCAGCGTCCCATTTCTTTAAAGCTGACTCATATCTCCAGTATATGCCTTCGCCAGCTCCTGAGGCAGAATCTGCGGCTTTATTGAAAATTCTTTTCTCGCCCGCCACACAGCCTACTTTTTCATCGGCGAAACAGTTGACTATTTCCCTAATCGCCTCTCTATTGAGCATGGTATTGGCGTCACAGAATACAATGAACGGCGACTTGACCAAACCGACACCGCGATTGATGGCGCCAATCTTACCACCGCGCTGGTCATCATGACTTACTCGAATACCTTCATGACGCTCCAGTATTTCTCTGGTGCGGTCATTAGAACCATCGGTTACGAAAAGAATGTCCAGCTTCCATTGTGGGTAATCCAGGGCCAGGCAGTTCTTTACCTTTTCCTCAATAATATCTTCTTCATTGTAGGCGGCGATGAAGAGCGTTACCGGCGGCTCGAAGTTGGTGGCAGAAGTTGTTTTTCGACCTTTCAAGCCTCTTTTGATCTTGACCATTATAAATAGGATCAAGCCATAGCCGAGGTATGAGTAAAAGATCAGACCCAATAACACCCAAAATATGATTTCTAATGTATCCATAGTACTAGTAATGCGCTTCGATGGGACGTTTGATGGTGATGTCTTTGGTGCTTTGAGGTCTGGCTTCGTTGAGCCTTTCTACATTGCCAAATAGGTAGAGGTCTATGAAACGAATGCTGGAAAGCACTTTGATCAATGGCAATAGTATGGCACAGGTTACAAGGGTGACCAAAAAGGATTGTAGTAGGTCAGGCAGGTTGAACATGGAGGCTACAATGGTGCCAATTGGTACCGCCAGCGCGTAATGATATAGGTAAATAGGCAAAGAATATCTGCTACTAAAGCTGAGTACTTTTGAACTTACCTTGATGTGGATGAGGTAAGAGAGGGAGAAATAGACAATTGCGATATTGAAGCTTATATAAGTAGATGCATATACCCAAGATCTCAATGAGCCATTATCCATGTAGTTGGTGAAGACCAAGGGAATGGCTATTAAAGCGATTAACAGCACCAATTTTTCGAAGCTTATTCTTTGCAGAAGATCTTCTCTGTAATGCTTTAGATAGTAACTGAGGTAGAAGAAAAAGAAATAGAATATCAGTCTCTTGTCTCCCAGGTAAAAGTAGAATTGACTCGTCTCCATTAGCTCAGTGTCACGCCACCTGAAATAAACGAACCAGGCGGAAGTGATGAAAAGCGAAATGGAAATGACCCAAATTGGCCGTACGTTAAATCGTTCTACCGCCCAAAGTATAATGATCATAAATAGTAAGGCTGGGACAAACCATAAGTGATAATAGGGGTAAACGATCTTGGCTATCAGTGCAGGCCAATTATTGATCAGATGAACCATTTCCTGATGATAGATCATCAAGTTGTACCCGATAAAAGCTATGAGCCACGGCGTGAGCATACGCAGATTATACTTGTTGATCAGCCCTCGCATTGAGAAGTTGATTAGCTTCTCCCTATTGATCAGGAACCCTGATATGGCCAGGAAAAGCGGCATATGGTAGTTATAAAGTAAAAACCGCAAGTTGTTGTCACCGAGCGTATGGGTCAGTACAACTTGCAGGATCAATAGGCCTTTTAAGGCTTCAATGCCCGGATAGAATCTTCTCTTGCTCAACTGGTTCATTTTGATATGTTTTGTTAATGGCCTCGTAAATCGCTTTCACGCTGTTTTCCCAAGTATGACTCCCGGCAAATGCTTTTCTGCCCCTGGCTACTGATTCATTATCCTCTGCCATGGCCTTGTCCAACATCCGAACGAAAGTGGTATGATCTTCAGCGAGGTAGGTGTAGTCTTCGAAAACCTCCATGGCCTTGGTGGCGGTAGCAACCGTAGGTTTGCCCATGGCTAGGTACTCATCTATTTTGCGAGGGTAGTTGCCAATAGTCAAGGGATTGATTTGCTGCGGGTTAATACAAACATCAGCTCCTTTGACATAAGCAGGTAGACTATCCGGGGCTTTAGGACCCAGGAAGTATACATTCTGTAAATCATGTAGTTGACTATTATTGAAAGCTTCATCCTCAGGACCTACTAATACCAGGCTCCATTGAGGGCGACTTTTAGCAATACTTAATAGCAGTTCTATATCCAGACGCATATTGGTCAGATAGCCCACATAGGTGATACGAGGCCGAGGTATTTCCTTCATTTCTTCGGGCACCTCCTTTACCAGTTCCTCAGAGAACATTTCTGTTTCACAGCCTTGCCCGACATAGTAGGCATTGCGGTTGTGTTGTTTTGCATAATCCCTTAGGTAAGTAGAATTAGCCACTACCAGATCAGATTTGTCCATGATTTCGGCCTCACATCGTATGCCATGCCGTTTAAAATAAGGTTGAATGATCAGGTAATCGCGTGTATAGTAGATATGAACAGACGGATTCAACAGTTCTTTCAGGTACAGCCCTTTGAACATCAAGCTGTCGTTGAAAATGACAAAGTTTTGAAAGCCGAGGCAGTCGGCACTGCGTTTGATTTCTTCGGCCAGACGCTTGTTGTTCAAATAGTTAAGCCGATTGTATAAACCGGCAGGCTTGACCCAGTTGATCGATTCTGCCACCATTTTGGGATAAAGGATCCAAAGGTTATCAACGTTATTGACCAGATCGTTCTCGTAGCCCTTGATGACATTCAGCCGCTTCTGTATTTTAGGATCTCGCTTCTTCCTGATCTTTGAAATACGATCCAGGGGTGGATTCACGTAGAGCACCCGGTTGTGCTTTGCAAACTCGCGTGCGATGTTTTTGATGTTGCTGCCTATGTCAATGTCCCAGGGTTGATCAGCAACTATAATGATGTCTTTACCTCTCACTTATCCTTTCGTTTTTAGTTGTCAAATGTTGTTCTAGCAATTCATTTAGCTCATCGAGTACGAATGCCTGACCCTTTTCACTGAGATGGCCATGATCTATGAAAGTGTTGAAGTCCTCCGTGTACCTGGCATACTGATCAGTATTCAGGTCTATGATGATATCTTCTTTCTGAAATGCTGAATAGATCTGCTGTTGATAAGCTTGATATTGCTGTTTATTGATTTCTAGAATTTGGCGTGGGACAGGGGTGAAGTAAGCGAATACCTTGATGTCGTTGCTTCTCAGATAGTCAACTGTTTGTTCCAGTTCTTGTAAGGCGAGGGGATCTATCTTTGTCGATTCGGGCGCATTTTCCCTTACCTTTTGCATAATCTTCTCCTCGGGATTACCATCAGCCATGTACAAGTTGAAGTTGTTGAAACCATAGCTGTTGATGATACCCTTAGGGAATTTATGAGGCGCGATCTCCCATTCTCTTACCGCCTTGAATAGGTAGGTTCTGAAAAGGTTAGTAGAACCCAATGCACCGTAATATTCTTTAGGATCTATCATGGCACTTTTCTTACCATGATCTTTGGTGAGATAAGGATCCAGGCAGATAATGGCGAATCTCAGGTTGCCCTTTTGCACAATGTTCTCTACCAGATACCTGAGCTCAGATATGTTAGCGCCCATGATACTGGCGTTATATACCTTGAATTGCTCTATCTGCTCAGTATTGAGGTTAGCCGATAGGGAAGGCCCTAGAATGATACCCTCAAAGTTCTCGGGAATGTACCGGAATGATAAAAGGTATTTGGAAGTCCTTTCATTGGTATACACCTCGATAGACCGATCGGTTGTATCATCGAATAACCCATATAAATCCACTTTGTAATTGATGAAAGCTACGCTCGCTATAATCAATGTGGACATCAACAAAACCCTGGATAGAAAACTACTGTACTCCATAAGCTGTATTAAAAATCAAAGTATAAAAACTCACTGGCCGTGATCGAATTGATATAGATCACCCCTAATACTATCATGGCTGTTGCTGCCACCGCATGTCGCATGTCAGGTTTGAATTCAGCCAGCCGCTCGTTTGTGTTTTTGCCGAAGAGCAGGATTACCCCCAATATGAGTATAGGGAGACTGTAGAAGTCTGATATGACGGTTAATCCAGAAGCCGCGTTCATACCTATCATGGCATGAAGCACGTTGATAGCATCCTGCCATGAGGTGGCCCTGAAGAATACCCAGGCCACATTCACAAAGTTGAAGGTGATGAACAGTGCCAAAATGGACGGCATCTTCACACCCGACTTTTGCCATAACCTGTGTATGATCAGTCCTGCGCCATGCATAAAACCCCAGAATACAAAAGTCCATCCGGCGCCATGCCAAATACCACCGATGATAAAGGTGATCATCAGGTTGGTCAGTGTTTTCAATTCACCATTTCTATTGCCGCCCAGTGGAATGTAGATGTAGTCCCTCAGAAACCTGCTCAATGTCATATGCCACCGACGCCAGAAATCCTGAATGCTTAAAGCTTTGTAAGGAGAATTGAAATTGAGTGGCAGGTTGATGTTGAACATTAAGGCCGCTCCGATTGCCATATCCGTGTACCCACTAAAATCAAAATAGAGTTGTATGGCGTAGGCCAGCGAAGTAACCCAACCATCGATCAGGCTTAATTCTCCCGTATTGGCATAACCGGCATTGGCAATGGCTGCGAACGTATCGGCTATGATCACTTTTTTACCGAATCCCATAAAGAACATGTAGATGCCTTTGGAGGCATTTTCATGGTTGAAATAATTACTCTTCTTATTGAAGAATTGAGGCATCATCTCAGTATGATGCACAATAGGGCCGGCAATCAACTGAGGAAAGAAGGATACAAAAAGGCCATAATTGAAAAAAGTATAAGAACCTGTCAGCCCTTTATAACTATCACACAGATAGGCAATTTGTTGGAAAGTGAAAAAGCTGATAGCCAACGGTAGTGCGATGTGCAACAGATTAAAGTCTGTCGATAAAAGACCGTTGGTGTTTTCTATCAGAAAATCAGTGTACTTGAAAAACACCAGCAAAAGCACGTTGGCTATAATGCCGATGGTTACAAATATCCTTTTCCATTTGGTCAATATCAGGTTAGAAACCAGCTTGCCAATTTGAAAATTGACCAGCATTGAACCCAGGATGATGGGTAAGTACCAGGGATTCCACCACCCATAGAAAAACAAGGAAGCTAAGAAAAGCCAAATCTTGGCTTGCTTCGGTTGATCGTAATGATTGAGTACAAAATACCCGAACAAAACGATGGGGAGGAAACAAAATATGAATTCTGCTGAGTTAAATAACATATACTTCTACCTATAGCTGTCTTTATCTTCTACCTCTTCCTTGTTTTCCTCATCCTCTTCGGATAAGCCCAGCATTTCAAAATCACGCGTATATATTTGCACTACTTTGAATTCAGTGCGCCTATTCACCTGGTGATCGGCTTCATCACAGATCGAGTTATCTTTGCAGTAGTTGAGTAATCTGGATTCACCATATCCTTTGGCAACTAACCTTTCTTCGGTTATGCCTTTCTGAATGAGGTATTGCACCACTGACTCGGCCCGTTTTTGGGATAGGTCTTGATTGTAAAGCCAGTCACCTCTGGCGTCGGTATGAGAACTGATCTCCACTTTTACATTGCGATTGTCATCTAGCAGGCTGAAGAGCTTTTCAAGTTCCGGTACCGCATCTGCACGGATGTTGGCTTTATCGAAATCGTAGTAAATGTTCTCTATCTTGACCGGTTTATTGACCTCGATCTTTTGCATCGGTAATTCGAAATTGATCGTGGTTGGTTCGGTTAGTTTTTTCGTCGAAAATCGTTGGGATAGCGTGAAATGTTGCGGTTTGAAAGCTTTGAGTAGGTAGTTGCTTTCAGGCTGTAATGGTAGCTCCAGTTCTCCCTCGTTATCGATGGTTAAGCTATCTACACGACCAGTGGTTTCGTTTTTAAGCGTGATTTCTGCCTCATTTTTTCCGAAAGGCAGTTTTGTTTCTTTACGTACCACTTTGGCTTGTACCAAAAGGTCAGCTGGCACCATCTCGATCAATAACTCAAATCTATCACCCAGTTTCAGCCCTGCAGTATTTAGGCTGTCCTTCACCGTCTCATAGTGAGACTTTTTGAAAATCTTCCGGTAGAATTCATTTGGCTGTATGGTGAAACTAAAGTCCCCGGATGCATCTGATAATAAGTATTCTTCTTCAATGCCATCTCTCAATATCTGAATCCTGACATTCGGGAGTGGAAGCCGGGTAATTTGATCTATTACCTTGCCATCTACTTTAATGCCTTTTTGAATGAAACGTATCTGGTAAATGTCATCATCGCCTTTGCCTCCCTTTCTGTTGGACGAGAAATAGCCAGTGGACTTATCCTTGTTGATGATCAACCCGAAGTCATCCGCTTCGGTATTCAAAGGGTAACCCATATTCTTCACCCATTGTGCTTGGTGAGCGTTATCTAATTGGGCTGAGAATATATCAAGGCCGCCTAAACCACCAAGGCCATTGGAAGCAAAATAGAGTAGGCCATCGTCATGGATGTAGGGGAAGAGCTCGTTGCCTGCCGTATTGATCTTGTCCCCCAGGTTTACAGGTTCACTCCATTGCCCGTTTTGCCATGTACAGACGTATAAATCGGTACCGCCGAAACCACCGGGCTGATCAGAAGCGATATACAGATACCGGCCATCCTTGGTGACTGTCGGGTGTCCGTGCGAGTGTTCATTGTCATTAAAGGGTAGTTCTTTGGTCACGAGCCAATGTGCTCCACGACGCTCTGCTGCATAAATGTTGAGCTTGAGTATGCCATCCTCGCTTTTATCGGATTTGCCGTTATGAAAATCATTTCTGGTGATCAGCGCCTTGCGTTGATCATCGTAGAATGTCAAAGGCCCTTCATGATACTTCGAATTGACTTGCTTATGAAAGTACTGTGGTTTGTTTTTAAAATCGGTGTAATAGAGGTTGAGGAAAGGTTTGTAATTCCAGGCGTGTAAGCTTTTTGAAAAAACACGTTCCCGCCTGGCGGAGACATACACCAATCCATCATTGTAGAACATAGGACTGAAGTCGGCATTTTTGGAGTTGAAATCCATGTGCCTTACCTTCATATAAGCCGAATCAGCCATGAGCGCTTTGATGTTGGTCAAAGCCTGTATGTAGTGCAAAGCCCGGTTGTCCTTTACTTCCTCGGCATAATTTTCAAACCAATAGATCGCCTCATCATATTTCTTGTTTTGAGTTAGCGACATAGCTAATCCGAACTTGTCCGAAGACTTCAAACGACTTAGCTTCTGTGCTCTTTTATACCAGAGTTCTGCCTTAACCGGGTTGTTCAGCTTTTCATAGCATTTCGCCGTCTTGAGCATCACCAAAAAGTCTTTTTCCCCTTTCAGTATCTTCTCGTATAGCTTCACTGCATCGGTATACTCAAAATTGGCGTAGAAAGCGTCAGCAGTTTGATGGAGATGTTTTTGTCCGAAAACCTCTATGGTCCATCCGGATAAAATGATTCCTATGAGCAATGTGTACTTTACCATTTTGATCATGTTAAAAATATCTGGGTGTGATCACTTTAGATTTGTTAAACCAGAGGCGATAATTGATCATTATCTCATTGGTTCCATTCTGATATGCACCTAATTCAGTCAGATTCAGATCATAGCCATATCCTATACTCAGTTGAGGAAGAGGCTTGACACCTACCAGAAAGTATACCCCTGCCAGTGAGCGATATGAGCCCCCAAGCCAGATTTTATCTCGCCAGAAGACAGTAGCATTAAGGTCGAACTCCAATGGAGCACCTTGCACGACTTTGGTGAGTATAGAGGGTTTCAGCTTTAACTCATGGGATAGGTCAAATACATAACCTGCCATCAAGAATAAATGCCTTCCTCGAAGATCAGATTCAACCAGGTCAGGTACGGATGCACCTAAATACAATCTTTCATTGTGGTAGTATAAACCTACACCAAAATTGATATATGTTTCCTGAGCCAAGCCACTTAAGGAGCCATCGTTGTTATCAGGCAGCAGAAGCCTGTTGAATTCATTCTTGACGCTGCTGTAGGTGCCTTGAACCCCCATGGACAGCGTAGCGTTGTCGAATTTTATTTTATAGGCATAAGCCAAGTTCAAACCTGTTTCGCGGGTTATGCCAATACGGTCATTCATGAGAACGAAACCCACAGCGGAATTTGGATTGCCTAAAGGTGAGTGTGCACTTAATGTTTGGGTAACAGGGGCACCGTCAATGCCAGACCATTGGTTCCGGTACAAGAGTACGATGCTGGTTACATCATGTGTGCCTGCGTAGGCCGGGTTCAACGCAAAAGTGTTGAACATGTACTGTGAGAACATGGCCTTAGATTGGGCCATTAGATCTGACCCAATCGTAAGAACCATGCAAACCACCAACCTAAACCAAACAATATGGAATCTTAATATTTTCATTCATCACCTGTTCAACACCACAAAACCATTATAACTTCTTTCTCCTTGGTCGACGGAAACGATATAAAAGTAGGTGCCATTCGGCAGCGGCTTATTACCCGTCACACCTATTCCGGTATTAGCCCGCCCGTTCCAGGCGATCAGCTCATTGTCATATTCAGAAGCCTCATATACCAGGTTGCCCCATCGATTAAATATCTTTACTTCGTTGCTTTGGAAACACTCCAATCCATCGATTCTAAAAGTATCGTTGCGGCCGTCTCCATTGGGAGAAAACCCTTCATAGATGACCACACTACAGATTTGTTCTGGTTGAATACTGATGTAGATTGTGGCCGTATCACATAGAATGGGGAAGCCTGCATCGCATATCACATATTGAATGGAATCCAGACCTGTAAAGCCTTCATTAGGTGTATAGGTAATGCTTCCATTCTGTGCATCTACCGTAACCATGCCATTAAAAGGCCCATTGGTGATCTCGAAACTGTTCAGATCGATATCATCCTCAGGATCGGCATCATTTACTATGTAGGATATCACTATTGACTGGACATCAAACGGTATTCGTGTGGAATCATCCATGGCAATAGGAGGAGCATTGTCAGGATTGAAAGTCACGTTCAATGAAAATTTATTCACAAACCACCACGTGTTGATCGTCTGTGCGTTACCGATAGAATTGCAGCATCCGGAAATGGGCTCCCAAACGTGGCAAGGCGCCTCGCAACCATCTATGTCTACCATACCCATTGGCAGGACTGAATCGTCAAAGTGTAATTCTTCTATCTGCTCAACAGGGTGTATCGTACTGGCGATAAAGCCATTAGGGTTCGATTCTACGTCGAAAATAGGAATGTGTATGGGTGTTGAGCCATATTCGATGCTCACACTAAACTCTTGATCTTCTGCTAAGGGCGCGCCAAAGCCAGTAAGCTTATTCCATGTACTGGTGCTACTGCCGGCCGCAACATTGGTTAGAATCGAGACATCTTCTCCGCCTCTTTGAAAACCGGGTATGCTGTCCAGGTCTATAAATACTTCTATAATCCCTCTTTTGGACACTTCGATGTCTATGCAAATGTCTTCGCCACATTCATACATGATCGGCCGCCCTACCACTACCGGTGCCTGTTGGGCATAGGGGAAAATGCTAGAATCCGGCGGGTTGAGAAATATCAGGTATTCTGCCTGTCCTTCTTTGCCGAAAGCAGATTTTCGATCTGCTACTATATTACCAGTCGATAAAGGTCCTGTAGAATTGGCGAATATCTCAAAAGTAAAAGGCTTCATGCCATTACAATCGAAGGCGGAAACGGTGCTGTCTGCCGGAGAGTAGATAAAAAATTCCCCAAAGAAAGCATTAGTGAAGTTGCCGGTATTACCCGCCCATTTTTGAGACCACAACCTCCCGGTAATTACTTCACTGTCCACCTGATCATAGACGGTAATGTCGAAAAGCTCTATCACGAATTCCTGACCAGAGTATGTGACGGGATCACCCGCATTGAATTCAATAATATAATCTCCAGCCATAGAGGGCGTGAAACTCATGGCCTGGTACCCGTTTGCCGCGATTTGCGCCGGGCCAGCTACTGCTTCGGCATAAGTGCTGATATGGCCAGGGCCACTATTGGTGATTAAGGTGGCAGGAACAACTTGACTGCCATCGGGCCCTGTTATTCTATAGTAGATATTACTTCCTTGCGATATACTAAAGCCGTAGAACACGGTTTCTCTTGATGGATCCTTAACACGAACCCTTAATTGCTCTGCCTCTTCGGCGAGGTAGGTGGCAAATCTTATGCTCAGGTCCGGCTGCAACATATCACCGATCCTGATATTACCTGAGTGTGTGGAAGAGGGACGATATTCTTTCGTCCCTTCCCCCATGGTCCAAACAGGTACAAGCAAAATGCTAAGTATAATCAAATATGTGAACGAATGCCTCAAATGACTATCTATTATAAATGTTGGCGTTATTTCTGTACCCAAACTTGTCTTGATACCAGTCTTGTCGGTTAAAACCATCGCTTTGTACCCATTCTCCAAATACCAGATGAGCATCCAATACCTCTACTTTTTCTATCGGATAAGCGAAGCTTTCAGGGATGTTCATACCCCACGGCAAATTGCCAGTCGATTTGTAAAAGCGGTTTTGGGCAGGATCTGTATTATCTATACCAGTGCCGAAA
>JBCBSS010000025.1:0-59840 GCA_039819065.1 Bacteroidota bacterium
CCTCTTTGGGGAACAGCAGGTGGGATAAAAATGACAATTACCGATATAATGCGCTATGTTGAATTACAACTGGATGATAAAAACCCAATAGTTGCTGAATCCCGTAAAGCGCTTTATGAGGTGCGTTATCCATTACAAATAGCTTATTACTGGCGAGTTTGGAAAGATAAATATGGCACTTCATACAATCATCACGGAGGAACAAGTGGTACTCAAAATTGGCTATTCATTTATCCAAAATACAATTTGGGTATATCAATTATCACTAATCAAAGTGGGCCTAAAACACCAAACTTGTTAAGTAAAACAGCTCAAAGAATGCTTAAGGAATTAGTAAAAGAATAAAACGTTGGGTAACACCGTGTATAGCGCATTGCGGCTGAATTGCTTAACCGGAATTCATAGCCATTCACTACCTCTCAGTCACGATGGAAAATCAGCTATGATTTTCCACAACGAGGCTACACCAGAACATTACAAGTTCATATAAACATCGTCGAGGCCATTTACTCAGCTTTTTCTGCCTCTTTCGGTGTTGTCACCGAAAGGTTTAAAATCGTTCAGCAGTACTTCCTGAATTGAAGACGCTTTGGAGACAACTCCAAAGCGGGCTAAAAGCTGGTATTTGTAAAAAGTTCACCCCGCATATTTTAAGGCACCGTTTTGCTATTCACTTGCTGGGATAGGGAATCTACCTGCGTCGTATATAAACCTTATTAGGTCATAATTCATCCAAAACCACTGAAATTTACACACACGCGGCATACAATTGTTTTAGAAACATCAAAAACTTATTAGTTTAGGCTAATGATATATAGCAAATAAACACCGCGGTGTTTATTCAAATGTTGTATATCATTGAATGATGTCTAATCTACAAATTCTTCAAACTGCATTCAAAGATTTCGCTGGTATGTCGGAAGAATCTTTTGATTTATCTTCAAGCTACTGGCATGAAAAATCCTTTAAAAAAGGAGACCTCTTCAATAATTACAAGAACGTTTGCAAGGAGCTTGGATTCGTTATTGAAGGCACTTTTCGGTCGTACATCATTGATTATAAATCAGGGGAAGACAAGAATGTATTCTTCTTTTCTCAGAATGGATTTGTAACGGCCTATAAAAGTTTCGTGAGACAAATTCCTTGTGAATATTACACCGAAGCGTTAACTGATGCCCATATTGTTTGTATTAACATTTTCGACCTCCAAAAGCTGTACAAACAATCACACGAATGGGAACGCTTTGGACGACTAACTGCTGAGATGGCAGCAAACATTGTTATTGAGAGAACAGAGAGTTTCTTACTGAAATCTCCCGAAGAGCGTTATTTAGAACTTATAGAAACACATCCTGAACTCAACGATAAGGTTCCCTTGTATCATATTTCATCTTATCTGGGCATTCAAGGTCCATCACTCAGCAGAATAAGAAAAAGAATCGCAAATAGATAGCGATTTTAACTTGGGTTAAAGAAATCCTCTATCTCGTTTTTGAGCTTTGCTTGTAATTATAAACAAGTAAGCAAAATGAAATCAATAAGTCTTTTTGTCATGGTAAGTCTAGCGACCTCCGTGCTGACATTTTCACAAACAAAAACAGATAGTGCAATGAAAAAATCCATCGAATCCAAAACAATTGTATTTGTACACGGGCTATTCCTTAACAACGAAAGTTGGAAGGAATGGGAATCTTTCTTTAAGGAAAAAGGCTATACCACCTATACACCGACATATCCAGGTCATGAAGGAACTCCTTCAGAGCTAAGGAAACATGCTCCCGACAGTTTAGGGTATGTCACCTTTACCGATGTAGTCAACAAAATGGAGGCATTTATAGACTCTTTACCAGAGAAACCCATCATTGTAGGTCACTCTATGGGAGGATTAGTAGCTCAGAAGCTAATTGAAAAGGAATTGGCAGAAGCTGCCATTATTATAAGTAGCGCGCCTCCAAAAGGAGTCATTACAACCAAATTCAGTTTTGCAAAATCCAACCTTGGGCTATTGAACCCATTCAAAGGTAACTCCGTGCATTACCCCACCAAAAAGTGGTTCCATTATGCATTTACCAACACTTTGTCAAGAGAAGAATCGGATAACATATTTGATAAATTTGTGGTGCCTGAGAGTAGGAATATTCCACGAGAAACTTTGAAGAAACCAGGCAAAATTGACTTCAAAAAGCCGCATTCACCTATGCTGTTTGTATCTGGAAAAGATGATCATATTATTCCCTCCTCTTTAAATAAGAAAAACTTCAAAAAATACAAGGACAGCAAAAGCCTGAGAGAACACAAAATCTTTGAAGGTCGTGATCATTTTATTGCCGGCGAAGAGGGTTGGGAAGAAGTAGCTAATTATGCATACGATTGGTTAAAATAAACGATATACAACAAACACTATCATCCATAAGCCAACTGAGCCATTTGCAAAGGCTGGTGGTATCCGATACTTTTATAGAAATTTAAAAAGCCAGGCTTACGGATGATAATTGGACGTTACAAGTAAATATCCCCAAAGCATATTTATGAGTCAAGAGAAATTTAACTTTGAAAGTGCCTGTAAGTTGGTAGGAATAAAAGTCAACGATTCTCATAATACTCTAACTATTCGAACAGTCTTTAACCCTTTCAATAAATTCGGTCTTGGGAGTCTATTTTTCCTTATCCTAGGACTAACAGTTGGAGTCTTGTCGATCACCCATTCGAAAGAATATTTCTCGCTGATTATCGGAGGTATTTTAGGCTTTGGTATCGGTACTGTGGCGTTGCTATCAATCCTATCAGAACTAACAAGCTACTTTAAAATTTCTGGTAACAACCTAGAACTTAGAAACAGGCTCAAACTAAAAACAGAACGAATCACCAACGATCATAAGGTGAAAATGAAAACTCGAACAGAATTTGTAAAGCTAAAATCGCAACCTGGATCTGGATCGTATTTTAGAATTGTTGAACTGTATATTTCTAACGGAACGGACGAAAAACTCATCATAGATTTTCAAACGGACGAAAAGGACGCACACATTGCCAACCAACTCGGAAACAACATTTCCTCACTTGTAAAGAGTAGAATTTAAAGCTAGTATTCGGAAAAAGGTGACCCCAAATATTTTGAGGCACCTTTTTGCTACTCATTTGCTACAACAGGGTGCGTTATATACAAACCTCATTAGGCCATGATTGTCTAAAGACCACTTAAATTTATACATATGTCACATCCAATAGTTTTGTAAAAATTAAAAACTTATTAGGTTAATGATATATAGCAAATAAACACTATGGTGTTTATCTGGGTATTAGGTGCAATTGGGGAGACTTTAACTTTAAACTCAGGATTGGCTGGTATCCTTTTCAGCTTTTCCAAATTGATTTCGTAGCTAACTCACGGATAGGCATGAAGATTTCTTTAAATTTTAGAGTAATCGATTAAAAAGATGCATCTTCCTTTAAGTTAGTTTGTATTACCGTAAAAATCATGAAATGAATGAGAATATAAATATGGCTGTCTTGATAGATGGTGACAACATACCATCGGCGAATGTTAAGGAAATGATGGAAGAGATAGCCAAGTATGGGAATCCAACTATAAAAAGAATATATGGTGATTGGACTAGACCCGGGCTTAACAAATGGAAGAATCTCCTATTGGAAAATGCCATAACTCCTATCCAACAATATGGCTATACAACAGGTAAGAATGCAACGGATTCTGCCATGATTATTGATGCCATGGACATACTTTACAGTAACAAAGTGAGTGGTTTTTGCCTTGTCTCCAGTGATAGTGATTTCACGAAATTGGCTACAAGATTGAGAGAGGCAGGAATGTTAGTTATCGGAATAGGAGAAAAAAAGACTCCAAATCCTTTCATAGTGGCATGTGATAAATTCATCTACATTGAAATTCTTAGAAGTCAATCGGAGGATAAAACTGAGAAAAAAGTAGCTAGCAAGTCAACTATCGAGAAAATTAGTAATCGAGAGGTTTCCCTTATATCATCTTCAATTCGAGATTTATCCGATGAGGATGGATGGGCATTTCTTGGAGATGTTGGAGGGCTTATACAGAAGAAGCAGCCTAATTTTGACTCAAGAAATTACGGATTTGAAAAATTGACCCGGCTAATTCAGTCAATCGGAAAATTTGAAATTGAGCAAAGAGAAACTCCAAAGAGCAAACGCAAACTGATTTTTGTAAAGAATAAAGAAAAAGCATCTAACAGGCGCTAAAAACCCATAAGCTAATGAGCAGCCTGCAAAGTGAATTTTCTGCCCCTTTCGGTGACAGCACCGAAAGGTTTAAAATCGTTCAGCAGTACTTCCTGAATTAAAGACGCTTTGGAGACAACTCCAAAGCGGGCAAAGAAAAGACTTCAAACCCGGTAAAAATCGAAATGGCCGCTACTAAAAAGAAATCTCCTTTTTATCCCTAAAGAACCTTCCTGAAGGGCTGTTGTCTGGAAGTTCGGCTGCCCAAACAATGCCTTCAGCGCCTTGTGCCGGGGATCTTGGGGCTTCTGAACCACCCATTTCGGTACGCACCCAGCCCGGACAAACAGCATTGACTAAGATGCCTGAACCGGAAAGCTCATTGGCTAGCTTGATGGTCAAAGCATTGAGCGCTGCTTTGGAAACACCGTAGCCCGGAGTGCCGCCGCTCATACCATTTAAAGCGCCCGCTCCGCTTGAAACGTTCACAATGCGTCCGTATTGGTGTTGCTTCATCAACGGAATGAAAGCCTGCGCCATGCGCCATGCACCGATCAGGTTGGTCTCTAAGGTTTCTTTGACATTGTCTAAGTCGGCATTGACAGCATTTTGCCATGTGTCATAATTGATGCCAGCGTTATTGATCAGCATATCCAAACTGCCAAAACGTTGGGTGATATCTTGCTCCAGTTGCGCTACACTTTGTGCATCAGCGACATCCAGCAAATAGAAATAGACATTATTCAAGCCAATCTGCTCAACCGCCTCTTTGCCTTTTTCAGCATTGCGGCTTGTTAAAATAGTCTCGTAACCTTTTTCGGCAAGTTGCCTTACGATCTCCAAGCCAATACCTCGATTGGCGCCGGTGACTAATGCTACTTTGGTGGTGTTATCTTGTGTCATTTCTGTTCAAGTTTAAAAGGGGCTATCAAAAACTGTCTTTTCGATCCCGATATCTATCGGGATCGAATGACCGTTCAGAATGGCTTTTAAGACAGCCTCATAATTATACCATTTGTTATTTCAAGTATTGATCAAAATGATCAGAAATTAACGAAACAGACTGATTTACTTGCTCCGGCTTGTGGTAAAAATCTAGCTGGCCTCCTTCAAGCCACTTGATTTCCTTCGGTCCTTTGAGCTTGGCGAAGAACTCCTCATCGGCAGCAGGCGTAGCCGCATTTTGTGAAGTGATCATCAAAGTCGGTGCTTCGATCTGCTCAGCATAGCCAACCGGACGGTAAGTCAACCATGGCTCCCAACTTGCCAAGGCAAACTTATCTGCTGACCAATTAGGTACTTGTCCGATCTCTGGGTTAAGATAGTACTCAAATGGCCCGAACATGGCCGCTGAAGGATCAGTATCGCTGATAGAAAGCGTGTAATCCATTTCGCCAGACGCTTCAAATCGCTTCATCGCATTTTTACTTTTGGTTATTCTATCGTTGATCCCTTCTTCGCCACCGTAGAAAGCGTTTACTACCGCGTCGGTATTGAACCAGGGCACTACCATGGCATAGGCTTTGAACTGGTCATTTTCAGCTACGGCTTTTGCCATATAACCTCCGCTCGCACAGACACCCATTCCTCCGGTTTTCTCTTTATCTACCATAGGTAAACTTGCCAGGTAGGCCACTGCATTGTTGAAGTCTTCCGTTTTCTTGTCAGGATCTTCTACAAATCGAGGCTCACCTTCGCTCTCTCCGAAATTTCTATGATCGAATGCCAGAGTAACATAGCCTTCTTGCGCTAGCTTCTCTGCGTAAAGACCTGCCATTTGTTCTTTTACGGTGGTCCAAGATCCCCCCACAACAATGGCCGGATACTTTTTGCCCTCTTCATAATCAGGCGGTAAGTTTAGAAAACCAATCAACTGACTTCCATTGCTTTCAAAAGCTACCCTTTTCTTTTTGACGGTAGGTTTGGCATTAGCATCTAACGGTATATTAAAGGCCTTAGCCATCACTAGTGGGTTAAAAACTTCCGTGTACTCGATGATTTTGCCGTCTTTCAAGCGGAATGTTCCTAAGTAATCATTCTTGTATGTTCCACCTCCTTTTATATCTATTTCGCCCTTAAATTCTACATAGAATAGATCGGGGTCCTCAGTGGCTACGATCTTCCTTGGGAATTTCATGGACGAGAACATATTGGGCAGTGACCTATATTGAGTGTATATGGCATAAGACCCTTCAAAACTCATAGGAAATCCGGCAGGTACATAAGGGTTTAACTGACGACCTTCGGGATGGAAGATGTCTAAGAGTACCTCAAAATTTTCCGTTTCCAGTGCCTGGAAGAATTGTTCTACAATTTCCTTGTTCTTACTTGACTCAAGGGATGTTTTGTTTTCCCCTTCTTTGTTGCTGCAATTGATAGCAACAAGTGCGACAATGATGATATATACTAGCTTTTTCATGTTGGTCTTATTTTGATTGTTTTACTTTTTCTTGAGCATACCTTGGCAAATCCATGTTACCCGTCGTGTATTTAAGATTGAATTTCATTTGATCTACTTTCCAAACATCATTCTCTTTTATCAAATGATGTTCATAAGTGCCGACTACGGTCCATAAGTTACCGCCCTCTGATTGCGTGAGGTAGTGTTCCGCGTTGCCATAGTGAAATACGCGAGCTTCGTCATCATTAACTTCGATGCTGAAGTTGGTAATGGCGTGATGCGTATGGTCGAAACCAGGAAGGATTGTCTTCCAGCTTTCCGTGATTTGCTGTGGTGCAAGCTTTGCCGGAGCGCCACCTGCCATGGAAGTATAATCCAGTAATACTTCTGAAGCAAATGCTCCCTCTACTTGCTCCCAGTGCTGGCTGTCAGTACCAACAAAGATGTTAGTGACCACCTCCTTGATGTGCTGTTTGTCGATAATTTCGGTCATGGTTTTCTGGTTTTCTTGTCCAAATGATGCCGTGCTGGTCAGCAAGGCTATGAGTATGAGTAGTTTCGTTTTCATCATCTTTTCGTATTGGTTTATGTTTCAAAGAACGGCTATGAAAAGGTGGATGAATTGGACGGTTTTCGCCAGTGATTGGACAGAATTCCGATAGTGGTAGTTATCCGCTGATTTTATGTTACTGGATGCTGTTTTTAATGATTCTTAGGAGCGTGTTTAGGTACTTACTGCCCCTTTCGGTGTTATCACCGAAAGGTTTTTCAATTGATCATTGATAAATGGCCGGCAGTGATTTGGGTTTAACGTAAAGAGGGTGGAGGTATCTTTTCTTTAAGAGATAGATTTCTCTCTGCGTTCGAAATGACACCTGGATTTAAGTGTGCTTGTTTAAGGCAAATTCCATCAATATAGGCTGATCAATCTAAAACCCTTACCTCGTCAGTCACCTCGATCAGTCAGCAGACTGAGGGAGATCTATCTCTCGTAGATATTATTGCCCCTTTCGGTGACAACACCGAAAGGTTTAAAACCGCTTAGCAGCACTTCATAAATTGTGGACTCTTTGGAGACAACGTCAAAGAGGACGAAGCCTTCTTTCAGTACTTACCCCAAACTACTCATGCTTCAAGCTCTCAGCTGGATTAACGCTACCCGTTTTGATGGATTGGTAGCTCACGGTTAAAACGGCTAATAGTAGCGTGAGTACCCCAGCCATGATAAAGGTCCAGGGCGTTAAAGCAATGCGATATTCGAAATCGGCTAACCAAGTTGTGCTAAGGTAGTAGGCCACGGGAATAGCCAGTATGTAAGCGATCACCACTAGCCTAAGGAACTGAGAGGAGAGTAACCTGATGATACTGAGAATACTCGCACCAAGCACTTTTCTAATGCCTATTTCCTTTGTTCTTCTAACAGTGGTATAAGAAGCCAGTCCAAAGAGACCGAGGCACGATATCAGAATGGCTACCATGGTAGCAAAAATCGATAGATCTGCCATCATTTGTTCTTCTTCATAGAAATCCTGCTGCGTGTTTTCTGTAAAGAAGGATTCAAACTCCCGGTTAGGATACACTTCGTGATAAAGTGATTCTACTTCGGCCCTGATGCTTTCCACGTCGCTGCTATGCTGGAATTTGATGGCAATTCCATTTCCTTCCGTATAGCTTATCATCAGCGGTTTGATCTTAGAATGTAGGGATTGGAAATGGAAGTCCTTGAATACTCCTGAGACCTTAAAAGTATCATGCGCATTAAAAATGGTTTGGCCTATGAGGTCGTTGTAGCGATTATCATATCCCATTTCTTTCGCGAAAGCCTCATTTACTACTATTTCAGATTCGTCCTCTGGCTTAAACTCTTCACCTTCTTGCAGTTCAATACCAAAGAAATCGAGGTAGCCCGTACCGCCACGTTTGATGTAGGACTCTAATTCATGCGTTTCTCCAAATCCACTTTGGCCTTTGTATCTATTCAGGCTGTACCCTTGCTGGACAGGAGGGCTGCTAAAACTGACCGTTTCAGTAATGGCTGTTACCTGCTCAAGTTTGTTCTTGAAGACTTGTTGCTTACTCTCATCATCGTAATACGACGTATAGAAATAGAACATAGAATCCTTGGTTAGCCCCAGGTCTTTATCAAGCATGAATTGTACCTGCAGATAGGCTACGGTAGAAGCAATCACCAAGATTTGGGCCAAGGCGAACTGAGTCGTGGTCAGTACTTTTCTTTGGCTACTTCTATTCTTAAAGAAATATCCAGTTTGCTTTTTTAATGCCTTACCAGAATCAATAGAAGATAACACAAAGGCAGGGTAGAGGCCAGATAACAATCCTACAATCAGCACTGTCAGCGCCAGGAAGCTCAGCGTCTCAAGTTCGAAAACATTAAAGGTGACATTGCCGGGAATGTAAGCATCAAACGCATTGATGAGCAGGTTGACTAATGGAACGGCCAAAAGCACCGCGATGCATGTAACCAAAAAGCTTTCAAACAAAAACTGCGCGATCAGCAGACGTCGGCTACTACCCATCACTTTGCGTACGCCTATCTCCAGTGAGCGGTTGGCGGCAAATGCCGTCATAATATTGACGAAATTGATACAGGCGATGAGTAAAATCACAAAAGCTACCAGGAGGATGGTGTTCAATATTTTCTTCTGAGCTACATAATCGGAACCATCGAATATCTCCAGGTCATTGTTGAAGTGAAGGTCTGCAAGCGGCTGTAGGTCAAGCGTTATTCTCCAATCTTGTTCGCTTGTTTCGGATGCAATTTTGTCATTCAGCACTGCCAGTAAATTGGCTTGATCAGATGCTGTAAAGCCCTTTTCAAACTTTACAAACAGTTGGGTGCCCGAATTGACTCCGCTCCAATATAGGTTGTTGAACCTGCTCTTCAGCCATGAAAGATCTTTGGTCGGTTCTGATATGAGGTCGGTAAAGTAAAAGTCAGAGTAGCTCAGGTCTTCGATTATGCCGCCCACGGTCATGCGCAAAGAGTCGTTGTAGTTGACCGTCAAACCAAGCATATCTGTAGCAGCAAGTGGCCCGAAATACTTTTCAGCCTGTGATTGGGTCAATACAACGTTTAATGGTTCATCAAGCACTTCTTTCGAACCTGCCAGCCATTTATGGTGATTAACCAAATCGAAGTAGCCGGACGACGCAACGATCATCTGACGTTGCCTTCCTAGCCTTTTGAGATCGCCATCGGGTAAGTCGATTGTGACTTCAGCACCGAGGACTTTAAACGGTACTACCGCTGCATTTACAGCTACTTCTTCTTCGATAAAAGGTATCACAGCAGAGGGCACACCTCTGTTAGTGCCGTCTATGGCGCCGGCAAACTTGGAATAAACCCGAAATATCTGATCACTATCCGGATGGTCAGCATTGAAGCGATATTCATATCTGACAATGGAAAAAACAGCCAAAAAGACAGCGACGCCTACAGAAAGCCCCAGCACATTGATGGTGGTATAAACCCAATTTTGCAACAGACTCCTTCTGGCAATAGTGAAGATATTCTTGAACATGGCTAAATGGTTTCAGTTGGTTACCGTAGTGATAGCAAAAGGTTACAAATTAAACTCAATTAAGCAAGGGGTTATCAATTGAGTGCTAGTGCTGTTGATATGGAATTGTAGGTGAATATGCACTTGTTTTACGGATTTTCAGATAGGCCATAAAAAACTAGGGCAAATAATCAAATGATTATAATCTTATTTAAACTGGCTCAAACTGATAGGAAAGATGGTTTTTTTACATCAAGTTTGGCAAAAATTTATCGCATACTTTTTATGAAAAAACAACAAATTTTAGCGTTGGCACTCATACTTTCTATAGGTATTCTGTCAACCAACTGTACTACTAATCCTGCTGAGTCTGAAGAGCACAAGCAAATGGTTAGTGACCATGAGGCAATGGAAAAACATCACGAGGACATGGAGAAATTGCACACCACAATGGAATCGCTTCACGATCAACTGGTCAGCGACCACAAGGAAATGGCTGGTGAAGAAGTGGATAGCACTCATGTGGCCATGGAAGAGTCACACCAGGAGATGATTGCCAAGCATGCTGAACTGATTGCTAAGCATGAGGCTTTAATTGCCAAACATAAAGAACTAGAGGAGAAGCATGCTTCGGGGGAGGTGAACGCAGAAGAAATGAAGACAGAGCATGAGGCCATGAAGTCAGAACATGAAACTATGAAGGCCGAGCATGAAGGTATGGCCAAGGAGCACGAGCAGATCAAAGCAGATCATGAGCAAATGAAGGTTGATCATGCTGCTACTGCCACTGAATAATTAGATTAATTTTACAAGTATAAAAAGAGAGTGCCTCAAAGGGTGTCCTTTCGACCATCGGGAGAAACCTTACTCGATTTTAAGTATCTCTTATTAAGAGAGTAAGATTTCTCATTTCATTCGAAATGACATAAAAACGGGCTTTCGAGACACTCTCTTTTCGTTTGTAAGCTCCTTAAAAAGTTATTTATACCCATAGACATCCCTACCTCGCTCAAGATCTTCCCACCGGTATCTATGATCTCCTTTTCATACCTTAGCCGGATAAATCAGCTCAAATACTTTATCTAAGATGAGCGGCTTGGCAAGCACTTGCAGGTCGTCATCAATACTCACTATATGCTTAAAAAGGGACTTGTCCAGCGAACAAGACATCCCGATATGCTTTATGCCCTGTAGGTTTTTCCGACATTTCAAATAGCGATGCATGGTTTCATATTCATCTTCGTTTCGAAAGTCAATGCTCTGGATTACTGCATTCGGAAGATTTGTATTCGCCGATAGTCTGGCTTCTATATTGGCAATGGCGTATTCTGCACAGGGCAAGTCTTTGACGAAAAACTCATGTCCACAATTGCGGAATAAGGTTTTGTGGATCATGTTGTCTATGGCATTTTCATCAATGATCAATATGTCAAATGCGTACTTGTTCATCTTTCGGTAGATTCTATGACCTTCTGTTTGCTTAACCTTGACTTGATTTTGAATCGCTGTAAGACGCGCTAAACAAAGCGCATATGGTTTAATCGAACTTTCCGCCCATCGCTACAATGAGTCGCACCGTATTCGTATATAACTGTCCCAAAAGCTGGACGGAGAGTCTTTCTGCATCCAACACCACCCGTTCTGCATCTACCACTTCAAGGTAGGTAACCAGTCCTTTGGTATAGCGTTGCTTTGATATAATGGCCGCTTGTTGTGCCGCTAATTGAAAGTCCCTTTGTGCAGTCAATTGCTCGTTCAGTCTGGCGATGTTAGACAGAATATTCTCGATCTCCTGGTTAACTTCCAACAGCCGCTGTTCTAAAACATTTTCAGAGATATTAAGCTCCTGACGACTCACTTCTAACTGTGCTCTGCGCCTGAACCCTTCAAAAAGAGGAATAGAAATCGTACCGCCCACGAGCCAAGTACGACTTCTACCCTGAAAAAGGTCTCCGGCATTCTCGGAGACGTAACCAAATGAGCTTCTTATGAATAGCGAGGGGTAAAGTTGTTTCCGACTATTGTCAAGTATGTGCTGAGCAGCCTGTTGATCGCTACGGAACTGGGTAAGATCGGGACGATAGGTCGAAGCTTCGGTCGCTGAAACTGGTTGAACGACCGGAGGTAAATAGGCTAATAAAGTGTTATCTATGGCAAACTCACCCGGGCGTTTTCCGCATAAAACGGCCAAGGCTAATTCAATTTCAGCGCGTAACTGGCGATTGCCTTTGGCTTGAACCTCCACCGTGGCCAGTTCTGTTTTTGCACGTTGCAAGTCGATCTCATTGACCAAACCAGCATTGAAACGCGTGGTGACAATGTCAAGATTGTCCTGCCTGATGATGAGGGTACGTTCCAAGATGGTGAATTCTGTATCTAGTGCCAGCAAAGCGAAGAAGTTCTGAGCAACAAAGGAGGTGATCTGTAACTGTCGGTCGTCTCTGGCGGCTTCAGAGGATTGTAAATCGAACCCTGAAGCTTTGATGGTATTGGCATTCTTCCCTAGAATATCCAACTCATAGCTAAGATTTAGCGGTACGCTGAAGTTGTTCTGCCGAATTTGCGGCAGTACTCCGGCGTCGAAACCAATGGGGCGGTTTGCTGAGAACTCTTGCCTTAGAAATGAAGGATCAAGGCTTATTGAGGGCATGATAGAAGCTCTGGAGGCTTTTAACAATGCTTTTGATCGGTTCACATTGTTTTCCGTCACCTTCAAATCAAAATTGTTTTTGATAGCTTCCTCTTGGAGCTTTATCAATTCGGGATAGCCAAATGCTGCCCACCAGTCTTCAGTCGTGGCTATGGCCGGGGGTTGAGCTAGCGTATCACCTTCAATAATAATCTCAGGGTAATTGATCGTACTTTTCCATTTCCATTCATTGGTTTGAGCCTTAAGTGTTATCGTGCTCAAAAGGCAAATGAATACCAGGTATCTATAAGACTTACTCATGTGGCTATGCTGTTTTAGGGGTTGAAAGTTCTGCCTGCGGCGCCTTACTCTTTGAGGTGCCTATTTTGCGACAGATAACATAGAATACTGGGGTAAGAAAAATGCCGAAGAATGTAACACCAATCATGCCTGAGAATACAGCTACGCCCATTACATTACGCATTTCCGAACCGGCTCCACTGGCTAATACCAGCGGCACAACGCCCAAGGAGAATGCCAGGGAGGTCATTAGTATGGGTCTTAAACGCAGGCGGGCCGCTTCAATGGCCGCTTCACGCAATGGCTTTCCCTGATCTTCCAATTGCTTGGCAAATTCTACAATCAGAATAGCGTTTTTAGAAGCTAGCCCTACCAATACTACTAAGCCAATCTGGGTCATTACGTTATTATCGAAGCCAGCCAGGCTCACTCCGGTTAATGCACATAACAGGCACATGGGGACAATGAGAACGACAGCCAGAGGTAGTATCCAACTTTCGAATTGAGCCGCAAGTAGCAGAAACACAAATACTACCGCCATGACGAAAGCGATGATCGCCGTATTGCCTGCCTTCTTCTCTTGAAAAGCCAGTTCTGTCCATTCGAAACCGACCCCTGCAGGCAGAGTTTGATCGGCTAACTCTTCCATTTTTGATAGCGCCTGACCGGTGCTGTAGCCAGGTGCTACTGATCCCAATACAGATATAGCGGGGAAGAGGTTGTAGCGTTGTACTAGCGTAGGGCCACTTTCGTTTTTGAAAGTGGCGAAAGAACCGATGGGTGCCATCTTGAACTGATCGTTCCTGACCCTAAGTCTGGAAGCATCGTCCTGCGTATACCTGAAGGGAGCATCGGCCTGGGCGATCACCTGGAAAGTACGACCGAGGTAATTGAATTCATTCACAAAGGAAGAGCCCAAGTACACTTCTAAGGTGTTAAAAACAGATTGTATAGGAATGCCTAGTTTTTCTGCTTTAGCGCGGTCTATATCCAGGAAGAGCTTGGGCGTATTGGGGTTATAAAAAGTGAAGACATTTCTCATGGCAGGCTGTTGATTGGCGGCCGCCACTAATTCTTGCATTGATCGCTCCAAGGTGGCTCTTCCACGCCCTGAGCGGTCCTCTATCATGATGTTGAAACCTCCGGCGTTTCCCATACCACGGATGGTAGGAGGGGGTATGACCACGATGAAGGCCTCATCTACCTGGAACATGGCATTCTGTAACTTGCCTACAAGGTTGGGTAAGGTTAGCCCCTTTTCGGCCCGTTCATGGAAATCTTCAAATATGGGGAATATAACACCGGAATTCGATGCATTGGTAAAGGTCGGACCATCGAGCCCGGCAAAGCCTACAGATGTGGATATGCCTTCAGTTTCTAGCAGAATATCATTAACCTGTTTCATCACTTCGTCGGTTCTGGTAAGTGATGAACCTGGTGGTAGCTGAACTGCTACAATGGCATATCCTTGATCTTGCTCCGGTACAAAACCGGAGGGGACGGTGTTGAATTGATAAACCGTCAGTCCTATTAGAATGACGTAAATGATCATGGTCAAGCTACCTCTGCGGATAAGGCGGGTTACACCATTGCCATACTTTCCTGTTAAACGATCGAGCAAGTTGTTGAACCCATTTCCGAACTTGACCAGTATATTTTTGGACGGCTTATGATCTGTCTTTTTAGCCTTTAACAGTATGGCTGATAGCGCAGGGCTTAGGGTCAGTGAAACAAATACCGAGATAGAAGTGGCCACCGCTATAGTGAGCCCGAATTGTCGAAAGAATTCCCCTGAAATCCCTTCCAGAAAGGTAGTAGGCAGAAATACTGCAATAAGCACAAGACCGATGGCGACCAGAGCATTACCTACTTCATCCATGGTCTTGCGTGCTGCTTCCTTGGGAGAAAGTCCCTCTTCAAGGTAGCGTTCCATGTTTTCTACCACCACTATGGCATCATCCACCACAATCCCAATGGCCAGGACCAATCCAAAAAGCGTGAGGTTATTTAACGAAAACCCAAAGGCAGACATCACAGCGAATGTTCCAACAAGCGAAACCGGTATGGCAATAATGGGAATGAGCGATGCCCTCCAGTTTTGTAGAAAGAGTAGAATGACCAACACCACCAGGGCAATGGCTTCAAATATGGTGCGGCTCAGTTCGCTGATAGAATCTTCGACGAACTCGGTGGGGTTCCATGCAATGTCATATTCAAGGCCTGCTGGAAACGAGGCTGCTAATTCTTCCATGGTTGCCTTGACCTGATTGGCGGTCTCAATGGCGTTTGATCCCGGGCGCTGAAAGATCGGCAGCGTTACAGCCTGGTACCGTTGCAGGTAGCCTTTTGTTCTATAACTACGAGCACCTATTTCTACTCGCCCTACATCTCTTAAACGGACAATTTTGCCTGCATCAGACTTAATAATAATCTCTTCAAATAGCTCTTTTGAATCCAGACGGCCTAGGGTAGAAATGTTGATCTCAAAAGGAAGTTGTTCATTTACCGGGTTTTGGTTCAAAGCACCACTGGCCACCTGGATATTCTGTCCTCTCAGCGCCATCAATACTTCATCCGTCGTAAGGTTCAAGGCCGCGATTCGGTCAGGGTTGAGCCAAATACGCATGCTGTATTCATCTGCACCGACCAGGTTTACCCGGGCTACCCCATCAATCCTTCTGAGCAGATCACGCACTTGAAATACGGCATAATTAGCCATGTAGATCTGGTCAAGGCTATTGTCAGGAGAGAATAAGTTGACCACCATCATGATGTCTGGCGAGTTTTTTTCAGTGGTGACGCCAATTCTACGTACCTGCTCGGGTAGTCTGGGTTCTGCTATGGCTACTCGATTCTGTACCAATACCTGTGCATCATCTAAATCAATACCCTGGTCAAAGGTTACGGTCAAGGTCAGCCGGCCATCGTCAGTACATAAAGAAGACATGTACATCATGCCTTCCACACCGTTGATTTCCTGCTCTATGGGTGTAGCTACACTCTTGGCGACAGTTTCGGCATTGGCACCAGGAAAGCTGGCGGTTACTTGCACCGATGGAGGAGCGATATTGGGGTATTGCGTAATGGGTAAACTGAAATAGGAGATAGCCCCAATGATCACGATCAGTATGGACAGAACCGAGGCCAATATAGGCCTGTTGATGAATGTATGGCTAAATTTCATGACGTTGGCTTATGGTTTGTCGTTAGAAGTGATCATAGAAGTTTTGTTAGCCGATACTTTCATACCTGGCCTCAGAAATTGCAAGCGGTTCGTAATGATCTGGTCTTCTTCCGTGATGCCATCCAGTACGGCACGCATGGTAGTTTCTGAAAAGAACCTTCCCAGGGAAAGTACTCGAACTTCTACTGTGCTGCTATCCGAAAGTACATAAACAAACCTCCTGGTCTGGTCAGCTTGTATTATCTTTTCCGGGATTAAAATTGCCTTGTGCTCTGCGCTACCAAGTAATCGAGCACGGCCAAACATGCCTGCTTCGATCACATAGTTAGGGTTAGGTACCAAAGCTCTTCCTTGTATGGTTCCTGTACTAAAGTCGAGTTGGTTATCAACGAAATCCATTGACCCTTTATGATTGAAATCCGTTTCATCCTGCAGCTTGATCAATACTGGATTTGGTGTATCTCGAGAGCTGGAACGCTCGTTGGTGCGATCCAGTCTTATGTACCTGAGCAGGTCGGCCTCACTTCCTTCAAAATAGAAATGGATAGGGTCAAGAGAAACAACCGTAGTTAAGAGTGTACCGTTTGCGTTGTCGCCTGTGATCAGGTTACCTACATTCACCAGCTTTCTACTTATCCTCCCTTTGATAGGAGACTTTATAGTCGTAAATCCCAGGTTTAAGGAGGCTTGGTCGACTCTTGATTGAGCTGCTGCCTTACGCGCTGCTGCCGCTCTCATATTTTGCTCACGTACTTCGTACTCCTCTGTGGATATGGCTCGGGAATCCTGAAGGCTTTTTACGCGATTAAAGTTGCTTTGGGCTTGCAGGAATTCGGCATTCGAAGCATTCAAATCAGCTTTAGCTTGCTCTAACGCTATCTTGAATGGACGCTGATCAATGATAAAAAGTGTCTGACCCTTTTCTACTATTTGCCCATCTTTGAATCTCACCTGTTCTAGGTAGCCACCAACCCTGGAACGAATTTCAACCGTTTTTTCTGCCTGGAACCTTCCAGTGTACTCATCCCACTCGACGATGTTATCGACTTGAGGATTGGAAACGTTTACCTCTAAGGGTGGCGGGGCATTATTTGTTTCATCCTTAGAACAGCCTATTAGGAATATCGCGAGCAGGCTTAAACATTGAATGCGTCTTCTCATAAGATTTGGATTTAGTTAGTCCGGCTATCTATTTGTTAGCTAACTCGTGGTCTAAATTCCTAACTTGAGACTTCTTTCTTTTTACACTTTTTAGGGTTATGATGACACTTTTTGATAAATGAATTTCTCGTGACAACAGGCCTCTTACTTATGTTGTACAAATGGAAGCGATAATGATTGGTGCCAAGAAATATCTGGCTTTAAGGCCTAGTATGAACATGCTGGTAGGGGAGGCGGTGCATGTCAGCTTAGGCAATCACAGGTCAATTGGCGCTAACAAATTTCCACCTCAAATTACACCTTCCGGCAGTGGGTAATTCATCTCTTTCATTTTAATCATGTTTTGCTCTGATACCATTAGGATGAAAGAAGTCGAAGCTGCTTTTAATGCAATGAAGTCTTCACTACCAAGTTGGTTGTATTGGAACCAGCTACCTAGGTCGGTGATTCTTTGAGATTCTCTCTTCCCATCTATGACCATAGCGCCGTATAGTAATATCCAGTATACGCTTTTCATTTCGTTGTCTGTAGGAATCGTTTCACCTGTGCTGAAACCATATTCATCGGTATGCTCGTCTACCCAATGCAACTGTTCTTTGGTAAAACCTTTAAAGAACGGCACTTGGGCCAGTTTTTTTAAATTCTTTGCTGTAGGGTTCATGTTTAATTGTGTTTTGATCAACACTGCTTCTTTTGAGACAGGTGTTACCTGATTCATACCGAGGCGGAAGAACGAAAGAAGCAGTGTGATGAAGTTTGAAGTTTTTTTCACGATTTTTCAGATGGTCGCCCCACCATTCACTGTGAGGTGTTGACCTGTTATGAAAGAAGCATGTTCACTGGCTAGAAATGCCGTAGCGTCTGCTGCATCTCCGGGAAGTCCCATTCTATTTAAGGGAGTCGCTTCAATGATTTCCTTTTTATAAGGGCTGTCAGCTGGCATTTCGGCAAATATCCCTGCTTCATCTGTAGCGCCAGGAATGACCGTATTCACCGTAACTCCCTTAACTCCCAGTTCTTTAGAAAGTACCTCTACAAAAAACTTTGGAGCCATTTTACTGCCTCCATATACCCCAAACCCTGCATGTGGGTAGACAGTGGTGCTGGAAGAAATGAGTATAATTCTACCATGGTCATTGATGTGCCTGGCTGACTCTTGCAGCGTGAAAAATGTGCCTTTTGTATTTAGATTGAAAACACGATCGTATTGCTCTTCCGTGTAGTCGGTCATGGGGATATCGATCAATTCTATACCAGCATTGGCTACCACAATATCTATCCCGCCAAATGCTGATTTAGCCTGTGCAAATAGCTCTCGAATCTCTGATACCTGGCCACTGTTGGCTTGAATAGCTAATGCCTTCCTGCCAGTGGCTTCTACTTCTTTCACTGTCTGGTTTGCAGCCGTACTGTCTTTACCATAGCTCATGATGATATTGGCGCCGCTTTGGGCTAAACGAAGGGCAATGGCTTTGCCGATGCCCTTCGTGCCGCCAGTGATCAATGCATTTTTGTTCGTTAAGTCCATGATTTTTAGGATTTTGACAGATAATCAGCCATTTGACTGGAAGGTTAAGGCTGATATCTGTGATAGCATGAGTTTAAGCAGTCGTTTCTTCTATTTTGGTAGATTCAGCCAAGCTTCTCCAATTTTCAATGTCATTGCTGATCTTCGTAATTTGCTTATCTGCATTTTCCAAGGCATAGTCTCCCACGAAGAATCTGGACGGTGCATTTTCACTAAAAGCAGCTTCCATTATGGCTTCTGCGGTTTTGTAAGGGCTCCAAGGCTGTTTGCCATCGATACTGGCGAGGAAGCCTTTGAACTTGCCTACTGTGTCGTTGTAAGCTTCCAATTGTTTATGCGGTGATTTCAAGGAGGAACCGGCCCAATTGGTTCTCATAGGACCCGGCAACACAGCCATAACTTTGATACCAAAAGGTGCTACTTCGGCGGCTAAAGAATCACTGAAGCCTTCAAGTGCTATTTTGCTCGCGCCATAGTAGGTCATGCCAGGAACCGGCACGAAACCGCCTATTGCTGAAATCTGAATGATGTTGCCACTACCTCGCTCTCGCATATGGGGTAGCACTGTGGAGGTTAGCAGGGCGGCTCCCCAGAAGTTGGTCTCGAATTGCTGACGTGCCTCCTCTTCCGAGAACTCTTCCGCGGCACCTATCAACCCAAAACCAGCATTGTTGATCAACACATCGATTTGACCATAATTGTCAATGACAGATCTGATGACATTTTCTCGCTCGGTTGCGTTTGTCACATCTAGTTTGATAGGAAATGTTTTACCTGGAACCAGGTTTTCAAAATCGGCAAATTGATCTTCTTTTCTCAATGTACCGATCACGGTATGACCTTGCTTAGCGGCTACTTCTGCCAGGTTTCTTCCAAGACCTCCTGACACTCCGGTAATTAAAACTACTTTGTTACTCATAATTGAAAACTGTTTTAATGATTAATTCATTTTTTGATTTTGTTTATTCAAAGAAACGCAGTTCATTACCCTGATTTGCGACCACTTTTAAAGAGAAAGTGTGCAATTTCTAAGCATGGGGTTTTACTTCTATGACCTGAATGGACTTGTGCTGAAAAACATAGCTGTTTGGTGGTTCTCATTCAAGTAATGATTAGCCGATCTATGGTCAACCATGGATTACATCTCTCCACTGCTCAGGTGTACCAGGGCTGATGTTTCGGCCGTATTATTGATAGAGTCGGACTTCCTAATATGCCAAGACAACTTGCTGAAGGACTGATTATAATGGACAGAGTAATTTGCAGAGTTTTTTCTAACCTTATTAGCCTTTGAAAAAGTCTATTAGCAGTTTGTTGAATTGATCTGGTGCATTTCGTGCTATAAAATGTCCCGCGCCATCAATTCTTTCAAATCGAGGTTTTGTATCCATGAATTGATTACCAAGCGCTAGTTGCTCAGGTCCGATATAGATATCGTTCATAGAGTAAACGATCATGACCGGGTTGCCGACGTTAGGTAAGGGGTCGAAATCCCTGGGTCGATCCGGGTTCATGTTTGCCCGGTACCAATTCAACACGCCTCCTTCTAAAGCGTTGGGTCTGTCCAGCTTTTCGATCCATAAATCCACATCAGGGTGATGTTCCATCCATCCTCTGAAAAGCGCCCAATCATTAGCTTTAATAGCTTGTTTGGCCAGCTCAAACTGGTAGAATAGCATGTACCATGAACGTCTACTCTGCTCGATGCCTGATGATAAAAAACCATTGAGGTGATTGACGTTTTCACTAATTAGCCTCTTGGCTCGGTCCGGGTTTAATGCGATAAGCATCCATGCAGGAATTGATCCTCGATCGCCACCAACTACATCAAAGTTTTCAATATCTAGAGCATCCATGATCCCAAGGATATGCTCATGCTCTTTATGCCAAGTATAAAGATCCAGGTCTAATGGTTTGTCCGATTCCCCGCAGCCTAACAAGTCCGGTATCACTACCCGGAAACCGGCTTCACGAAGAGCGGAAACATTATACCGAAACTCTTCAGATGAGGCGGGCTGTCCGTGAAGTAACAGAATGACGGGTTCCTCCTTCGATCCTTCTTCATATACGTTAAAGGTGAGGTTGTTTACTTTAACTTTCTTGTAGTATTGTGCTTCTAAAGAGGTAATTGCCGTTGTTTTCATTTTAGTCTTTTTAGAGGTTAAAGTTATTTTTCCAGTAGTTCTACTATTTTCTTGGCCGTCACTTCTCCAGACATGTTTTGTTGACCTGTTACAAGGTTTCCATCCGAGATAGCAAAGGGCTCCCAGTTTCCCTTTTTATAGAATTCAGCACCTAGCTTATTAAGCTCATCTTCAATTCTCCAGGGCATGACCTTTTGACCTGCGAACTGGTCGGATTCATCCTCTTCTCCGTTCGTAAAGCCAGTGACTTTTTTTCCTTTTACTAGTGGTATTCCATCCGAAAGAACGGCATACCGAAGGATAGCAACCCCGTGACACAATGCACATGTTACCTTTCCGGTTTTATAAAACGCTGTAAAGAAAGAAATCAAGTCTTCGTCCCCCTCGAATGTGAATAGTGGACCCATTCCACCTGCTACAACTACCGCATCATAGTCATCGATTGATTGGTCTCTAACAGAAGGTGTATTCTCAAGCAATTTTGTAAACTCTGGGTCTTCCAGGTATTGTTTGCTTATCATATCCCATTCGGACCTTTTACTTTCATCATTTGGATCACTCATGGCATCTACTTCTATTTTTCCTCCTTTAGGGCTAGCTAAGGTGGATACGTACCCTGCTTCTTTGAATATCTTCATGGGGTGTGTTACCTCAGATAGCCAAAAACCCACTGGCCATCCTGTGGTGGTAGATTTCGCAGGGTTTGAGGCTATGATTAAAATGTGCCTTTTCATTTTCTATCCTTATTGTTTGAATTACTTGATTCTGCCGGCAGCAACGGCATGTGTGTTTTCATAGAATTGCCCACCCGCTATCTTACCCTGCTTCATTTCAAATCGACCTATGAAATCGCTATCCGCTATTTTGCCTGTTTCTTTGTGCTTAAACCTGAAATGTCCCACGGCAAACACCTGATCGTTCACCTCGTGGTATTGGTGTACCTCAAAAACCTCCGCGTCATACTCACCAAATAGTAATGACACCAAGGTTTTGTACCCTTCCAATCCTTTGTGGTTGTAGCCTGCCCATGGAATGGCTTTGGTTAGTTCTTCATTCGCTCTGGAGCCAACGATCCAGGAAAAGTTTTTATCAGCATGTGAAGCAAATGCTTCATCAATCTTACCCTGGTATTGGAGGTCAAGAAACCCCTGTACTGTCTCTATATTGCTCATTGATCGTGTGCTTTGATTTATAATTAAAGCTCGATCAGATGTGAGATTTAGACTTGATACTTTTTAGGGTATTGGTTGCAGTTTTTGGTTTGCTAAGAGCGGGAGTGGGTGGCTGCTCGATTTTCCGTTATCTACCTTTCACTAGCGCTTCTCTCTTCGATTAACGCCTTTGGTGGCTGTACGATGAAGCACCCTTAAGGTATTACTATTGGAAGGTTTGGCATAGTGCGCCAGGGCGTAGTTGTCTGCGATAAGTAGGTCACCTATCTGCCATTGATGTTCGTAATAAGTGTTTTCTTCCCAAAGAAGCTTGCTCAGCAGATCATCTATTTCCTTATTTTCCTTCTCGCTATAAGGTTCCCCGGAAGTTTTATCGACATATTTTCCTTTGAAGCCTTCACTTACATGAAGTACATCATGTCCTGTAATCGGGTGCTGCCAAATGACTGGGTGAGGTGCGTATTGCTTACCATAATCCGCGCAGGTTTGTTCGAGCCGTTTTTTCATTTCTGGAGGCATCCGGTCTAAGGCCTTTGACAGGCTGGTAAAGTAAGTGGCGGCGCCGTCTTGTGGAATGACTTCGATAGCGAATATGCTAAGGTGCATGGCTTTGTTGTAGATGGATCCGTCTGAATGCCACGCCTGACCGGCGTTCACAAAACCTTTTCCCTTTTGATTAGATACTTTAAAGATTTCCGGATACGCTTCGTATTGCCCTTCTGAATATCCATAGATCCATATATTGCCCAACTTTTTGGTGAGGTCAATATGACTTTCTGGTCTTATGGAGCTATCACTTTTTAGCAGTACAAGGTGGTACTCATTAACGGCTACGGTAAGATCATTGATCACTTGGTCTGAAAGTGACTGATTGGGATTGACGTCCTGTATAAAAATTCCTAATGGACCATTTAGTGATTGAGCTTCTATTTGACCAATTTTTATCACTGCTAATTGAGGTTAGTCTTTATCTTAATTTACACTAAAGTTAACACATATGCCCTCTTTACTTTGGACGACTCATAAATGTACATACTGCCATTCCAACTATTAAACCTTAAAGAGTCATACGGTAATGATCTCAACCTTAATGTTATTCTTGGTGGCTTTGGAATAAGGACAGTTTTCATGAGCTAGTGCTATTAGCTTTTGGGCTTGATCTGGTTTTAGGTCTGGCAAGCTTACTTCGAGCTTTGCACCAATTTCATAACCTCCGTCCGGTGTTGTTCCAAAATCAACGAGACCATTTACACTACTGTTGTCAAGCTTTAAACCTATTCTGTCTGCCATCACGTGAAGGGTGCTATCAAAGCATGCAGCATATCCTGCAGCGAATAGTTGTTCCGGATTGGTAGCCCCACCACTGTTTTTCATATCTAACTGAAGGTTAAGTGCACCATTATCGCTTGTGACCTGGCCATTTCTACCTCCGGTTGTTTTAGCTTGAGCTGTATAAAGTATGTTTTTGATCATTTCTAATGTTTACTTCTGTGAACATTAAATATGAATCGGCTAAGGGATTATTGATTGATAAAAATGTAGACTTTACTTGCACTTTTTGAATAGTGGGAGAGTGGCCAGTAGCTTAGACATAGCCAGAGCAATGTTGATGAGGGTTCTTATACCAATAGGAAAAAGGCTAGCTGTTCTTTATTGATCTCATTTCTTGCTGATGCCTAGTTTCTTGAGATAATAGTCAAGAGAATTAGGGTGGACATCTAACAACTCAGCGGCGCCACCTTTGCCTCTTACACGCCATTTCGTTTTTTCAAGCATGTGCATGAGGTATTCTTTCTCAAGGTTTTCCTTTTGTGCATTGATATACTCCATGTCGAATTCATCAGGTATTTCTCGCAATCCGGCAGATGTGCTGCGCGCGCCACCTAGTTTTTCCGTACGGTGAGGGGAGATATCTAGTTTTTTGCCTTTTTGAAGGATCATAGCTTGCTCAATCACATTTTGTAGCTCACGTACATTTCCAGGCCACTCGTAGGTGCTGATATTGTGCAGAGACTTTTTACTGAAGCCTTTGAAAGGTAGACCCAGACTTTGAGAAAACTGTCTGGCGAAATGTTTAGCGAGTAATTCTGAATCCTTTTCGCGCTCACGTAGTGCCGGAAGATACAATGGGAATGTATTGAGTCGATAAAATAGGTCGGCCCTGAACTTGCCTTCGGCAACGAGTTCTTCCAGGTTTTTGTTGGTGGCCGCTATCACCCGGAAGTCCAGCTTGATCATGGTATTGCTACCGACACGTTCTACTTCACGCTCTTGTAATACCCGAAGCAGTTTAGCCTGAAGCTCCATGGGCATGTCCCCAATTTCATCTAGGAAAATGGTACCGTGATTAGCCAGCTCAAACTTACCTATGCGTTGCTTAATGGCTCCGGTAAAGGCTCCTTTCTCATGCCCGAACAGTTCTGACTCCACGATCTGCGAAGGTATAGCGGCACAGTTTACCTTTACCAGTACCCGGTCCCTGCGAGGGGAGTTGTTGTGTATAGCGCGGGCAATGAGTTCTTTTCCTGTTCCTGTCTCACCGAGGATGAGCACTGTGGCATTGATGGAAGAAACTTCAGACACCTTGTCAAACACTTTCTGCATGATGGCACTTTCTCCTACAATCTCTTCAAAACCGTAGGTCTCTTTTACTTCTTCCTGTAGGTAAGCCTTTTCTTCCACCAACTGCTGATTGAGCTCATTTACCTTCTCTGTGATCAGTGCCTTTTCTATCGTTTGTCCTAAGCTGCCCGAAAGCTCCTGGAGTAGGGCGGTCTGCTCCGGGGTGTAAGGGACGGATCCTTTCTTATAGAGGCTGAGCAGAAATCGTCGATCATCCTGAAGTAGGATACTCAAATCAACGTGTTGCTCAATGTCCATGATCTTGTTGAGTATCTTGAGTATCGTCTTGTGTGCTTTAGATTGGGATACGGGTGTTTTCCTTTCTTCAAAATGCCAGTTTCGTGCTATCGAATAGGCACTTGAGGATTCCTTTTTCGGCACTCCTGATGCTCTTTCGAAATCATCTGGCCCCCATAGACGATATTCATTGCTACCAATGCGTTCGATATTCTTACAGCGATTGTAATCTGCTTCATCAGCCCACAAGTCTATACTGGCAAAATGAAAGGGTATATGGGGCTGCAAGGATTTTATGAACGCTTCAAAACGTTCATCCCAATCTTTGTCCTGATTAAAAATGCTTACTGCCTCCACCTGTAAGCTTTTCAGTCGCTCACGTCTTTTTACTTCCTCATTGGCCAGGATGTTGCTGATGGCTACCGCTAGTTGGTCACAGATGCCTTGGAAAAGTGGTTTGGATACTTTATCGATGTCATCCTGCTTTCGAAAGTTTATCCAAAATGCGCCTAAAAGCTCATTTCCATTTTTAAAAGGATAGACCATCGACTTATCATAAGCGTGACCTTTTAAAAATGACATGATCTTGGCATCACTAAGGTGTGACCAGTCTTTATTCCAATCAAAAAGAATGGGTTGAGCATTTTTATATGATGCTGTGATGGCCAGTTCCACTCCTGATCCCGCGTACGGATTCCATATGGTTTGATCCTCGTAGTGTTCAAAAATCCTCAAGTTAGTAGGTGAATCATCCACTTTGTAAAAGGCACTCCAGTCCGTATATTGTAGTTTTTCCTTGTCGAGGACTAATATACCTGTATCATAAAAGCCAAAGATAGGTTTCAGTTTTTCTACGATATAGCTTAGTAATCCTTTCTTTGAGCGTATTGTAGCAATACCTTCACTAATAGATAACAGTGTTTCGGTGGTGCGCTTTTCTTCCAACACCTGTTCATTAGCTAAGATATTTGACACTGCTACCGCCAACTGATCAGCTATCGCTTTGAAGAGGGGAAAGTCTTTTACAGAGTACGCTTTAACTTCTGTCGATAGGAAGAATAAGGTGCCCATGGGCTTACCTGCATTGATCAATGGACCTCCTATCACTACTTTTTGCTTCATATAAGGGTAGTACGGATGATCAGGGTAATCCCTTTTCAGGTCATCCATTAGGTAGATTATCGGTCCTTTTTCCATAAACACATCCACCGATGGGTGTCTCGGTACCTTCGCTAACCCCTTTTGTGCTATTTTCCGATTGGCCTCGTCGAGCTCATCCACCAACTCTTCTGTGACCGTTAAGTCAATATGGTACTCGCCTGTTTCGTCGAACACAAATAGGCCAGTAGAATCAAATGGGAATATGGGCTTCACTATTTTAAAAATAGTTTCCAATAACTCTCTTCTCTCTTGGAGGGCTGATACGGCCTCGCTGATATCCAGCAAGGTTTCTTTGAAGTGCTTTTCTTCCAATACCTGTTCATTGGCCAATATATTACTGATTGCTACGGCCAATTGATCACAAATGCCTTGAAATAGCGATAGAGATAATTGGTTTAAATCGAAACCTTTCTGGTAATTCATCCAAAAGGTTCCTAACACAATATTTCCTGTTTTGAGCAGATAAACCATTGATTGGTCATACCCTCTTGAAAATGATAATAGTTTGTTATCACTAAAATGGCTCCAATCCCCGTTCCAGTCGAACACGGTTGGCTTGTTGGTCTTATTTATCTCATCTATGATATAGGCAACCGAAGAGTCTTTTACAGGATTCCATCCTGAGGTATCTTCGTAATAAGAAAATACCTTACTACCAGTTGCGGAAGCGTTAACAGTATACTGTATACTCCAATCGGTATAATTTTCTTTTTGCTGATCCAGGATAATGATACCGGTATCATGAAACCCAAACAAGGGCTTTAACTTATCCACGATGTAGTTGATCAAGCCCTTCTTAGACCTTATAGTGGCAATGCCTTCACCGATGGAGAGTAAGGTTTCAGAAATGTGCTTTTCTTCTAATACCTGCTCATTGATCAGGATGTTAGCCACCGCAATGCCTATCTGTTCACTCACACTTTTGAACAGACGCTCGTCCTGCTCACCAAACATATCTTCTTGAGTTGTATTAAAACAAATGGCGCCAATCTTTTTACCATTGGCCATTAATGGCCCTCCAATCATTTGTTTGAGACCATGCCTGCTGCCTTCCTTGAATTGTTCTTGACCTACATGCCCTTTTGCATACTTCATCTGACGAGCAATAGAATCAATCACCAACCCGTCTTGCATCCACCAACTTTTAGGGTTTGATTCGCTTAGTTTCCATGGACCCAGAAGCTCTTGCTCTGTGAGGGTATGTTGGAGGTCATTGGGTGAGATATGCCCATCAAGTATTTCGTAAATCAAATCTTTCTCTGTATCAATAATGAACAAACCAGCGTTGTCAAAAGGAAAAACCGGTTGTATGCGCTCATAGATTACTTTTAAAAGCTGCGGCTTGTCATTTATAGTTGCGACCGCCTCGCTAATGCTGAGCAGTGTTTCTTTAAACTGTTTTTCTTCTAATACCTGCTCATTGGCCAAGATATTTGACACGGCTACTGCCAACTGATCCGCAATAGCTCGAAACAAGGGCAAATGATTGTGATTATAAGTCCCCTTCTTCTTGGCATCAAAGTATAATGAGCCAATATTCTTTCCACCTACATTCATAGGGCCAAAGAGATATTCTTCAAAATTCATTACCTCATTATTGGCCTTCTGTAGAAATATGTTATCCGGAAATCTGTCTTTAAGCGTATCGACATCCAAAATGTCATATTGTTCGAAAGAATACCGCATCAAACTGTCCATCGGCATCAAGCCGTCATACCCAAGGTCTTTTAAACCATCGTTAGAGGCAGTTTTGTGATAATTGTCTGTTACTGCAAGATCATACCAAAACTCGCCCGATGAGTCTCTGACAATTACTCCCACATCATCAATAGGGAGGAGAGGATTTACTTTATCAAAAATGACTTTCAATAGCTGTTGCCTGTGGTTGATGGAGGCTACTGCCTCGCTAATACCTAACAAAGTTTCTTTGAACTGTTTTTCTTCTAATACCTGCTCATTGGCCAATATATTAGAAACAGTAACTGCCAATTGGTCTGCAATGGCTTCGAAAAGGGGAAACTGCGTTTTAGTGAAAAAATCTTTTTCTAACGCGTTAAGACAAAAGAACCCAAGTACTCTACCGCCTTGACGAAGGGCTGCGACCAAAGTATCTTCATAGCCCACTTCTTTGATGATATCTCGTTGGATGAAATCTGGAAATGACTTAGCAATTGTAGATAGGTTGGTGATTAGCGGTGAGCCTTCTTGGTTCAATTTTGTCAGTAAAAAATCTGCTGCTGTACCCTGTTTGGCACTTACTATTTCATAGGCCTTCGGATCCTTGGCCATAGTTTGGCTGCCTTCTGAATCAGATAATATGGGATATTTTACTACCCAATCACTAAGCGAGTTTGCCTGAGCATTAAAAACAAATAGTCCAATGTCGTGAAAATTAAAGATGGGTTGAATTGTATCTACGATAACCTTCATCAGTTCCGACCCGGTTTGGATTTTAGCTACTGCCTCACTGATACCTAGCAAGGTTTCTTTAAACATTTTTTCTTCCAAGACCTGCTCCTTGGCCAAAATATTAGAAACGGCTGTGGCGATCTGGTCAGTGGTGGCTTCAAAAAGAGGGTATTGCTTTTCGGAAAAAAAGTTATCCTCCAAAGAGTTGAACATTAAGATACCCAAATCCTTACCCCCGGTTTTTAAAATACAAGTGATAGATTCTTTATATCCTTCTTCGATCAGTGTTTGCTTCTGATAGTAATCAGGAAAGTCTTTAAAAAATTCTATCGTGTATTTCGCTAACAAGACTTTGTTTTCACGTTTCAGTTTTTGAAACCACCACTCAATGATAGACCCTTCCCTGGGAATGTTTTTGACATTTAGAGCCGATATTTTCTGCGTCCCTGCTGTATCCATGATTTCAGGGACGCAGGCCCAATCAGAGAAATTTCCCTCCTCATCGAATACGAAGAGCCCTACATCATGAAATCCAAATACTGGTTTAGTCCGTTCAAAAATGACCTTAAGAAGCTGGTAACGATCTTGAATGGAAACAATCGCCTCTGTTATGTTAAGTAGGGTTTCTTTAAAGGATTTTTCTTTAATCAATCGCTCATTGGCAATAATGTTCGCCACAGTGGCTGACAACTGGTCTGCAATAGACTGATAAAATGAAGACTTTGATTGGTCTGCCTTTTTCATATCGTTAAAATGAAAGTGCAGAAAACCGATCAACTCATTGTTCCAAACCAGTCTTAAATACAAGTTGTGTTGGAGATTATGCTTTTCTAAGAAATCAGGGATAAAGTGTTTTGGGTACTTTGATTTCATTGCTTTGGTTTCCCAAAACAAAATCCCTTCTTTTCTAAGCTCCTTTAAAACATGTTCATCCGGCGTTCCTTTTATGGGGTGTGACTTACCCATGATCTCATCGTATTGAGCATCTTTCTTTCTGCTTTTGGGCGAGCTACTTATAAAATGACGATAATGAGTATGATCCGACTCGTAGATTGTAATAACGGCATCTTCATAGTCCACCATAGGCTTGATTCTATCAAGCATCGCCTTTAATAAATCTTCCCGGCTCTTGACTGAGGCGATAGCTTCAGATACCTTAAGAAGGTTAGTCTTTTCCTGCTCCCGTTGTTGTATCTCTTCATCGGCCAGGATTTTAGAGACGGCAGTAGCCATTTGCTCAGCAATCGGTTTGAAAAGATCCAATTCACGCTGAGTGTATCGGATATCACTAAAAGAATTGAAACACAACATCCCAAAAGCTCTTTCTCCGTCCCGTAATGGACCACCTAGCAATTGTTTTAACCCAGCGTCCCGAACAATTTGTAGTTGAGGATGGTCGCCCAGCTCATCCACCGTGTAGATGCTAGGGTCATTCTTCATTATCTGATCGACCCCGGAACCATGGTGTTTGTATTTGGCCTGGGCGCCGAATTTTTTATCAATTGCTTTCTGGGCTTTGGCTCCTTCCATCATAGTGGCATCCACAAGTTCATAATGGCTTTCACCGGTTTTATCCAGCACAAAAAGGCCGTACTCATCATACGGTATAATGGATTTTACCTTGGTGAAAAAAGCCTCTAGCAATTGTCTACGATCTTGAATGCCAGCAATAGACTCACTTATTTCCAGTAATTGCTCAGTAAAGCGTTTTTCAACAATCAGCTTGTCATTGGCCAGAATATTGGAGATAGCCACGGAAAGTTGTTCAGACACACTTTTGAAAAATGGAAAGATCGATTCCTCAAAAAATCCTTTCTGATCTTTATTCATACAGAACATGCCTAAAGTTCTGTCGCCGATGGCCAGATTGGCTGCCAGGCAGTCTCTTAAGTTTGTATTTAAAAGCTCAAACTGTGGATACTTGGGAAAATCTCTTTTCAAATTGTCAAAGTCGAAAAGCTTTACGCCTCCTGCCTCTTTGACAGCATGAATCATATTACTTACCAATGATTTCGGGTGTTCAATTAATTGTCCTGACAACTTTTTGTGCAAAAGATGATTATCCGTACTAGGTGAAATCTCAGGATAGAGCGTGGCGAGGTCAAAATGATGTTTTCCATTCTCAGCAACGATAAAAATGCCTACGTCATAGAAGTTAAAGATAGGTTTGAGTCCTGAGATCACATAAGTCAAAAAATCGGGCAGGTTACGTAGCTTAGAAACTCGTTCTGTGATTTTGAGCAATTGGGTTTTTTCCCACTCACGCCTAAGGATCTCTTCATTGGCCAGTATATTGAGTACCGCTACATTGATTTGGTTTACAATAGAATCAAAAAGCCTAAAATCCTTTTCACTGTAAAAATCTTCCCGTTTGCTATTGAAACACAGCATCCCGACCTTTTCACTTTCACGAAAAAGCGCCCGGCAGATAAACTGCTTGATGCCTTGTTGCTTCATTAGAGCATATTGTGGATGTCCAGGATGTTTTTGATTAACCTCTTCGAAGTTTAAAATTGTAGGCACATCCTGCATCATTCCTTCAACTACCGAGCCCTTGTGAGGGAGGTAGCCAACTACACCTGCTTCTAAAATTTGAGCACCATCTTTAGTGATTTCATCTTCCACGATCCAGTCAATATGATGCTCGCCGCTATCGTCCAATGTAAATAGCCCCGTATCATCAAAAGGAAATATTTCGCGGATATGATCATAAAGGATTTTAAGCAGTTCCTTTCGGTTTCTTACCTTAGAAATGGGTTCGCTTAAGGCCAGTAGGCGGGTTTTTTCCAATTCGCGTTGCTCAATTTCTTCCTTATCCAAGATATTGCTAATTGCTATGGCCAGTTGGCCACAAATCATTTGAAAGAGTGGAAATTTCTCTTTCGGAAAAAAATCTTTTTCCAACGCGTTAATGCAAAACATGCCGAGCGTCTTCCCTTGAAAGTTTAATAAGCCAACCAGACAATCGCGATAACCATCTTTTTTCGTGGCTTGAAATTGAGGGTAATCCGGAAATTTTTCATACAAATCAGCATAGTCTAAGAGTAAAGGACCATTAGTTTCTTTGGCTCGCTGCATACAATAATCAACGGAAGAGCCTTGATGGTTCATTTTGACATTTCCATGTTGTCTATGCGCGTAGTTGATATCCGATGGTTCAATCTCAGGATCTTCAGCGGTCAAATCGATATGATGGCCCTCTTTTTCATAAACGACAAAGAGCCCTGCACTATGATAATTGAATAGTGGCTTTACTTCCTGCAAAATGGATTTAAGCAGTTCTTGTCTGGTGAGACTGCCCGTTAAGGCATTCGATGTTTTTAGGAAGGTATCGTAGAACTGTTCGTTTCGATCTGTTGTCTTGTCTGACATCCAACTGGAATTATTAATTTCTTGTCGAATTAACCACCATTTCGTTTTGAGAAAAGAGAGTTAATGTTCAATAAAAATACAAAATATTTGTACCTCATCACAGTGTACAAAAATATTGTAGCTGTGATCGATTTTCGTTGTTGTTAATCGCTATCTTAAAGAGATCAAACCGGTTGTTCATTGATCTAGAATCTCGAAACATGTTATCAAAATACGGCGAGCGATTTGCGGATTTTTCGAGGAGGTATATCCCAAACAGTATGGTGTTTGCCTTTTTGATGACGCTGTTGGTGTTCATCCTGGCAATAACGCTTACAAACTCCAGTTTATTCACGATTCTGGAAGCCTGGTACCAAGGAATGTGGCAACTGCTGGCTTTCGCTATGCAAGTGGTGATCATGTTGGTCTTAGGCTATTGTATTGCTGTTTCAGCTCAGTTTAATCGATTCATCGGCCTATTGGCTCGCTACCTTAAAACACCAAGACAGGTTTATTTCTTCATTCCACTGGTTGGGGCATTACTCGCCCTGATTAACTGGACATGGCTCATTTTAACAGCCGTACTGGCCCGGGAAATAGCCAAAAAAGTGAAAGGCATTCACTATCCTTACCTTATGGGCATTACCTACTTTTCAGGGCTGAGTTGGGTCTCAGGCGTTTCGAGCACAGTTTTGCTTCTACTCAATACACCCGACAATTATATGATAGGAAATGGTGTGTTGGCTGATGTTCTTCCCGCATCACTTACTTTGGGCTCAGGGATAAATATAGCCATGATCGTGTTTTTCGTGTTGATCGTTCCTATAATCTGTTGGGCTTTGGCCCCCACGGCCAGGAAAGAGCATGACCTACAAAACTTAATGACCGCTAGCGGTGCAAGTGAGCAAACAACGACAATAGAAAAGGTCGCGAAGTTCGAATTTTCAGATCGATTGGAAAGAGGCGTGGCATTACCTTATGCCATAGTAGTCGCTGGCCTGGTGTATCTGATATACTATTTCTCTACCTATGGATTTGAGCTTAATCTTAACATTGTGATTTTCTTCTTTTTAATATTGGCGCTGTTATTCCACCAAACGCCGGCGAAGTTTGGTGCGGCCATAAAAGAAGCTAGTAGCAATGTCTCAGGTGTGATCATTCAGTTTCCGTTTTACGCTGGGATCATGGGAATATTCACCAGTACCGGCTTAGGCGTGTTGTTCGCGACCACTCTCTCAGAAGCAATGACACTCGATAACTACATCTTCTACGCTTACGGTATTGGCGGTGTAATCAATTTTGCCATTCCTGGGGCAGGAGGTGAGTTTGCAGTAATAGGTCCAGGCATATTGGAGGCCGTGAAGGACCTTAGTGCAGGCTTAGGTCCTGAAGAGTTGAATGCTAATCTGGCCAGGGCTACACTGGCTATTTCTTATGGAGAGAATTGCACCAATATGCTACAGCCTTATTTCTTCATGATTTTCATCATTCCCATTATGGGTATCGGCACAAAAATTCAATCCAAGGATATTATGGGCTATTTGTTTATTCCGTTCATGCTATCCGTAATCTTCCAGCTTCTTATCCTGTCATTTTTACCGATCTGACCAAAAACACAAAAATCTTGTAGATTCTACAACAACCGATATACAAAAAATTTGTACATCTGGTTTTAAGGTGATTTTTGTTTTACGTTAAGTGATTAAAAATCAACATTTTGCGTATCCGTGCCACTAATGGCATTAATGTGGTCTACTAAGGATCACATGAAAGCAGATGAAAAGCCAATATCGAGTATAGACCTGGATGATTTCGTATCGTGTTTGCACGATGCGAATTATGTAGCTACGGAGCTTCGGTTTCCGTGGGGGCAGAATGGATATTATGCAAATACGCTATCGACTTTTGGTAAATCGTACCATAACCTACCTTCTTCCTATGTGCAGAATTTCTTCAAAATATATGTATTGGAGAGAGGCAGAATGGTCAAGGTACATCAAACCAAATTCGTAGAACTGCAAAACTCAGCCATTTATGTTTCCAAACCGGGCGATATGAAGAAGTGGAACCTCGTGGATAATCCACGTGGTTACTTCATCGCTTTTTCTAAGAGCTTTTTGCAGGCGCTGACCTACAGGAAGAATATGCTATTGGAGTTTCCTTTTCTGGCGCCGCATCATAAAGTGAAGTTCGATATTGGTAAGGACCTTAGAATGGAGTTATCAAGATTACTTTCTAAAATCTATGAGGCCTATAAAGTCAAAGACCCTTTTGCGTACGATTTGATCAAACTGTGGACGCTGGAAATATTGGTTTTGCTCAAAAGGTGCTATGAGATCGTTGAAAAAGTGAAGGTAACTGATGAAAATGTATCTGCTTATATAAGCCACGATTTTCTGGAGCTACTGGAGGATCATTTTATTCAAGGCATTCAACAGCAGTTGATTTCTGCCAAAGGTGTGGCGGAATTTGCGGATGAATTGCACATCAATGCTAGTCATTTGAATCACCATCTTAAGAAATACTTAGGTAAAACTGCTAAGTCTGTGATCATTGACCGCTATACCTTAGCTGCCAAGTGTAAGCTCATACATACCGATCTGTCTATATCAGATATCTGTTATATGTTAGGATTCGATAACCCTCCTTATTTCAGCCGTTTCTTCAAGAAGGCGGTAGGGATTTCCCCACAGGACTTCAGGAGTAGTTTTAGGGCAAATGCGATTTAAGAATTATCCGTCTCATTCTCTGACTGGCCCCCATATATTCTCGTGATTAATGCGCCATTGTCCCTCTGACTTTACCAGTATAAGTGTTGCGTGGGCTCGGGCTTTGAATTCAGAGCCATCGGGCTTGATACCGTAATTGTCTACATAAAGTACTACCCCTGCTCCTTTACTGCCGAAATCAAAAATCCGAATACTCTGAGAGACCGGAGTGAAGGTCCAATAGCTAAAAGAGGGAACAAACGGGGCCCACATTTGTGTGTGTGCTTGGTATCCCTTAATGACCGTTTTCTGTTTTGAGTCAGTGAAATCAAAGGCCAGGAGTGTTTCATCATGCACGTAAAACCTGCTTACGTCAGCCATGGTAAATGTGGCTGTTTTATCCTTTGGACTCCAGGCTTTCCCCCAGGCATCGATGAAATTCAAAATCTCACCTTTTCTCTTTCCATTAGCATCAGAGGTATCATTCACCGCCGTCATTTGGGTGCCAGTTTCGCTATATATCTCCTTATCAAAGGGCAACAAGGTTAACAAAAGCAGTCCTAGCGCCACAGGTACCACGGCTTTATAATTTGTCCTAAAAGTCCTCATTGTAGTGTTTTGTTTGTTTTAAGGATGCTGGTTCACGTCTGTCATTGCTTCCTCCAAAGACATGATCTTATTAGAATACTTACCATAAAGTTCTATATCCAGACTCCTGTTGAGCCCACCGTAAAACAAAGGAGCAAAACCTGCATTTTTGATCATGTCCTCTGCTAGTTGCCTGACCTCGTTATTATCAGTTGTGAATAGCACTGCTATGGGATAGTCTCTATGACCTTCCTCTAACGAGGCTGCGTAATGAGACGAGAAGGCTTTAACGACAGTAGCTTCAGGTAGCTTTTTTTGCAAGTCTTCCCCGGCAGAAAGGCCATTTAGGTTAGCACGCTTTAATTTTCCTTCAGGTGTCCATACTACTGGGTTGGTCAAGTCAATGATGACTTTATCCTTGCCACGGAGTTTTGGAATTAATTGTTCAATTGTACCATAGTTAATAGCCAATAGAATAACATCGGCAAAGTCTATGGTTTCATCTATCGTTCCAATACTTGCATTGTCCAGACCGTGGAGCAGGTGTTGTAGTTTCTTTGGGTTACGAGAACTGAACTTGACTTCATAACCCGCTTTGCTCCAAAGTTTACCCAATTGAGCCCCCATATTACCTGCGCCGATGACTCCTATCTTTCTATTCTTAGTTTCCATTTTCTGATTGTTTTTCCGCTTTTGATAATGTGACTTTCTGATTATTTCTATTAGAATGACGGCTAGAGCCTGTACCCAACCCACCTAAGCCCTTAAATGCATTTAGTATTTTGAAAAGAAGTTTTGAACGTCAGCTACAAACTCTTCAGGGGCTTCCATTCCAGGGAAGTGACCTCCTTCTGCCATTTTTGACCATTGCTGTATGTTATAATACTGTTCGGCCCAACTTCTGGGAGGGTGTGCGTTCAAATAGTCTTTTGGAAAATGGATTAATGCAGTTGGAATGTCAATTTTCTCTTCTGGATAAAAGGCGCCATTAGTCTCCCTGAGCAGTCCACCGTAGAAATTGATCGAGCTGCCCATATTGTCATTGACCAAGTAATACATGACCATGTCCAGGAGGTCATCTTTGCTGAAACTGTTTTCAATGTCTCCCTTATGGTCACTCCATATCTGTATTTTCTCTAAGAACCATGCGGCGCTACCTACGGGATTGTCTTGTAAAGTAAGTGCCACAGTCATTGGCTTGATCAATTGCATAGGGAAGTAAGTCATTTCCTGCTGAGCGTAAGCATTTGATTTATCGGTCCATTCCTTCTCTTCTTGGGTTAGTTCTTTAGCAGAGGGCCCCACAGCAAGGTTTTGATAATGAATGGCTATCAAATCTTCCGGGTAGAGTTGTGCCAATTGCGTTTGTACCAGTCCGCCTAAATCACCTGCTGCAGAGAAGAATTTATTATAGCCAAGCACCTTAGTCATTAATACATGGTATAACTCGGCGGTGGATTTCGGACCGATCATATTAGCGGGTTTTCCTGAAAACCCATACCCCGGTAGTGAGGGTAAAACCAAATCAAATGGTTGAGATTTGGACCCATATTTTGAAGGGTTAATAAACCCGTCTATGGTCTTAAAGTACTCAGCCGGAGATCCTGGCCAGCCGTGGCTGATTAATAGAGGGCGTGCACCTTCTTGCTCGCTCTTGATGTGATAGTAGTGAAGGTCAATTCCATTGATGTTGACGATGTACTGAGGATACTGATTGAGCTTAGTTTCGAATCTTCGCCAATCATAATCCTTAGACCAGTATTCCACCAGTTCCTTCATGTATTGGAAGTCTGCTCCCATACTCCAATTACCTTGGTCAAATGAGACAGGCCATCTGTAGCCTTCCACCTTTTTCTGAATTTCCTCAAGTTTGGCATTCGAAATATTCACCTTAAATGGTGTGGGTTCATATTTGACGTCCTGAGCGTTTGCTACAACTGAAGCCACTATCAGTGAGATAAATAGCATGCTGGAAATTGATTTTAACGTTTTCATCTTAGTAGATCTTTGTTTTCTAATGATGTAAAGTTCTCGAATTGACAGGCCTGGTGGTTAACCAAAAACCTTGACCTAACGACCAAAACTTAAGCAATCCTTATTGCCAGTACGACTTTGGGGTTTTGATCGGGATGATGGGCGTAGTGCATGGTTTTAGCATTTTTTCATTAGTCAGTTTAATTGTCATGCAAATCCAAAAAGGCCATATCCTCATCAGAAAGTAAATTTTCACCAATGCTGGCATTTTCACGTAGATGATCCAGGTTTGAAGTGCCAGGTATGGCAATGATGTTGGGAGAATAATGTAATAGCCAGACAAGTGCCGCTTGATGAAGTGATAACTCGTGTTTTTCGGCTACCACTTTTAGTTTGGCTTTTCCAACCACATGCCCTGCATCCAGTGGATACCATGGAATGAAGGCAATGTCATGCTTTTTCGTAAAGTCAAGAACGTCCTCAGATTTGCGGTCGTGATAGCTGTATCTGTTTTGGACGCTGGCTATAGGAGCGATTTTTATGACCTTTTCAATTTCCTGCACGCTCACCTCAGAAAGCCCTATGTGCTTGATCAGCCCTTCATCCTGAACATCTTTCATGAATCCGATTTGATCCTCTAAAGGGATCTTTGGGTCTATTCTATGCAGTTGGTACAGATCAATTTGTTCCAGTTTTAGCCGTTGAAGGCTACCCTCAAGTGCTTTTCTCATTCTATCCGGTCTGTTGTTGATCTTCCACGTACCACCCGGGCGTTCATAGCCCACTTTGGTAGCAATAACCATGTCTTCCGGGTAGGGGTGCAAAGCTTCACCAATGAGCAGTTCTGATATGTCAGGACCGTAACTATCAGCTGTATCAATGAAGTTAATGCCTAGCTTGGGCAACTCTTGCAATAGATGAATCATTGCTTTGTGGTCGTCAGGTGGTCCATAGCCACCCTTACCGGTTATGCGCAGGGCACCAAAACCCAGGCGATTGATTGTAGTGTTCCCACCTAATGAAAAGGTTTGTGTAATACCGAGTTTTTCCATCCTCTTTTTTGCTTTAGTTCTTAACTGAATGAATAAATTTAGAGCGATTGCTTAAGCAGTTTGATCAGACTTTAGCCTCAGTAAATGCTGTGTTTAATGAGAGCTCTTCCCACTTATCAATCTCACCGGATAGTCGCTTCATTTTCTGTCTCATCGCATTGATGGCACTTTCTCCTAGTGGGAAGTTCAATGGTGGGTTGGCATTATAGGCCAGGGTGACGATAGCTTTTGCGGCCAGGTAAGGATCACCCACTTGGCTGCCATTATCACTTACCAACCATGCGCGAAACTCCCCAACAGACTGGTGGTAATCATCAATCCTTTGCTTGGTTTGCTTTAGCGAAGTTCCAGCCCATTCTGTACGAAAAGGCCCTGGCTCAACGGTGGTCACTTTAATGCCGAGATGCCCTGCTTCCTTGGCAATGGCCTCACTGAAACCTTCAAGGGCATATTTACTGGCATTGTAAATACCGGCACCTGGATAAGAAACGAATCCGCCAACTGATGAGATTTGAATGAGGTGACCTGCTTTTTGTTTCCTCATTATGGGCAGGACCATTTGTGTGACATATAATGCGCCAAACAAATTGGTTTCAAGCTGTTGCCGCACTTCTTCATCACTTGATTCTTCCACTGCACCTATCAAACCGTATCCCGCATTATTGACTACAATATCTATCTTGCCAAAGCGATTATGTACGTCGGAGACCACTTGATTAACCTGCTTTTGATTTCTTACGTCGAGCAAATATGCGAAGGTGTTGCCTGGTAGAATAGCTTCAGTGGTAGCGATCTGCTCTTCCTTCCTCACCGTACCAACGGCTATATCTCCAGCTTCACTTATGGCATGCATGAGCTCTTTTCCGAATCCACTGGAAACACCTGTTACCAGCCACACTTTTTGATCTGTAGCTTTCATTGTTTTTACTTTTAAGTGAAAATTGAATTAAAGATCGAAAACAATACAGATGAGCAATTGATAAGAATCAAAGGGATGATGACACTTTTTAGTGAAGGTGGTATTTGATTCTGGAACAAGGTAGTCGTCCAGAGTAATGTAGATATAGGCTATGTCATTATAGCACTTGAGGTTGGTTTGGCTTTAGGTTCGAACCATCGAAGTAACCAGCTTCTAAGCTTTATTAGCTGAGTTTTGCGTTGCGTTTATATTCTAATGATAACGACTGTGGTGAAGAAGTCGGTGGCGCTATTGCTGGCGGGCCTGGCACGCGTATAATTACTTTCAAAAAAGTGACTGTACACGGTTATGAGATTAATGTATTTATTCAAAGCATAAACGACTGCAATGTCTCCCTGACTTCCCAAGTACTTTTGTGCGCTTGCGTCTGGGAATATAGAAGGAAAACCACCAGGATTCATTAGCCCGTCTTGTACAGCCGATCTCCAGTAAAAATCATAACTCAGCGTAGAGATTAACTTCTTATTAAATATCCACGTGAACGAAGGGCCTGTGAAGGTGAGGTTCGTGGGAAAGGTCAGTGTTCCAAAAGCACCCCTTAAATTAGATTGCAAAGGAAAATAGGGATTGAATGTGTTTATAGTGTTATCCAGACTATCTCGATCGCCGGTAGTGTAGTACCCTCTTAGGCCATACCTAAAGACAGACTTATTGCTTATTGTGTGTGATTTACCAGCTTTAAATGCTATCTGATTAGCAGAAACATTTAAGCTTTTAGCTACTTGCCCGGTTTGCAAGATTGACTCTATGCCATAGTCCCAACCCTTTCTTTTTCCATACAACCTTAGCCCAAGTGAGTGCCTTACATCTTTGACCACCGGGAATCCGGCCTGGTGTAAAAATGAGAGCTCCCGAATCCCGGCATAAAAAGGCTCTATGATTAGGCTACCGTTATTGTTTAGGTCGTAATCAATATAACTTCCCCATACCATTTTGTCGCCAGTGAATGATTGGTCATCAAAAATGCCGAAATCTTGCCTGACAAATTCAGCATAAAAAGACTTGAGGTTCAGTTTTTTGGATGAATAGATAATACTCAGGCCATCGAACGTATAGCGTACGTTCGTACCATCTCGAACAGCAAAAAGGCTGGAGCTACCAAATTGCATCTCCTGCCTTCCCAATCTCAATTTCAGATTTTTCTCGCCAGATTGTAGTAGTTCAATATCTGCGAAGAGATTCAATACATATAGCTGGTTCTCATCTACTAACCGAGGGCCTTCGTTTCTGCCATTTTGAAGGCCGCTCAACACTTCTCCGTATATTCTGAATTGCCGTCCGTAGTTTAAAGACCCATGAATCCCATACCTGGAAAGCAAATATGCATCGGTTGTTTGATCCTCAAAGCCGAGCCTTACTGTCTCAAGGGTCTGCCTTATTTCCCCGCCAAATGATATATACCAATCCGTATTGCTTGAGATTGGGTTGTACTTTAACCGGTCAGGCCAATAGGGTAGAGGCAGTGAATCCTTCAAGGTGTAGTAGTCTTCGTCAAACCTGAGTTCCAGAAAAGGGTGGTTGATGGATGATTTTTGTCCTGCTACTTCAACGGCAATTGAGCATATTATAACAAGAATAAAATACCGCTTCATGCTTTCTTTAAGATTGGCTTAGGTTGTTGTTCTACCAGAAACTGATTGGTTTCTAAAAGCACAGCAATTCGAATAGAGGAAGTGCTCATGCATTGGTTTTGTAGGAATAGGCATCTTCACCATCATTGGCTTCTCCGATACCACTAAACGCACCAACGCCATTAACGTATCCGGCATACTCTCGTATATGTCGTGCTTTGCCATCTTCAATGACGAATAACATCATCAATTGATTGCCGTAGGGCTTGCCTTGAATGGTTCCATGCGTCCATGATTCGCAACCTATCTCATTGCCGTTGGCAATGACGTTTCTCAATTCCCAAGTGGTTCGCGTCACACCGGCATGGTGCTTAAAAAGTTGTACCATAGAGGCCTTATCTTTATGAAGCCCCTGGAACCCGTCAACTGGGGCAAACCAGGTCAGGTCTTCGTGCAGCATCTCCAAAAAAGGATCCCATTCACCTGTTTGTGCTCCATGATCAAGTCTTTTAAAGAGCTCTAAAGCAGCTTTTAGGGCTTCTTCATTTACTGGCTCTGGTCTGAATTCGTCCATGTTCATGTCTATCGTTTGTTTGCTTTGAAAAATTTTATCAATTCCTGAGCGAGAAATTCAGGTGCCTCTTCAGCCACCATATGGCCGCAATTTGGAATGAGTCCACCAGTTACATTATCTGATATCAGGCTAAGCTGATCTTTTGTCATTGGTAAGCTAAACTGACCTCCATAGGCCAATACAGGTTGCTTGATCTTGCCCTTGGCGATGGCTGTTTTGAATTGTTCTGTAGTGAGAAGTAAGTCTCTATACCAACCGTTACTTCCTCTAATGCCTCCGGGCATGGTATAGGTTCTGAGGTATTCTTGTTTGTCTTCTTCCGAAATTGACTCAGGATTATAGAGCATGATGCCGTAGAAAAAGTCAATAAACTCTTTTTCTTTACCGCGTATGAGAGTTTCAGGTAAGTCTGAAGTAGCATTGAATCCAAAATGCCAGAGGCCGGTGCCGATCATTCCGCCAAAAGTGCTTAACTGGCCTATGTTGACGCTAGGAAGCGGCTCATCCAAATAGCTCAAGGTTTTCACCTCATCAGGATAGTTGGCTGCATATAGATAGGCCGGTAATGCCCCCATATCCCAACCGACAACATGGATCTTTTCCGTGATTCCAGCTTGTTTCATAAGCTGGCGCATGTCTTCAACCAGGTTCTCTCCATCATACCCCGATATAGGCTTGTCAGAATCTCCATAACCTCTCATATCAGGGATGATCACTTTGTATCCATTGTCTACCAGAACAGGAGCTACAAAACGCCAGTAATAGGACGTGCCTAACCACCCATGCATGAGCAACACGGGCTCACCATCTCCAGCAACTCGGTAGTGAATGCGTGTTCCATTTACAAAGGCTCGGTGGTGTTCAAACTGTTTAAACTTTTTAGCTTGGGTCTCCTTGAATTGCGAATTGTCCTGTGCCCATATGGATGAAATGGACATGACCACAATGGCCAGTGTAAGCATGATTTTTTTCATGATTGTAGATTTTGGTTTGATTTTTTGAAAAGCCGATGCATGCTGTGGCTAGCATGCGTCGTTGTGATTCCTTCCAACTTTTTTTGAAGCTACGAGCGGCTTCCGGCCTTAACGTGTAGATAGTATCAAGCGAAAAGTCTGTATAGGTAATCATGACCCAAATGTCCTACTGGTCGACCTTACCGTGTTTCGGTTTCTTGCTTGATACTATAAGAATCTTGCTCGGAAATCCGACCTTTTAAAGTAGTTGAAATGATAGGCCCGATCTTGCAAATGAGTTTAGTATTTTCCTCTAGCTGTCTGGGGAGAAATGCCTATCCTTTTCTTGAATTGAGCGGTGAAATGGGAAGGTGAATTGTAACCACACCTGAAGGCAATTTCGGAAATGGTCAAAGTAGTTTTTGAAAGTAGTTCACTCGCCTTGGCCAGGCGTATATCTTGAACATACTGATAGGGCGCTATCCCGGTTTTCGCCTTGAATAGCCGACTGAAGTGGTATTGACTCATATTGACCAGACTGGCCAATTCATCTAACCTTATGGCCTTGCCAAGATTAGACTTGATATAGGATTCTATCACAAACAATTGTTTGCCAGACAAGCGGCTGACCTTGGTCTCGTCAATTCTGAAGTTTGTGTTAAGGTGCTTCCCCAGCATGATGAGTAGGCTATCAACATATAGCGGATCGGCGACCTCCATCGAGTGTAGTTCCAACTGGATCAATTGAAATATCTTTTTCAGGAATGCATCTTGAAAATTGAACTTTGGAACCAGATCGAAAGGTAGCTCTTGTTGGAAGGACTGATTGACGCGTTCAAAAAAATCCGGATAGATAAAGAAGTTGGAAAATGAACATGCATTGTGCCAACCTGAAAGGTGTGGAAAACCGGCAGGCGTAAGGATAAAGTGATCTTTTAGTAACCTTTCGTTTCTCAGGTCATTGCCCATACCCCAGGTCATATCGGCATATGCCGAGGTTTGCAATGTAATGATCGCTTGTATGTTCAAATGCTCAGATACATCGACATTGTTAAGGGTTATTTCATTATAGATTAAGCCTCCAAGGTCGTATGAACACTTGACGTTCTTGCTTTCTGGTCCTATTACTTTGCACTTGCTTATTAGCACACTCAAAAGTTAAATCATTAATTATGAACAAATGAAAATATGAGCAAAAAGTTGTGCAACACCAACAAGTCTAAATCAAACTAACCTCAGTTTTATCTTCGATTCGATCAGGTTTAGGTATTTGGAAACACCCAGAGGGTCAGATACTTGTATTTCATTGGGTTTGAGTAATATTTGAAGTTGATACCTATCAGTACTGAATCTAAAATTTCTACCAAGAAGTTGTTTGTAGTTTTTTACGGCGTCAGGAACATCTGCATTGGTTTCAACTTCGATTATAGGCGTTATCACCACTTCTTGTTTGGTATGATCCTCTAGATCTATTGACATATCGATGGTATAACTGAAGCCGTTATGGACACCGAACAGATAGAAACTTAGATCATCAACCAGGCTGCCTTTTCCTGATTGAAGGTATTTAAATCCCAAATTGCGAAAGGCGGGTTTACTGAATAGCTTGAGCTTGATGCTTTGTCGCTCGTAATTGTGATACAACGCAGCACCACAGATCACTAGCGCAAAACCGGCGGCATACAAAACCGACCAAGGAGCCCTATTAAGCATAGACGGCCAGAATGGATTATCTGATGAAATTGCCGGCAAGAATGTAAAAGGAAGGATTACCAAAAAACTGATAATCCAGCCCTTGAGTAACGTTCGTTTTTCGAGGACCAGGAGCCTTAGCATTTAGTTATGGTTTACTTGCCAATATGGAGAGTAAAGTAAACCGATTTTGAGATGCTTAAAAATACTAGGTACAAATAAGATGATTTTTGGGCTTTGTTTTTATCATCTCACGACCAAATAATTTTAGAATGGTTCGCGCAAACAAACTTGTAATACATTGAGTGGTACCGGGATCAATCAATTGACTTAGTATTGATACTAATCGGGAAGTACGACACATTCTACACCTATTTTCTTAAGCTTGTTTATAACACTATTGGATGAAATTTCGCAAGCTTCAATCCTAAGTATTCGATCACAGTCCTGTAGGTCAAAAGCTATGTTTGAATAGCCGAAATACTTTTTTAAGACTGTTCTTACGGATTGAGCATCTCTATCATTTTCAATGCTGGTTTTGAATACCTCTACCATTAATTCAATTTTTATTGTCTAGCCTTGATGTTTCAAGCATATATCTCGCTAATTTTGAGTGTTGGCGTCGTGGATAGCTTCTATTTTACGCTTATTAAAACGCAGCTATTGTTCTTTATATTTCCTCAATATTTTAGGGACAAAATAGAATGTGCCAAAAGGAATGAAAGCAGCAACAAGCAGGGTAAACATGCTCTTCAATGACCACCCTCGATCTATCTTGATCTGAATGGTCTGAAAAACATAGACTACGAATAATAAACCATGTATTAGGCCCATTACTTTGCTTACTTCGGTTATCTCGAATATTAGTCGTAGAGGTACAGTAAAAAAGACCAGAATAAGCAAAGTGCTACCTTCGGCAAAAGCGGCAAGTCGAAATCTCCCTAGCTGTGTTTTTAGTATTTCCAACATATCAGAAAGCCCTAAAAAACGGTCTAAACCAGGGGGTGGCACTGAGAATTACTAGCAGTGATATGCTGAACCATATTAATGTTACTTTGAACTTCTTTTGATCATTTGATGCCCTTTTAGCTACAGCCGCTCCGATCGTAATCAATACTACTGCCAATATCATCGCTACGGCATGCCATACGCCGAAAAAGAGTAGTTGATCATTTCCCTGTGCACCATATTGAAGAAATAGCTTTGTGATAGGACTCACTGATGCGTAAAGCAAAAGGCCTATCAGAAGTTGAACGTGGGATATACCACTTGTTAAGCCCCTCACAATTTTATCTATGCTTGAATACTTTCTTTTTGTTATCAGTCCTTCTGCACTAGAATAGATGCCGAATACTAAGCTACCTAGTACTATCCATCTGATGATATTATGAATGGCTAATAATGTGGGATACATGCTACAATTGATTTTTGCTGTTGCAAATTTCAATCACGGCACTGGTATAATTAAGAACTATACAATCCAATTATGGCATTAATCAATCACATTTCGGTGTTGTTAAGGCTTTGGTATTTATATATAGCCTACCATAAGCGGGTTCATAAGACCACTTGGATGATCCAAATTCATAGCTTCTCAAAGCTTAAACTTGCTTACGGCGATAAGTAACGCTTACTGCCCCAGTTTCAAATGGCTCTGTTCTCACCATTTCAAAAACAGTTTCTTTTACGCCCTCAGGGAACAACCGGATGCCATTGCCAAGGATAGTTGGGATTTGACAAATTATCATTTCATCAATTGAATCATATTTTAAGAATTCGGCTATGGTCTGTCCACCGCCAACTATCCATATGTTCTTTTTGCTTTCAACTACTATTTTATTGATTGTGCTTTTAGAAACACTTGCCAACCTGCTCGTATTTTCTGTTTTCAAAGTGTAGTTATCGTCAGAAGTTAAAACATAGGTGAGACAATTCGCATAAGGCCATGCTACATCAAACCCCAATATCTCTTCATAAGTGGATTTGCCCATAATGACGGTGTCAATGGTTGCATAAAAATCAGCATATCCATGGTCAATTTGATTGGGATTTGGTAAGGCATCAAGCCAATCTAAGGCGCCATCTTTTCTCGCTATGTAACCATCTATAGAGGAAGCTATGTAAACTTTTATCTCCGCCATATCTATACTTTTTAGGGCTAATAAGTCAAATAAAATCCAGACAATAATCGGTAGTTACTTCTTGCCGAAATTGTATAAAATTTACCTTATGAAGTAATTGTGTTTTTGAACTGCCTGGGTGTCTGACCAAAATGACGTTTAAAAGTTTTGATGAAATGAGATTGATCATAAAAGCCAGACATCATTCCGACCTGGGTAAGAGAGATGGCTTGAGTATTAGCAATCAATTGAGCAGCATGATTGACCCGATTCAATTTTAAAAACTCCCCCGGGGTAATGGCATAATGCCTTTTGAATTTTTGGATAAAGGACTTTTGAGTAATCGATAGCGTATCGCTAAACTTCTTCAATGCACCTCTTTTTTCTAACTGAGTTAAGAGGCTACTAAACTTTTGTAAGTCGTCATCAATGGTAAGACCCTTGAAGAATTCGAACAGAGGGATTTCTATTTTTGCGAAAGATGGTTTTTTAGCGTCGATGAGTTCCTGATATATGAGATCGGACAACTCACCCATTTTCCTACCAGAAAGCCCCTCTCGTAATAGCCCATAGCAATGAGGTTTAAGGAAGAGGCCTACGTTTAGATGTCTTCCGGAAACTTCCGTTTTGAAAGGACTGGTTTTTAAACCGGAAACGATGTAATGACAATTTTTGGCGACTGAGTTCTCAATGTTTTCCCCTGTCATTTGGAACTGCTCGCCATAATTAAAGATTAATTCCGTGAATAATGCTGCGTGATGAGTTGAGGACATCTCAAGAGTATCCGAACTTGAAACCCATACTAAATCAATGAATTGATTCAATGGAAAGCCTGGGTTGTAGGTAACGCTCCTTAGATTCACTTGAATAATATTATTTGTAGAAAGTCATTCTTTTCGATATTGACTTGGAGTCACACTCGCATGTCTCTGAAAAAACTTGGAGAAGTAGGACGGATCTTCAAACCCCAGATAATGAGCTATCTCGGCGATAGAACCATTGGAATGCTTTAGCAGTAATTGCGCTTCTATCACCTGGCGCTTGGCGATCCATTCACTTGTAGAAAGCTGCGTATTTGATTTCAGCACCTTGTTGAGATGGTTGATGCTGACATTGAGTAGATCAGCCATATCTGCGGGTTTGGGATTGTTTTTGATGTTGTCTAGCAGTACACTTTTAAACTGAGTAACCAGTCTCGAAGTATTTTCATTTACTGATTTCCTTTTCTCATTGAATATGGGATTGAGTTCGCTCAATACCGTAAGCAAATAATGTTTAATGAGAAAGAGGTTTTCATCAGGTTGATGATAAAGATATATCATCCTGGCGCAAATTGATAAGATGATCTCATGCAAACCGCCCGCTAATTGGAAAACTAAAAAATTGTCAGGGTTCAATAATTCTGAAAAGTTCTTGAGACCTGAAGTGAGCTGAGAGTTATCGAAGAAATGCTCATGGAAAGTGACGAAAAAGCCTGTTGTTTCGGGATGCATCGCTTTGATGCTATTGGCTTGACCCGCAGGAGTGAAGGTAAATGTGTTTTGGTGTAACGTTTGATGCATTACATCAATTGTCATCTGCACATGGCCATTCAACACAAATATGAAGCCGTGGGAAGTATTTCGAAATGGTGCATTGGGAAGTGTTAGATACGGATGTATTTCTTCGATTCTAGAGATACTAAAAAGGGATATATCACCCGGCAGCTTGCTATCCAAAGCCTTATCATCTTTCAGAAATTTCTTTCTTACCTGGTTTGGTGAGAATATGGGAATATCGGGCTTCAAGGCCAATGAAGTTAAGCTAAAGATTTGGCTTTGTACAAAATAAATGCGGCCAACCCCAGGATAATGGCATTCATGACCACAAAGTTGAACTCTCCTCTTTTTATATGAACGCCAATTGCACCAACCATTATCGTTATAATGGCATAGCCACTATATGTCATAAGATTCATTGGTAGAGCCTTGATAATCCTTGGAAGGACGATTAACAGTCCAATGGCTAGCTCAAAAGAACCCAGAGCTCTTACGAATAGTGTTGGAAAGTCGGTGACCCAGCCCATGTTTTCGCTTAGCTTGGCAATAGGTTGTGATATTTTCATCGCACCAATAGATGTAAAAATGAGCGCCATCAATATTTGTGCGATCCAGAGTAGTATGTTCATAGCTTTTTTTAACAAAATTCCATTGCCGGGACTTTTTAAAATGTTATGAATCAAGCCTATGATGGTAAATATCAATCATGATTCTAGCCTGATTCTTATTCGATACAATCTTCTTTGTCTATTGACATGTAAATTGTACAGCCGGAGATGCGATAAACACCGAATAGATAAAAGCTCAGATCATCAACAAGACTACTTTTACCTGCATGAAAGTATTTGAATCTCAAACTGTAAGTGCATGTTGGCGGAATAGATTGATTTTGACGCTTTGTCGCTGATAATAGTTATATAACTCGGTAGCACAGGTCATTAGCAAAAATAGGGGCATTATCCATGTAAAGTCTGAAAGATTTGACCTTTCCTTAGCTATTCAGATCTGCGAAGGATACTGCCTTTACCATTACTTTCTTTCCAACGCGTCTTTGGCACTGATTTATTCATTTTTGACCAGGCCATTGCCATTAAGTTTATTTTATTTGTTTGATTTTGGTTGATGTAAGGCTATTCGGTTGCCTTCACTATCTTCAAATTCTGCGACAAAGCCCAGATCACCATTTGATGTTTTAGGATAGAGAATTCGCCCACCTGATTTAAGAACACGTTTCAAAGTTTGATCTATGTTGTCAGTGAAAAAATAGATCAATACACCATCTTTAGTAGGCTTGTAAATTTCTCCTTTTGCTAAGGCGCCAGAAATACCTTTTCCAGAAGCTACAAATGGAAACAGTGCCATTTCATTATCATCGATAACTTCTCTTTCAAACTCGAAATTAAAAACGTTCTTGTAGAATTGTACCGCTCTTTCTAAATCGGTCACCGGTATTTCGAAATAAACTGCAGGGTTAGTGTCGTTATTCATCTTTGTTGAAACTGATTTATCGATATCTTCAATCGAGTTTACTCCATTTTGGGAATAAACATACCCAGCCAATAAGATTAAAACCACAATGATGGCTATTCTTTCCATTGTTTATTTGTCCGTCTAGTAATTGAAAATCTTTCTGTTGCTGATGCTTGGCACCAAACTAGTTTAGACGGCTAAGCGTGATCAGAGTTGCAAATGGTGAAAGTAGATATTTCTACGTCTCATTCTTCCAGCAACCAACTATAGATTGATTTCATATATGCCTGACATTGGTAATCACTGACACCTTTCCATTCTGTCATATACATGGTTGACATGGCATCACCTAATAAGATCAGTTTCCCACCTGATTCCAGGACCTTAAAGACTCCGAAAGGCTCATTATTTTGACTATTGAAAGCGAAAGGAGTCCCTCCATTAATAGATCGGCCAAGTTGATAGGTCACTTTTAACCTCTTAGGTGTTACAGGGCCTTTGATAGTATAACCTCCGGCTAATGTGTCCGGGCTCTGCTGTCCAAACTGAACCGAATAAGGTTCAATGATTTCATTGACATTGGTTTTGGCCAAGTCTGTCCAGTAGTCTGCTTCCATTACGATTAACACTGAACCACCTTTATGCAAATATTTTTGAATAGCTTCAATCTCCTTTTGAGCATAATCACTGGATGGAGCATGTAGTACTAATACATTACCATCTTTAATTTCTTTATAGGAGATTTCTCTTTTCAGGAACGAAAGACTCGCATTAACACTCTCAAGTGTTTCTTGCAACTCCTCATTTAGATACTGTATCCGGTCTTTGTCATCCCATCCAATTCCTTCTACAGGTACTTTCGGATCATTCCAAAATCTTTGGCCATGTGCAAGATCCATGTAGACTATTTTATCTCCATCTTGTGTGGAAAGGTTATTATAATCCATTGAATTATTTTGAACCCATTCCTTAGGAGGAGATGAACTATAGGCACACAAATATGATATCAAAAGCAGGGCTGGTAAGTGATGTACAATTTTCATTTTATTTAACAGCGAGGGTCCAATTCAAAGACTTTGCAACTAGGGTAAGGTTGCATGTTTATGAATAGATTATAAAAGAACTAGGTTAGTCAAGGACCGGTATTAAATATGGTCGAGTAGGAGGTTAAATGAGACTAATGTAAAATGGTATTTACTCTATTTGCGATTTATGCGGAGCTGGGTATAAACCAGGGCTAAGTGGTATTTGATTCATCTCTAGTAATCTGGTTTTGATCATTCCAGATAATGGACATCAAACATGCTTAAATCAGACTAACCTCGATTTTACCTTCGATTCGATTGAGGTATTTGGATAAATCTAGCGGGTCATTTGTCTGAATTCCGTTGGGTTTAAGCCGTTATAAAAGTCGATTCGGTCGAATACAACTGTTTACTTTTCAACTAGCGCGTTTTTAAAAGGCTTGAGTATCTTATGATCTAGCACGAAAGTACCAAAAGGTATCAGTGAGGCAGCTAACACGAAAAATGCCCGAGTCATGTTCCATTGATACTTGATAATGCATTGGAAGCTAAAGAAGATGTAAAGGATGAACAACCAACCATGTGCCATGCCCACCACATAGTTCGGTGTTGTTATATCCCACATATACTTCAGGGGCATGGTTATACCAAGTAGCAAATAACTAATGCCTTCCAGGATGGCCAACAACCGTAATCTATCTATTGGAGTTTTGAGATTCATGGTCGCGAATTTATTGTTTCTTGATAGAAAAGGTGTTTTTATTTTGGTTGTTGCGGAGGGTAGTAAGTTGGCTGGGAGTAACGGACAGAAATTTTCTCAAATGCGATTACCGGCTCTTTCTATCTACTGTTATTCTTTTCGCCTTCTTGTTAAGTTCTATAGTACAAACACCTTTCACTAGCTAGTACCTCATAGATACGCTCAGGCAGTTCATGAAAGTAGCCTTTAACAAAAAGTTTTGATGCTTTATTGAGACGGTCATCAGCCCTCGCCTTAGACCTCAAAGAATTGTTTAGCTAATTATCTATTACTGATGGTAACAAATCAATTATCTGAACCTACCAACGGCTTATTCATCAAATTCTGGATTTCCTCGTCATCCCGGAATTTTTTCAAAGGATTCCCTTCAAGTGGTTTATATGGATTGAAACCCATTTTTATGGCTTCTTTTTGAAATAAACTTTGAGACAACCTAAACATGGTCATTTGAGAAGATAGTCTTTTGTCATCCGGATGGCCATTTAACATTTGAGCGATCTTATTTCCGAAAGCCTCGCGTTTGTTTAGTAATTCAATCAATTCATCCCTGGTAATTTCATTTAGCCCTTTCTTTGACTCCAGCTTTTTGGCATCTTTTTCATTGAAAAAAGGAACGGCAAACAATGCTATGAGATTTTCATCTTCGTTCTTCTTAAAGTCATTTTGCGCTTCAGACTCGGTTTTACGTGTTGGGTAACTAAATATTTCAATACTGCCATACTCTGACTTTTCTATGAACTGAAACACACGATAATAGTTAGCATCAGCTTCTTTTGTCAGTATCTTATCACCAGACCTTTGTAGAATTAATCTTTTGGATGGATTTTCCCACTGCGGGTCTTCGCTCCATAGCGGCCAGTCGGCCATTTCTATTTTATCTTCAGAAACATCCCATTGTTTTTTGGTGCCTTCATGATACCAATAATACTTCCCATCTATTTGCGCGTGGACTACATTACTAAGAAGAATGAATAATAAGGTGGTAAATCCGATTAGTCTCTTTGTCATGTGTGAAGATATTTCTTGGTTTGATTACTAAAAATATGATTTCAAACTTCAACTATCAAATGATTGATTTTAGGTGTGGCCCATATACGAAACTACATTCTCCATTGGGATTTGACCCGATAGCCCACGGAAATGATGACATACAGGTTGTAGAAAGAGGTATTGTAATTCTTACTGTCCGAGGCAGTTGTCCGGAATTTCCGGACAACTTGATTTTCTTCTAACTCACCCTCTTTGAATACACTTATAATATGCTCACTTACTGTTTGTTTTGCTGTACCAAACAATTCCTGCATACTCTTTTGAGTAAGCCATACTGTTTCATCTTGCAGCAATACATCAACCTTTACTTCTCCGTTTTGTGAGATATATAGTAAGAACTCTGATTGGTTGAGATTAAGACTGTTTTCCATTAACTAAATCACTAAAGCTTAGCGATTAGCTCCTTAGCCTTAGACCGATTGTATGCCCCATCTGGTGATATCTTATCATAGACCATAAAATAATGGAAATTCTGTCCTGCAAGATCCGCCCACTTATTGCCTAATCGGCGCTTAGATGAGCTATCCGGGTTGTCTCTGTCATCACCTTTGGTCTCGAGTAGTATTATGTTGCCTAAATTAGTGACAACAATAAAGTCAGGGTAGTGGTTGGCTTTAAATCCATTGATGGAGAAGCCCTTGCCTCTACCAAGGTTTCTATGCCAAAATGCAATATTGGACATGCTGGCGATATCGGTGATTATAGTGGTTTCAAAATTATTCATTGCGCCCTCGCGCTCGTACAACGACTGACTGATGGAACCACCCAACTGACCCGGCACTATCATGTCACTAAAGGTCCAAGTGAGGTTGGCTACGATCTTGCCGATTTTTACCATGTCATTAAACTGCTCCTCCGCGTAAGCATCGGCATGTAGCCTTATTTTAGCTTTTATTTTATCGGCATAGCTGTATTTTCTGACCAGTATATCCTGAAGTTGCTCTGGGTTGAGTCCAGCCAAAATTCGCTCAATATAGATTCTGATCTCAGGATCGGGAATAGGGTAGAGGTTGCCGACGATTAGGATCAACTGGTGAGCGATATCTTTTATCTGATTGTCTTTTGGTTTGGTCAGTATATAATCCACAATCGGGTCTTTCACCTGCTGATCTTCGATCTTGGTAAACCTCGGTGTGTATTCATCTTTAGCTACTTTTTCGAGATCTACTTTATAGAGGTCAGATGAAATTTGTTCAAAATCAATCTTCGTGTCTTCATTAGATAGTTTGAAGTTTTTGAGCAGCGCCTCTTGATTAAGCAACTCCTCACCTGAGCCGAATATATCACCCTGTGGTGTTTTTAAGAAGAATCGAGGCAGCGAAATGCTGTTGGCTGTTTCTTTGTACCGATCTAGAAGCTTATATCGTTTGACTTTTTCGCCCATTTCCATGAATTGATTTTCGTCGATAGGTTGTGATTTTTGATCTTCTATGATGGCTTCCATTTCCTGGTTTTGAGCCTTAGCAATAGTCTCTATCTCTATGATTACACTATCTTCTGAATTGTCTTGTGCTTCAATATCAGGATGGTAAGATATTCGTTCCTTATCGATTTCTTCTTCCTGACTTGCTTTCGTTCCCTGTTGCTCAGGGAATAGAAATGACTCCATAGGGTCACCACCGGAAGTCTTTTTGACTTCCTCCGGCATGATATCTTTTTGTCGGTAGTCCCTTTCACTGAAACCAGAGGATTGTAAACCCTCAACGATATTTTGCAAGGTATCGTTAAACTTAGCTGATGCAGTGAGCACATAAGACACATTAAGTAGAGCCGCTGTGTGTTTCACTACATAGGGTTGGCGCAGTACTCGTCCTAGTATTTGTTCTACGTCTACGGCCGATGACTTATCGGCTAGAGAGGCCAGAATATAGGCAAAAGGACAGTCCCAACCTTCTTTTAGCGCGTTGATGGTGATAATGTATCGCACTGGGCAAGATTCATCCATCAAATCAATCCCTTTCAACTCATCTTTATTGGCAGTTTTGATTTTAATCTGCTCCTCAGGAATGCCTATTTTTAGTAATTGTTCCTTTAGTTTATCGAAAGTCGTATTATCATCTTTCGTTTTAGACTGTGCCTGAAACAACACTATGGGGCGAATGTATTTCCCTCCTTTTTTATGTTGATCAATGGCTAATACTTCCAACTTTCGCTGCAAATGTAGCGCACTATTGATTACCTCGGTCTTGTCGTGATGATTGTAGACGATCACCGGCAGTTTGACCATGTGCTCTTTCTTGAGCTCAATGGCGGGTACGAGACTTATGATATTGCTATTGTCTTTTGGAGTTGCGGTCAGGTCTAGAATGAAAGAGGGGTTCAGATTTTTGAGCATATCAATGCTCAATGTACTTTCCGCATTATGGCTTTCATCAACTATTAACACCGGGTGTAAGCTTCTGATTACATTGATCAAGGCTGTTTCATCTGTTTCCTCCATAAGGTGTGAATGATCTTTGTATTGCGCTACGAAAGGAGCCAACTGACCATTCTCCTGGTATACTTTGCGATCTTCCTTATTTGAAGCTCTCAGACTGGCAAAACTCATTACAATGATAGATAGCTGATCCTGTACCACCGTCGGACTGAAATTGGAACCTTGTAGCAGGTCTTTCTTTTCGTACACTTCTACGCGATGGTTAAACAGCGCATCCAGCTTTTGCCGGTAGGGATGATCAGGGTTGCTTAAGCTTTCTACCGTTTGGTCGAGTAAATTACTCCAGGGAACTAACCAGACTACTGCTTTTGGTAAGTCACTGCAATAAGCATTAAATATAGAATGCAGCGCATTACAGGCTATAAATGTCTTCCCACCCGCAGTAGGCACTTTTACGCATACATGAGCGGCATTCGGGATATTGTTTTTGTAAGGTTCCATACCTTCACCCGTTAATGGATTATAAGGGCCTATTTTACCTTCCCAATATTGCCGAAAAGCGACATCTGTTTTCTTATGCTCCTGAACATATTCCAGATATTGCTCCAGATCTTGAATTACCTTGTGTTGATAGCTTTTTAACTCCATGTTTAAACACTTTCGAGTTGACGTATCCAACCATCGAATCGTGGACATTTTTCCCTGATCTTATTTAATCCTATTTCTTGTAAAATCAAGCTTCCAAACTGGACTTTATTGTAGGTGATAAAAATGTCTTTAAGTCTTTTCGATGGTGCCGTTGCAGGATTGTTGTTGATATCTTCAGGGCAATCAAAGGTGTTTTCGGTTGCTTCAAGTAAATCTATGTCCTTGAATTCACCTGGTTCAAAATTATCTCTCAATACTTGAGTATCGCTAAAAATCAGGGCCTCAAATTCGTGCATTTGAATATAAGGAATGAAGTGCGGATGATTTACTTCTGACCCCATTGCAGATTCGATATGGTTAATGCACTCGGATTTATTTACTTTTTGATGTGCCTCATCCCATTCGGGAAATTTATGATAGCCATGTATCCCGTAATAATCAATAAGTGTTGTGACAAAAGCCGTAGTATCATTCTTGAGGTAAATCTCAATTTCCCGTTTTAGCTTAGGCCATGGCACAATCCCTCCTTTTGAAAGTTTTATTTTGGGATTCTCAATTAATATACCTTGTTGTACGAAATAAGGGTACAAAACATCCGTACAAAACTCTTGTTCTGTAGGCCCTTCTCCAATCACTATCACTCTTTTCATTTAGTGAATGGTTGGGCTGAATTAATGATATTTCTACTCCACAACTCTCCCAGCCCCAGCGAATGCTCATCAAACCATGCTTTAAAATCTTCTCCCTTCAACCTTTTGAAAGTCGATTGCTTTTCTTCTCTATTTCTGTCGACAGTGATGATCTCCTCCGCAGTAAAACAATCCACCAAATTGACAGATTGTGTTGAAATAATCACTTGGGCTTTTGAAGATGCACTATCTATCATCCCTGCCAATTTTGAAATGGCCAACGGATGAAGGCCTAGCTCAGGCTCATCAATCACAATGACGGACGGAGGGTCAGGTTGTAGTAGCACAGTAGCCAAGGCAATGAATCGTAGCGTGCCATCTGAAAATTGATAGGCGGAAAAGTTAGAGTCAAGATCGTTATTATCTATCCAACGTAGCTCTATTTCTGAAGCCTTGTGCTGTAGTGTGCTCGGCTCTAGTATGAAATCATAGATGTAAGGGGCGACACTTTGCACCGTTTTCAATATGCGTTTATAGATGATAGGATGGTTGGTTTTTAACAAATACAAAAAAGCGGGTAGATTACGCCCATCTGACTTCAAACGCTGATTATCTTCCACATCGCAGCCCTTCCTGAGCCATGAGCTGGCAGAGGTATCATGGAAGTGGAAGGTTTGTAAGTTAGCCAAGTAACCCCTTAGATATTTGTTCCTTTCAAAATTACTTCTGGCAAATTCACTTTCTTCTAGCGCATGGTTATAGAAGTAATTGTGAGAATCTTCATTTCTATCCACATTGTAACCAGAACCTTCGTAGTTTATAAATAACCCGCCTTCGTGTTTTTGAGATAAGCGGAAGTTGTAAGCATTATTATCATAGCCATCGCTGAAAATCACTTTACCATCAAGATGCTCTGTAGACTTACGGCCGAAATAAAGCAAATTATCAGCTTTTTCTTCCAGTACATGTCGCTGCAGCTGGCGATTGAATATAGCCCGCAACAATTTGAAAAAAGAGATAAAATTAGTTTTACCAGAGCCGTTGCTACCGATCAGGACATTGATGGGGGTCAACTCCAATTCCATAGATTTGATGGATTTGAAACCTTCTACTTTTATATAGTCGATCATAGCTTAAAACCTGGTGATATCCCGTGGTATTTTTTTGAATATAATACTATGTTGGTTCATATATGCTTTCGAAAGCAGACAGTTATCCGCATAGATCACATATTGCTCCGCTTTTGTTTTGATGGTAGCCAATAGATCGTAGTCTAAGGTAGTACTCTCTACAGATTCATAGACAAAATAATAGGCCGTTTGGTCCCTCAAACCAAGGTAGTAGGCTGATTCCTTCTCGTCTTTACCATTTTCTCCAAGAGCTGATCTCGTTTCCGAATACCAGATATAATCCCGTATCTTTTCCAAGCCTACTTCTTCATTCAGATACTCTTTGTTTTCTCCTATGAAGAGGGGTATTCCTAATTCGTAGTAGTCGAATTCGCCTCCAGTACCCTCAACGGCCTTTTTGTCTTCTCCGTAGCCTTTACTAACTCGTTTTACCCGTTCTGCTGTTATGTTATTAGCATAATCCTCCATTTCTATGAGAATGAATTTTCTATTACCTCCATCTTGTTTATTGAGGTTGAGTACCGCGTGTGCAGTTGTTCCAGAGCCAGCAAATGAATCGAGAATAATTGAATTCTTATCGCAAGAAATACGTAATATTCGTTCAATAAGTAAGGATGGCTTGGGCGTGTCAAATGAGGCGGTTTCTGCAAATAGCTCTCTTATTTGGTTTTTTGAAGTTCGATTGCTACCTACTTCGCCCTTTTTCCATAAAGTTCTCGGAACTAGATCTGAAACCTCATTTAGAAACCTTTTTATACTCGGTCTTGCACTCTGATTCGGCCCCCACCAGATCCTACCTTCTTGATCAAGTTCTTTTAATTTATTTTCAGATACCCTCCAAAACCTGCCTTTAGGTGGAGAAAATTTTCTTCCTGTAGGTCCAATTATCTCATATTCACCTTTTGAATATGGTTTGTTTGCGTATGGATCTCCCGGTATCCATGCACCTCTAGGATCATTATCAGGATTTGTATATATCGAATTAGACTTTTCATCTCTCGGTAGCTTATTCGGAATCCAATTCGTGTTTTTAGAGAATACCAAAATGTAATCATGGTCAGAAGAAAATTGACGAGCGGAGTTACGTGGTGAATCTGCTTTCTCCCAAATAACATTAGTTACAAAATTAGAAGGTCCGAATATTTCAAATAATACTGGTAACAAAAAGGTAATTGCATTGTCATCTATAGAAATGAAAATCACACCATCTTTAGAGAGTAATTTGTGAAGTAATTTGAGCCGAGGGTACATCATACACAACCACTTATCGTGTCTGCTGAGATCATCACCTTCTTTCCCCACTACATCCCCCAACCACTTTTTAATTCTAGGGTCATTCACATTATCATTATATACCCAACTTTCGTTACCTGTATTGTAGGGAGGGTCTATATAAATGCACTTGATTTTATCTTCATATTGGGGAAGTAGAGCTTTTAGGGCTTCTAGGTTGTCACCGTGAATGATCATATTACCGCTGTCGGTGGAGGCTTTACTTTCTCCCTTTTCGGCGGTGAAGCCATATTGATGCTCTAAAATGCGAAACGGTACGTCCCTATGGTGGTTAACTACTTTTTCCTTTCCTATCCAGTTGAGTGTGGGCATGTATTGGTTTATAACTAAGTGTTATCTTATTCTAATCTTTGCTAAAAGCTGACCTAACGCTCAATTGCTTTTACAAGATCAACCTGAAAAAGAAAGATAACTAATTTTTTTATTGGCCATATCATGCGGATTGTGGTTGCAAACCTCACAACTCCCTAATCTCACCAACCTTCAATCCGGTCATCTTTTTGATCATACCCTCATCAAATCCCTCTTTCTTCATTTTCTTGGCTATATCCAACTTCTCTTTTTTAGCTGCCTTTTCCTTCTCAGCATCCATTTTGAACTCCTGGAGTATTTGCTGTTCCTTATCGAGAATGGTATAGCGGTCGCTCACTCTTATCTCATCCATCAGGCCTTCGTTTTCAAAGCTAAAGAAGTCTGTCTCGGAAATGATGATATGATCGCAAACCTCTATGTTGAGCATTTTACCGGCCTGGTACTGATGGATGGTCATGTCCACATCTCCTTCTGAGGCCTTTACCACACCACTTGGATGGTTATGAACGAATATGACCCTGGTAGCCATTTTGTAGATGGACATTCTGAAGATAGTAGGGGCATCCGCATGCACCCTGTTCGACCTGCCCAAGCCAATCAATTCTATGAACAAGAGCTTCGATGCGTTGTCAAGCCCCACCACCCAAAAGTGTTCCTGATTGCGACCAATCTTGTTTTCTCGTAGCAAAACACGCTGCATGATTTCTACCAACTGATCAGGGTGCTTGATCCGTTCACTGCTGCCCTTTGGGATTTGTACATTCATGGTGCTAAAGATATAAACATTATGTGCTCTGATTGCACTACTTGCCAATACAAAAAGTGCATTTGTTCTATTTATCAGCAGTTATAAGCATAAGAGGGCGAGTAGGGGACAGTGTTGTATTCTATTTTTCGCAATAATTCGTTTTTGAAAATGATGACACAATGCCCATTGGTGATTAGGCCGATACAGAAGTGTTTATTTTCGAACGATAAGGTCTGTTAAACGCTTCTTGATTGAGTTTGAAATGTTCTGCTAGTTTTCTGATCACCTCTTTTGAGAGACCTTTTTTATAATTCAAGATATCTGATACCAAACCTTTACTCACGCCAAGCAATTCGGCCAGATCTTTAGATTTCATTTGATGCTGATTCATCAATGATTTTAACAACTCTATAGGGTCAAGTGTATCGAAGGAATTAAGCTCATGATCATACGTTTCAATAAGGAGAGTAAGCAAGTCTATCTCATCCTGATCACCTTCTGAGAAAACTAATTCTTCTAGTACCTTACAATACTCATCGTACTGCTCCCGAGACTTTATAACTTTGAATTTTAGTGCCATAAGCTTAGTATACAGTCAATAAATACTAAGCTTATGG
>JBCBSS010000026.1:0-57447 GCA_039819065.1 Bacteroidota bacterium
CCCATTTGATAATTCCGCTGGGCAGATCATTCAACAGGTTCAAGATATCATGTTGCCTGAAATAATTATTGGCAACAATGTATCTGAAGTAAATACAACATTTAACCCGTTCCATTGGAGCACTATATTATTTACCATCTACTTGCTGGGGTGCTCAGTGTTTTTCATTCGATTAGCTACTGAAATCCTTAAGGTTAGGTCATTCGCCCAGAATAGAAAGTACAAAAAGAGGTACACAAATGGTTATTTGTTCATAGAAACACAGGGTAAGTTACCCACCTTTTCATTTTTTAATTTGCTGTTCTTTGATAATACAAGGTCAACAAACGACAACGAGAAACAGCAGATCATAAAGCACGAAGAGGTACACATAAAGCAACACCATAGCTTAGATATCATCTTGCTGGAAGTTGTCAAAGCACTAGTTTGGTTTAATCCAATTACCTGGAAGGTCAAAAAACAACTTGCTGATATTCACGAGTTTCTAGCCGATAGAAAAGTAGTAAGAGACGTCGATCAAAAGAAATATGCTTCTCTTTTGGCAAGACAGGCTTTGGATCAATTGGATCTATCTATTGGTAACTATTTCAATAAATCACTTACTGTTCGTAGAATTAAGATGATATCCATGGCCAAGGCAAAAATCAAGGCGTGGAAAGTTATTACCATTCTACCTATAGTGGCCACTTTGATTATCATCTTCTCATGTCAGGAAGTATTAGAAGAACTACACGACAATGACTTATATGTCAATGAGCTCGGCGTTTATAAGTTGGAACAAACCGAGAATATCCCAACATCGGTTCAAAATATGCTCAAAGCGGATCGAAAGGCCTACCCTGAATTTGAAATTACCTATCGCGAAACAACAATGGCCAATAAGGCTAAGCTATATGAGTTTGAAGAAATGCGATCCAATATCATCATGTCCTTGCACGAGTTTCCTGATAGGGCCAGACTTGGTGTGATATTAAGATCCAACGAAAAGAAAAACGCCTCCCTGGAAAACGGAATATTCACAATAGTCGAACAGAGTGCTACACCGACCGACGGTTTCGCTGCATTCTATCAGTATATACACAACAACCTGAGCTTTCCAGAGGAAGCTAAAAAAGCCGGTATTGGGGGTAAAGTATACGTACAGTTTATTGTAGAAAAGTATGGTGAGATATCGGACATTAAAGTTGTCAAAGGTATCGACGGATATGGTTTCAACGAAGCAGCAATAGATGTACTAAAAAATGCACCCTCATGGAATGCCGGTATTCAAGACGGACAACTTGTACGTCAAAAAATTGTCCTTCCCATTAGTTTCGAGGCAAAATAAATTTATCCATTACATCCCTTTTTTAGTTCTAATCAATAGCTGCTTTACCACAGCAGAGGCCTTAGAATTGGTAACAATATTGACAAAACCATATTTTATTTAAAAAATCTACCCACTCATAGGCTATAATTACTTGACGACTAAGGACTTGTTTGTTATTTTGCGCTTCAACCAGCAAATCATGTAGACCTTTCTACATTGATTCAATCAGACAAGACAACAACCGAGTATGAATCTTATTACGAGAACCGCATGCATAGTGGTATTACTCTGCATGCAGATTATATCCTTTCGTGCCATAGGACAGGGGAGACTAGATAGCCTTAAAATACTTTACGAACAGGCTCCCCTGGATACTACCAAAGCATTCTGGTTAAGAGAAATTGCCAGTCACCTTTATGATAAGGAAAAATACAATGACCTTGATAGCGTCACAGATGAACTGTTGGTCTTATCAGATGAATTAAATTATCCAAACGGAGTTCTGTATGCCCATTTTGCCAAAGGAGATGTAGCCAAAAGTGCCGGGCGTTACAAAAAAGCAATTTCTCATTTTTACGAGTACCTCTCTATAGCTCAAAAGGTAAATGGGCCTAAGAGCATTACGGTAGCGGACGCTTACAATAATCTTGGAATCAGCTTCAGAAGAAATGGGAACCATGACTTGGCGGAAGAGTATTACCTTAAAGCATTAGCTATCAAGAGTGAAATTCTTGGGCCAGATCATATTGATGTAGCGTATTTCTACAATAACATTGGAATAATTTACGACGAGCGGGGGAACTATGATATGGCCTTAGAATACTACAAAAAGGCCCTAGAGATAACATTCAATGCTACCAATAAACAAGATTACAGGCTTTCAATGTATTATAATAATATAGGCATAGTTTATCTGTTTAAAGGGGCGCATGACCAGGCCATTGAATGGCTCAAAAAGTCCTTGGCCGTTAGAATAGCTGACCGAGGAGCAACGCATAGCTCCGTAGCTAATTCCTACAATAATCTTGGCAGTGTTTACAAAGAAAAAGGTGAGTATGACCTTGCATTGGAATACTTCGCCAAGGCACTTAATATTTATAGAAAAACGAGGGGTGAACAGCATATCCTCATTGGTGCCAGCTATGAAAATATTGGTATGACCTACCAAAGCAAAAAGGACTATTCCAAGGCCTATCACTACCTTCAAAAGTCTCTACAAATTAGCAGAGAAGTGTTAGGAGAGGATGATTTACTGGTAGCCGAAACTTATTATAACTTCGGTGTATTCTACAGTGACCAATACTTATACAATGAGGCCCTGCCCTACTTTTTCAAAGCCAGCTTAGTTCAAAAACAGGTACTCTCTGCCAAAAATGCGGTATTAGGAAAGACATACCTTGGAATAGCTAAAGCCTTTGAAAGCAAGGGACAGTATCAAAAAGCACTGGACTTTTATCAAAAAGCACTTGTGGCCAACATAGTCGACTTCAATGATTCTACGAACTATGAAGCTAACCCCACCATCGAGCACTATTTTGATCAATTCCTCTTGCTTAATACTTTGGTTAGTAAGGCACGCATACTATATGAGTTGTATGAACGTGAACAGCAATTGGCGTATTTAGAAAATAGCCTCTCCGCTGTACAACTTACTGATATACTGATTGACAAGATTCGACAATCTCATGTAAATGCCAGCGATAAACTAAAATTAGGCAAGCTTACGCATGAAGCCTACGGTTTTGCAATAGACATCGCTTGGAGATTAGCTGAAGAGACGGGAGACGATACTTTTTTGCATAAGGCTTTCATGTTTTCTGAAAAGAATAAAGCTCCGGCACTAATGGAGTCATTCACTGACTCATTTGCCAAACGGTTTTCAAATATCCCGGATAGTCTTATAGCTGAGGAGAAGCGATTAAGAACTGAAATTGCATTCTATCAATCTGAGTTAAACGATTTGAAAGTATCAGAAGAAAGTGAAGAAAAGGTTAGGCAGATAGAAAGTCAAATCTTCAAACGTAAGAGGCAGTTTGAAGACTTGGTAGCATTTTTTGAAACTCAATTTCCCAAGTATCACAGTATCAAACACAGCGATAACATAATGGAGGTAAGTGATATCCAAAGAAAGCTTAACTCCGGTGATTTATTGCTCGAATATTTCATACAAAATGAGCAATTGTACATCTTTTGCATTTCAAAAGATCATTTTAAACTTCTTAACCTGCCTTTCGGCAGTAGGACTCAGACTAAAATTGCTGAATTATTCAACTACTTCAAATATGCGAAAACTGAGTTGAACAAAAAGGAAAGGTTATCGGAGTTCAGCGCTTTAAGTCATGAGAGCTACCAGTCCCTCATAGACCCGGCTATTCAATTATTTGAAAATCAACAAATAGAACGATTGATAATAGTACCGGATGGCCAGCTTTGGCATATCAATTTCGACATCTTATTGAGTGAGGAAAGCGATGGCGATGATTTCAAGTCACTCGATTATTTGATCAAAAAGTACGCACTAAGCTATGCGTATTCAGCCAGTAATTTCTTTAGTAGCAAGCTGAGGGCACCTGGCGAAACCAAAAAAGAGTGCTTAGCATTCTCATTTTCTGACAAAACATCAGAAAATATTAGACAGAGAGTAGCTTCTACCAGAGCTGATGCAGGTGATTTACCTGGTTCAAGGAGAGAAATCAGGAATATCTCGAAGGTGCTCAAAGGAGATTATTATTATGGTTCCACAGCTAACGAGCTCAATTTCAAGCAAAATGCTTCTGACTACGCTATTCTGCACCTTGCACTGCACGGAGATATTAATGAGTCAGACCCAATGAGTTCAAAGCTCTATTTCACCTCCAGCGAAGACACTATTGAAGATAACCTGCTTTATGCCCACGAATTGTACAACATGGATCTGAATGCGGAATTGGCCGTACTCAGCTCTTGTAATACTGGGGCTGGAAAACTAGCTAAAGGAGAAGGCTTACTGAGTTTAGGACGCGCGTTTTCCTATGCAGGGGTCAATAGCTTATTGGTAAGTCGTTGGGAGGTTTCGGATGCCTCTTCTCCCGAAATAATGACCTCATTCTATCGAGCACTTAAAAAAGGAAAATCAAAAGACGAAGCTTTGCGAATAGCCAAGATAGAATACCTCAATAACGCGGATAACGTGAAGGCTGATCCATTTTATTGGGGTGGTTTTGTTGTGTTAGGAAACAACAGTGCTGTTAATCTTAAATTAGTGAGTCAGCAAGACTGGTTCATGTATATAGGTCTTGCTGTGTTGATTATGACCGTTCTAGCACTGTTTGCCCGCTATATTAGAATGGCACGTTCCAAGTAGAAAGCTTATATCTCTTTAAAGATTTCTTCAAGTTTCTTTTCAAGGGCCTTACCACGTAGGTTTTTTCCTATAATCACGCCATCTGGGTCAAGGAGGAGTGCAAAAGGTATGGCTTTAACATTATAAATCTGCGCGGCTTCGGAATTCCAAAATTTAAGATCGGAAACCTGAGTCCAGTGTAGTTTATCTTCTTCAATTGCCTTCAGCCAGTCGTTTCGGTTTCTATCTAATGAGACACCAAAAACCTCAAACCCTTTGTCATTATATTTATTGAAAAGTCTAACTACGTTAGGATTTTCTAATCGGCAGGGCTTACACCATTTTGCCCAAAAGTCTACCAATACATATTTTCCTCTCAAAGAAGATAAGCTTACCAGCTCTCCGTCAGGATTAGGCAGTGAGATATCAGGAGCGACTTTGCCAATAGCCAGTTTTTTCATTTGCTCCACTTGACTAATAAACTCCTGAGCAATGGGTGAGTCCGGCATTTCATTTTTCAACAAGTCAGACAACTCGAGAAAATAATCAAAGTGCTTATCCTTATCAATCCCACTAGTCTGCGCAATATTCATGGCCGCCAAAGATGCACCTGCTTCCCTCAATCGGCTCACCACTTTTTTGTGGTTCTCTGCCTCCATATTAAGGTATTGCAGTTGTAATTCGCCTATACGCTCTTTATTACCGGCTTTTTGTGCGTCAGCAAACTCATTATTCAATCGGGCGAATTCTGCTGAGTTCTTCAACGAAGCAAAAATGGTCTGTATCTCATTTATAAGGTCGTGATCTCTGGAACCTTTTATTTCAACAAACCCTCTGGCATTGTTTCCATCTACATTAACCTCGACATCGTCTTTATCTAAGATCAGCGTGATAATCTGCTGATTGTAGAAATTCAATCTATAATAACCCGGAGAAACATCGACCACATGATTATAAGCGTTAGTCTGTTCATCTAACTTAATGGTATCTACAGGCACAGCTTGGTTACCCAAAATCTGTTCAAATATGATTAGTCCCTGTTGTGGATAACTGACAGTTCCAGTCAAGTTAATACCATCTTGGGCGTTTGATACTTCATTCTGACTCGATGCGGAGCATCCCAAGACAAAAAGGGTGAATATTAGGTATACTGCTTTTATGTTCATCTCATTCGGTTTATTTGGTTAACTCAGCTTTGATCGGATCAGTTCATTGGCGACTTTCGGATCGGCTTTGCCCCGAGATTTCTTCATCACTTCACTCATGAACAGGCCGATAAGTCCCTTCTTACCTTTCTTATAAGCTTTAACCTTATCTGGCATTGATGCTAATACTTCTTCGATTATAGGTTCAATACTACTAACGTCACTATCTTGAATTAGATTTAATTCTTCCGCCAAATTTATGGGAGATATGTTCGGACGGTTGATTAGCTCTTTGAACAGTTGTTTGGATGCCGTAGAGAAACTTACTTTTTGGTCATCTACCAACTCAATTAACTCAGCCATTTGATCCGTGGAAATAGGGAATTCAGACAAAGTCTTGTTTTGATCATTGAGATAGGACTTTACTGGACCCATGACCCAATTTGAAGCTGACTTGTAGTTTTTGGTTTTGTCACACAACTCATCAAAATATAACGCCGTCTCCTTTGCATCAATCAATACGGAAGCGTCATATTCGGGTAATTCATACTGACTCATGAATCTTGCCTTCAACTCATTGGGCAGACTCGGCATGGCTGCACGGATAGCATCAAGCCATTCTTCTGAGACATGCATCGGGCTCAGGTCCGGGTCAGGAAAATACCTGTAGTCGTTCAGTTCTTCTTTAGTTCGCATACCAGCGGTAGTTCCAGCATTCGCATCAAAAGTGCGTGTCTCAGATGAGATTATTCCCCCATGTTCCAAAATTGTGATCTGTCTTTCTACCTCATGATCTATCGCTCGTTGTACGTTCCTGATAGAATTCATATTCTTGACTTCTACTTTCTTACCATATTCACTGGCAGATTTGAGCATAATAGAGATGTTGGCATCACAGCGCATTGAACCTTCCTCCATATTACCATCGCATATATCAAGGTACTTGACCAACCGACGCGTTTCGGTAAGTACAACATGTGCTTCTTCGCTAGACCGAATATCAGGTTCTGTCACTATTTCTATCAACGGGACACCCGCTCTATTCAAGTCCACTAGGGTATCCTTCTCCCCTTCAACATGAATTGACTTGCCAGCGTCCTCTTCTACATGGATCTTGGTTAATTTAATTTTCTTCTCGACACCGTTTTTGAGCTTAACCGGTATATAGCCACCGAGGCATATTGGCGTTTTATCTTGAGTAATTTGATAGCCCTTAGGTAAATCAGGGTAGAAGTAGTTTTTACGATCGAAAATATTGATTCGAGATATTTCAGAGTCACACGCCAAACCCATTTTTATGGCATATTCCACCACTTTGCGATTGAGTTTAGGCAAAGTCCCGGGGTGTCCAATAGTGATCTCACTGATATTGGTATTTGGTGCATCCCCGAATTGGTTAGAGTCTCCGGTATATATCTTACTGGCCGTAAGTAATTGGGCATGAATTTCTAAACCAATAACGACAGTGTATTTTTCACTAATCAGGTGGTTTATGTCTAGTTTTTCGGCTGTTCTTGTAGAGGACACTTTTTACTATTCGATATTTTAAACTTATTAACTCAACAAGCTTTCAGCTTTCTGTATTACTTTGTCTAGTCCAGTCACATCCTTGCCACCAGCGGTAGCAAAGAAAGGCTGTCCTCCTCCTCCACCCTTGATTTCCTTGGCTAACTCTCTCACGATGTTTCCAGCATTCATATCCCGGTCGGAAATTAACTTGTCGGAAACCACCACTGAAATCTGTGGCTTACCTGCTATGTCAGCCGCTAAAACCAGGAATAGATCATCAACTTGATTTTTCAAATCAAAGGAGACCTTTTTCAATGCATCAGCATTTGGCAGTTTAACCTTTTTAATAATCACATTATTACCTTGAACCGACTTAACTGAATCAAGCAAATCCGCTTTAATAGACTGAGCCTGCTGCATTTGGACAGCACTCAGTTCTTTTTCAAGTTTGTTCTTTTCATCAAGAAGTGTTGCGATTGCCTTAGAAAGGTCTTTGGGGTCTTTAAGTAAGCCTTTTATATCTTCCAGCACACCAAGCTGATCATTTACATAATTATTGGCGGTCTCCGCTGTAATAGCTTCTATTCTCCTTACACCGGCGGCTATTGAGCTTTCAGATACAACCTTAAATAACCCTATGCTACCGGTAGATGTCACATGCGTTCCTCCACACAATTCTACGGAATAGTCCTTGTCGAAAGTGATTACACGTACAAAGTCTCCATATTTCTCACCAAAAAGAGCCATTGCTCCCATTTCCTTGGCTTGTTCTATGGGTACATTTCTTTGCTCGTCCAATTCAATATTCTCTCTGATCTTCGCATTTACAATCTGCTCAACCTTCTCTATCTCCTCATTCGTCATTTTAGAAAAATGAGAAAAGTCAAATCTCAGTATCTTCTCATTGACCAAGGAACCACGTTGCTCAACGTGTTGGCCTAAAACCTGTCTTAACGCGGCGTGTAGTAAGTGAGTGGCAGAATGATTATTGGTAGTAAGCGACCTTTTTTGTCCGTCAACTCTACTTGACCATTTCGCATCAAGTTTTTCAGGAAGTTTGTCTACTATGTGAACGATGAGGTCATTTTCCTTTTTGGTATCAACTACCCGTATCTTTTCACTTCCAGAATCCAAATACCCTTTATCACCAACTTGCCCCCCACTCTCAGCATAGAATGGTGTCTTATCCAGTACTACCTGGATTAAGTCCTTACCCTTTTGCTTTATAGTTCTATGCTTCACAATAACTGATTCGGACTCAAGGTTTTCATAACCGATAAATTCCACATTCTCATGGTCCTTCTCTACTACCCAGTTTCCAGATTCCTTGGCGGCATCGGCTTTTCCTCTGGATTTTTGAACCGTCATTTGCTTTTTGAAGCCCTCTTCGTCCACATCAAAACCACTTTCAATTGCAATGAGAGATGTCAGATCGAATGGAAAGCCGTAAGTGTCGTACAATTCGAAGGTCAATTCTGCTGGTATTTCTTTTTCATTCTTGGCGAGTAAATCTGATTGGATTTGTTCCAACTTTTTCAGCCCTTGTTCTAACGTACGCAAGAATGAAGCTTCCTCTTCCTGTATGACTTTTACTATAAATTCTTCTTGTGCCCGAATCTCTGGGAATACATCTTCAAGCTGATCTGCCAATATCGCCACCAAAGTGTGAAGAAAAGGTGACCTGAAATTGAGAAAAGTGTATCCATATCTTACTCCACGTCTTAATATACGTCGAATGACATAGCCCGCCCCTGAATTAGAAGGTAACTGTCCGTCTGCTATGGCAAAAGATATCGCTCTAATGTGATCTGATATTACGCGTAAGGCGATATCAACCTTTTCGTCTTGTCCATATTCTAATCCTGCTTTTTTGGAAACGGTTTGAATTAAAGGCTGAAATACATCTGTATCGTAGTTGGATTTCTTGTTTTGAATGGCCATAACCAGCCGCTCAAAACCCATACCCGTATCCACATGCTTCGCAGGAAGCGGTTCTAACTGCGTCAGTTCAGCGTGTTTTTGAGAAGTGGCTTTAGCAACATTTTCTCCGCTAAGCCCTTCTTCGAATTTCTTGAGTTCGGCGGCACCTCCTTTCTCTGGATCCCAAACCCTATTGAACTGCATGAACACCAAATTCCAAATCTCCACAACCAACGGATCATCTTGGTTGACCAGTTCCTTACCGGGTTTTTGAGCCACTGCCTCGTCACTTCTCAGGTCGATATGTATCTCAGAACATGGTCCGCAGGGGCCCGTATCGCCCATTTCCCAAAAATTATCCTTTTTGGGCGCATAAATAATTCGATCTTCACTAATGTATTGTTTCCAATAATCAAAAGCCTCATTGTCAGCTTCTAACCCATCAGATTTATCACCCTCAAATACTGTAACATATAACCGATCTTTAGGTAATTTATAGACTTCAGTAAGTAGTTCCCAAGCCCACTCAATGGCCTCTTTCTTGAAGTAATCCCCAAAAGACCAGTTACCTAACATCTCAAACATGGTATGATGATAGGTATCTATCCCAACTTCTTCCAGATCATTGTGTTTACCTGATACTCTTAAACACTTTTGCGTATCGGCCGCTCTAGGATGCTCTGGGCTTTTATTACCAAGAAAAAAATCCTTGAACTGATTCATACCGGCATTAGTAAACATTAATGTCGGGTCATCCTTAATAACTAGAGGAGCCGATGGGACGATTTGATGGCTTTTTTGTTCAAAAAACGTCAGAAACTTACGTCGAATTGACTTCGAGTCCATGAATACTACTTTATTTTGTAATTTTGCACCTTTAAATTACTCAGGACAGGAAATCTTAAACTACTAATTAACTAATGTCGAGTGCCTGTTGTTTTTCCTAAGTAGCCTTTACTGAGCCCGACAAAATTAGAAGTTTTAGCATAGACTTATATAAATGGCCAGAATAAAATATTATTATGATACCGAGACTTGTAGATACGAACGTATCAAGGTTAGTACCTGGGATATCATTCTCAATTTTCTGGGCTTTGTAGCCGTGTCCATGATATTGGCTGTAGTCATATACGGTGTTTATGGTATCTACTTTGATTCTCCAAAAGAGGCACTTCTAAAAAAGACCAATAATGAATTAGGTTATCATTACGAGATTTTGGAAAAGAAAGTCTCGACCATGGAGGAAATGATGGCTAATTTGGAAGAACGTGATGACAATATTTATAGAACTATTTTTGAAGCGGAACCTATACCCGACCCAGTGAGGAGAGCTGGAATTGGCGGTTCGGATAGATATGATGAGTTGAGGAGAGGGAATTTAGAACGTGAAGATCTAATCTTAGAAACTTACCAGAAAATAGACGCCATGAGCCGTAAAATGGTCATACAGGCGGAGTCTTATGACGAGTTATTAAACTTAGCTAGGCAAAAATCGAAAATGTTAGCTGCAATTCCAGCTATCCAACCCATAAACAATAAGGAACTCACAAGGCTTGCCTCGGGCTACGGCATGAGAATTCACCCTATCTACAAAGCAAGACGTATGCACTGGGGGCTTGATTTTGCCGCTCCACGAGGCACACCTATATATGCTACTGGGGATGGGAAAGTGGTACTCGCTAAAACTAGTTATACCAAGACTGGATATGGTAATCAGGTAGAAATAGATCACGGATTTGGCTATAGAACCAAATATGCTCACATGCAGACTTTTGTTGTGAAAGTTGGAGATCAAGTAAAACGAGGGCAACTAATTGGTTATGTGGGGAGCACCGGAGGTTCTACAGCCCCACACGTTCATTATGAAATTATTAAGGATAACCAAAAGGTTGACCCGATACAATATATTATTCAGGATGTAACCGACGAAGAATATCAGAAGCTTTTAGAACTCGCATCTCGCGAAAATCAGTCTTTAGGTTAATTTTTCGCAATAATTTGAATATTTAGTCAAAATTAGCATATTTGAGCCCGTAAATGGCGAAAATCAAGTACTACTATAACACTGAAACGTGCAAATACGAACCTGTGAAGGTCTCAAAATTTGACGTAATCGCCAATTTTTTGTTGTTCTTCTCTGTAGCAATTATTCTGGCCTTAGGCTTCATATATATTTATGATCACAACTATCCTACCTTTAAAGAGAGTCGACTAAAAGCCGAAAACGAAGAATTAAAGCTTGACTGGCGTTTACTGAATAAAAAGTTGGATGATTTGTACGAAGGAACGAAAAGCCTTCAGGAGAAAGATGATCATGTTTACAGAGTTATAGCGGATGCTGACCCTGTCGCAACTACCATACGTCAAGCGGGTATAGGAGGTTATGATAGATTAGACACGCTTAAACAACTTAGGCTTGAAGAAGAATCTCTAATTCTTAACACTTATGAACGACTCCAAAAGCTAAGAGCTAAGATGTACATACAAACTAAGTCTTATGACGAAATTATGGACATAACAGCAGAGAAAGCTAAGGAGTGGGCATCCAGACCGGCTATTCAACCTGTAAATAACAAAGAATTAACCAGGTTACATACTACTTTTGGAAGACGATTCCACCCTATTCTTAGGATTTGGAAGCCGCATGAAGGTTTAGACTTTACCGCTCCAACAGGCACTCCTGTATATGCTACTGGAGATGGAAGTATCAAAGTTGCTCGCTATTCTAACACGTACGGAAATGTTATTTATATAGATCACGGATATGGCTTCGAAACCAGATATGCCCATTTATCGTCATTCCCTGTTAAGAAGGGACAAAAGGTAAAACGAGGAGATCTAATAGGGTATGTAGGTAACACAGGCAGGTCACAGGCTGCTCACTTGCATTATGAAGTGCGTTATCATGGCAAGGCGATCAATCCTATTGACTTCTTCCATAGAGATTTGAGTGTCGAGGAATATGAAAAGTTAATAGATTTATCCGACGATTCTGCCACGCCTCTAGATTACTAATCTTACTTTCTCAGATCAATACCTTTTTTAATCCTTAGATCATTTTAAGTTTGCGGCTATGAAAATCGCAAAACCGCTGGTCTTATTGGTTCTGCTAGCCTCCATTTACTCATCATGTAAGGTGGCCAAGCAAACGGGTCGAGTTACAAACAAAACGGTCAAAGATACTACGCAGGTAGTCTTGGATACAGTTCAGACCCCAATTCCATTAGACACGCTGAAAGAAGAAGAGAATATCGCGGTTTTAGACACTGTTGCTGTAGACACACTATCCATTCCCACAGTCACGTTACCAAAGGATACCATCACTATCATGGGAGTCGGGGATATTATGATGGGCACCAATTACCCAAATAAAAACTACCTTCCTCCAAATGACGGCAAGGATTTGTTCAACGAAGTGGATTCTATTCTGAGGAGTGCAGATGTTACTTTTGGAAATCTGGAAGGAGTAATTCTAGATGAAGGCGGCAAACCAAAGTATTGCAAAAACCCCAGTATATGTTATCTGTTTAGAACCCCTACTATTTTCGGCAATAACTTAACTGATGCCGGATTTGATGTAATGAGCCTTGCCAATAACCATGCTGGTGATTTTGGTAATCCTGGAAGGCGAAGTACCACAGCATTGTTAGATAGCCTAGGCATACACTATGCAGGTCTGCTATCTCAAGAGTCAATAACGTGGAAACAGGATAGTGTCACCTATGGATTTGCAGCCTTTGCCCCTAATACTGGCACAGTCAGTATTAACGACCTTACCAAAGCCAAAAGCATTGTATCAAAGCTTGATTCCATTTGTGATATTGTAATTGTATCCTTTCATGGTGGTGCCGAGGGAAGCAAGTACGAGCATGTAACTAGGCGTAGGGAAATATTCTATGGAGAAAACCGGGGCAATGTATATACCTTTGCTCATCAAATGGTTGATGCCGGGGCTGATATTATATTTGGTCACGGCCCCCACGTGACCAGAGCGATCGAAGTCTATAAGGACAGATTTATCAGTTATAGTCTAGGTAATTTTTGTACCTATGCTAGATTCAATCTGAGTGGCCCCAATGGCATTGCACCAATTATAGCCGTGAGAACTACCCCTAAAGGGGTTTTCCTTGGCGGCCAGATCATATCTACTTACCAGGTAAAGCCCGGAGGCCCTAGGATTGATCCGGATAAAAGGGTTGTCGAAAAAATAAGGCAACTGACCGAAAAAGATTTCCCTGAAACCCAGATCAAGATTGATGAAACAGGTAATATTGAGTATATTAAAATCAAAAGTACCGATGCCCTACAAGGAGAAAGAAATTGAAAAAAAATACTTCGCAATAGGTGAAGTAGCAGATAAATTTGGCGTAGCAACTTCCTTGATTAGATTTTGGGAAAGTGAATTCGACATCATCAAACCAAAAAAGAATAGAAAGGGCAACAGACAGTTCACCAAAGAGGATATTGAAAATGTCAAGCTCATATATCACCTTGTAAAAGAAAAGGGATATACCTTACAAGGAGCCAAAGACATGCTCAAGAGCGATGCAAAAGCCGTAAAAGATAAGATGGAAGTTATCGATTCCCTTAAGAAGCTCAAATCCTTCCTTATAGATATTCAACATCAGATTTGATACACGATGGAGCAAGAGCAAATTTACAAGCTTGCTCTACATCTTATACCTGGTGTAGGGTATCTCAACTTCAAACAATTAATCAGTTACTTTGGCGAGGCTGAAGCAGTTTTCTCTGCTACCAAAGGAAAACTAATAAAGGTACCTGGGATTGGAAATACAATAGCATCTCACATTACCTCCGGTCATTCCCTTGCGCATGCGGAAATAGAATTAAAAAAAGTAGCGAAGTTTGGGGGTGAAATCCTTTTCCACTCCGATGAGCATTTTCCTAAAAGACTCAAGCTAATCAACGATGCACCTGCCTTACTTTATCATAAGGGTAATACAGAGTTGAATAAGCAAAAAACGATAGCCATCGTAGGTACGAGAAAAGCCACAGACTACGGAAAGGCTGTCACAAAAGAACTCATAAAAGAGCTGACCAAATATGACCCTTTGATTATAAGTGGATTAGCCTTTGGAATAGACATTCAGGCACATAAAGGTGCTCTGGAAAATGGCCTTCAAACGGTTGGTGTGATGGCTGGTGGCTTAAATGTAATCTATCCTAGAGAGCATGGCAAAACGGCCATGAAAATGATCGATTCAGGAGGTCTGCTTACCGAAAATAAAATCGACGCAAAGCCAGATGCTCCCAAATTTCCAGCCAGGAACAGAATTATAGCTGGTATGGCAGACATTACAATAGTCGTGGAAGCAGCCCGAAAGGGTGGTGCATTAATTACAGCAGAGATTGCTAATGGCTATAATAGAGATGTATTTGCTGTACCGGGTAATATCCGAGAAAAGATGTCTGAGGGTTGTAATCATTTGATTAGGTCTAATAAGGCTCACCTGCTTACATCGGTAGAAGATATTGAATATATAATGAGATGGGATTCCGAAGGACAAGTCTCCAAAAAGGAGAAAGAAACTTTGGACCTTAGCCTATTCGACAATGAAGAAATTAAGGTTTTACAGTGTCTTAAGGCGTGTGATTCTCCATTGATGATCGATAAGTTAAGTTGGCAAACTAACATCAACGTTAGCCAGTTATCCTCTATTCTATTGAACCTAGAGTTCAAAGGATACGTAAGCTCTCTTCCCGGCAAAATGTTTAGGCTGGCGTCATAGATGGCCCAAAATCACTACCAAATTCTTGGTGTAACAGAAAACGCCACTCAAACCGAAATTAAAAACGCTTATCGGAATCTAGCCAAACAATATCACCCTGATTCTAGCCACTCTGAGGATGCCAATACTGAGGAAAAGTTCAAGGCGATCTCAGAAGCATACAGTGTACTTTCTGATGAGACGTTAAAGGAGGAATATGATAGGTCAATCCGCCATAGCCAAGGAGATGGTTCTGATCAAAACATATATTACAATCAATCCAAGGTAAGAACACATAGAAAGCCTACCTATCGTAAAAGAGAGTTTACAGAAGGTGCTAAGGCCAAAGCCAGAATCGCGGTTATAATATTGATCACCGTTGTAGTGACCATCCCGGTACTTATTAACTACCATTCATCTATTCAGAATTACGAAAACGGCATGGCTTTGTATGAAGATGGCGCATACTATGATGCTATCACTAAACTGAACAGAGCTATTAAAATCTTAGGCGGTCGTAGCGTGGAAGCAGCCATATTTGGGAGTCAAATTGCCATATACGACAAGCAGGACTTCGGAAATGGGCGTTACTTCAGTAATAAAGGACTTGAATATGCGAAAGCACAAGAAGATTTAGCTTTACTTCATTATCTGAATGGCCTGGCATTAGCGGGAGAAGATGATAATTCCTCGGCCTTACGGGCATTTGAAAAAGCGAATGAATTAGGTTTTCAGGAGGACAGCATCAGCTATCAGTTGGGAAGACTACATTCTTTCTCTCTCGACAACTACGAAGAGGGTTTGGAACAGTTCTCCAAATTATCTAAAAAAGACCTCTATAGAAAAGAAGTGAGCTTTGGTATGGGATGGTGCTATCAACATTTAGGGCAACATAATGAAGCCGTCGAAAGCCTGACTCAAGCTCTGTCGGTAGACAGTACTGAAAGGATCTTTTACTATTACAGGGGTATTTCCGAAATTATCTTAAAAGACACTACTAGTGCCTGCCTGGATTTCCACAAGTCGTTTTCTCTTGGCATTAGACAGGCTGAGGAACAAATCCAGCAATATTGCCTTTAAAACTAACTGTTCTTAGTTGTCACTCTCTTCGTCTTCCTCTTGAGGTATTTCTTTGATAATGCGTGTGTTACATTTGTCCCGTATTACCTCATAGGCTTTTAAATCACCGAGCTCTCCAGCTTTGCTCAAATCTAGACAGCCTAATTCTGTTTGACCGTAGTCAAGTCTTAATATACCTCTAAGGTAATAGGCATCGATATTCTTCGGTGTAATCTCTATTATTTTGGTACAGTCGTTAATTGCGTCTTCGTATGCTTCTAAGCGATGCTTAGCCTGACCTCTTTTGTAGTAAGCATCAATGTGGTTAGGATTGAGCTGTATTGTTTTAGAATAGTCTGCTATAGCACCGTAATAATCCTGTAGAAGAAATTTCACATTACCTCGAGCGAAAAGGGCTTCTGAAAACTTAGGATTCAGATCAATGGCTTTGTTATAGTCTTGCATCGCGCCATGGCGATCCTCGAAACTGTCCTTGATATTTCCCCTGTAAAAGTATGCTTGGGAATATTTGACATCAGCTTCAATGGCCTTGTTAAAATTGATAATGGCTTCAGAGTATTGCTGGTTCTCGTATAGTTTTATTCCCTCTTGAGTATATGATTTGGCAGTTTGAGCAAAGCCTTGGATAGACACCAACACTGAAAATGCCAATAAACAATATGACTTACTGATATTCATGATGTTTCTATTAAAAAATGAATTACAAATTTATCACTCCCGTTTGTTCTACTTGTTGACAAATCCCATACCAATTACAGAAGTAAGGTTTTCGTCAAATAGGAAATATTTGGGATGACAACATCAAACACTTACTAAATGCTTCTTCGTCCAATTTCAGGTCTACACCTTGTTTCTTTAGATAGCTTATTAAACTCTCAGTAGCGATATTACCTACCAATTCGTCTTCGGCCATAGGGCATCCTCCATACCCTTTGACTGCACCGTCAAATCTCTTACAGCCTGCACGATAAGCAGCTTCTATTTTAGTAACAACAGAAGTCGGGTTTGAGTGCAAGTGGGCACCAAATTCCACATCTGGATAAATGGATTGTAAGCTACTATACAAGTAAGTAATGTTATCAGAATTCGATACACCGATCGTATCTGCCAAGGAAATAATGTTAATTCCTTTGTCTACCAAGGTTTGAGTATACTCCCCTACTATATCCACATCATAAGGGTCTCCATAGGGGTTTCCAAAACCCATAGAAATGTAAGTAACTAAAGTTTTCTCATGTTTAATACACAGTTCCTGGATCTCGTCTATAGTCTCAAGTGCCTGCTCGATCGATTTATTAGTATTACGCTGCTGGAATGTCTCAGAGATAGAAAATGGAAAACCCAAATAAGCTATTTGTTCATGTTTTACAGCTTCTATTGCGCCCTTAGTATTGGCAATTATGGCCAGAAGTTTTGATTTCGTATTGGATAAATCTAACCGATCCAGCACCTCCGCGGTATCTCTTAACTGGGGAATGGCTTTAGGAGAAACGAAACTACCAAAGTCTATGGTATCAAAACCAACCTTCAGTAGCTCATTTATATATTCGATTTTTTTATCTGTAGGTATAAACTCATGTATACCTTGCATAGCGTCTCTTGGGCACTCAATTATCTTCATATTCAGTATAAGTGTTCAATTGATCAAAAGTACACAATTGCGGTATTATACGGTGGTGAAAATAGAATTAGCCCATAGAGAGAAAATCAAAAAAGCTCTTTTGCGATAGTATGAACAGGTTCTGCTTTTCCCATAGAATAAAAATGCAATGAAGGTACTCCAAACTCAATTAGTTCCTTGGACTGCTGAATGGTCCACTCAATCCCTATTTGCTTAGCAGCCTTATTGTCTTTACAATCTTCAATCGCTTCGGCCAATTGCTCAGGCAAGTCGATGTGAAAAATTCTAGGTAGAACGTTGATTTGCTTTTTGGTAGTGATAGGCTTGATACCTGGAATAATGGGCACATTGATATCCATTTCACGGCATTTCTCTACAAATTCAAAATACTTCTGATTATCAAAGAACATTTGGGTAACGATGTAATCAGCACCCTTCTCTACTTTCTCCTTAAGATATTTCATATCTATCTTCAAATTAGGAGCAGCAAAATGCTTTTCAGGATAACCGGCAACACCAATGCAGAAGTCCGTCGGGTATGGATTTTCTAGATCTTCGTCGATGTAGGTGCCCTTATTCATTGATTTGACCTGACACAACAACTCTGAGGCAAATCCATGACCGTCAGGTTCTGCCGCAAAAGATGCCTCCGTTTTGATGGCATCACCTTGCAAAACCAGCACATTATCTATACCTAGAAAGTTCAGGTCAATAAGCGCGTTTTCAGTCTCTTCTTTGCTAAAACCACCACAAATGATATGAGGGACGGTATCTACATTGTATTTATTCTTCAACGCAGCACAAATACCTACTGTACCTGGCCTTTTCCGTGTGGATTTTTTCTCTAGTAAGCCATTCTCTCTCTTTTTATAAACATACTCCTCACGATGATAGGTAACATCGATAAAGGGAGGTTTAAACTCCATTAAAGGTTCAATGTGATCATAAAGCTTTTTGATGCTTTCCCCCTTTAAAGGAGGTAGTATTTCAAAAGAAAAAAGAGTCTTTTTTGCCCGTTTGATGTGTTCGGTTACTTTCATAAAAATTTAAAAAGTGAATGGATTATATCTTAAATATCGTAAGTCAAATTGGGAGCGAGCCATTTTTCGGTTTCTTCCAAAGTCATATCCTTTCTAATGGCATACTCTTCCACCTGATCCTTCTCTATCTTTCCTAACCCAAAATACTTGGCTTGAGGGTTGGCGAAGTAGAATCCGCTAACAGCAGCAGCCGGATACATGGCAAAAGATTCTGTCAGGCTCATACCAGTGTTCTTTTCGGCCTCCAGTAAGTCAAAGAGCAGTCGCTTTTCCGTATGGTCTGGACAAGCCGGATATCCGGGAGCTGGTCTAATACCGACATACTTTTCTTTGATAAGTTCTTCGTTATCAAGGCTTTCATCCTGGGCATAGCCCCAGAAAGTCTTTCTTACTTCAGCATGCATCATCTCAGCAAAAGCTTCCGCAAGCCTATCCGCCAAGGACTTGACCATAATTTCTTGATAGTCATCATGCTCGGCTTTGTATTTTTCTATCAATGGTTCAATACCAACACCAGCTGTGACGGCAAAAGCCCCAATATAGTCTTTGACACCAGACTCCTTGGTAGCTATGTAGTCAGATAAGCTAAGATTAGGTAATCCTGAGCCTTTCTTACCTTGTTGACGTAGGAAATGAAACTTGGTCAGCACCTGATCTCTGGAATCATCGGTGTAAAGCTCAACATCATCTCCAACTGCATTGGCTGGGTACAACCCTATCACCCCATTCGCAATCAATAAATTCTGACTGATGATATCATCTAACATTACCTGGGCATCGTCAAATAACTTCTTGGCTTCTTGACCTATGACTTTGTCTTCGAAGATTTTAGGGAATTTACCTTTGAGCATCCATGTCTGGAAGAAAGGCGTCCAGTCAATGTATTCCCTTATCTTATCAAGAGGGTAATCGCTGAAGCTTTTATTACCAATGAAAGTAGGTTTGACTGGATTCTCATTTTTCCAATCTACTGCTAGTTTGTTTTTTTGGGCCTCTTTGAACTTAATGTAATTCTTAACCTGCTTACGGTTCGCATAGTCTTCTCGCAAATCCTCGTATTCCTTTTTGATGTTGCGATTGAAGCCCTCTCTGGTATTTTCATTGATGAGTTCGCCCGCTACCGGTACACTTTTAGAGGCATCCAAAACATGAACTACAGCACCGCTATAATGGGGATCTATCTTGACTGCAGTATGTATTCTGGAAGTAGTTGCCCCTCCGATTAATAAAGGTACTTTAAAGTTCTGCCTCTCCATTTCCTTAGCCACGTGGACCATTTCATCCAATGATGGTGTGATCAACCCGCTCAAGCCTATGACATCCACGTCTTCTTCGATGGCCTTAGCTAGAATTTTGTCAGCAGGTACCATCACGCCCATATCAACTATTTCGTAGTTGTTACAGGCCAGCACAACAGCTACTATGTTTTTGCCTATATCGTGTACATCACCTTTTACCGTTGCCAACAGTATTTTAGATGCACTATCAATGACATTATTTTTTCTCTTCTCTTCTTCCATAAAAGGAATCAGATAAGCTACTGCTTTTTTCATAACCCTGGCACTCTTTACCACTTGTGGAAGAAACATCTTACCAGCGCCAAATAAATCACCCACTACATTCATACCATTCATCAGAGGTCCTTCTATCACTCTCAGTGGATGATCGTATTTGGAACGAGCTTCTTCAGTGTCATCTTCTATATGATCGATAATGCCTTTTACTAAAGCATGTGACAACCTGCTCTCTACATCTTCACTACGCCATTGATCGTCCTGGACCTTCTTTTTGCCGCTTGACTTAACCGTCTCTGCGAAATCCAACAAACGCTCCGTCGCATCATCCCTTCTGTCTAAAAGCACATCTTCCACCCTTTCAAGAAGGTCTTTGGGTATCTCATCATAAACCTCCAGCATAGTCGGGTTCACAATACCCATATCCATACCGTGTTGAATAGCATGATATAAGAAAGCCGAATGCATCGCCTCTCTAACTGCGTTATTTCCCCGGAATGAAAAGGACACATTACTTACTCCACCGCTGACGTGTGCTCCTGGTAAGTTTTCCCTGATCCATTTTGTACCTAAGAAGAAATCTAGTGCATTTTTTCTATGCTCTTCTATACCGGTGGCGACCGGGAATATATTGGGATCGAATATGATATCATGTGCTGGAAAATCAACTACATTAACCAGCGTATCATAAGATCTTTTACATATTTCTATCCTTCTTTCGTAACTATCGGCTTGGCCATTTTCATCAAATGCCATTACAACCACAGCAGCACCATACCTTTTAATTCTCTTGGCCTGCCAAATGAACTCTTCTTCCCCTCCTTTCAGGCTGATAGAATTAACTACTCCCTTTCCTTGAATACACTTGAGGCCAGCTTCAATAATCTCCCATTTAGAAGAGTCCACCATGATCGGTATTCTGGATATTTCCGGTTCTGAAGCGATCAAGTTTAAGAATTTGACCATCGCCTCTTTTCCATCAATAAGCCCTTCATCCATATTGACATCCAGAATCTGGGCTCCACCTCTCACCTGATCCAAGGCTACGCTAAGTGCCTCGTCATAATTTTCTTCCTTGATGAGTCTAAGGAATTTTCTTGAGCCCGTTACATTGGTTCTCTCCCCTATGTTAACAAAGTTTGAGGCATCGGATACAATCAGAGGCTCTAACCCGCTCAATGCCAAAGGGCTTCCAGAATGGTTTAATTTATTGTTTTCCACTAAGACCGACTACGTTTATCTCGTTACTAACTACTATTGAAAAAATAACTATACCAAAGATTCCACGACCAATTCACGTGGTTGGTATTGCTTGGCCATATCTGCAATGGCTTTAATGTGTTCGGGAGTAGTTCCGCAACAACCACCAACAATATTGACTAAGCCTTCATCCAAAAAAGACTTGATCTGACTGGCCATTTGTTCAGGCGTTTCGTCATATTCTCCAAACTCATTAGGCAAACCGGCATTTGGGTGAGCACTAACGTTGAAATTTGATTCTTTAGCCAGAACTTGTAAATATGGACGCAATGCAGACGCTCCCAAGGCGCAATTTAGGCCTACACTTATTAAAGGAACATGGGAAATTGAGATTAAAAATGCATTGGTGGTTTGTCCGGATAAGGTCCTTCCACTGGCGTCGGTTATCGTTCCCGAGACCATGATAGGAATATCTTTATTTTCTTCTTCTAATAACTCTGTGATCGCAAATAGGGCCGCTTTAGCATTTAGCGTGTCGAAAACCGTTTCTACCAGGAACATATCAACTCCGCCATCAAGAAGAGCTTTAGCTTGTTCTTTGTAGGCCTCTGCTAATTCATCAAAAGTAACTGCCCTATAACCGGGATCATTCACATCAGGTGAGATAGAAGCAGTTTTGTTAGTTGGCCCCATGGAGCCGGCAACGAATCTAGGTTTATCAGGATTGTTCCGAGTGAACTCCTCGGCCACTTCTTTAGCTATTTTAGCAGATTCATAGTTGATATCATAAACAGCTTCTTCTAATCCGTAATCGGCTTGCCCGATCGTTGTGCTGCTAAAAGTATTGGTTTCTGCAATATCAGCACCTGCTTCATAATACAGTGCGTGGATCTCTTTGATAATATCAGGTCTGGTAACAGACAATAGATCATTATTACCTTGTAACGGCATGTGATGATCTTTGAACCTTTCTCCCCTGAAGTCCGCTTCATTCAACTTATGACGTTGGATCATTGTACCCATCGCCCCATCAAGCACTAAAATTCTGTCTTTTAAAATGTCTTGTATACTCACTCCATCAACGTTTACATTCCTAAAAATTGCGCTTAAAAGAAAGAGTGGGTTTTGAGATAGGCCTTCGGCTCATCTATTCCTACGACGATAGTGAAATTATCATCTTGTCGGAATGGGAATTAGCACCAAGTTTAACCAAGGTTGCTAAGACATCAGCGGGCCCAGTCCCTCCGTCTTTCTGGATAAGCAGTGCAAATAAAATCAATTAAACTCTAAAAAGAAAATCTGTATCTCTTATTTGATAATAAATTAGAATGACTAAAGTTTCTGTTAATGAATCTGTTAGATGATTTAACTTTAGCCCTTAATCAAAATTATCTCCTTGAAACTCGCAGTCATCGACATCGGCTCCAACGCTGTTCGCTTCCAAGTAACCAACGTAATTTCGTCTGCCGACGGCCCTCTTTTCAAAAAGTTAGAATACATACGTTTCCCCTTGAGATTAGGACATGATGTATTCCTGAAGGGAAGCATAAGTAACCTAGAGAAAGAGCGTTTCAAAAAGCTCATGCAAGCCTTTAAATTACTCTTAGAACTTTATCAGGTGGATGATAATATGGCTTGTGCTACGTCGGCCATGAGAGAAGCTGCCAATGGTCACGAAATAGTAGAGGAAGTATTAACAGCGACCGGATTGAAAATTCACATTATCGATGGTAACCGGGAGGCTTCCCTCATTAATAGTGTAATTGGTAGCCAACTTGGGAATCAGGTCTATCTACATATCGATGTTGGAGGCGGTAGTACCGAAATAAACTTGTACGATAATAGAAAAAAAATCGATAGTAAATCTTTCAGAATCGGATCGGTAAGAAGCCTGGAAAAAAGTGACTCAACGCTGACTTGGGAGGCCATGGAAAAATGGGTGAAGCGAAATACGAAAAAAGTAAAAAGACCACTATTGGCTGTAGGAACAGGGGGTAATATCAACAAGGTTTTCGATCTCTCCAAAAAGAAACCAGGAACACCCCTTGGCCTTAAGAAAATCAAAGAAATTCAATCTATGATTGCTGGATATGATTTTGACGAAAGGTTAAAGATACTGCAGTTGAACCCTGACCGGGCAGATGTAATCATTCCAGCCATTGATATATACACTTCTATCATGAAATGGGGCAAGTGTGGTAAAATGCTGGTTCCTGATGCCGGTTTGAAAGATGGCATGATACGTTATCTCTACGAGAAAAATGTACGCCAGGAAAAGATCGAGTTTAACTGAATAGTTTGACCTTTTTGACTTTATCCTTTTTGATTTTATAGAATTCCTTGTGAACGTTGAAAGGCGCTTCATCTTCAGGCTGATACTTTTTGTATTGACCATTTTCCTGCATCACATAAGTGTTTACATTGTCTTTGAGGTTATAAAGCAGAATATTGATCACTTGCTTTTTCAGGATTTCTTCCTCAACAAAGAACAGTGACTCAATTCTACGGTCAAAACTTCTGACCATGGCATCCGCGCTACCAACGCATACTCTTGGCGAATCTGCATTATGGAAATAGTATATTCTAGAATGCTCCAAATACTCCCCTACTATAGAATATACTTCAATGTTATCACTTAATTTCTTCCGGCCGGGCCTTAGGCAGCAGATGCCGCGCACAATGAGCTTGACTGGAACACCAGCTTCTGAGGCTTTATAGAGCTCATCGATAAACTCCTTGTCCTGTAGTGAGTTAATTTTCACTACGATCCCACTTGGCAGGCCTTTGGAAGCATTATCAGCCTCATTTCTGATCAATTTGATGAGCTTCTTGCGCATGTCCTTCGGCGCAGTAATCAAATTGACATAGGCTTCAGGTTGCGAATGGCCAGTGATTACATTGAAAAACTCTGAGACATCGTGTGCATACACTTCATTGGTGGTGAGCAACCCTATATCAGTATATAATCTCGATGTATCTTCATTGTAATTACCGCTTGACATGTGTACATAGCGCGTGATCCTTTTCCCTTCTTTTCTGACTATCAATAAAAGCTTAGTATGAGTTTTTAAATTACTGACACCATAAATCACAAAGCAACCAGCCTTTTGCAGCCTTTGTGCCTCTAACAGGTTATTCTCTTCATCGAAACGTGCTTTCACCTCAAAGAGCACCGATACGTGCTTTCCGTTTTCTGCCGCTTTTAGTAAGGCAGTGGTCACTCTGGAATCTTTGGCTAACCTGTAAATGGTCAGTTTAATTGAAAGTACATTAGGGTCTTCTGAAGATTTCTCAAGCAGTTCAAGTAAAGGATCTATACTGTTATAAGGATGATGTAAAATGATGTCCCTATCATTCAACAGCTCAAAAATATCGTCAGCCCCATGCTTAGGATAGTTCATGGGCTTGACCGGAGGAGGGTTCTTTGTCTTTCTGTCCTGGAATTCAGGATGACCGACAATCTGCCATAGTCCTTTAAAATCAATCAAGCTACCCCGTCTTACTCTGAAGATGTTATCATCATCAATTTCCCACCTTGATTTGAGTAGATTAATCATCCATTCATCAGGCTCTCCATCGGTCTCAATTCTTACCACCCGACCTGTCTTTCTTGTTTTCAACTTCGACTTTAACTCTTCAAGAAAATTAGCTTCTATATCTTCACTTTCCTCCAAGGTGAAATCACCGTTTCTGGTAACCCTCATCAGATCTACAGAAAGTACCTCAACATTTCTGAAGAGGTGGCCTATGTTATTCCTGATGATCTGTTCAATGGGTACGAACAGAATATCATCCCCTTTTTCTATCTCAAAGAAGCGCGGGAGATTTCTCGGTATCTGGATAAAAGAGATTTTTCTATGCTCAAGCGTCTCTCCATAGTTTTTAGTGGTGACGCCGAATATCAAGGTATTGTTAGTCAATACCGGGAAGGTATGATAGTTATCGTAAACCATCGGAGTAAGCATAGGATAGATGGTACCGCGGAAGTAAGCATCCACAGTTTTCCTATTACCAACACCAAGGCTTTTGTAGGTGACAATTTTGAAATCATCAGCGGCAAATAACGGTTTTAGCTTTCTGACAAAGTGGTCATGTTGTGCTTCGAAAAACTTGCCTATTTCTGCCAGTAAAAGCTTCCTGAACGTAACCTCTCTTAGTCCAGAATAATCTTCTCTTTCCTTGTTGTAATCCAAGTAATTGTACAAACTACCAACCCTTATCATGAAGAATTCATCCAGGTTGGATGCCGTTATAGCCATGAATTTGAGTTTCTCAAATACAGTCCTGTCCTCATGTTTGGCCTGATCCAACACGCGATAATTGAATTGTAACCAACTCAAGTCACGGCTGATGTAATTACTCTCGCGAATTTGTTTGGATACTCGTGTCTTAGTCAGGGCCATATATTTTAAGGTGTTTTTGTGTTTTGCTTGTCTACAATCTGTCTTCGCTGCTGCTTGCGCCATCGCTAAAGTTTTAGGCGACACGCGATGCAGACGAGAAGGTTGCGGTTTAATACCATTTATTTAATCAAAAAGAGTTTGAAGTATTGACCTCAAACTCTTTGATTGAAGCGACTGAGTTATAAACCCAGCCTTCTATTATATTTTATTGTTCGGAGATGTCTTAGACATCTACATTGGCATACTTCGCATGGCTTTCAATAAAGTCACGTCGTGGAGCTACCTCGTCACCCATCAGCATCGAGAATAGATGATCAGCTTCTGCGGCTGACTCAATGGTTACTCGCTTCAAGCTACGCTCCACGGGATCCATGGTAGTAGTCCAAAGTTGCTCAGGGTTCATTTCACCCAAACCTTTATAGCGCTGCACATTTACCGATTCTTCCTTACCCTCTCCTGCCATTTCTGTGATCATTTGAATGCGTTGCTCTTCTGTCCAGCAATAGCGTTCGTCTTTACCCTTCTTCAACAAATAGAGTGGCGGCAGTGCGATATACAAATACCCTTTATCCACCAAGTCTCTCATATAACGAAAGAAAAAAGTAAGTATCAATGTTCTAATATGGCTACCATCAATATCAGCATCCGTCATGATGATGATCTTGTGGTAACGTAGTTTCACCATATTGAGCGCCTTGTCATCTTCTTCCGTGCCAAAGCTAACCCCTAAGGCAGTGATGATGTTCTTGATTTCCTCGTTTTCGTAGATTTTATGTTCTTGCGCCTTTTCTACGTTCAATATCTTTCCTCTCAATGGTAGAATAGCCTGGAAGTTTCTATCCCTACCTTGCTTAGCAGATCCACCGGCAGAATCACCTTCCACCAAATATATTTCGCATGCTTCAGGGTCACTGTTAGAGCAATCGGCCAACTTTCCTGGCAACCCAGTTCCAGACATCACGTTCTTCCTTTGCACCATTTCCCTGGCCTTTCTAGCGGCATGTCGGGCTTGTGCAGCGAGGATTACTTTGTTCACGATTTGGCGTGCCTCTTTAGGGTGCTCTTCTAGGTAGTATTGTAAAATGTCACTAACACTGGCATCGACCGCACCCATGGCATCAGAGTTACCAAGTTTGGTTTTGGTCTGTCCCTCGAATTGAGGTTCAGCTACCTTCACCGAGATGACAGCGGTTAAACCTTCACGGAAGTCATCACCGCTTATATCAACTTTGACCTTTTCTAATAACCCAGACTTTTCCGCGTATGATTTAAGTGTTCTGGTCAACGCCCTTCTAAATCCAGATACGTGGGTCCCACCTTCTATCGTGTTGATGTTGTTCACATAGGATACGACATTCTCACTGTAAGAAGTGTTGTAGCTCAGCGCTACCTGAACAGGAATGCCACCCTTTTCTCCTTCCATATAAACTGGATCTGGAATAAGCTTTTCCCTTGTAGAATCTAGGTATTCGACAAACTCCTTCAGGCCTCCTTCAGAATAGAACTCTTCTCCAATAGGTTTACCGTCCTCATCCTCTTCTCTATGGTCTACCAGAAATATTCTAATACCCGCATTGAGGTAGGCCAATTCACGCAATCGTGAAGCCACTGTATCGTAATTGTATTCCGTTGCCGTAAAGATGGTCTTATCAGGGGAAAAGTGAACTGAGGTACCGGTTATGTCGGTTTTGCCCACTTCTTTTACACTGTAGTCAGGAACTCCTCTTTGATACTCCTGTTCGAATACCTTATTATTCCTATTAACAGTCACTTTTAGGTGCTCGGATAGTGCATTCACACAAGAAACACCTACACCGTGGAGACCTCCTGATACTTTATATGTGTCTTTATCGAATTTACCACCAGCGTGCAACACGGTCATTACCACTTCCAAGGCCGACTTCTTTTCCTTAGGGTGCATATCGGTAGGTATACCACGACCATCGTCAGTTACTCTGATGGAATTGTCCTTTTCTATCTCAACCTTGATCTCGGAACAATAACCGGCCAAAGCTTCATCTATGGAGTTGTCTACAACCTCCCAAACCAAGTGGTGGAGGCCTTTGACCCCGATGTCCCCTATGTACATTGCGGGTCTTTTTCTTACCGCTTCAAGTCCTTCTAATACCTGAATATTACCAGCCGAATACTCGCTTTTCGAGTTCTCCTTATTTTCATTCATAGTGTAGCAAAAAGTTGGTCAAAGCTACAATAATTAAACTTTTTTTTCACCAAATGCTTGCGCAAATATCAACTAAATCCTTAGTTTTAGTGTATGGAAAAGATACTGCCAACCATTCTCGCCCTAGCGTTCATCATGTGTATGTTCATACCATCTAACGCTCAGAAAAATGCCAGAAATGTAGACATCAACGTGCAACGTGTGAGCAATAAGCAGCGCAAAACCGATTCGTTGCGCCGACACTTTTACTTGTATAGCCATTTTCGCAAAATTTCCATTGAGCAAGGTATCACAACCTTTGATTCACTTGCTTTTATTGATTGGAAGAAATCAACTGAAGCGCAAGCCGCATTGGATAAATACGAAATACGTCGAGACTCTCTGCGTCAGGTGAAAGTAGCGGAACAGAAGCGCGATGGGTTGGCTAAAATTGCAAGTGCTCGCAATGCCACCAATAAAGAGGAAGAAACATATCTCGATCTTTCTTATTGCGATTTGGAAGAAATACCGGACTTCGTTTACGAATTCACTAATCTCAAAACACTAGTACTTAAGAACAACCGCATTTCTGAACTTCCCAAAAGGTTGAAGAAGCTAACTAACTTGAAGATCATCAACCTCTCCGGTAACCATTTGGATTTGCAAAAAGTCAAAATCAAAAAGAATAAGACCATCACCACGCTGGCACTGCTTGATAATAATCTCGACAAGGTACCTAAACAGGTAAAGAGGTTAAAAGGCCTTAAAGAAATCAACCTATCGGGTAATGAGTTTGAACGTATTCCTACCAAGTTGGGGAGAATAAAAAGCTTAAGGGCGATCAAACTAAACGACAATCCACTGAATATCTATGATCAGCCACTCACTAAGCTTAAAAGAATAGAAAAACTGAGGCTCAACAAGTGTGGATTGGGTCAGGTGCCTCTGGGAGTTTTTGCATTGAACAACCTGAAGGAGCTTCAATTCTCAGGGAACCAGATCTCACATATTCCAGAAGGGATTGGGAACCTTAAGCAGTTGGAATCTTTGTCTTTTTATAATAATGATATCAATGTGCTACCAGATGCATTCTACGAGTTGACGAATTTAAAAAACGTGGACTTGTATTATAACAGTATAGAAAGGGTGTCTCCGGCTATTAGTAATCTTCAAAATCTGAAGATAATCTACCTATCGCACAACAGGTTATACGCTTTGCCTGAAAACATTGGAGAAATAGCTGGTTTACAAAAGCTTTATTTACACTACAACAGGCTGAGTAGCGTTCCAGAGTCAATAGGGGATCTTAAAAACCTCAAGGTACTTCGATTAAATAACAATTACTTTACTGAGTTTCCAAACCAAATACTGAGACTCACTGAACTGGAAGATTTGGATATTGCAGTGAATGAAATATCTATTCTACCAGAAGAATTAGTCAAACTTGAAAAATTGAAGCTATTCTTCCTGCAAAGGAATCCGATTGCCTTCGAAGCAGAGGCTAACGGTCACCTGGAAGATATGGTGGCACAAATGCGCGAACGAGGTGCGGTGGTAAACTACAGTAAAAAAGAGAGTGAAGAAGAGGAGGAAGAAGTTATTGATCAATAATTTCCGACTCGCAGCATGACCAGGGTACAGCCTTCGACGATTTCTATGCCCTTTTCTTCTGCCATTTGCTGAAGTTCGTAGTTCTCCGTTCCAGGGTTGAAAATGATCCTTTTCGGGTTGAGGCTTAAGATGTAATCATACCATTGTGGTTGATGCTTTGGGCCTATGTACAATGTGATGGTATCTATGTCGTCAAAATCAGGTCTGTTACGGATATCTACAATTTCTTCTTCCGCTACTTTGCCTCTTCTGATACCTAAAGGGACGATTTCATGCCCATATTCTGAAAGCATTTCCGAAGCCATAAATGAGTAGCGGGCTGGGTTCGGAGATGCGCCAATTACTGCTGTTTTTTTCATGCTTATATTTAAAAAATACCCAGGTATAGAACCATACTTACGCTAAATTAATTCAACTCCAGCATACTTCTGCATTAAGGCTTTAGCGCACCTTTCTCCATCCATAGCTGCGGACACAATACCTCCGGCATATCCTGCTCCTTCACCACATGGGTATAGTCTTTTCACTTCAGTATGCTCGAGGGTGGCTTTGTCCCTGGGGATGCGCACCGGAGATGAGGTACGGCTTTCTACACCCACTATCTGCGCTTCTTCGGTCAGGTATCCTTTCATCTTCTTCCCGAAAGCTTTGAAGCTCTGGCGGAGGCTATCGGAGATAAAATCAGGCAGTACTGCCCTCATATCCATCTCCTCCAGACCTGGTTGATAAGAGGTCGGCAAGAGCCCTGATCCAGTTCTATTAGTGACGAAATCTGTCATGCGCTGTGCTGGTGCTACCTGGGAATTGCCAGCCAGACCACAGGCTTTTTGTTCCACGGAGGCCTGGAATTCCATCGCGGCTAATGCGCCGTACTTTTCAAATCCTTTGAAATCCTCTCCTTCAACCGAAACGACTATACCAGAGTTGGCATACTTAGAATCACGGCGTGACGGGCTCATCCCGTTTACCACCACTTCTCCTGGGGCTGTGGCAGATGGAACGATAAAGCCTCCGGGACACATGCAAAAAGAAAATACACCTCTCTGCCTATCCTGACTTGCCGCTTGATGTACCAAAGCGTAAGACGAAGCGGGCAGGTAAGGTCCTCTGTCTATTGAGCAATTGTATTGAATCTTGTCTATCAGTACTTGAGGGTGTTCTATTCTCACACCCAAGGCGAAAGGTTTGGCTTCTATCAGTACTTTGCGAGTGTTTAACAACCGGAAAATGTCACGGGCAGAATGCCCGGTGGCCAGTATGACTGCCATTCCTTCTATTGTGTTACCATGTTGATCTATCACCCCTTTGATCTCATCATTCTGGATAACTAAGTCTTCTACTCGCGTATCAAATAAAACCCCACCACCTCGTGTGATGATTGTTTCCCGCATTTGCTCTATAATCTTGGGTAACTTGTTTGTTCCGATATGGGGGTGAGCTTCATAGAGGATATCTTCTTTGGCACCATGTGCTACCAACACTTCCAAAATGCGTTTGAGATCACCTCTCTTTTTGGATCGGGTATATAGTTTGCCATCTGAGTATGTACCTGCTCCTCCTTCTCCAAAGCAGTAATTACTATCTGGATTGACAATGTGATGTTTGTTGATAGCGGCTAAGTCTCTTCTCCTGGCCCTCACATCCTTACCCCTTTCTACAATGATCGGCTTAAGTCCATACTCAAGTACCTGTAAAGCGGCAAACAAGCCAGCTGGCCCAGCCCCTACTATGACAACGCGTTTGTCATTATCCGCTTTATGTTCAGGCTTTGAATACGAGATCAGAGGAGGTGGTTCTTCTCCGGCAAACACCTCGGCTTGTACACGCACTTTGACTTGCCGGAAACGGGCATCAACAGATCTTTTCAGCAGTCTCGTTTGATATTCCTGCTTCAGCTTGAGCTTATCCATAACGATCTGATCAAAGTTGGTCTGATCAAACGCCTGTTCTGGAGTAAGCGTAAGTTCTAATGTCTTTCTCACTGGGTAAGGTATTTATCCTTAAAATCGACTACAAAACTAGCGATTCTCTATGGAGAAAACGTAGCCAAAGTTCAATCCGAACCTGAAGGTAATGGGAATGGTCGATTGGGAGAGTGAAGAAAAGGTATCTTCAAAGTTCTCAGCTACCTGAAAGTTACGGTACCCTGTTCCCACACCCACAAAGGCATCTGCTGTGAAGCCTTTGGTGTACGTCTTAGGCTTAAACCGGTAGCCAAGCAGTACGGCATATTCTATTTTTTGCTCAGAAGCATTAGCCATAATGATATTTTCCGGGGCAACTGGTACGGTAATATTAGCAGAATGATTGAGATTGGTAAAGATCAATTCATGACCAAAGTACCACATACCAAAGTTCTTGTCGGTGTTGTAGAATTTTTGGCGAAAGGCGATTGAGTATCCTCTTTTGAAAAGGTCGTTTATGGGTATATTCTCTGCTCTTCTAAAGAAAGGATCTCTTATCCCTCTAAATTCGAATTCATGCCCCAACCTTTCCTGAAAGTAGAATTCTGTAGAAAATGGGATGTATCCTAGAAATGTAGCAGCCGGGTTAGAGCTTATTATCAAACCCTTGAATTCATTGATCTTGGGTTCAAAATGAGAAAACTTTCTTCCGCGAAATTTATAATCTGCAACACCGTACTCCTTCTTTGGCTTGGGTGGTTTGATTTGGTCAAAATCAGCATCCTTACCATCGTAAAATGGCTTATAGTAACCTGCTAAAGACCCTTTGTTGTCATATATTTCCCACGTACCCACACGCTGATCATCTTTGATGGTTCCTTTTGTGCGCAGTGAGCCATCAGGATAGTAACCAATATATTGGCCTTCTCCATCCTTGAAGTCACACTCTCCTTCTAATGCACCACCCTCATAGTAGTATCTCCAATTGCCTTGATTTTGGCCATCGCGAACGTAGCCTTTGACCTTGATCTTTCCGCTTTTGTAATATTCTTTGTATTCTCCTGTGCCGTTGTCGAAATCAGTTTCACCTTTGAGTGCTCCATCTGGGTAGTATATTTTCCAAGGGCCATTTTTGCTGCCATTGGCAAAGTCTCCTCTGGAGTTCACAACACCATCATCATAGTAATAAGTCCAAACTCCCTCCGCTTTGTCATTCTCGAACTCTCCAACCGCGGAAGGCTTGCCATTGAGGTGAAAGTACTTCCATTGTCCAGTTTTCTGACCATTTACAAACTTACCTTCTGCCCTAAGCTCTCCTGATTCGTAATAGTATTTCCAGAAGCCAGTGTTTTGCATGCCTGATTTAGGCCCCTCTCCTTTTCGTGCACCCGAATGGAAGTATTCTATATATTTCCCCTTGTCGGCGGTATATTCTATTTCACCCTGAAGCTTCCCATCTTCATAGTAGTATTTCCACAATCCTTCTCGTTTATTGTCTTTGAAATCCCCAATGCTTTTCTGATCGCCGCTTTCAAAATAAGTTTTCCACTCTCCTTGTCTTTGCTTTTTGTAGATTTCTCCTTCCATGCTCATCACGCCATTCTCGAAAAAATACTCCCAATAGCCGCGATCGGGGTCATCGCTAAGTGAGCCACGCATTTTCAAATCGCCATTCTCATAGAAAAACTCCCAGACACCTACCGTGTTGTTGTTCTCAAACTGGCCTTCTGATTCTACCTGGCCATTTAAATAGAAGGAGGTGTATTTACCTTGCAGCACATTGCTGATCGTGTCAGTAACGTAGTATTCAGCTTTGACTATCTTCTTTTCATCGTCATGATAGGAGTATAGCTTAACACCTTGTGCGAACAAAGTGTTAGCTAAAAAGATAAAGGTCAGGGATGTGATGAAAGCTCTGATTACTAATACCTTATACGCTAAAATAATATACGAAGATAAGCATAAAAAAGGAAGCCTCAGAGGTTGCCTTTTTCTTTTTGCAGTACCTCATTTTCAAGCGCCGGGTGCCCCCAGTTTTCCTTTTCTTCTTCCGACCATAGGTTAGGAAAGAAAATCACTTTTTGGAATCTCGGTGGTAAGTACTTCTGCCAATTGGTACCTCCGGTTGCTTTGATATCCTTTGGGTCTTTGTGTAGGTATTTGGCGGCAGACCTGTAGTGTGCCAAACGCCAGGAAATATTGGCCAAAACATCAAGCTCTCGTAAGCTTGAGATGATCTCCTCTTTTTTATCGCTGGATTGGAAATGCTTTTCGAATAAACGCAGTAGGTTTCTTTCTTTGTAGTCATTTGCCTTTCGTGCGAAATCTTCGTCGTATTTATCTTCAAATTGCCTTAGCGTCAAGGTCTTTTTACCAGAGGCAAGCTCTGTGGCGCCGCTTCTCCAATATAGATTCTCAAGCATTTGGTCGAAGTCATTATTACTTTCTAACGCTTCTCGCCTATTAACATCCACAAGGTTGATGAGGTCGGTTGAGCATATCTCTATCATTCTGTATTGCGCCGATTGGAAACCACTTGAAGGTAGTAGTGCCATTCTAAACTTAAGGAATTGCTCAGTCTCCATACCTTCTCTCATGATAGCAAATGAGTGCTGTAACTGCTCGAAATAGCGTAACACACGATTAATACGTTCTAGAAAAAACTCCTCATCCAAATGCTTTTGCTCAGCGATTTGATTGATTTCCCATAGAATCAGCTTAAAATAGAGTTCTGTAATCTGATGATAAACGATGAAGACAAACTCATCCTTAAACCCGGTTTTGGGAGATTGAAGGCTGAGTAGTGTATCGAGATGTATGTAGTCCCAGTAAGTGAGGTAATCAGAATATAGAAGCCCGTCCAAATATGAGGATAGATCTTGTCCCATCACTTCGTACTTACTTTCAAGTTTTTTGATCTGTTCTATTATTCTCTGATCGATTTCGGATCTATCCATAGAGCTTTATATGATGTTATGTAAATTTGAGAGTAGCAAAGTTATACTAATCCCATGTCTGCAAATACATTACAAGAAGAAAATACCTCGCTGAAAAGCGCAAAAACCGACTTGTTCGAGTCTCCCGATTTCTACAACATTGATGATCTGCTTACAGAAGAGCATAAGCTTATCAGAAGTTCGATACGTGATTTCGTCAAGAAAGAGATATCTCCGTATATAGAAGATTGGTGCGAAAGGGCTTATTTCCCATACGATATCGTGAAGAAATTCGGTGATATCGGAGCGTTTGGCCCTACTGTACCAACCCAATATGGCGGTGGCGGACTAGACTATATCTCATATGGTCTGATCATGCAGGAGATAGAACGCGGTGATTCGGGTATGAGATCAACTGCGTCTGTTCAGGGCTCGTTAGTCATGTATCCTATTTACAAGTTTGGCTCAGAAGAGCAAAGGAATAAATTCCTTCCCAAACTGGCCTCTGGTGAAATGCTTGGTTGTTTTGGTCTTACCGAACCAGACCATGGTTCTAACCCAGGTGGTATGACCACCAATATCAAGGATATGGGCGACCACTACGTGCTTAATGGTTCCAAGATGTGGATTTCTAACTCACCCAAGTCCGATGTGGCCGTTGTATGGGCCAAAAATGAGGAAGGCCGTATCAAGGGTGTGATTGTTGAAAAGGGAATGGAGGGCTTTAGTGCACCTGAGATTCACGGTAAATGGTCTCTCCGTGCCAGCACAACCGGCGAGCTTGTGTTTGACAATGTGAAGATCCCAAAAGAGAATATTCTTCCTAATAAAGATGGTCTTGGTGCACCTTTGATGTGCCTTGATTCCGCACGTTATGGCATCGCCTGGGGAGCCATTGGAGCGGCGATGGACTGCTATGATTCTGCCAGAAGGTACGCTCTGGAAAGGATACAGTTCGGAAAACCGATTGCGTCATTCCAGCTTGTACAGAAGAAATTATCTGAGATGCTTACGGAAATCACCAAAGCGCAGCTTTTGAATTGGAAGCTTGGTAAAATGATGAATGAAGGCACGGCTACCACAGCTCAGATTTCTATGGCGAAGAGAAACAGTGTAGAGACCGCACTCAACATAGCCCGAGAAGCGCGACAAGTTCATGGTGGTATGGGCATCACAGGAGAATACCCAATGATGCGCCATATGATGAATCTTGAGTCTGTAGTTACCTACGAAGGTACACACGATATTCACCTGCTCATTCTAGGGGCTGAAATAACCGGTATTCCGGCTTTCTCTTAGCAAGGAGCTTTTTATACAAAAGGGACCCGCTCTTTCAGGTACAATTCCTTTAGAACGAGTCCCTTTCTTATTTAAAGGCTTTTCTTTCTAATCTTTTACAAAACGTCGAACCACTCGGCTATCGTTGTCCTCGGCAATGACGAAGTAATAACCTGAAGGCTGCTCAGATATATCGAAGGTCAATTGATCACCGATTCTATCGGCAGATTGGGTAGTCACTATACGGCCATTGAAATCATAAATACTAACCTGCGTATTACCATCAAAATCATCGGTTAATGCCAAATTCACCAGATCACTCGTGGGATTGGGGAATATAGTGATTTCATCAAAGGCTATTTGGTTTTCAAGATCAGTAATCACACTTCCACAGAAATCATCATAAATGTATTCGATGTCTATTACATTGGATAAGGCGGACTCCCCTGTTCGTGTATTGGTCAATCTCATCTGGTATGATCCCGGATTGCCATCCGTAAGAATAGCTCTTGAATTCAGGTTAGCAATTTGCTGCCCATCTACAAACCACTCATAGGTTAGATTGAAGTCATTAGATACCTCGCTGGTGGCACCGTTACCGAAAATTGTGATTCTGTTTCCTTCGCATGGTGTATTGGACTTGAAGATACTGGCTTGCAATGGCACATCCATTCTCGCTTCAAAAACACCATTACCATGAGTCGCAACGGAAACCAACCCTTCAACTGGCCTGACACGGAGCATGTCTACCACAACATTGCCTATGGTATTGGCACCTTCCTGATTCCATACGGTATTCATACCATTTAATGTTTCCGTGCTATAAAGTCCGGCACTGGTACCTAACAAGTAAATATTGCCACTGCCATTGGGCATGATTTCCATCCAACGGATAGAAGGGCCATTTCCACTGCCGTCAGGGTTCTCTTCCAGGTTACCGCTAACGGCATTCCAGGTGATGCCACCATCAGTCGTTTGGAACACACTAAGAATGTCATAATTCGAGAATACCACGAAAATGTTATCAGAATCCCGTCTGTCTACAGCAATGCAGTTTATAAATCCTCCGGTCGGAAAGTTGTCTCCCGTGATCTCTACCACATTTACTGGAATATCATTGGTATCATCTGCGCGATATACTCTACCGAATGTTGTACCAAAGAAAAGCTGGTTAGCGGGGGTGACGGAACTGGTCATGGCAGACACATTTTCTGAAGGATTGAGGATAACTGAACCTAGTGTGAGCCAATCGCTCCCGGAAGGAAATGTTCTCAAATCGAGTGTGTAATAAATCAATCCTCTACCTGCAACAAACGCCTTGTTGGGGGATACCAGATCTGTAGTCAATGGGTTTACGAACAAGAACGGCGTATCACCTGCTCCGGGAGGGTTAATATTTCTAACATCTTCCTGTTGACCTGTTTCTTCATTGAATGAGTATCGCACAATTTGTGCGAACTGGGCTGAAGCTAATATAGAATTGTAGGTAACATCACAAAAGGCACCATCGCCACCAAACAGTTGTATCCATTCTGTTGTGGGCGAAGAATCCAAAGCAGCCTGGGTCATATTATCTTGCATTCCTCCCATCACCAATGCATCTCCAGCGATATACTTGTTATTAGCCAGTGCATAGAATTGCGTGGTCAAATAGCCGTTATTCAGTTCTGTCCATTCTACCACAATTTCATCGGCTACTGCACCACTCTGATCAGTTAGTTGGGTTACATTGGTTTCCAGGTTATTGTCCGTCACACTCAAGCCTCCATCATGTGAAGATATCATGCGATTGCTGTTGTTCGGAAAAAAGATCAAAGCGTGCTGGTCAGGGTGATGATTTTGATATATACCAATTCTGTCTTGCGCATTAATAAACTCTGAATATCCTCCTATCCACTGGGTTTCAGATGTATTGGCAAAGCCGTTGGTGGATCGATACAAGTTGACTACACCCAGGTAGACCACATCGCTATTATCGGGATGGACTTTTACATATTGATCGTAAGAGTTTTGGGTATCAAACTCCCCGATAGGTCCATCGGACTGAGGTATTGCATCTGATCTATCCTCGATGGCACCGGTAGAAGCATCATACCTAAACAGGCTATGGTCATTACCTGCGAATTCGGTTCTCAGAAAGTAGACGATGTTTTCATTGCTTGGGCTTATACCGATGGAAGTTCGTTGATAACCGGAAGTCGCGGCACCAGCTGGTGGGTCGATCTCTGTCCAATTGATTCCATCTGTAGATGTCCATATGCCGTTATCGATATTGCCGGTAGAACCGTTGGGCTGGTCTGAAACAGTGGCATAAAGCCTTCCTGTTGAGGTGATAGCTACCTCCGTATGGAGGCTTAAATTGGCAGGGTCTCCCAGCACGAATTCATAGGTCTGAAAGCCATCCGTTGTACGTATGATACCATCGATGACTGCCGCATAAATCTCGTCTTCAACCAGGTTAGTTTGGTCGATGACCATGGCGTTAACAATTCTAAACTCGTTATTAGTGATGGTAATATCTCCAGTTGCTGTACCGGGCACGATCTCCCAGCTTTGTCCAGAGTTGATAGAACGATAAATACCATCACCTCTATAGAATGCTCCCCCATTACCATTGGCGCTATTACCGGTTACTTCCCCTGTACCGTGGTACCACTCATTCTGTCTGCCGGGCCGAGGATCTTGTACCAAAGCGGTTACGCTGGGAAACTGGTCTCTTCGTGTTGTTCTTGTCCAGGAATCACCACCGTTTATGCTTCGCCACATACCGCCAGAAACGCCTCCTGCCAGGATTGTATTTCCTGATGGATCATTCATATCAAAGGCAAGGGCTCTGGTTCTACCCCCTACGTTATCTGGACCTCGGTTTATGAAGTTAAATGCCTCGGTGCGGGCATTTTTAAGTGTCTTCGATTTGAGGGCATAGCCAGAACTCACAGGTATACTCTTAGTAAAAGTTACTTCTTTTTGCCTTATGTTATCCGGAATCAAGTTTGTTCTAGGGCTGCGTAGGCGTAGCACATCAAAATCATTTCGCGCATGGGGGTTATCCTGTACGCCAAGCGAGTTCATTATATCTCCATTGATCGCCTGTGCTTCATCGATCTTGAAAGTGCTAACCGTTCCATTGCTATTTACAATACCATCCGGATCGGATGGTTGACGGGTCGGTTCGTATTGGTACAAGTAGGCACTAACACCTATGATTAGTGCCACGAAAATACCTTTGATGAGTAATAATGGGTTCGGTTTAGTCATCTATTCTGCGTGTTAATTGTGCTCGATTCGCTGTGCCATCTGATGATTCAAATGTGAGGGCATCAACTACAATTTCAGTATTGATGGGAAGCTTTTGTTTAGGCGATCTGTACTCTAGCAACATTACCTCTCCTTTTTCAGGAACGTAGCCACTGAATGTAGCCCCCTTCCCTTCTATCTCTATAACCCTGAATTCAAAAACAATACGACCATCCGCCTTAGATAGTTGCTTGAGTGCAATCCCCCTAAGCCTTATCTCTCCTTTCTTGATATTCGCTTTTTTAGGCTGAACAATACCAGTCTGATTATCACCGATTTTTTTACTTGATGCCGTTTGTTGATTACCCTTACAACTGATGGCCATTAGAATCACTAGGACTGGCAAAAAGGTAAATGGTTTAATATTTTTCATTGTAGCGTTTGGTATTGTATAAGGGTATAGCAATCGGTATTTTAATCATTTATTATGATTAACAACCCGAAAACTATGGGTGTTTGGCCTAAATGCCATTTAGGTTTCAGAAAGGAAGAAAGAGATAAGACGTGAATATCAATGTCGCTGCAAAGACCAACTAAGGATAGATATAAAAATTGCCACTCCAATGGAGCGGCATTTGATCATATGATGCTCAATACTATGCTAGGAACCCGTTTGTGTCACCACTGCTTTTATGGTCACACGTTGAGTGGGAGCGGTTGGATCATTAGAATAGATGGTCACCGACTTCTGTTGATTGCCACGGCGGTTCTTTGAGTCAAAAGTGACTTTAATAGCAGTACTTTCACCTGGTTTCAAGTCTTCCTTTTCTAGTTTAGAAATGGTGCACCCGCAATTGGCCTTTACTTTTCGTATGTTCAAATCGCTTTTACCAGAGTTGGTCAAGGTAAACTTAGTACTTACCTTCTTGCCTTGTAGCACCTTGCCAAAGTCGTGCGTATTATCTGCAATGTTGAGATGGGGTGCCATAGCCAATTGCTCTTGGGTCATGGGCGGAAAGTATTCTTCTATTGTAGCATAAACAGATATGGACTTACCTGGAGATTCTTTTTCATCAGTATAAAAGGTAACATTGTCTGACATAAAACCAAGGTCGTTTCTTGACTTACCGTTATAAGTCACAAATATTTTACCCTTTTGCTTTGGTGATAACGCTTGAGGAACAAAAGAAACTTTAATATGATCGGGGCCATCTAGTTTATCCAAAAATGTGATGATGGTATCCGATGAATTGTATACGTCAAATTCTCGAACTGTAGGTGTATCGGTCGTCTTCACTCTTTGCATGTTGAACCCTCTGTATTTGACCCTGATACCGCCTAGTACAACATTCAGTTCTTCATCAATTGATTTTACCTTGGGAGTAACATTCCCCTTGATAAAGAGCCTAACAACTAAGTCTTCCAAGTCAGTAGTAATGGTAAGTGACTTAGAAAATGAGCCCGGTCTGTTTTTAGGGTTGTATTGTGCTTGAATGAACCCGTTCTCTCCTGGCGCTACCGGCTCTTTTGACCAATCAGGAGTGGTACAGCCGCATGATGCTCTTACATTCAATATCTTGACCGGTTTGTCAGAATTGTTAGTAAAAACAAACTCGTGCGTAACCGGACCGTCTTCCTCTTGAATGTTGCCAAAATCATGAGTGATTTCTGAAAAATTCAGATCCTCTATCTGTTGAGCTGACAGTTGAAAACTGATGATAGAAATAATAGTGTATAGACCGGTTATCTTTTTCATGAGACTGAATGGTTCAAAATTACTTTGATACAACAAAGTTATAAAAAAGGCTTAAAGCACGCTGTAGTTATTCATTATTAACATACCAATAACAATTTTGTATTGGTTTTTATTTTATTTGCGCCAAACAATCGAATTATGGCAAGAATACTTACCGGTATCCAAAGCTCGGGAAGGCCTCACCTTGGCAACTTGTTGGGAGCCATTATCCCAGGCATCAAGCTATCTGAGAATGAGAAGAACGAGTCTTTCTTCTTCATTGCAGATTTGCATTCACTCACCAGTTTAAAGGACGCAGAAGCGCGTTTAGAAAACGTGAATGCGACTGCGGCGGCTTGGCTCGCCTTTGGGTTTGATACTGATAAGAATTATTTCTACCGCCAGTCTCATATTCCGGAAGTATGTGAGTTGACCTGGTATATGAACTGCTTCACGCCATTCCCTATGTTGGCCAATGCTCATTCCTTCAAGGATAAAGCTGACCAGTTAGCGGACGTAAACGCTGGTCTATTCACTTATCCGGTGTTGATGGCGTGTGACATTATCATGTATGATGCTAACATCGTACCCGTTGGTAAGGATCAAAAGCAGCATCTGGAGATTACCAGAGACATCGCTAGTGCTTTCAATAATCAGTACGGAGAGACTTTCGTAGTACCTGAGGCTCAAATTGCTGAGGAGGTACAAACCATTCCTGGAACTGATGGCAGAAAAATGAGTAAGTCTTACGGTAATACTATTGATATCTTTTTGCCGGACAAAAAGCTCAGGAAGCAGATCATGACCATTGTCACGGATAGCACACCTTTAGAAGAACCGAAAAACCCAGATACGTGCAGTGTCTTCGCTTTATACAAATTATTGGCCAGCGATAATCAAACCGCTGAAATGCGCGGTAATTATGAAGGGGGTAATTATGGTTACGGGCATGCCAAGCAGGCGCTATTTGAACTGATAGTCGACAAGTTCAAAGATGAACGTGAAAAATTCAATTACTACATGGAAAATAACGCTGAGTTAGAAAAGAAGCTTCAGACTGGCGAAGAAAAGGCACGCGTTATTGCCCATAATACCCTAGATCGAGTGAAGAAGCATCTGGGCTATAGTACAAAAAAGTAAATAGCATTTTAGACAAATAAAAAAAGCCATGATAGGCATCTGTCATGGCTTTTTTTGATCTATTTGATTTGTTCTATACTTTCCTTTTGGCCGTCCAGACTACTTCTTTATTGTTCTTATCAATTTGAAGCATAATTCTGGTTGGATTGGGCAATAACACCAATTTGGTTTCTTTTCCCGGATAGTCGTCTACATCTACATATACCCCTTCCTTAAAGGCTACATCATAATGATCGCCTTGCACTTCATATTGGTTAGCCAAATAAGCTATGGGCAGTAGTACGTCATTATCAGGGCAAAGTTCATCGTGAACCTCATGAAATGCATCTTCTAAAAACTCTCCATACTTTTCAAGGAAAGTATCTTCCATATCATGTAGTTCTTCCTCAAGCTTATCATAAAACTCATTGCTATAGTCGGTATCACTTAGCAGGTTCTTTTTCTCTACCAAAGCTCGAAGATCAGAGTCCATCGCTTCGATGTCCATAGGATTGATGATTTTGTAGCTCAAAACTGATTTGTTTTTTTTCTTGTGAAATAATCTAATTATTAAGATACGAACTGTCTGGCATTTTACACAAATTATTTTTTCTACAGGCAGAATGTCCTAATTTTATAATACTCCAAAGTTAACCTTGTATGAATCAAGACTTTCTACCTATCAATGGCACAGACTATGTCGAATTTTACGTAGGTAACGCCAAACAATCTGCCTTATTTTACCAAGTAGCATTTGGTTACAAATTAGTCGCTTATAGTGGCCCCGAAACGGGTGTCAAAGACAGAGCCTCTTATGTCCTGGTACAGGATAAAGTAAGATTGGTACTGACCAGCGCCATGCACCCCGATTCACCCATTTCCGAGCATGTAAAGCGACACGGTGATGGTGTCAAAGTACTGGCACTTTGGGTGGACGATGCTGAGCGGTCTTTCAATGAAACCACCAGCCGTGGCGCCGTGGCAGTTGCACCTCATCAAACACTGGAAGACGAGTTTGGAACGGTTAAAGTAGCCAGCATTAAAACCTATGGAGAGACGATACATACGTTTGTAGAAAGAAAGGACTACAAAGGGGTATTTCTACCGGGATATACCGAGAAAGAAAGTGGTATCGAGGTGAAGCCTATAGGTTTGAAATATATTGATCACTGTGTAGGTAATGTTGGATGGGGGGAGATGAACACCTGGGTGGAGTTCTACGAGAAGGTGATGGGTTTTAGTCTGTTAGTCACGTTTGATGATAAGGATATCTCCACTGACTATACTGCCTTGATGTCGAAGGTAGTGAGTAATGGCAATGGTTATATCAAGTTTCCTATCAATGAACCGGCAGAGGGCAAGAAGAAGTCACAGATAGAAGAGTATCTCGATTTCTATCATGGGTCGGGTGTGCAACACATTGCTATCGCTACAAATGACATTATTGAAACGGTATCTGAACTGAGGAGCAGAGGCGTAGACTTTCTACGTGTACCTGATAACTATTACGATGATCTACTCGATCGTGTGGGCAGCATTGATGAAGATATTCAACCCTTACGTGACCTCAATATCCTTGTTGATCGGGATGACGAGGGTTATCTGTTACAGATATTTACCAAACCGGTTCAGGACCGTCCTACATTGTTTTATGAGATTATCCAGCGAAAAGGAGCTAAATCTTTCGGAAAGGGTAATTTCAAAGCATTATTCGAAGCCATAGAAAGAGAACAGGCCCTTCGTGGTAATTTATAATATTGATTTCAACACTTTCTTATTTATTCTAATTCAACCTTATTCTACATCATGTCTCAGGAAATTCATGACAAGGCCAATAAGTGGCTAGCTAGTAACATTGACGATGCGTCTAAGCAGGAAATACAATCTATGCTGGATGCTGAAGATTCTACCGAATTGGTGGAAGCATTCTATAAAGACCTCGAGTTTGGTACTGGTGGTCTTCGCGGAATTATGGGTGTCGGTTCTAATAGAATGAACCGGTATACAGTGGGGATGGCCACTCAGGGTTTGGCTAACTATCTTAAGCAATCATTTCCCGGCCAGGAAATAAAGGTGGTAATTGCTTATGATAGCAGAAACAACAGCCGGAAGTTTGCTAATGATACTGCTTCGGTATTTTCTGCCAATGACATTCACGTATATTTCTTTGATAAGCTCCGCCCTACACCGGAGCTTTCGTTCGCCATTAGACATTTCGGTGCTCAAAGTGGTGTGGTACTCACCGCTTCTCACAACCCTAAGGAATATAATGGCTATAAGGCTTATTGGGACGATGGTGCTCAACTCACACCTCCCCATGACAATAATGTAATAGAGGAAGTCAAAAAGATACAGAGCATTGATGATATCAATTTCACTCGAAAAGAGGATAAGATTGAAGTGGTAGATGAGCAATTCGACCAAATCTACCTGGATGCTATCAAAGGACTTTCGTTAGCTCCTGAAGCCATTGCGGCTCAAAAGGATTTAAAGATCGTGTTCTCTTCCATACACGGTACTGGTATAGAGCTAGTGCCACCGGTACTCAAGGCGTTTGGCTTTGAAAATGTCCATGTGGTTGAGGAGCAGGCAGAGCCTAATGGCAATTTCCCCACAGTGGTATATCCTAACCCGGAGGAGGCAGAGGCTATGAGCCTCGCATTGAAAAAAGCGGCTGATATAGATGCAGATTTGGTGATGGCTACCGATCCTGATTCTGATCGCGTTGGCATTGCGGTTAAAAACCATAAAGGCGAGTTTCAACTGCTAAATGGTAATCAAACGGGTAGTTTGCTGATCTACTATTTACTGACAAAATGGAAAGAGAATGGCAAACTAGATGGTAAGCAATACGTGGTAAACACAGTAGTAACTACTGATTTGATAAAAAGGATTGCCGAAGGGTTCGATGTGAACTGCTATAGTACCCTGACTGGCTTTAAATACATCGCTACGCTTATCAAAGACCTTGAAGGCAAAGAAGTGTACATCGGTGGTGGAGAAGAAAGCTATGGATACCTTATCGGGGATTTTGTCCGTGATAAGGATGCAATTTCATCTTGCGCCATGATTGCCGAAATGACAGCTTATGCCAAAAACCAAGGCAAGAGTCTTTTCGACATGCTAATCGATATGTATGAAAAGTTTGGTTTCTTCAAAGAAAAACTAATGAGTCTTACGAAGAAGGGAAAAAGTGGTGCTGAAGAAATTCAACAGATGATGATAGACCTGCGCAACAACCCACCAGCGCACTTTAACGGTTCTAAAATCATTGAGACTATCGATTATAAAACTGGTATTAAGAAGGACCTGAGTACTGGAAATGAGGAAAAAATAGATTTCCCAACGTCAAACGTCTTACAGTTTTTCACCGAAGACGGATGTAAGATTTCTGCCCGTCCTTCAGGAACTGAGCCGAAAATCAAGTTCTATTTCAGCGTAAATAGCACACTACAGGCTCCTGAACAGTTCGACAAAGTGGCTGATGAGTTAGACAAAAAGATCGCTGGAATTGCCGATAGCCTGGGCATCAATTAAGACGTTTTGGTTTGAAATGGTCTAGTTTCAAACCAAAACCATATATTGAAACACTAATTCACAAAAACCTCATAATCAGATACTTATATAAATAATTCAAAATTTATTTTGGTTTTAGAGTACTTTTAATGCCCAAAAAGTAATAAATTTATCCAACTGGCCGTTCCCATTTTGGGTTCAATTATCCAGTATCAGTCGTCTGCCAATGGCTATGATATCTGGCACGGTTTTTTAACAATCTGCTTTTCAGGTTATTAAAAAATAATTCTAAATACACGAAACATTTGGCATTATTTTCGTGTAATGTTTAGTGCAAACGTTAATCATTATGGCAACATACCCCATTTATTACAAGAAAGAATCTCAGAGCCGTTTTATTAAGCGTGTTTCTGATCATGAGTGTTTCCACGTTCAGGTGATGGATCACCTTAATGGACACAGCACTCACACGCACACTAAGTGCAGCTTCGGTACGAAGCAGAATATGGATACATATCTGGCTTCGTTTATAGCCTGCGAAAAAGATGAATATGAGGTAGCCCTCAATGACTTTTTCCAGTTAGCTGGTAATAGCAAAAGAGTTATTCCTAGATATGAAGAAAGCTGGGCGGCAAGACCGGCCAGTTGAACTATATTACCCTTATAATCTAAACAACCAAGATATTGAAAGCAGGCCAATGGCCTGCTTTTTTGTTTTCATAGAAAATCAATCAGCAAACAAGGCTTCTATTTCCTTAGCTTTGGACTTATCTACAATTGATTCACTTATGCCATTTTTATCAATGATATAGGTTCTGATCGTATCAATTTCAAAAGCAACTTCCGCATCTGAACCAACATAGCTCACCCAATATTGATGTTTATATACTTTTGTCGCATTATCTTCACTGATTATGAATGCTTCGGCATCTCCATTAACTCCTTCCTCGAAAAAGGAATTACTCAGTTCCAACGCATCCAAGATTGTTTCACCATCTTCACGGATTAAGAATAAATATATACTGTTATAGCTATCGAAATCATGCTGAAACCGAATCAACTTAGCGTAGACGTTCCCATCAAGCCGGTATTGATTTAAGTCAAACGCCAGAAATTCAGGGCTTACCTTCATATCATAAAGGTTGTTTTCTCCGACATGATGAATGTAAAAATCCTTGAGGGAATCCGTTATGGCTGTTCCCTTCAAAGAGCCGTAATCTTTGGCTATATCAAGAAATGCATGCAAGCTATCAGGTAATTGGTCATCTGAATTATTGGCATTGTCACCGCTATTAGAATGGCTACACGATAACAATACAGTAAAGGCTACAACTAGCACATTAGTACTTAGGAGTAAAGGTCTCAACATTTTCATTGGTTATTCGATTAAAAAGGGTAGACATTGTGACGTATTCAATCCTTACCTTTACATCAGGTTTGGCAGCATACTCTTCCATCCTCTTCTTATCTTCAAGGATTTCATTAATATGTATATCAGAAGTGTCATGGGCAAGAATAACCAGTGAACGAGTTTCACCTTCTTTTATTTCGTCAGCCATTTTTTCAAACTTAGCTGCATACTTCATGTATCCTTTCTCACGTTGATTCAGATATGACACATGGCCTGTAACAGTATCATTTAATGAAAGGTCTCCCGATGATTCCGTATTCCAGCTCACTGCACTGATTTTATTAGGATCAGAGCTACCTCCCCACAACAGTAAGTTCATGTTTTTTAATGAAGACTTAAAATGCTGATAGTCTTTAGCTATTGTAGCGTAACCCAATTTCAGCGAATCCAACTGACCATATTTCTTACTCAATTTTGGGGCTATTTCTTCAAAAGATCTCCCATTCAATATACCGTTTCTCACTAACCGAATGTCAGGCCCTTTAAACCCAAAGTGAATGGCGTAATATTCTAATTGAGAGGCCAATCCGCCAGGAAGCCTTACAAACTTTGGATATATCTCATCATCATTAAGCTTCTTTTTAAAGGCTCTCACCTCTTTCATCGCTTGCTGAACCGAAGGGTATGTAGGATACTTGGTGCCTTCTGAGGCAGGGAACCATACTATATGATCAATATCTTCGTGTTGCGCATGAATTCCAATCTCACCTCCTGATTTTTGAAATTCCTGATATCTCTTCACATTCTCCTTCCATCCACCATTTTTACGCAACATATTCGACTTCACAATAAACCAAGTCACATTATTCAGTTTTATCCTATCATGTAATACATCAGTTTTTGGAACCGGCCCATCATCGAATGACCAGGCTATAAGAATCGTCTTTTTACTTTTGACATCACCGGCAATCTCGGAACCAGCTTTAGTCTTTGTTGGAGCATTAGAATTAAGCTCATTAACGTTTTCGCGCCTTTTTTCCGCCCCTCCAATATGACGATATTTTAATATTGACCCATTTTTTAGCCTATTGAATTTAACCCCATCATTCAATGCTAAAAATTCATTCCAACTCATGTTGGTTTTCCCGGTATCCTTTAGCTTCTGCCAGACCTGAAATGCGTTACCATCACTTTCTTTAAATACATACTCTCTTACATTATCTCCATTTATATCAACTCCTAGTTTGCCCCTCATTTCCACTCTCCAATACTTCTTACCATCTCCTGCTTTAAAAGAGACCACTCTATATTCAGTCCATTCTGGATTTTTTTGTAGCTTTTTCATCCTAGAATTGGCTTCCTGAGCAGTATTGAAGTATAAGTTTCCACCTTCGTCCTTGACCCAATTGTCCTGTTGAACTGCACTATTATCCTCAATAGTTTGGAAATGTGCTCCCACGCTGACCGTTTTTAAGGTTGAATTCTCAAAAGGATTAGCTAAAAAGTCCTTCTCCGGATCTTTGAAAGGGTTATCTAAAAGAGGTGATCCTCCAAGAAGAGGTTCGTATTTGGATTCGCGTTTATCAGGTTGTTGTTCTTTCATCAGTTGCTTGTATTAGGATAGAGTGAAATTAATTAATGGAATAGTAACAACGAAATAGAACTTCTGTTATTGAGGTTCTGAAAATAATCATAGACCTTATTTTGGAGAGCTAAGTCGTACTAATCTAATGTCGAATAAGACTGGTGAAGTTCAGGGTAATACATAAAAAAACAGCCTTTGCCCGATGGGTTGAGGAGCTGTTTTTCTTGGCAAAATCGGTGTGTGAATTGCAGCAAATAATGCTTAGTGGAGAAAGATATCGCTTCAGTTAACTCGCAGAAGCGATATGACTGTTTCTTAGTTTTTAGTTCCTTATTAAAATCAAGCCTGGGTTAATTAAGCTAAAACCCAAATCAATCCCCTTCCACCCTTAGATCAGGGTGTCGGCTTTGAATGATCTCCCGGTAGGTATTTGGCATAGCAAACTCCATCTGTAGGTTATCAGCGTCAAGGGCATATTGCCAATTATTTCCTATGGCTTTCTCCCTGATGTGGTCAAGTGATATTCTGATCTCTGTTCTTCGAATACTACTGGCCACACCACCAAGTAGTGGCGCAGAGCGCTCTCCACCACTGAATATAAAACCTGCCTCTTCAAAGTATCTCCTTGCCTCCGGACTTCTTCTTACCTCTAACCAGAACCTTCCTCTAGTAGTGTTGTATAGTGTTTCATAGTTACTGGCTATAAGTTGATGCCTACTCAAAGTTCTGGATTTAGCAGCTTCCCAAGCGGCCCTTACGGCTGGATTCTCCATTAATGTATGTCCGATCACCTGTCTAATTCTGGCTACGGCCATTCTCCGCGCCCTATCACCTACTTCGTCAGCCTGAAGTGGTATATCTTCTATATCCAACCTTCTTCTTTGTCTGGTCGGTACTCTACGACCATCGACTCTAGGCCTCTGGCCTCCCGTCACTCGAGGGCTTTCTGCTAATTCATCAAAGCCACTTACAAATTCATCTATCTCTTCATCGGTAAATAGTCGGCGTGCATCCGCTGCCTCGCTCGTGGCACCATCCCCTGCCCTGGCTATATCCTGAAGGCGGTTTCGCAGATCCCTTGCGGCGTTCATAGCATCATCCACGCTTTCAAAACCTCGCATCCTTCTTAGGTCATCTAGTCTTTGGGCTAACTCAGGATGGCTACCTAATTCAGCAGCAAAATCGTCACCAATACTCCTTATATCCCTTACCAGTTGTCTGCCTATAGCGGTTTCTATTAATCGGTTGGTCTCCCATTGTTCCCCGGCTTCATCCAGCATTTCCTCGAACATGCTTCTTCTACCGGATTGCTCAATGGCATCGTCAACCATTTCATTGAAATCTGGAACAATTACACACGTAGGGTCGGTAAATCGGCACCACCTGCCATCGAGCCTTCGCCTCCAAACATGGTCTCCGACAGGGACTTCCACGACATAACCTGGTTCGGTAGATCTCCTCATATTTTGAAGGTTGGCCTGTATTTCTTGAACGTCGACATTAGAAAATGCACGCTCGCCTGTTCTCGCTACCCTGCCGGATTCATCTGCCACTGCATCAGCACCTTCAATGGTACTTGCGGACCTTGGTGTCGTACCTTCTATACGTGCAAGCCGTTGATCAAGTGCATTCGATACCTCATCCATTTCCCTTGTGAGTTGTTGGGCCACTTCTTCGTTACCATCGGACATAGCAGCGAATAGTCTCTGTTCAAGGTCATCGAGCCTTTGGATCGATTGTTCATAAGCTTCATCAGCCATCTGAAGTCTACCGGTGGCACTTAGCCTTCTTATTCTATCCCTGACCCGTCTCGCCAAACTGAGTGTTGCAGTGAACGCATTGGAAGCGACCTCGCTAACTTGGGCGCCTCTTCTTCTTAGCGCGTCCCCAACGGCCTCGATCAGTTCAGTAATAAAAACCCTGGCGCGCTCAAATTGAGGTGGCATCATCCGGTTGGCAATCTGTCGTATCCTATTCCATCTCTGGGTGCTGATGTCCATTATCCTTCTTAGAACGGTACCCCCTTGTTCCATCACACGTGTCCATATCCGTCCACCCGTACTAACGAAATCAGCCCAGCGTCTTCTTACCAGGTCAAAAAGAACTGTGATGCCATCAAGCGCCCTTGGGAATAACCTCTCAATCAAATTCAGCGCCCGACCGGTAACGCGGGTCACAACTCGTCTGGCATGGCGCCTTGCCCCCCTCATCAATATCTTGCTTAGCCCTTTGATAGCACTTCCTGCTTCCGGAACAATACCTATCAGCGTAAATACTAGTCCTAACCACCTCAAAGGATTAGTCAGTTCGTTCCTTTGCCGGTCAGAAAGGAAATAGATATGTGCTATAATGTCCCTGGCATCTGAAATCTGGTCGAGGACTGGAATAAGGCTGATTGTAGTGTCGGTGCCTATAGCCACAAGATCAGGATCTTCATTGAACTCACCCATAAGGCCATCCACCATTGAATAGAATGTTCCTTCAAATTCTTCCCGGAAACCTTCTAACCCGGTGATTCCCCTATTCCCTAGTTCACTAATAAGACGGTTATGGAACAGCAGATGGTGAAACATTTCGGCATTACCAGACCTAACCCTTTCCAATACGCGTCGAACACGTGTAGAATCCAACTCAAGATCATGAACGAGTTTGTTTGCCACCACAGTAGCATGAACTCCTGCACCGGCACCTGGCCCCGCTAACGCTTGTATATTGCTCCTGTGCCTTCTATAATAGCGCCGCATATAGCGAATAGCATTAGGCACTGCCTGCCTTCTCCTTTCCGTCGCTGCTTCAGTCCTTCTCTGCTGCGCCAATGCCCTTCCCGCGCTGACGACTTCACCTCTACCCAATAGCTGCGATGCTGTGCGAAGCTGTCGATTGACCTGTTGCAACAAGGTGTCTGTGACTATGCGCTGGCTTTGATCCAGCCTTATGGTTTGAAGGGCTTCCATAATTGCCCTGAGCGTCATTAAGGCCAGATGGACATGTCCGAGCCACCTGTACATATGCTGTGTATCAAAAAGGTTTTCACTTACAATTCTTCTTCCTAACGCCATGGCGCGATTGCGTTGCGTTGTTTCCTGCCGGTTAGCATGCCTCAAATTAACAGGATTACCTCGCAGACGAACCATCAACGGCACGGACAATCGATAGATGCCGGTTATTTCAAACAAGTTATCTGTATCGGATACTAACTGCTCATACTCCCTTGCCAGTCCTAATGCTCGTTCGGCAAGTTCAGGGTGGGCTCGCCTGAACTCTTCATAAGTATCACGCTGAACCATACCACCAGCCGCGCCTTGCTGCTGAACAACGTGTGTCAATTCATGTCCTAACAACCTTCTGCCCTCATGAGACTCGCTATTATATTGCCCTTGATTGAAGAAAATATGCTGACCACTGGTAAAAGCTTTAGCGCCCAATTGCTGACTTGCTTCCTGGGCATTAGCATCCCGGTGTATCTTCACACCACTGAAATCAGCACCCATCTTCTGTCCCATGTCATCGGCTACCTCATTGGGCAAAGGTTCTCCGCCGCCTTTCATTCCTGTAATATCACTTTCTAGCTGTGAAGGAGCCTGTTTGACATCGGTGATACTACTTCCAAAACGGGACGAAGCATCCGCCTTCTGCTGCAAGTGTATTTCTTCCTCCTGATCCTCCATTCTCATGATTCGATCAGCCACCGTATCTGCTTCTTGCTCATATTTATCTCCCGGTTGACCCACTTTAAGCTTTGGTTGTAAACCAACCAAGTCAATGCGTCCCATGAAATAAGCAGCACGGAAGTTATCATCTCCTTCTAATTGGCGTACCCTCTCAGCATTGTTAGAATCAGGTTGGTAACCCCTGGTAGAAGGTGGAATAGATACTCCGTTACAAGCGTTAGGGCTTAACCCTACTTCGAAGGTGGATCTATAATTGGCATTTCCACTGGCTCTTTGTCTGATGTCATCATACAGTTGATTACCAAGAATTTCCGTAAACCCTTCAGAGAGGATCTTTCTTCCCGCTCTTATTCTAAAAAACCGATCATCTATGTAGACATGTACCAACTCATGGCAAAGTGTCGCTATGTGTTTCCACCTTGCCTCACATTCTCCGGTATTTTGATTGTTATATTGGAGGTTGATAGTCACTTCAGCCGAAGAAGATCTATGCTCCGTGAATGACTGCCATGATAGTATGGCATTGAGATCAGCAATGACCTGGGCTTCCGTTAAGAGTTGTTGCATAATGCTTTCGAACACTAGCTGGTCTGCTGAACAACGGGGGTCAAAATTGACCGTGGACCATAAGCCTGCCCTGGAAGCCTGCTGATCCGCTCGATTGGCAATAAAAGCTGCTCGCACATCGGCATCTATAGCTCCGGGAGCCGTGCTGGCTTGCAGATGTGCTGAATATTGCCAAGTGGTCAGATAATCCCTGGTACGCCCTCTGCCCATATAAGGAGAAAAGAAGTTAAGCGCTTCGGCTTGAATAATATCAGCAACCGATCCGACATCAGCAATATTACCTGAAGAAATGTTGGCACCTGAAACGTTGGCGGCCCTTGTACTTAAATATGACCTAACCAACGGTGGTAGTTGTGCTCTCATTACTGGCTCATCCAATTGCGCTGATGGTTGTCTTGGTGCGGGACAGGCAGCAGTTGAAGTTGAGCTAGCTGTACCACGATTATAAAATGTACGGGCATATAGCCCGGCCCTTGATGCGGAAGGAGCTGTAAGGCCACTGGTAAAAGTGATCTCAAACCAACCACTTACCCTTAGTACCTCTTCCTCATATTCATAAGTAGTGCTACCGCCCAATGGAGCATATACGGCCTGTGGAGCATGGTTTATTAGCCTTTGAATAGCCTGTTCTTTAACCAGGGCTGGTTGAGGATTATCCATCAATAAATCAAGCCCAAACAATATCCATTGCCTCTGCGAATCACTTAAAGGTCGAATTTGATCAAGTATTGGTTGTGCCAGGGCAGAACCGTTCCAGACGGTAAATAACTCTTGAATTTTATTAACAGAATTATAACCGATTACTTCGCCATAATTTACCTGGATAGTTTGATTACCCACTGAGAACTGCGCCTTGGAGAGAAAATCCGGTTTGCTTTTTTGCTGCACAACATGGGTCAACTCATGTGCCAGCAAATGTTTACCGTTTTGAGAGGAAGCATCGTATTCTCCCCTGTTAAAATAAATGTCATTGCCTTGGGTAAACGCCCTGGCACCCAGTTGATCATTGGCCGAAATGGCGTTGGCATCTGTATGTACTTTGACATCACTGAAATCTTCACCCATCTTACTACCCATGTCTTCAGCCAAATCTTGTGGTAAAGGTTCGCCACTGCCTTTCGTGCTTCTAATGTTACTTTCCAGTCGGCTTGGAACCTGAGAGGGGTTTTCGTCATCACTGCCCGCACCAAGGCTAAAACTCATACCAGCGGGTTTCATCCGAATCTCTTCTTCCGATTCTTCTACACTCATTTGAAGCGTAGGTTCAGGGTTATGGCTTGGCATAGCGCTACCGATGGGATTGCCCATCGCCTGCATGGGCAATGCTTCGGCACCTACCATCTGGGGGGATCTTTGGACATCAGCCGGTTGCATGACCCCTGGAGTGGTAACATCCACAAGCCCGGCATCCTCTATGTTGTCATGCTCCTCATGTTTTCTGGATTCATGCGTAGCTGTGCCAGACTCAGATTGACCGGTGAGGTTAATACTATCTCTATTTTCCAGGGACTTGGAGACCATTACATATTAGTCCTGTTTATCAGAAACAAGCTTCGACAGCCGCTTCAGCGATTTCATCAAGATCTCCCATAGTAGCTTCGTCCCAAAATGAATGATCTTTTTTTACTCCAATACGACCTGAAAGGCATTCAACAGGTAGTTCATCCTCCTTTAGGGTCGGGAAATCCATAAACGCTTTACTTATATCAATTTTCTTATTGTTCTTCTTGATTTCTTTCTTAACTGCTTTATAAAAATAACGGTAGCCATCCTTAGGCCTTTTATTCTTATTTGACTTGGGTGTCGGCACTATTCCTCCCTTATCCCTTTCGCCTACAGGTACCTGCGGAAGCTTACCACAATGCTGATTGGCTTTCTCAGCTATTTTCTCGTCTGTAACACCACAGTTGTGCATCAGCTCGTGAATGATCGTTGCAGCTAATGTCCACCTGCCTATTTTGTAGGATTTGTTGGTGTAAGCAATATTATCTCCGGGACTATCACCCTTTCCATAGAGTCCTTTCTCAGCCTTAGGAATTTTCCACAGTTGTGCTTTATCAAAGGCCGCTTTGATATCACCTGACTTGGCGTGTTTTTTCACATATTCACTACAACCTTTCTTGGTAATCGCCTTTTCTACGATCTTCTTAGTGGCTTCCAGCCGCTTTACTTCTTTTTTTGGTACGTGTGCCCAGCCCTTATGGGGTGGCTCACCACCGGTATCCTTAGAGCGTATGGCATAGCGTTGTATATTGGGTGTATCCTGAGTGGCTTTTTGTTGCACTACATGGGTTAGCTCATGGGCCAAAAGCCGCTTGCCATCAGATGAGGTAGGGTTGTATTGACCGGCTCCGAAATAAATGTCCTTGCCTTTGGTAAAGGCTTTGGCGCCCAGTGTCTCGTTCATTTCTTGGGCATTGGTGTCCGCATGTACTCTAACCCCACTAAAGTCAGCACCAATTTGCTCGCTCATTGACTCATTGACTTGCTGCGGTAAAGGTTGACCTGATCTCCCTGAAAGTCCGTTTTCTACGGATGCGGGTGCCTGAATACCCATTGATGGTGTACTGCCGGATGGGCTCATCCTTACCTTTTCTTCTTCACAGTCTTTGCATTTCATGTGCAATATGCCGGAAGATTCGGACTGGCCTTTCATCATCACTTCATCTTCTTTCTCAGACCTTTGCATAACCCGGTCTGCCACAGCATCGGCTTCTTTTTCAAAATGGTCGTTGGGGGACCCTACTTTGAGCTTAGCTTGAACGGGCCACGATTGACTCTCAGCAGATTGGTGGTTATTAGTGCCTTTAGGTAATGCTGAAGCCGTTCGAGCCATTTTGTGGTGTTTTTGTTAACTACTTATTATCGTCATCATGGTCTAATCCCGAGAAGACCTTAAATCCACCCAAGTCAAGCGAATCTGATATCGACTGCTTCACCGATGCCTGAATACGCTCTTCTTGCTCCTTCTTTGCTTTCTCTGTATCTAATTCATCAAAAAGATCTTGGCCTAAGGATTTGATGATATCTTCTATACTCTTACCAAGATTTTGTGGTTGCTCAAGCTTTTCGGCCAGCTTTCTCAGTTTTTCAGATATCCCGTTCAGTGTTGTTTTTCCGTCATTAGAATTGAGGTATTCTTTAATTCTACCGGATATATCTATCTGCTCTTGAGCCTCCTTTTCAGGTTCATGGACAAGTCTATCATCATCCAATGGCACCACCTCCATAAAGCTTTCGACCATGGCTTGAATAGCTTTGCTTTGTTTGAGGATGTGTGCTTTGCTGTCGTCATCTTCATCTCCCAGAAAGCCTACAAGGTTTCTAAAATGACGCTTAGTCTTTTGCATGGATTCTTCTAAAGCCTGCTCTAAATGGGATTGCGCTTCTTCAGAAGTAACCTTGAATTGGCTTATGCGTTCTGTATCCACTCTTTTCTCATTTCCTGCTATGGATTCTATTATTTCACTACCACTTTCCAGCGCATGGTCATCAGGAATTTGATAATGCTGGCTTCTATTTTGAGAGAACCAAATGGTGGTACCGCTTTTGTTCATCATTTTGTCTTTAACAGTTGGTGGGCTTCCCTATCCGCTTCTCCCCGTTCGGAATCTTCCCAGGTTCTGAATAGTTTCTTACCCAGTAAGTCCCTGGGATAGAACATATTATTGGCGAAACTGCTATCGTCAATAGCGTCAGTTTTGACTAAAGCTGCCAGCTCAAAACACCAATAACCGAAAAAGCCGAGGTCATCGCTCAGATGTCGGTCATACCAAAAGGCGTTACTCATACTATGATAGTAGGTATCGAGAAACTTATTGATATATTCAATTTTCTTCGGTTCGCTTTCTGCCCTGATGGCCCTCATCAAAAACTCATACTTTTCCGCATAAATGATCTTAGTCGGTATAGTTCTGCTGGGTACTTGGTCAGCAATGAGATACTCATAAATAAAATCTACTTCCTCATTGCCGATTTCGTTGATCAAAACTTCCCAGGTGCGGGTATCGACATCCAGCAAGTGACCGAGAGAAACCAGCCAAAGTGCTACCTGATAATCGTCGAAGATTTGAAAGTCATAAGTCTCAGCGTTGGGTTGAGCGTTATATTCCTGTAAAGCTTTGATGGTGTCCAGGTATGTCTTTTTGAGAGAAGCCACATCCTCTCCACGTGAGTATTGCATCACCATCAACTCAAGTTGAGAGTTAAAGATCGTATATCTTAAGCTGGTTCTTTCTTCTACTTCCATCAGATCATTATCGGCGCTGTGTATGAACCTTGGAATGGTATCTACCGCGTCCTGAACATGTTGATCGAACCAAGTCTGATCTTTAAATACTTCTCTTTTTAGCATTATATCATACAGTCTTAAGGTGTTCAACTAGTTTATTATATTGTTCCAGGTATCGAGGTATCACACCCTCAAAATTCTCCTTGTAGGCTTCAACCAAGTTTTCGTAATCAGGATTTTGATTTAATCTGGCCAGGGTAAGGCTGTAAATCGGTCTGATAAACTCAGGTCCTTTATGGATTGTAGGTTTATTAGGGTCTGCATTAATGGCTTCATCTAATTTAGAGATGTCATTATACTGATCAAAGTAGTTTAACCCTTCCTGTCGTATGAATTTCTTGAACAATTCGATCGACTGCTCCACATCTTGTTCTGAGAATACTTTATACTCCAAACCATTCTCTCCTTTAAGGTCACCGAAATTGACCATGGAAGTGCATGTTTTAAGCTTACCTTCTTCAGTCATCTGAAGAAACTTTGTCGCTATATTTTCGACCTCATCCAAACGTATACCAAGTGTGAAGTTGATTCTAAATTCTGGCTCGTAGTCAGACAGCATGAAAAGTACCTGATGAAAACCAAAGTCCGTTTCTTTCAAAAACTCGTCTTTACCTTTGTAAGCTTTAAAACCTAACTCTTTGAAAAAAGGGGTCAGCAATTTAAAAACCTGGTTCTTTACATCCTTCTTGGTCA
>JBCBSS010000027.1:0-57262 GCA_039819065.1 Bacteroidota bacterium
ATAACACAGACCCCTTATACGATGGCCCGATGACCTCAGCTACTGCTTTAAGATTAGCGTAATGCTCACCAAATGGGACTTGCGCTATGTTCTGAAGGAATATCCAGCTTTCAGGGATAGTGCGCACATCCATGGCTTCATTGGTGATCGAAAAGGCCATCGTATAAGGGGTCTGTGTTATGATGATCGAGTTGACATCAGGATATTTTTCATAGATTTTTTGATGCAGGATGGTTGACCTGCTCGGGATTTTTCCCTTTTCTCTTTTCCCTCCCCGAATCTGTACAATATCCTCATTTTCTATATCCCATCGGTATTTATCCGCAGGCGTTATCAGAAAATCATTACCACGCCATCGGGCGGAAACAGTGCCGTGTGAGCCTATCATTAATTGCTGCCTACAAGCCCTTTTGATTAGCCTGGTGATCTTAGTTCGAATTTCAAGTTCATCGGAAGGATAACTAGCATCTTCAAATGCTGGAATATCGGCAGGGTTTATTTTTTGAAATCGCTCGATTTGTTCGTTGTTGAGAATATTTGCTTTACCTACAGAGGCGGCAGCTATCAGTGTTTTGGCTGTAAATTCTAACGTTTCAAATCTATTGAAAGCCTCTTTGATATCAGTGCCACCTACAACCACACCATGGTTTTCCATGATCACGGCATTTTTTCCAGCGGCAAATTCTTCTGCTATTTTATTGCCTAATTCTTCACTTCCGGGTAGTGCATATTTAGCGTAGCCAATAGCACCGCAAACGTGCTTTGCCTGGGGAATCACATTAGTATTCGGTATTTGTCTTACCACACTGAAGGAAACCAGACCGGGCGGGTGTGCATGAATAACCGCCTTGATGTCCGGCCGGTTCTCATAAATGGCCTTATGAAATGGTAATTCTGAAGAAGGCTTGTGCGGGCCATGTATATTCCCATCGGGGTCTAGGCTAATGATGTCACTACGGCGGAGTGAACCCTTGTCAATAGCCGATGGAGTCACCCAAATAGTACCTGAGTCTTCTTTTATGGAGATATTGCCACCAGAAGTGGTGGTCATACGGCTATTGTATATTTTGTCAATAAACCGGATAATACTGTCCGAAGGATGATTTAGGGATTGCTTCATTTTTGGTCATTTAAGAATCTAGAACTTAAGCAGATAAAACATTCCGTTTCAGTACTTGAAATTCGATCCCAAAAGAACTGATTATTAATTCAATATAAATCCTGTAGTATCTGGTTCTCCTTGCAAGACTGAAGCACGCAATGGAAGTTTTAATAAGTACAGTGCCAGCCAATGCCAAAAAGACAAACTGTTCGCTAAAAAAGCTGTTTCATATAAGATGGATTCGTTTACGCAAATAGCATTAGGCGCGGCAGTAGGAGAGGCTGTGGCCGGTAGAAAACTTGGGAACAAAGCTTTATTATTTGGAGCCATTGCCGGTACGATTCCCGACCTGGATGTTTTCATCGGAAAACTAATGCATACGGTTGATGCTATAGATTTTCATCGGGGCATATCACATTCGATCGTTTTTGCTTTGTTGATTAGTCCTCTATTAGCGCTGATATTACAGCCAATCTACAAAAAGACTACAGCCACCTTCAAAGATTGGTTTTTGTTGTTTTTTCTTGGTTTCGTGACACACGCCTTGCTCGATGCCTTCACTACCTGGGGCACACAGCTTTTCTGGCCATTGGACTATCGTGCTGCCTTTAAGAGTATTTTTGTAATTGACCCTCTGTATACACTTCCATTGACGATTTGCCTGGTTTGGTTGGCCTTTTTATCTAAGAGCAGTAAAAAGCGCCGCCGACTGAATAAAGTAGGCTTGACCATAAGCACAGTTTATTTGCTTTCTACCGTAGCAATAAAGCTATATGTCAATACCGTTTTTGAAGAAACATTTGCAAAGCAACAGCTAACAATCAATCGATACGAAACCAGGCCTGCGCCACTAAACACAGTGCTCTGGGCAGCAAATGCCGAGTCTGAAGAAGGTTTTTACGTTGGTTACTATTCCCTGTTCGATAAGAACAAAGACATTGATTTTTTCTATTTTCCTAAAAATGAGCATTTGATTGCACCCTATCAAAAGTATGAGAAAGTACAGCTGCTAATGAATATCAGTAATCAATGGTTTAATATTCAACCTCACCCTGAAGGTATTGTTTTTAACGACCTGCGGTTTGGGCAACGAACCGGCTGGACAAATAAAGACGGCGATTTCGTGTTCTCCTATCTTATCAGTTATGATAGTGAAGGTAACCTTCAAATACAGGAGATGGAAAAGGACTTCAGCGACGGTAAAGCATTAATGTCTGCACTCGGTAAAAGGCTCATGGGAAATAAAGAGTAAGCATGCCCCATTATCTGTGATTGGGCTTTATCAAATTGACAAGCTACTCCACTTGTGATTCAGATTCAATGAGGTTTCCTCCTCGCTTCATGCTAATTGCTCCAATCACACTCCTTAGGCTTTCAGTTAGCTCGTGGCCTTCAATATTCTCTATTAATTATAATTTATAATTATCTATAGAATATACTTATTAATACGAGTAGGTTTTTATTGCTATAAAAATGAATATACCTATAAAAAATTTTTTCGTTAACGTCTCCATGATGACAAACAGCAACATTGTTCAAGTGCTTCTTTGTAGACGATAAGCACACAATCATTGTCATTTTACTCAAGAAGGAGTTTGGTGAGACAACCTATTTAACCTAATTAAAACAGGAAATCATATCCTTACATCTCAATAATCCTGCCTTCTGATATACAGATGAATTGACCACGGCCAACGCTAAGCCGTTATTGGCTTTTGCTAAATAAACAGCCTTGAATATTAATTTTTAAACCTTAAATAACCACAAAATGAAAAGAAGTATTTCAAATTTCGAGACCGACGGATTATCTACTAAGCAAATGGCTGAGCTGAATGGAGGTATGACACCTGGAATAACCGAATTAGGTACTGCTGTCGATGCATTAGAACAGGAAAAACTAGCAGATTAAGCAATCATATTAAACATTTTTAAACCTTAAATAATCACAAAATGAAAAGTAGTATTTCAAATTTCGAAACAAACAAATTATCCATTAAAAAAATGGCTAAACTCAATGGAGGTATGACACCTGGTATTACTGAAGTGGGTACGGCCGTTGACGCGGATACAGCCAAAAGGAACGGCCAAGGAAAGAAGCAGAAACACTAACCTATAATCAAGAGGAGGTGCGCTAGGCACCTTCTTTTTTTGAATTATACCTCACAAAGGGCTGGTTCAAAGGTCAGTCATTTCGAAGTTGGGAGAAATCTATCACAATTTAAAGTGTCTCTTGTTTAGAGAGATAAATCTCTCTCCTGTCTGCCGACAAAGGAAGGTTGCACTCGAAATAGTCGTTGAGAACGGCTTTTGAGACAACTCTTAATTTTTTATTAAATCCGATAAACCACCGACTAGCCTCTCCAAGACGCACCATATCTGACCCCGTATTAACCCTTCCTTAAAAAACCCTTCGGTTGAACTTTATAAGCAATTGGACTTGTTGTAAGAAAACTCAAGAAACTAGAATTGCTCACACCTCAATTGATGGAATGCTTGACCATTAAGTTTAAAGAATACTATATGGATATAGGGTTATTTAGACGGCCCAACCAATCAAAAAAGCATTAATTGTCGCCTAGACTCATCTCAAGAATAAAAAATATCATCAATTTTGTATTAATACTTAATATTATTCTATTTGTAATCTTATTTTAATAAAAAACAACAATAATAAAATGGAAAAAGGTATTTTAAATTTCGAAGCAAACAAATTATCCACTAAAGAGATGGCTGAACTAAATGGAGGTATGCAGCCTGCAACTACGGAGGTTGGTACGGAGGTGGATTGCCTGTAAAGCCAATCTTCAGGAAAAGGAAACGAAAAGAAAAAAGGACACTACAAATAGTAGCCTTAGGTTTGAAGAAGGTGCATCTTGCACCTTTTTTTTTAACTGACTCAAACCTCAAATGATCAACTCCAATCTAGACTTATTAGACAACATCTCCTCTAAAAGCCTTTTTAAATGGCTTATCCGTAGTTCCTCCCTCAAGCACACTGCATATTCCAACTTTTCTTCATTTCCAAAGCTTCTTTTTCGTATATTATCTCTAATTACTGTAGGGGGTAATTGCCAAAACTGAATTTCTAACCACATGAAAAAGAGCGTGTTACTTAAGCGTACCGGCACTCGCCTACGTGCCTGGTGCTACTTCTTTTTTATCTGCACGGCCACGTTTGGCCAATCCAAAACCGATAGCCTGCAAGCAGTTTTGCAAACCGCAAGCACTGACTCCCTCAAAGTGGAGATCATGCATCAATTGTTTGAGGAGTACTTATACCAATCTCCGTCCAAAGCGCGCGAGACCATTCTGCAATCCATATCATTAGCCGAGAAAAGCGAATTACCTCAACTATTGGTCAACGGTATTAACAATTATGCTGATTACTTGTACCGAAAAGCTAGTTATGATTCCGCCATATTCGAATATGAAAGATCGATCTTATTGGCTGAGAGAGCAGGATACAATCTTGGAAAGACTGAGGCATTGATAGGACTTGGAAACACCTACTTGAACAAGGGGAATCCTGATAAAGCACTGGAATATCAAGAGCAAAATATCGAGCTTTCCAGGCAGATTGGTGACTTGGATGGCGTCGCTAGCTCATACAACAATATGGGCAACATTTATAATGAATTGGGTGAATACACCAAAGCGATGGAACATTACATATTATCCTCGAAACAATATATTGAACTAGGTGATGAAAAAAGTATTGGCATAACCAAGGCCAATATTGGCATGATACACGGCAAGCTCGATAATTATGAAGAAGCTATTCGATACTACTCAGAGAGCGATAGTCTATTTAAGAAGACCGCATTTATACCCGGTCGAGTTTTCGTACTTAAGAATATGGCCACCATCTCAAAAAATACCAGGAATTTCAAGCAAGCAATACAGTATAACCTACAAGCCCGAGAAAGCTATCAAAAAATGGGACACAGGCGTGAAGAAGGGCAAGTAGAACATAGTATTGCCAATATTTACTGGGAGCAGGATGATCTAAAAAGTGCTTTGCCACATTATCAGCAAGCGTACGCCATCGCCACCGAAATACAGGATTCTATAAGTATTGCTATGACCAGTCAGGCGCTTGGAGCGTGCTATTTGGCTCTGGGAAAGCATAGTGACGCGCTGAAATACTCAAAACAAGCTTCTGATATTGCTACAGCAGCAGGTATTAAACTTACTGTAATGGACGCTTATAAAACTCTGGCCAAGTCATACTACCGTCAGAACGAATTTCGGGAAGCTTATGACAACCTTATGGCGCATCTGGAGTTGAGGGACAGCTTGTACACGATGGAAAAGAGGGACCTTGCCAGTGACATTGAGGCTAAGTATCAAAATGAGCAGAAGGCGCAGGAAATAGCCCTATTAGAATCAGAAAACGACCTCCAAACACTACAAATAGATAAAAGGGAAAACGAACGGAATTACCTTATTGCTTTTGCGGCTGTGTCGCTCATACTGATTGGACTCGTTTATAACCAATATCGCATTAAACAAAAAGCGAATACCAAGCTCAAAGAACTTGATCATTTGAAGTCAGACTTCTTTGCCAATATCTCCCACGAATTCCGCACACCACTGAGCCTTATTATGGGGCCGTTGAAAGAGAAAATTATAGCTACAAAGAGTCCAAAAGATAAAGCACAATTGGAAATGATGTATCGGAATGCTGACAGGCTTTACCAACTCATCAACCAATTACTCGACCTTTCTAAACTAGAAGATGGCAAACTGACGCTACAAAAAAGCAAAGTGAATGTCTGCAAGTATTTCCGTGTGATCGCTGCTTCCTTTACTTCTCTGGCAGAATATAAACAGATAGCATTCAAGTGCCTGATACCTGAAAGCACTATCGAAGTCGAGTTTGATAAGGAGATAGTAGAGAAAGCTTCAAACAACCTCCTATCCAACGCCTTCAAATTCACTCCTGAAGGAGGAAGTGTAACATTGGCGGTATCAGTGGAAAAGCGAAGCCTTGTAATAAAAGTATCAGATTCTGGTCCGGGAATAAGACAAGAAGATCAAACAAAAGTATTCGATCGCTTTTATCAAACCCCGGGTGCCGAAAAATTAGGAACTGGAATTGGCCTAGCCCTGACCAAGGAATTGGTAGAGCTTCATCAGGGCACTATCTCACTGGAAAGCAAACCCCAGGAAGGATCGACTTTTATTGTTAGAATTCCGATTGAAAAAGTGGATGAAATCAAGGCTAACGAAGAAGTAGTCGTCAACAAACTGGAAGGAATTTCTATTCCGAAGAGCGAGGAATACAGCGATGAAGAATCTACAATCGAAGGACCAAAGATACTCGTGGTTGAAGACAACCCCGACCTACAAGATTACCTGGGAGAGTTGATGGGTAAGCAGTACAAGATTTACAAGGCAGGAAATGGAGAGGAAGGAATTAAAATGGCCAAAGAAATCATACCTGATCTTATCATCAGTGACGTGATGATGCCGATCAAAAGTGGTATGGAAGTTTGTGATGAACTGAAGAATGCTTTGGAAACGAATCACATTCCCATCGTGCTACTCACAGCACGCGCGGACCAGGAGAGTAAACTGAAAGGATTAACCACCGGGGCGGACGTTTATTTACAAAAGCCATTTGACCCTCAAGAACTGAGTGTTATAGTATCTAATCTCCTTGAACAACGGGTGAAACTCAAGGAGAAATACGCCAAGTTGATCCAGTTGGCACCTGAAGAAATTGAAATCACTAGCAATCAAGAGATATTCTTGCAGCAAGTCATGAAGATAGTCAACGAACATCTGGATAATCCGGAGTTCTCTGTGGAGCAATTTTGCAAAGAGACAGGCTTAAGCCGTATGCAACTGCATCGTAAGCTATCGAGCTTGACAGGGTTTTCAACAACAGCCTTCATTCGTCATCAAAGAGTACTGCGCGCCGCTAAACTGTTGGAATCCGGTATGCCAGTTTCAGATGTTGCCTATGCCACAGGTTTTGGAAGTCTTTCTTACTTTACAAATGTGTTTAAGAAAGAACATGGGGTAACGCCATCGGCTTATGCAGAGAGTAAGGTTAATGGGTAGGAAATTAGAATGTCATTACGCGGAGTGAGGTACGAACGACAAAGTAATCCCGAAGTAGTGAGCGGAAATTGATGAAGTAGGACAATCTAAGTGAAGTGCTTCAAGCTTCGGGATCGCTTCTTCTCTCGTACCTCGTTCATCGCGATGACAGAATAAAATGTGAAGTCACCACAGAATGTCTCACTCATATGTGTATTATACGCTTCTAAAACTCTCAAAAACCCACATTCCCATCCCAATGTTACATTTGAATAAAAGAATGATACATATGATAAAACGATAATTTCAGTCTGATCTCATTTTTGGTTTATGGCTTTGCCCATACTCCAAAAAACCATGAGATACGCACTACCATTTCTGTTATTATTAATATGCTTCAGGCTGGAGGCTCAGCTTATCCCCTCCTCCTTCAGGTCTCCGGTGACCTTCGCCATCCCTGACCAAAGCTCAAATGACGAAAGAGACAGACTTGAAGTGGCCGACCTTGATGGTGACGATATGATGGACATCATCGCTACCGATATAAGCCGAGGCGATATGTATATTTATCGAAATGCATATACTAGTGGCACACTAACCAACAGCAGTTTTGACCCCCGATTGGATTTTGAATTCTGGCCATCCGTATTAGGTGTTTCGGGTACAGCCGTGGCGGATATTGACGGAGATGGCAAAACAGACATACTCTTTTCCAATTCTACCACTCCCTGCAATACCAATGGATTCGGTGTCGTCCGCAATAATGCCACGCCAGGTAGTTTAAGCGCTTTGGATTTTGAGGCTCCGGTTTTTTTTCAAACAGGTGGTTGCCAATCCGATATAACAGTGGCGGATGTTGATGGAGATGGAAAAATGGATGCTATCGTGGTGGCACCGTTCTCGGTTTTTGTTTTGAGAAACACTTCAACACCAGGCAACATTTCATTCGCGGCCCCGGTCTCAAGTGCTACTAGAATGGAAGGTAGAGCAAGGCTCCATATGGCAGATGTCGATACCGATGGGAAGCCTGACATTCTTGTTGGGTACAGTACAGACTTGGGCAACGATGAGATCTCTGTTTTCCTCAATACCTCCAATGTTGGTGCAGTATCTCTTGCCGCCAGACAAGACTTTTTCATCGGAACCGCTGCTCGGCCCTGGCATATCAAATCTCATGATTTTGATGGTGATACAAAGGAAGAGATCATAGTTGCAACTCAGTTTGGGGGCTTGGCGGTTTTGAAAAACACCAGTACACCAGGTACCATCAATTTAGCTATCCAAGCAGGGTTCGAAGATATTGGTGAGCTCAGTGCTCCACTTAGTGATGTCCGACTGGCAGATTTCGATCAGGATGGATTTATAGACATCGCTGGGTCAGAACCGAGCCGGGCTCATGTGGGTGTTGTACGCACGATAAGTACTACGATCGACAGCGCCATGTTCGATACCCCAGTGACATTTGGTGCTCCAAACGGAACCACTGGAGGTTTTGCTGATACTAAGGTCGCTGACTTCAATGGAGATGGCCTGCCAGACATTGTTTCGATGAGAAGAAACCAGGTAGCCGTCTATGAAAATCAGTTCCGTCGACCTCCAATAATTTCCAGTATTTCAGCATACGAGGGAGCGGTTGGCGATGTTATTACAATCCGGGGAAGTGGGTTTGACCCTACTCACACCAATAACATTGTACTCTTCGGACAAGTCAAGGCGCAAACAGTCAGTAGTACCGGCAGTACAATTGACGTGGAAGTGCCTCTTGGTGCTGCTTTGGATGAAGTTTCGGTAAGCACTGACGGGCTTACTACTATTTCTTCTAGAAAATTTGTCCCACTTTTTGATGGAGGTACGATTGACGCCTCTTCTTTTGCTGGGGCTGAGGTTTTTTCGACCACCGGTTTCTTCCGTAATACCCTTGAGCTCTCCGACCTTGACCTTGACGGCAAGCCGGACATAACTATCAGCACGGGTAACATCGAATTCTTCAAAAACACTTCTACACCTGGTACAATCGATCAGAATACATTGACCACACAACCAACGATCTTCTTAGGAGTATCTTCTGTCAATACTATTGGACTTGGAGACCTCACTGGTGATGGAAAGGCGGACATCTTTAGAAACGGGTCATCTTCACCAGGCCTTTTCCAGAATCTGAGCAGTGGCATTGATCCAACGCCATTCTCTTTTGGTGGCAGTATACCTTCGGGTACTAATGGTGTCGTGCTTGGCCTGCCTGCCGGAGACTTGAACCTTGATGGCAAAGTGGACTTGATGTTTGTCTCGGGTAGTGTAGCGTTGGTACAGAATTTCCAACGCGCTGATACGCTAGGTACCCAAAACATCCCTGATTTTGCCATTAGCCCCAACGCAGTCACTCTACTTTCTCCTATTACTCTAACACTAGGAGGTTCCTTCGCCACGGATCTGGATGGAGATGGAAAGACCGATGTAGGTGTGATATCGCAAAGTGAGAACCTTATTAGAATTTTTAGAAATACGCTTGACCCTGGTCAGCGCACGGGGTGGCTGGAAAAGTTTGTCGGCTTTGATTTACCTGCTGATGGAAGTTCTATCGCCATAGAAACCATTGACCTGGACGGAGATGGTGACCAGGAAATCGCCTCTACCAGTATGGCTACCGATCAAATATCGATTTATCCCAACCAGAGCAATGCGGGTACGCTTTCCTTTGGCACAAAATTCACCCTATCCACACTGGCTGATCCTACACAAATCGAAAGTGCAGATTTAAACGGTGACGGCCTGCCTGAATTAGTGGTGGTTTATAATACAGTCCAGCAAATCTCTGTTTTCCCAAATCTCGGCACACTGCCATTGTCATCTGCGTCCTTCGGAACGCGCATAGATTATACGCTTCCTGGGGCAGCCCGCGACCTTGACATAGGAGATATTGACTTGGACGGCAAACCTGATATCGTAATTGGTTTACTGAACCAGTCCAACATTGCCATTCTAAAAAACCAAACTTCAACAGCGGTTAGAATAACCATAGATCAGCAGCCAGTAGCCCAAAGTGCTTGCACAGGAGAAGATGCAATCTTTTCTATACAAGCCAGTGGTACCACCAATCTGCTATATCAATGGCAAGTAGATGATGGTAGTGGGTTTGTTAATCTTACCGACAACGCTATCTACAGTGGTACCCAAACTAACGAGCTAACTGTCACCAACGTAACGCTCTCTCTGGATGACAACTTATACCGATGCGTGGTAACAGGCGATAACGCCGTCGCAGTCAATACCAACAGTGCCATATTGAATGTGAATACGGTAGCAACGCCTACAATTACAGCTAATGGGCCATTGACCTTCTGTGAGGGAGGTAGTGTGATGCTAAGCGGGCCGGCGGGATTTGCACAATACCTTTGGTCGACTGGTGCAACAACACAGAATATCACTGTTTCCACCACTCAAAGCGTTATGTTGCAAGTAGGAGATGGCCGTTGTTTGAGTGCATCCTCCCCCGCCGTGCAAGTCACTGTCAATGACGTGCCTGATCAGCCGACCATAACTGTAAATGGAGATACCGAGATATGTGAAGGAGACCAAACCCAATTATCGGGACCTAGTGGGTTTGATATCTACCAGTGGTCCAACGGAGCTACCACACAAAACATCACCATCACAAGCACAGCCACCCTGACGCTCGTGGTCGGAAATCAAGGTTGCCTAAGTCCTGCTTCAGCTCCAGTAGCCATTACCGTGAATGCAATTCCTGCCACTCCGGAAATTAGGGCTTCGGGGCCGATTGGTTTTTGCCAAGGAGAAAGCGTCACACTTTCCGGTCCTAATGGCTTTTCAACTTACCAATGGTCCAATGGGGAGACAACCCAGAATATCACAGTGAGTAGTACTTTCACAGTTACCTTGATTGTGGGCAATGCAGGCTGTTTGAGTGCTCCTTCAGATGCCGTTAATGTCACTGTCTCGGAGATACCGCAGCAACCTCAAATCACTGTCAATGGAGAAACGACAATATGTGAAGGTGAACAAACTGTGCTCTCCGGACCAGGTGGATTTGATGTTTACCAATGGTCGAATGGGGAAACTACTCAAAATGTTACGATCACTGCTTCCCAAACTTTAACCCTTGTTGTTGGCAATGCGGGCTGCCTGAGCGTTGCATCAGAGGCTGTAACCATTACAGTGATTGATGCCCCTGATATACCAGAAATTATAGTTACAGGATCGACTGCACTTTGCGAAGGGGAAACGATTACCCTAATCGGACCTGCAGGCTTTTCTGTATATCAGTGGTCAAATGGTGCCTCTACACAAAGCATTGAACTGGCTTCTTCGGCCAATATCACCTTGCAGGTGGGTAATGGTGGCTGCCTTAGCCCTTCTTCCGATCCTGTGGTCATTACTGTTGACGCTGTTCCCGACCCACCTCAGATAACCTTGTCTGGTCCAGCGGATTTGTGCGATGGAGATTTAGTCACTTTATCTGGTCCAGACGGCTTTGATCAATACAGTTGGTCCAATGGTGCTGTTACGCAATCCATCGAGGTTAATGCACCGGAAACATTTACACTTACTGTCGCTAATGGGACTTGCCTAAGTGGGCCTTCGCAGCCGATAACCATAACAGTAAGTCCGGCCCCAGCAGTACCTGAGATCACCGTGCAGGGTAATTTCCTTGTGGCCAGTGAAGGTGCTTCTCGCTATCAGTGGTATGATGAGGGGGAGAGCATTGCAGGAGCCACAACGCGGTACCTGGAGCTTAACCTTTTGGCCTTTGGTAACTACACGGTGGAAGCATGGATAGGCTCTTGTAGTGAGACCTCCCTTCCTTTCACTTTCATTGTGACATCACTGGATGATTTAGTAGATGGCGAAAGACCGGTCATCTTCCCCGTGCCCTTCGAACATCAGCTCTCCATTGCCAACCTTGATCAATGGCAGGGAGCCAATATTACGCTGTACGGGCTCAATGGCGACAAGCACTTCCAAACGCAACTCAACGAGCTTCCGAGTGGCAGGCTCACCATAGAAACCCAACACCTCAGATCAGGTACCTATCTGATCATTCTACAAGAAAAGAATCATATCTATTGGCAACGGATAGTAAAACACTAGCTATGAAAACAAGAAAAAATATTGTCCGCCTGTTATCGATGCTCGTATGCTATCTCAGCGCTGCTTATGTTCATGGCCAGAATTTAGAAAGCATTTCGACAGCAAAACCTTTTGAAATCAAAGGCAACCTTAGTGCAAGAGCTATCTTCTTTGATGTGAATGGTCGTGATACCTATCGCGAGCCTTTTACCTGGCTACTCCAAGGCAGTCCTACCGTCTACCTGTATGGCATAGCTATTCCGATCAACATTGTGGTTTCGGAACAGGAACGCGATTTTAGGCAACCTTTCAATCGCTTTGGCATCAGTCCTGAATACAAATGGGCCAAGCTTCATGTGGGGTATCAGAACCTTCAATTCTCCAGATATTCGCTGGCTGGACATGCAATGGTTGGAGCAGGTGTTGAACTCAATCCGGGCAAGCTGAGGTTTGCGTATATGCGTGGCCAATTGTTAAGGGCAGTTCAGGCAACACCCTTTATTGAAGACCAGGATTTTCGTGTGTTGACTAGTTTCAAAAGAACGGGGGACATTGTAAAAATAGGCTATGGCACAGAAGACAATTACGTTGATGTCATCGCCCTAAAAGGGAGGGACATTATATCATCCCTTGATAGCATTCCAGACAATCTAACCCCAAGTGAAAATTTGGTCATGTCCTTCGTGACGAGACAAACACTCTTCAAAAAGCTCAGGCTGGATGTAGAATATGCAGAGAGTTATTTCACCGATGACATACGTTCTGAAAGTATTACCGGAGATGGAGATGTGCTCAGACCTTTCGATCTGTTTTTTGACGAAAGAACTTCTACCAGGAGAAGCGCAGCCGTCAATGGAAGTTTGCAATATCAAGGCGATGTGTTTTTCGGAGGGGTAGAATATGAGCGCATCGATCCTGATTACCGCTCTATGGGCGCCTATTTCTTTTTGAATGACATACAGCGTTACACAGTTACTCCTGGTGTCAAACTGTTCAAAAACAAGGTTTCCATCAAAACCAGCTATGGCTACCAGGAGAATAACCTTGACCAGTCTAAAGATCAACGCACGATCAGAAAAATATCAGGAGCATTTATCACCGCACGGTTTGGCGATGTGTATCAGTTTTCTGGCAACTACTCAAACTATGGTGTAGAACAACGGCAAGTATTCGAGGCGGCAGACCCAGCCCTGGAAATTGCCCAGGTAACACGGCAATGGAGTATGAATCACACGCTTAGCTTCCAAAGCGAGACCCACATGCACAACATCAACCTGAACATCAATCAACAAAACCTGAATGATGACAATGAATTTACAAAGGAGTTCTCAGACTATACTTCTTCCACCTATTCGGCCAATTATATGGTCTCCTTCCTGAATAGCAAGCTGACGGCCAACGCAGGATTTACCTATTCTGGATTCGATGTAGCCCAGCAAGATATCACGTTTTTGGGGCCTAACCTCGGCATTAACAAGTCATTTCTAGAAAACAAATTACAGCTATCCTTCAATGGCACATACTTCGTCAACCAGATGGATGCCGAGACCATACGGGAAATCACAAGACTCACACTGCGTACCTCTTACAGAGTGAACAAGAGCCAACGGCTATCACTGAGAGGGCAGTTCGGTAAAAACGAATTCAACGAAGATCCTGAGCGATCATTCGAAGAAATAAAAATGGAAATAAGCTATGGGTACCGTTTCTAGACCAACAATACCATTGAGATGGGTGGCCTTGATCACCTTTTGCGTACTAAATGCCTTTAGTGCCCTGGGACAGGATGCGATTATTTCCTTCCAGCTTACCCCCCCGTATAATCAGCCTTTGGAAGAATACAAAGACCAATTGAATGCCAGTATCACGCTTCCCAGTCAAAATGATTTATCGGCATTTCTGGGAGTTTCTATTTTTAATGATAGTCGTAGCATTGAGATAGTCAGTACACCAATGGGTAGAAAACAATTAGATCTGGTACCAGGTGGCAATATGTTTTCCGGTAGTGATTTTGATGATCTCATTGACCTGAATCGGTTGAGCTTTCGTGGCGTAGAACCTGATCAAGTAATCTTCGATACGGGGCTTCCTCCGGGGCGCTACTTTTTCTGTCTTGAATTGTATAACGAGCGCGGAGAACAGATCAGTAATACTGCCTGTACCAATATAGCAGTAGATATACCACCTGTGGCCGCCACGCTGGTTTTCTTACCACCTTATAATGTGCCATTCGATAACTTTCAGGATCAGACAACACTGACACTCACCACACGATCGGCCTTTTCTGCAGATTTAGAAATGACGATCACCGATGTATCAGGTACGATAAGCATCTCCAAAATTGCTCCCATTACACTTGAAGACGGAGCCAATATATTAACCGGCACTGATCTGGATTTTTACTTCTCACAAGGTAGTTTCAATACTATCAATGGCGTCACCGAAACGCAGCTTTTCGATGCGGGCTTACCACAAGGCAATTACTTTCTCACCTTCAAGCTTCTATCCGAAGGCGTATCTGTAGCTTCAGCTAGTCGACAGTTTGTAGTGCCCGCTTCGGCTATCACTTTGAGTGCCAGGATTACTCCTCCCTTTGACAATCCTTTGGACGAACTGCTTGGTCAAACTATGCTAACCGTATCGTCCTCGACCAATTTAACAGACGCTTATGTCACTGTTGAGATCACCGGCCAGCGATTAAATATTGTAAGTGATGTCAACGCGGTAGGCAGTCGTATTGACTTGATGAGTAGTGTGCCAGAAGTGCTAACAGCTGGCGATCTTATCAATGTTAATGGTACAGGCGTCCAGTTTCAAGGCATTACCCAAGAAGACGCTTTGAATCAAGGATTGCCCAGTGGTAACTATTCAGTTTGTTTCCGACTCTTTGATAATGGTGATAGGCTGCTTACTGAGGTGGCCTCCTGTTTCTCATTAAACGTACCTCCATCTACCGTCAGCCTCACTGTGCAGGCATTACCCCCTTATATCCGACTGGTGGAGGACCTGTACAATATGTTACGGGTTAGTGTCAGCGCCACGCGCAATGTGGAGTTAGCCTTCTCGGTGAGGATCCAGGGTGATAATGGAGTAGCTATTGTAGGCAAAGCCATGGATCGATCTTTGGAGAGCTTTTCATTGGAAAAGAACATGCCGCAATTGCTAAGTGGCGTTGACCTACTTTCTCTTTTTGAACCCGGTCAACTGACCATAACCGGTACCAATCGCAATGATATTCTCTTTAATGGCTTGCCAGAGGGCAATTATCAGATCTGTCTTACCCCTGTGGTGGTGGATGGACCACAGCTAGAAAATATCAGAGAGGTGTGCAGCAACTCATTCCCAGTCAACTTGATCGAAGCACCCCAGTTGATTTTGCCCACTTGTGGTGAAACCGTTGATATTCAGCGAGGTCAGATCATCCCCTTCAATTGGTTGCCAGCTCCGGGTGCTCCAATGGATACGGAGTACACGCTAAAGATTGTAGAAATGTTGATTCCAGGACAAAATCCTTATGATGCTCTGCTCACCTCCACTTCACCTGCATTCTTCGAGGAAACCGTAATGGGCACCAACTTTCTATACGGCCCTGCACAGCCTTTGCTAGAACCAGGGCGTACCTATGCCTACCAGGTTTTTGTAGCCGATGAGTTTGAGCGAGGCAACTATACCAATGATGGGCTAAGTCAATCATGTTGGTTCCATGTGGCAGATGTAACTACTCCAGATGAAGAGGATGAAGAGGACGATGGAGATGGAGGGATTGATATCGTTCCGATAGATGATAATCCGTTTGACGATTACTTCTTCCCGGTGACAAAAGTGTCAGGCACTTTGAGGTACAAATTCAAAGAAGATGATAATAGGCGTGGAATGAGTAATGTTATCGCTCGTGGTAATACCGTTGCACCGACCAATAACCCAGTTCAAACTAACGATAACAATACATCGACCTCATCGTCAGGGGGAGTAAACCTTCAAAACGCATCATTAGGCCAATTCAAAAAGCTTCACAACTTTTCACTTAGCCCTGTTATCAACCAAAGTGATGTGTCTACCACCAAATCATTTCCCACATCGGCAGGGATACATGTCAAACTAATTGAAGGTTATGTTGTCTTCGGCAAACTCTACGGACAGGACGTAGCCGGTGCATTTGTAACCGACCCTTGGGGCAAGCCGCCAAAGGCCATTGCCACAACGACTACAGATCAGAATGGAAACTTCGAGTTCACCTTTATTCAAACTGATTCGTTGGCATTTCCGCTGGAAATCTCATCAAATATCAACAGCGCCATTGCTTCGGGTACCTTCTTCAAAGTATATCGACTGGTAGTGGATAACCCTTACTACTGTAGCCCGGAGATGAACATTGTTGTCCAGCCCTGGGAACACATCGAAGTGGGTAATCTCGTTTCTTATGTAAAGTCGTACACGTTGAAAGTGATCGCCAAAAGTGGTAGCACGGGAGCATTCTTCAATGATCAACTGGGTGGTGTAGGAGTGACCATTCCGGAGGTAGTTACAAAAATCAAAAGAACTACCAGTCCGATGACCTGGCCGCAGGCAGAAGGGCAAAACCTGTCTGGCCTTTCGGTATCGGAAGTATCCACCGATGCCAATGGAGAGGCTATTTTTAATAAGCTGGTAAGACATAACCCTTCCAATTCTATGGATGAATACTATATCACCGTGGCCACCAGCGAATTTATCGGTGAGTATAATTTCCAGACCAAGACGGAAAATTATCCCCAAACCAACCCACCATGGGGGCCATACACGGAGAACGCTTCTCACGTGTTCAACTCAGAATGGGAGATAGAACAGTATGAGCAGACGATCACTATGCTTCCTAAACTGCCTAGAGTCTTTGGTGAAGTAAGAGCACAGCAACCTCCACCGGAATTGGCTCAGCAACCAAGACGACAACAATCAAGTGGTGCAAATAATGGGATAGGCCTTTACAATAGTTCTTTCCTAAACCTGATGTCCAGTCCGCTTGGGCAGTCCGGTTTAAACGTGTCCCAATATGGTGATATCTACAAAGAGATTCCAAACTGGAGCGAAATGGTCAATACGGCTTCTCTTTCAGATGTGACAGTCAGGCTATGGGAATTCAACAATAACTGGCAAACTGATGGTACCGAGCCCGTAGTGAAGCTACATCAGCAATCCGATGCCAATGGACAGTTTAATTTTGAAAGCCTGCAATTGGAGATCAATTCTGAATTTGCGGTTGAAGGCCCGGCAAGGGTGATGACCATTGAGCATCCGGGCTATACCAAGTTTGTGAAATCTATTCCTTCAGCTGGCTTCCTCAAGTGGGGGCAGCAATATGAAGTAGACGATATACTGCTTGAGCCTGATGGTTTCGTCTATGGTTATATTGAAGATGATCAAGGCAACCCTGTGAAGGCAGAGGTTTTCATCGGAGAGTTCACTTCTGCCATGACCATTCAATCGCAAGAGGTGCAGGATATTCTAGGAATACAAGGAGATCTCAAGGAAGTATTTGTGATCAAAGCACCGTCTGGCGGAAATGTCGCCTTAAGCGTAGTACCTGATAATCCCATTTATTCATCTTCCGATTTCGAGGTGACGATTGATGAGAACAATACCAAGATCCCTCAGAACCTGGGTGGATTTCAAGTAAACCTTTACAAGCATAGAATTACGTTGCTGGTCACTGAAGAAAAGCAGCCTGCAGGAGACCCAGCGCAGGGTAATAGCTTTTCTTATTGGTATCCTCCGGTCAAAAATGCATTGGTCAGGGTGACGAACCTTCTGGATCAGGGGCCTGAGACTAATACCCAGTCCAGCCAACCTTCGCAGGGTGGTCTAGGTGTTGATCAACAAGGGCCGCCGGATTTATCCAAAAATGTTGCGTTTGGTGAGGCTATCTATGGCTATACTGATGAAAATGGAGTCGTTACTTTATCCTTCAGCAACAACGCCCAGGAATTCCAAATAGAAGTGATTCCTCCGGCAGATAAAGATCTAGTCAAAGAGTTCATTACCATTACCAGTGAGCCTTCTGGCCAACCTGTGTACGCAGGACAAGTTGAGTTGGCTAAAGCATGGAGTGTTTCCGGTATGGTCACCTATGGCAATGATTCTACCCCATTAGCCAATGCCCGCGTCTACATCGATGACGATATGGAGGCCTTTACCGATTCCAGCGGCTATTACAATCTCAAATACATCCCTCAAGCTTTTAGTGAATATACTATCACGGCCGAGAATAAAGACAATCCGCTTACACTGGTGGCAGATGTAAAAACCATTCAAATGCCTTTTTCTGGTAATCTCAATTTTAACTTGACTGAGTTTACAGACTTCGAGATCAAAGAATTAATGGGCATTCCGGTAACAGTCAAAAGCATTACCCAAAATGGTTCTGACTATTTGCTTGATGGTGCTTTCATAGACCTGCCAAGTAATGAAAACTTCTCGGCTAAAGAAGACGAAACACAATTGGACTTCTATCAAATCCCTATTACGAGTATTTCAAAGGATGGGAAGCAAGTAGCTAAAGCGGTGAATAATACCATCGCACTGGATGAGCATAAAATCGACCTTATCAATTACACCGAGTTTATCGCCAGGCAAGTGCCTAACTCTGGCAATCAACTGATAATGATGGCTGACTTGGAGGGCAATGGGGGACTGATAGGCAAAGTATTGTTGATGAATAGTTCGTTTCATTTCAATGAGCAATACATGTCCTTCAATGAAGAAACTTCATCAACCTCTTCCAGCGGCCAGAATACACAGTTTAATCTGACGACTAACACTCAGGTTTCTCCTGTTCTGGACAATCTGAAAAGAAGCTATATCGACCTGTTCAGTAATCAATCGCAGTTTAGGCTTTTTGACAATCAGCAAAATAAGAATGTGTTCAAGACACTCACTGCTGGAGCCTATCCATTGCAGGCTTTTGGCGTGAGCGATCAGAATAATAATGATTATGAGTTCAAGGTTCAGGACTTTAATGCAGTGGCCAAGAAGGATGGTTCTTACGTCTATCAGGACAGTCTGGTGCTTTCTACAACGCTACAGATACAAAACATCCCTCTTTCTATTCCTAAAGAATTGGAAGTAGAAGTAGGTGATATAATTGTCACTTCGGAAGGCTTTGAGCAAATACTGGGAGGTACGCCGCTCACTTTCAAATTAGAAGATTGGTTGGTGACCTGCCCGGATTGGACGCTTGATCCAAATTCTACCGGTATTCAAGCCCCGCAAGGTAAAATTGACTTTGGCCTGTTTACCACTGAGATACTCAATATTAAGCTATTGCCTAATGACCTGCAACTTGGAGGAATTAACCTCAACAAGATCAAATTGGGTGACTTGGTTCCTGTAGAACTCAAGCAGGATGTCACCACTTCATTTGGAATAGATCAAGCTGCTGGAGCCGATAATAAGCCTCATTGGGTATTGAGTTTGATTGGTCAGAATGGTCAACCAGCAGCGGCGGTGAAAGGTTTGCCAGGGATGCTATCGTCGGATGAAATTACCATGCAGGAAGTAATGCTCATGAGCAATAGCGAACAAAAGATGATCATTGGCAATCAGAATCAAGCTCTTACATTCTACAATATCATTAAAGTCAAGCCTGACAAATTCACCATGCTCGCGGGTGGGCTGCAACTTTCCGCTACACTAGATCTGGAGATTCCACTGCTTGGTGAAAGCTATGGTTCTTTCCGATATACAAAGGAAAATGGTCAGTTACAATCCCAGTTCCTAGGCATGGATGTAGATTTTACTTTGCCCGGAAGCACCATGCATGTGGGAAATCAGTTGTTGGGCGCTCAAACTATCGAGCAGAATAAGTTCGAAGCTATTGGCTATATCAAACATGAGGAGCAGGTGAAGCTATTTACCCGGCTGGTGAAGAATCTTGATTCTACCTATATCTATGTTGATCCATTACATCAGACATTACCCATTTCCGACGATGGAAGCAATTGGATGGCTGAGGTCACGGGAGGTAGCAAGGTCATTCCTGGCAACTGGAACAAGTTTGTATTTGAGGCAGATTTGATGGGAATGAAAGGAGTTGAGGATTCCAAAAGAAGGAAGACTTTCACCATCAATGGTAGTATCAATGCAGAAAATGAAGGGCTTGATGTGAAAAATATCTCGGCCAGCTTTAGCGGTATGAAGGTCACTTATGACTTTGAGAATTCGCGCCTGACCGGTAGCCTAGACTTCCAGCAGAGTTTTGCTTCTGTAGATATCACGGGCCATGCCGACTTCCTTACTGATACGGATGGATGGCTTTTCATTGCCGGAGGAAGCTTTACCACCCCGGGCTTCGGCAAGTTGAGCGCTGGACTAGGCATAGGTAATTATGGTAATATGAATACCCTGATAGCAGGGAATAGCATTGAATACCTGCTACTTCAAGAAGCCAGAAACAAACAGCTACCAGATATTTTCCAAAACGGCTTCTCCGGGTTCTTCTTCACCGGCATGAAGACCATTCCACAATTAACGTTGCCTAAAACTGGTTTTGACTTCCTGTTTGTGAGTGGCAGTCTGGAAATAGTCACTGGTTTTGATGCACGCTTATGGATGGGATTTGATGACGGCGCAACGGAATTTGGTATTGGTGTTATGGCCTTCTCTGAACTGACCCTCACGCTCGATATTGCCATTACCTGTACCTCCCTCTATGGTTATCTGGGGGCAGAATTGATGGTGGAAGGCATGTATAACACTGGTTCAGGCAACTTCTCATTAGATGGTTGTGCGAGTATCTCTATTGCAGGAGCAGTTGAACAGTGCTTCCCCGTTTCCGCTTTAGTTCCGATCATTCCGCCGGTCTGCGAAGGTTGTGGCTCCACATGCGGTTCCATTGGGGTAAAAGCCTTCATGCATTTCGATGCTGGTGGCGATATCGATGCTGGTTTTTCACTGGGTTCGTGTAGTGGAAATAACCCATTGAGCCAGGAAATAAAAGATAAGTTTAATTGTAATTGATGAGTTATGATTAAGGTTCAAGAATTAAAAATTATTGCGGTTGGTGATAACACCAACCGCGGCGAGAGAGATTTTAAGTTAGTAGTTGGCCTTGATTCAAAAGCGTTAAGAAATTCAAGGAGTGTAGCGGTTAAGAAATCCATACTGTTTGAGCGAAGCGAGTTTATGGATTTTCAGCGGAACGGATTGAATTTTAGCTTTTTAATCACAGCCTTGACCTTTTTGCTTCGTTTTTGGGTCAAGCCAAAAATGAAGAGCCTTAGCGGCTTGAGCGGTTTAAGAAAGACCAATTGACTGTTTTTAAATTGAAAATGATCTTAAGTCAATAGATATGATGACAACACTGACCAAAAAGGAAATAGGGGTATGCTTAATACACAAAATTAAATTGTAGTTGACATGAAAAAGCTAATCATATTTGTTCTTATTTATTTGCCCTTTATGGCAATTGCACAAGAGGTTGAGCTTCATGAGATGCAAACCGGCTATTTCGTGCCATTAGGCGAAGAAGTGCCAACTGACTTCTCCTACCGCCTAAGTCGTAAGTCTGGCTCCGGATCATTCGAAGTAATAGGAGAGTTCAGCGCACCAGCCACTAAAAACGAGTATACACAACAGCTTCAGGTCTTTCATAACCAGCACCCTTTATTGATGCTACCCATCGAAAGCCAAATAGATCGAATCTGGGAAATCGCCAGTGCCCCTCAAAACAACGAACGACTACCGATACTCAGTCCAGTGATCGAGAATCTAGCGCTGGGCAGGGCTTTTTCAGATACTACTGTATCCGTAGGTCAGACATATCAATACAAGATCGAAAAGATATCTGGTGGGCAGATTGTGTCTACTAATTTAACTGTAGAACGAGCTTATTTTAGACCTAGAGAAGTGATTTTGCCTGATGCAGAGTACTTCAAACACACACTTTTTGAAGGTAAAGTGGTTATGCAGTGGCTCCTCTTTGACAAGAATGGACTAACAGGAGTTGAAGTTTATCGTCAGGATAATCTTAGGGGTGGTTTCAATAGGATTGACATTCCGGTGGGGTTCAGGCAGAATCTCGATTCTACATTCATTCACATCACAGACACGACGGCTAATCAATTCGAAGTTTACGAATACAAATTACGCCCTTATGACTTTTTCGGGAACCCCGGAGCATTCACTCAGGTGGCTAAGATCAGCAATTTCACCACCCATGATTTTCCGAAGCTCGAAACCTTTAGTGCTGTTGCCCTGGATAACAGACAAGTGAAAATCCAATGGCAAATGGAATACAAGCCTTTCATCCGCAGTATCAAGATATTACGAAGTATGTCATTTGATGATGGTTTTGAAGAAATAACTGAAGTCTCACCAAGTGATTCTGCATTTGTGGATGTGCTACCGATTTCCATGGAAAACTACTACTACCGGCTTAGGGTCAATGGCCCCGATGAAATAGGTGTGACCTCGTCTTCAACTTTCGTTTTGTATGAAAGTGATCTAGTACCTGACCCTCCCGCACAGGTAGCCGCACGTACCATGGATAGAGGAGTACATTTGAAGTGGGAAGATCGCCAGCGCAATATTCATGGGTATTATGTTTATCGGCAGTTCAGGGATGAAGGCTTTGTCCAGATATCAGAACCGGTACTTCGAGATTCTATTGGCATTTATCAATTCGTTGATTCTACACAAAACCTACGCGGTGATCGTTTCTATGACTATGCTATCAAAAGTATCAGCGATAGTTATGTATTAAGCCCCTTCTCCGATACACTGACGGCCAGGCCAGGTATAACCGTGGCTATTGCTTCACCGAGAAATTTGAGGGGTAGAAAAGCGGATGGTAAAGTCCATCTTTTCTGGGAGGATCAAAGTATAGTGGATAACAACCTCATCGGCTACAAACTCTTTCGGAAGAAGTCTTTCGATGAAGAGTTTAAAGTGCTGCATGATTCCTTACTAAGTACCCAAACCAATCATTTTACTGATACTCTTATCGAAAAAGGTTATGCTTATGATTATGCGGTCAAGTCTTACAACTATTTCGGTGGTCAAAGTGAGTTCAGTGATACAATTCAATTTGCCTTCTATCTGCCATTACCAAGTCCACCTGCTGGAGTCAAGGCTCAAAAGACCAGTGAAGGCATTCGTATTCTTTGGGGTAAGGTGTTTTTGAATGACCTCAAAGGGTTCAGCGTTTATAAGTATTTGCCTGATCAGGAGCCTTTGTTAGTAGCTGAGCTATTGGGAGACGAGCAACATTTTGTGGATGATCAAGTGCAAAAAGGTCAGCTCTATTTCTATTATGTGACCAGCAAAAACGAGCAGGAGATTGAGGGTAGGGCTAGTGAGGTTGTGAGTGTGAGGTATTAGGTTGACGTCCTAGTTATTTTCTACCTTTTTTAACTGCCTATTCAAACATCATTCCGTATCTGTTGGCTGACGGAGGTGAAATTCTTACCACTTTAACAAACAGCCTCGGCTTACCTATCCAACGCCATTTGCTCTGCAGTAATTATGAAGTCTTGCCAACTGGGTGAATTTGAATTGCGCAGGTTTTCAAAATCCGAGTGCGTTTTTATTTCATCCAATCCATCCCAGCCTCTGGCCATGGCTTTGGTTAAAAAGGAAGTAGCTTCTTTCATTTGTTCATGATTGGAGAGTGACAATGCCTTGGATGCCAGTACCAAATCATCTGTAGTTACAGCACCATCGGCTATCGTTACTAGTAGATATTTATCAGCGGCAGCTTTATAGTCTTTCGCCTTCATCGCTTGTTGCGCTTCAGCCACATTTTTTTCATATTCCGCTACTATTTTTTCTGATCGCTTTTTCGCCTCTTCGGCTGACGGTACCTGATACTCAAAACCCATAGATTTGGCATATTCTTCTACATGATAGTCGATACCCATCTCTTCACGTCGATTTTGGACGTTAGACTCATCATTTATAGCATAAAATGTTCCCTCCATCAATCCGTTGTTACTTCTACTTTGTGTAGCGTACAGTTGCTTTTTTGCTTGAGATACTTGAACACGGTCATACAGATAAGCATAGTTGCTTGGGTCTGCTTGCCCGTTGTCAACAGCAGCTTTCAAAAGAGGTAAGCATTTGGCCTGAAATAATGGATTTCGGTCAGAATGTTGCACAATTAGCCATGCACCATTGCTAGCCCTTCTTCCCACCAGATCATAAGTCGGCCATCCATGTTCTTGTACAATTTCACGCATTCGGGCCGTGTTCGCACGATCTGAGGCTATCAATTTTTGTGTGAGTTCTTTAAACTTTGGAGTTTCGCTTTTCTGTTTTTTGTAAAGTGTAGACCATTTAATTCTCATTTTCTGATCCGCATCTCGCATACTCATTATCTCTTCGCTTATCGCCGGAAGCTTGACGGACTCTTTGTTTTTCTGTGCACCAGCCTCGGTACTTACTACAGAAATGATCATAACCATTGCAAGAAAAATAACTGTGCTCTTTTTCATTTTTACCTGTTTTGCCAATTGCGACATACAATATAATACTTTATGACAACGGTATTAATGCATAATCGTGTAATAACTGTTTTCAATGGCTTGAAAATAGCTCAGGTGTAGGAGTTTAATTTACTCGACTTAAGGGTGAGAATAAATGGCTTGTGTTTTTCAAATCAAACTATTCTGACAGAACAAATCACCTGACTATTTATTGATGCTAAGAATACTTTTAATCGTGACCCACCTTTACTAGAAAGTTGACTTCCTACTATGGAACTGGGGTGGAAAAAACAAATCTATTAAGGTCTCTTAATCATTTTTAAGCGTCTCAACCGGGTTAAGTCTGGCTATTCTGATAGAATGAAAGCTGGTAATAGCGAAGGTCAAGAAAAGGGTTATTGCCCCTGCCAATAAGAATAGTAGCCAGTCTATCTCTACAGAAAATTCGAAATTGCTTAACCAATTGTTCATGGTTATATAGGTGATAGGCCAGGCAATGATATTGGAAATGATCACGAGCATGATGAATTTTTTGGATAGCAAAAAGACCATGCTATCTGTACGGCCTCCCAGTACTCGCCGGATACTGACTTCCTTTACCCGACCTTTGATAATGTAAGAGCTCAACCCAAAAATGCCTATACAACCTATCAAGAGTGCCAAACCAAGGGCAATATCCATCAGTACAGCTAGCTTTTCTTCCTTTTGATAAAGTAATTCCATGCGCTGGTCTAATAGCTGATATTCTATAGGCCAAAGCTCGCCAAAACTGGTCCAAACGGCATTCACCTTATCTAAAAGACCCGCATAGTCATTGGTGCTAAACTTCAAAAGATAATACCGGTTGCCACCTGCCAAAATGAATACGGTGGGCTTGATAGAACTGTGCAGTGACTCATGATTGTAATCCTTCATCACACCAATGATCTTTCCCCTCATTCCTATTTCATCAGAACCAGCACCGAACATCTCTAATTTTTTACCTACCGGATCTGCTTGCCATCCAAGTTCTTTCACGGCCGATTCATTTAGAATAAATGCCTCATCATAATCTGTGGGAAAGTCTTTGCTGAAAAATCTGCCATCAATCAAGTCGATATTGAGCGTTTCTAGAAAATCGTAGCCTACAGAAGAGATAGGTAGTAAAACCGGGTCTGATCTAGTGCCGCCTTCTGGAACAAAGCGAATTGAGTTAACGCTTTCGCCCGGAGCATCGTACACTCCTGAAACGCTCAGTACATCGGGAATTCGTAATAACTCGTTCTTGAAAGCCTCGAAGTTTTCATCTTGCTCTTGCTGTGCTTTGATCAATAGTACATTCTCTTTGTCGAACCCTAAATCTTTATTGGCTAGAAATTTTTGCTGTTGATGAATGGTAATTACGCTCACGATCAGTCCCGCTGAATACATGAATTGTGCACCAACCAAGAGTTCTTTTATCCCGATTTTCCGCCTACTTGCCTTAGCACTTTTGCGAAGGGAATATACTCCAAATTTAGATAGGTGAATGGCTGGGTATATACCGGCCAATAAAGCTAAAAGTAAGATTATTAGGAGGAAAAGCCCTATGTATTCCGGCGTTAAGTAGCTACCGAGATCAATGGACTTACCCACTAACAGATTAAGGAGTGGAACCGTGAAATAAGTGACTACTATGGCTAGAGCCCCGGCAACCAAGCATATGGTAAAAGTTTCAAAAAGGACTTGAGCTATGATATTGACATTGGATGCCCCGAGCACTTTTTTTATACTCACTTTTTCAGCTCTGGCTGCACTTTGGGCGTTCATCAAGTTGACAAAATTGAAACCCGCTATAAACAAAAGGATAATCGCCAATATGGAAAATATTCTGATATTAGAAAGGCTTCCATTCGCTTGTATCTCCCTAATCAAATCCGAGGTGAGGTGTATATTGTCTATTCTTTGAAGCTTAAGGGTACTGTTGTCTTTCCACGCCTCAGGAAAATTGTCTTTGACGAAGGCAGGTAGTTGATCCTCCACTAGTGCTTTTTGCGAACCCTCTTCAAATTGGACGTAGGTCCATACGCCCGTCCAAAACCACTTATTCTCAGGACCACTGATCCCTCGTGTCTGTTGCCATAGGCTTAGCTGCAAGGACAATGGTGCAAGAAAGTCAAACGCTATATGGGAGTTATGGAAATCACGCACTAATCCGGTCACCTCAAGAGGTTGCTCATTATTGTATTTGATGAACTTGCCAATGGGGTCTTCACTTCCAAAATACTTTTTAGCCATTGACTCTGTGATTACGACACTATTTGGATGTTTGAGCACTCGGTTAGCCTCACCTCTGATAAGCTCAAAGCCAAATAGTTCAAAGAATGAGGAGTCTGCAAAGAGGAATCGATTTTCGAGGAACTTATGGTCTTCATAAACGATAAGAGGCACTCTTGGCTGGTACAATCTGATGGTTTTCTTGACTCCGGGGTAAGTAGCCTTAAGCTTTTCAGCAAGTGGAAATTGACATCTGGCTTCGTCATAGACAATACCTGCGGACACTATTTCTGCAGTTATCCTATAGATGTTCTCATGATCTTGGTGGAACTTGTCATACTTTAACTCATCATCAACGAACAACCAGATATTGAAACAAGCTGCCAAGCCTAATAGCAAACAGAAGATGCTGATCACAGAGTAGGCTTTGTTTTTAAGCAAACTCCTAATGGAAGTGTTTAGTACGTCTTTCAACATGGTTGTATCATTTGGTTTTCTAATCGGCTGGAAAATCTCAAAGTACATTTCACCGGCCAAGGTTGGTATTACTCAGGGTTTGCCTCAACCGTCGTTTCAGTTCTTTTGAGGGCCACAAGTTCTTCGCTGAGTTCATCACCTTTTCGGTATTTGAAAACGATATGCAGACTGTCGTTTGACAAGAAATTCAAACCGGCGCCATATACATGGCCTCTTTCACTTTCCTTATTAGTGATGTCTACGAAATCAAATTCTACAGCGTTGTTGGTGAAAGAGGTCGCTTTCAGTCTTGGCTGATTATGCATACAAAAGTGTGTCATTCTCAATGACGAAAGGCCGTCCATATGATAGACACTGGTCATGGTGATATTACCTTTCTCATCCAACAGGTTTTCAATTACGGCTGATTCTTGTCCATTGAGTGTATACCTGGCTTTCACGTATCCAGTACCTTTCATTGCGCCGGTCCATTCAAAATACCCTTCCCATTCCCCTTCTAAGCTTTTGATTTGATTGTATGTTCCTGATAAGCCCTGTTCATTTAGAAGAGCGGTTTTTTCATTGGACTCTATGTATTGACATCCAATGAAAAACAGGAGTAAAGGCATGGTTAATACAATGTTTAGAGTTCTCATCAGCTTATTACGATCCTTAGATAGTTGCCTTAAGTGGTTCCAATAATTTCATTTGTTCATCCTTAATCTTACCATCATTGGCCATTTACAGGGAAAATCCGATAATATTTGACTTAATATTTGACTTAATATTTGATTGTTTTAACACACCTGACCAATTAAGGTGAGTGACATCTGGTGGATGATCAGGTGCAAAAAAGGAGTACTACTTTTTTATTCACCTTATAAAAATGGAGAAGAGATTGAACCGTACAATGGTAGTATGGCTTTACCTCGAAATTGACAATCTGATCAAAACCTCTTGATTTCAGTATGGAAGTGGCGATGACCGATCTATATCCTCCTTGGCAGTGGACATAATATTGGTTACTCACCCTACTCCCAAACGTCGTTGGTGAATATTATTCAGAAATAGACCTCATTCCGTTGGGTTAATAGAGCTACATAGTTTCTAAGTTATCGGATATGGACTTATTTATGATATAATATTATACAAATCAGATAATTTTTAGTAAATTTGAAACATGATTTACATCTTGGATCGGCTCAATAACCAACTCGTAAAATCTGTGATACGATCAATGGACAAGAAGCTTATTCCACTCAAAAAAGATGGTTGGGACTTTAACTGGAAGAAGCTATCAACATTAGAGAATGGACAAACCTATTTACTAAGTACTGTAAACTCTCCTAATCAAACCGAGGGGGCATTGTGCCTGAAAATAGAGTATGATATGTTAATCATGGAAGCACTCGAATTGGCTCCCCCCAACGTAGGCAGAGACAAACGTTATGATTATGTGGCCGGCTGTTTAATCGCTTTTGGTTGTAAAGAAAGTTTCAAAATTAGTGGGGCTTATAAAGGCTTCTTGACCTTTGTGGCCAAAACCAAATTGATACAATGGTATCAGCAGCAATATGGGGCAGAGCTAGCTTTAGGCCAACGCATGTTTACCGATTGGGAAACTGGAGAAAAGTTAATCGAGAAATACCTAAACAGAACGAAAAATAGTCAGGCATGAAAAAAGGAACAGAAGAACCGGAAGAAAGTATGCTCACTCAGTCAATGGATGTAGGCACTGCTGGATTTGATGAATTTCAGGCTATTTTATTAAAGAAGGCAGGGAGTAGAACTGAAGATCAGAAAAGAAAGATTGATCTGCTGACCATCAAATATGAAATGGAGGATTATCTAGCCTCTGATATTAAAGAGGAAAAGAAGGCGGGAGACTTTTTGAGGGAGATATTGAAAAAGCTAAATATCCAACAGAAGTTATTTGCAGAATACCTTGGTTTGAAACCTTCTAACCTCAGCAAGCTAATCTCAGGCGAGCGTACCATTAATTATGATTTAGCATTGATCTTTAGCAGGCTATTTAACCACAGCCCTATGTTATGGATTGAGATTCAGGCTAAAAATGAGCTTTACAAGCTGCTCCGAGCGAAGAAAAATGAATATTCCACCTACTCTCTCAATAGTCTGGTAAATGAACAACGAGCCTCATACCAAGCCAAAAAAAGGAAGAAGGGCAAGGAGGAAACATAAGAATATCTTCTATCTAATGCCTATTGATCCGGTCATTAAAAAAGCCCGAAACGGTTGGGTTCCGGGCTTAATAACTAACATAAAAGCTACAGTTAAAGCATTGTAGTAGGCTCTTTGTATTGAGTCACTTTCACACATGACTTTTTTATTTCATTGAGGCCGCCTTCAATATTGACAATCTGATCAAAACCCCTTGATTTCAATATAGAGGCCGCGATGACCGATCTATATCCGCCTTGGCAGTGGACATAATATTGGTTTGCCTTTCCAAGTTTATCGGTGTTTCTGTTGATGAAGTCAAGTGGGAAATTCAAAGCGCCTTCGATGTGTTGAGATTCATATTCGCTTGTCTTCCGAACGTCAAGGACATTCAGCATTTCAGTATCATACATGCCGACAAAGTCATGTGGGCCAATCGACTCAATACTTCCCGTTTCAAAGCTTGCCATTTGCCACGCTTCCATTCCGCCGTTCAAATAGCCTAAGGCATTGTCATATCCCACACGTGCGAGCCTGGTGACTACTTCTTCCTCCCTTCCTTCATTAGCTAGAAAGACAATGTTTTGTTCTAGGTCTGTAATCAGTGCTCCCACCCATGGTGCAAAATTGTCATCAATGCCAATCCAGATGGCACCAGGGATATGGCATTTTAAGAACTGATCGGATGGCCGGGTGTCAAGTATCAGCGCGTCATTTCTCTCCACTATATCTTTGAATTGTTTGGCGTCAAGTGCTACTACACCTCTCTCAAGCACCTCGTCGATGCTTTCATACCCCATCTTGTTCATGACCGCATTCTTCGGAAAATACTGTGGAGGTTCTACTAGCCCTACAGTCACTTCTTTGATAAACTCTTCTTTGCTCATATCTTGTCTCAACGCGTAGTTGGACAACTTCTGATGGCCTAGCGTATCTGTAGTTTCTTTGCTCATATTCTTGCCACAGGCAGAACCTGCTCCGTGACCTGGATATACAATCACCGAATCAGGTAAAGGCATTATCTTGTTTCTCAATGAGTCATAAAGATGGCCGGCTAAATCCTCTCGAGTCAAATCAGTCTTCACGGCTAAGTCTGGACGGCCGACATCTCCAATAAATAAAGTATCTCCAGTGAAAAGAGCATGCTCTTTCCCCTCTTCATCGATCAATAGGAAGGTAGAAGATTCCATTGTGTGTCCTGGCGTATGAATTACTTTGATCGTCACATCTCCCAATTTCAATTCCTCACCATCCTTGGCTACGTGTGCTTCAAAATTGGGCTGGGCGGTAGGGCCATAAACGATTTTTGCCCCTGTCTGCTGAGATAAATCTATGTGACCAGAAACGAAATCCGCATGAAAGTGTGTCTCTAAAACGTACTTGATTTGAGTACCATTTTCGGTCGCTTTTTGGATATATGGGCTTACTTCCCTGAGAGGGTCTACAATAGCGGCTTCACCATTTGATTCTATGTAATAAGCTGCTTCAGCCAGACACCCAGTATAAATTTGTTCTACTCTCATGTTGATTTCATTTTGATTTAACGATCATCAAATTTCGAGTACAACTGCCTTTAAGTCTGCAACTTATGTTACACAGCCTACCTGACATAAATCATGTTTTAGTACACTAAGCGTCATTAGGGTATATTAGAATTTGTCGGAATGATTCTGGCTTTATTTCAGTAAGTGCCACAACTGAATGGATAGAATGAACCTTATATGATCACCAGATCATAAAGTCCAAGAGTCTTTCACATTGGCTTCAAACAGTCTGACGGGCAGTTATGAGTTGGTCAGAGTGTGCTATCAGTTCTTCTGCGTCAAAAGGAAGTTCAAGTATGATAGATTGACCGTTCAAGTTGTATTTGATAGAACTACTAGTCAGAACGATGATGGGGATTTTATTTTCAGTAACCAGCCAGGTCAAATTATGCAGGCCGATATCATCAGGGTCTGAGTAAACGATCAGATCTATATCCCCGGAAGGGATTGGACTTAATTTCTCATAAGAATCGATGAGCACAACATGCTTAACTCCCGAAAACGTCAAAAGCTCTCTTATATTCTCTGCTAGATCAATATCGCTTACCAGGATTACAATCATACCCGAATATGGCCTTTTTTATTAAACCACTAATTGACTATGATCAGTTTTAGCTATGAGATTTGATTATCCCTGACAGGGAACGCGCACAAAGAATGTAGAACCTTCGTTATAGTGGCTTTCGAAGGATATGACACCGTCCATTATTTCCACATATCTTTTGATGATATTTAACCCCAGACCTGTGCCTTTTATGCCTGACACATTAGATGCCCTGAAAAAACGGCTGAAAATATTCTTTTGATCATTTTCAGGTATGCCAATACCATAATCTTTAACCACAATTTCAAGTGTCTCCGATTGTTTGATAATAAGCTCAATCTTCTTTTCCTGAGCAGAATATTTGCTGGCATTAGAAATCAGGTTCGTGAGTACGGCTCGTAATAAGTTTCGATCCATACATACTTCATCTGTGTCTATATCTTTACTTACTAGAATGGTCTGACCTGTTTTAAGCGTCCCCTCTAATTCTTCTATGATCTCATTTAGAAAGTTACCTAATAGAAGAGGAGCCGGATTGTTGACAACCATGCCTTCTTCCAGCTTTTCCAACGACAAGAAATCGGTAAGAATACCATTTAAATTCTTGACCGAGCTTCTGATACGCCCGATATGCTTTTTTTGAGCTTCAATATCACCCTTATCAATATATTTATCGATCAGGCTAGCTGATGATAAGATGGTACTAAGAGGGGTTCTGAATTCATGAGAAGCAATGGAAATGAACTTGGATTTTAGTTCACTTAGCGCTTTTTCATTTTTCAGCGCTGATTCCAGTTGTTCAGTCCTTTCGTCGACTTGCTTCTGTAGTCGTTGTGTATAATTTTTCTGTTGTGTGATGTCGGTGATGAAAGCTACCATCACCCGGTCATCTACTATTTCATAAGAACTAAGGCTGATTTCAACTGGGAAGATTGTACCATCCTTTTTTGCTGCATATAAATCCTGGCCGGATCCCATCTCACGAGGTCTGGGATTACGGTTATAATGGGTTCTAAAACCGACATGCCCATCCCGAAATTTCTGGGGAATCAGAACCTCTACCTTCTGACCTTCAAGCTCGTGATTCTCATATCCAAATAAGCGTTGAGTAATAGGGTTAGCCAGAACGATATAGCCATCCTGATCAACAACAATAATTCCCACAGTAGCATGGTCGAATAGTGCCCTAAATCCGGCTTCGTTTTCGAACTGTAGAAGTTTTTCTTTCATATACTAACAACCGTAAGGCTATATCCCTGTCGACATTCAAAGAATGCGAAAATTGATGAAAATGGCCTTGACTAAAGTCAAGCTGAATAGCCAATTTTTAAAAAATATTCCCATATCAATCTCCCAGCTTACCGATTTTCGTTAATTCTTCCCTATTGATAATTTCTATATGTTTCTCATGGTTGATTATCAACCCTGCCTTTTCAAGTTCGTTTAGCTGTCTGCTGATCGTCTCAGGTATGGTGCCGATCATCGCAGCGATATCCTTTCTCTTGAACTTAACTACACCTATCTCATCAAAAGAAGGAGTAGTTCGATCCAGTGTCAATAGCGTCATACAGAGCCTTTCCCTGACACTTTTGGTAGCTAATCCCGTGATGGCATTATCTGATTTATACACCCGATCACACAGCATTTCTATAACTTTATAGCCAAATTGAGGATCAGCTTCTATTGATTTCAAGAAAATCGTTTTGGCAATGAAATATATTTCACTTTTCTCAAGGCATATTGCCGATGTCTTATAAGACCAGCCCTGCAAAAGCGACAGATACCCAATGAAATCATGGGATTGTGCAACTCTTAGAATCACCTCCCGGCCATTGGTACCTTGTCGGGCCACTTTAACGGAACCACTACTGATATAATAGATCCCCTTTGGGATTTCTCCATATCGATATACATATTGGTCAACATCATGGTTTTTCACAAGCTGAATCTTGTGCCCAGTTGTTTCCTTATAGAGTGTTTTTAAATTTTCAAAAAGCTCTTCTTTGAACGTCATGGCAAAAAAAATTGAGAAGAAATGAATGTAGCAGCAAAACGTGACCTACCTTGAAATCACTTCTTCAAAGAAACCATACAAAAGGATTACAAAACAATATGAGCTCGAATTATTCTTCTTTTTATGCGGCATGCCATCTTAACTTTTGCTCGAAACAATACCACCCATAATTTTTTGTACCAACTGATATTAATTCGAATTTGTTTTCTAAAAAGTAAGTATATGTTTAGCTGTATGAAGATAATGAGTATACCTAAACTACTAAGTGCCTTAGTTTTTTGCCTGACAGCTATCTCAGAGGCATCAGGCCAGGACTATTATGAGCGCCAACCTGCCATTGATATCCAGCATTATACATTCGACCTCACCCTAAGCGACGATTCAAATTCAATAAAAGGCCAGGCTTCAATCGATATTGAAATGGTGCATCAAGTTGCATCATTCAAATTGGATTTGATCAGTCCGAAAGGAGGACATGGAATGACGGTTAAGGCGGTAAAATTGGGCAACGTAGAAGTTAACTTCACGCATAGCGAGGATAAACTAAACATTGAATTACCTGCATCTGTCAAAGAAAATGATCTATTTGAAGTAACTATCACCTATGAAGGCATCCCTGCTGACGGCCTGATTATAGCCAAAAACAAGTATGGTGATCGCACATTCTTTGGAGATAACTGGCCCAACCGTGCCCGGAACTGGCTGCCCAGTATTGACCATCCTTATGATAAGGCCAGTGTGGATTTTGTGGTAACTGCACCAGAACATTATAAGGTCATTGCTAACGGCATAAAACGAGAAGAAAGCAGCTTGGTTGGCGGTATGAAGCGCACCCACTGGTACGAAGATGTTGACATCCCTACCAAGGTCATGGTAATAGGTGCCGCCAGATTTGCTATCCAACATGTGACTGAATATGAAGGTATCCCGGTAGAAAGCTGGGTATATCCTCAGAATAGAGAAGCAGGCTTCTATGACTATGCCATGGCTACCAAATCCCTTGCTCTTTTTCACCAACATATCGGCCCCTATTCTTATGATAAGCTGGCTAACGTACAGTCCAAAACCCGCTATGGCGGTATGGAAAATGCCAGTAATATTTTCTACTATGAAAACTCAGTGACAGGAAACAGGACTATCGAAGCGCTAATCGCCCATGAAGTAGCTCATCAGTGGTTTGGCAATTCTGCTTCGGAAAAAGACTGGCACCACATCTGGCTAAGCGAAGGCTTCGCCACCTACTTCGCCAGTTGGTATATGGGGTTTGTATACGGAAAGGATAAAATGGATGAGCTACTCATTGAAGACAGGCAAGAAGTGATCGACTTTCATCGACGAGAACAAGTGCCCATTGTCAATAAGGAAATCCGAGATTACAACCAATTGCTTAATGCCAACTCATATCAAAAAGGTGGTTGGGTGCTGCATATGCTCAGTGTAGAATTGGGTCAAGATGTTTTTATGCAAGGCATCAGGAAATACTATGAAACGTTCCGGAATGGCAATGCGCTTACAGCTGATCTTCGGCAGGTGATGGAATCAGTTTCTAGTAAGCAATTGGATTGGTTCTTTGAGCAATGGATTTTTAAAGCTGGTCACCCTAAACTTGAACTGAACTGGAAGTACAATGAGCAAAAGGACGAAATAAACATTAGCCTAGTCCAAGTTCAAAAAGAAGGTGCTTTCCAATTCCCTGTTGATTTGGAGATAATTGATACTAAGGGTAAATCACAACGACAGACCATTAGAATGACAGAGAAAATGAAGAGCCTAACCTTGAAGATGAAACAGGCGCCCGCCAAAGTTATAATTGACCCTGATACGCGCCTGCTCTTTGAAGAAGTCAGTAAAAACTAACTCAATCTTCTAATGTTGGCAGTATAAACTTAGAAAGAGGGCTTTCCTCCTTCATCAGTTTTTCTATCTCGTCACTCTTTCTCGGAGCCAGATCAGAAAGCAGTTCAAAACCATCTTTGGTTATCAGAATATCATCCTCAATTCTAACGGCGATATTCCACCACTTCTCATCGCAATCGCTTTCTCTAGGGATGTATATGCCAGGTTCTATCGTAATGACCATATTCTCTTCCAACCTATTGTATTTTCCTTTATCATGGACATCCAGCCCGATATGATGGGACAGTCCGTGAGGATAATATAAATGTCGGTCTGTAGGTGTGCTGATGATGCCCAAATCAGTGAGTCCTTTGTTAATGATATCTCTTGCTATTTTGTCTAATTCTTGAAATGTCACACCCGGCTTGCAAGCCTGAATAGCCGCTTCTTGAGCCTCATAGACCAAGTCGTATATGATTTTTTGTTCTTCAGAAAACTTACCTTTAGTTGGTATAGTGCGGGTCACGTCTGCAGTATAACCATGATATTCTGCTCCCAAGTCCATCAATACCAGTTCCTCACTGCTTACTTCCGGTTTATTATTCTCAATATAATGCAGAATACAGCCATTATGGCCAGCCCCGACGATAGAAGGATAGCCCTCATACTCTGAGCCATACTTTTTAAAGACAAACTCATGAATACCCTGTATTTCCGTTTCGGACATACCGGGCTGCATGGCTTTCATTACTTCTACCTGACCAATGGTAGAAATGTCGACTGCCTTGCGCAGTAGCGCTAGTTCTTCTGGTGTTTTGATGCCCCTTAAATCGGCCATGATGCCGTTTAAGCTACGCAAGTCAATATTTTGCTTTTTAGGTTCAACATTGACAGTCAGTGATGCCTCAGTGGGGTAATTAACCTTTTGCTTGAACTGCTTCATCAGATCGAATAAGTCTGACCGGTTTCGCGTGTCTCTTACATCGTTATAGAAATCATAGAAAAGCACCTTGTCAAATTGAGTGAAGTCAAGATCGTAAGCAGCAAATTCGGTATTTCTAAATGCATTTTGAATGGCCAATCTTTCTTTTACACCCGCATCTCCTAACCTTCTACCTGTCCACATTTCTTGTCTTGGATTTTTTGGCTGTACGAAGATGATTTCGTCGTATTCACCATTTGGACCCTGTTGCTTTTCTTTGAAAATCAGCAATACGGAATGTGGCTCCTTATAGCCGGTTAAGTAGTAGAAATCCGGATCTTGATGGTATATATAGTCTACATCGTTAGACCTATTTCTTATAGGGTTGGCGAAGAATACGGCCACGCTATTAGCAGGTAATTTGTCTCTGAGTGCCTCTCTTCTACCTTGATGAAATTCACTACTCAAGAAATCATCAGGCAACTCTTGCCCCATTACCACCATAGGAAAGATCAAACCTAGCAGATAAATGATTATGTTTTTCTTCATAGTGATTGTTCTATTACATTTTGAGTATGCCAGTGAAATTCAACCTTTAATCTAAAATGCCCAAGTGATTTTACAACAAAGGTGGCATTGATACTTGGACTATTCATTTTCTATTAGACGCTCTTCACTCAGTAGTTTTTGAACACACTGCTGGATGACCTCAAGTGCCAAATCAATGGTTTCTAGGTGTGTTCTAAACGAAACAATAGCCATACGGAGCGTGAACTTGCCATCTAATACTGTACTGGATAAGAAGACCCGACCATCCTCGTGAATGGCCTTGACCAACCGCTGGTTGAATTCATTAGCATCGCCAGCATCAGGAACATATCTAAATATTGTGATGGAAAGGTCTGGGTCAGGCCCTACTTCAAAATGAGGAATACTTTTAATCTTGGCTTGAAAGTATTGCGCCAGCAAAAGCTTCTCCTCAAGGTTCTGCCTGAAAGGTTCTACCCCGTGAACCATTAACGGTAACCATAATCGCAAAGCCCTGAAGTGCTTTGATAACTCGGGTGAAACCTCTGCCGGAGATACATCAGCTACTACTTTTGCATCCTGCATGTAGTTCGCTTCAAATTGATGCGCCCTCACCATTTCCGCTTGATCCCTTACCAAAACTGCACCTAATCCAAAGGGTACCGAAAGCCCTTTATGAGGATCTAAAACCACCGAATCAGCCTTTTCAATACCTTTCATGAGATTTCTTCCTGTTTCGGTTAGAATGAAAAAGCCTCCGTAAGCAGCATCTACATGGTACCACAGATCATATTGGGCAGAAATTGCAGCCAGTTCTTCCAGAGGATCGATAGAACCTGTATCAGTCGTGCCTATAGTTGCCACTACCAGCCATGGCTTAAGTCCAACTTCAAGGTCTTTTTTTACGGCGTCCTCTAAAGCCTCGGGTATCATTCTGAAATGGTCATCAATAGGAATATGCCGCTTTACAGCATCCCCCAGGCCTGCGATCTTCAAGGCTTTTTCCTGACTATGGTGGGCCAAATCAGAAAGGTACACCACACTGCGATGGTAGTCCTTGGAGGTAAGCGATTTGGCTTCACGGGCTGTTACGAATGCTATGAGGCTGGCTATGCTTGTGCCGGAAGTGAGGTTGCCACCGAAGGAAGACGGAAAATCAATCAAAGATGCCATCCATTGTAGCACTACTTTCTCCATTTGTACAGCGCCCGGGGCCGAGAAGTTCACACCTGCATACCGGTTGAAAACAGCGGCCAGGTAGTCACCCAAAGCAGAATAGTAAAGCCCGCCTCCAGGAATGTAGCCCAGATGCCCACCAGAGGCAGAATTGATTCCTGGCGTGTCCACAAAATTCTCTAGTAGTGATAAAAGAGATTCTATCGGGGCTGGTGTATTGGAGATTGGATGTTCAAGCAAACCTTTTGACTTATAGTCTGTAGTTTGGTAAGCTTTCAACTCATCGATTTGGTTGAGAAACCGTTCGGTATAAGCCACCACTTTTGTTCTGGCCTCTTCTCTTTCCTTTTCAGAAGGTTCAAGCGCCAAGGCCTCGGCTTTGAGTATTTTTAATAGGTCAAGAATAGCTTCGTCCATTATGGAAAAATACTAAAAATATGGATGGCTAATGTTGGTTGGACTTTTTCTTCATCTCTTGCCGTCTCATCGGCATGGCGTCAATGAACGGATACAACTCATCCACGTATAGCACTTCAGCTTTTCTCAATTTTTCACCGCCGTCTTTACCGATTAGAATTACCTTAAAGTCATTCTGACCAACTCCATAATGAGATCTTAGATCAGCCACCATCTTTGCGCTTACTGCTGACTGGTCAGAACTTTTGCCTGAAGAGGCTAGTAATTCGAAAACTACCATATCGCGTTCCTTCATACCCGGTTTATGCATCGTTACCTCTTCCATCTGTGTTTTGAAAAGAGGATTTTCATCACTCGGAGAGAAAACCAGCATCAACCTGTTCTTCCATCGGTATGATTGTAAGTGATCGGTAGATTGAAGTGGCATCATGGATATTGTACACACAGCCAGGCAAATGATTATTAATTGACGCATATCAACTCAATTGATGTTATAAAAAACAGGTCAAATTGATTTTTGTTGACAAACGCTTTGTCCAAGCCTTGTGTATATTTGGCGCGATTATCGACTATGATGAAGAGAATTGTTCTTAGCTGCTGTCTCACTATTATAACTTTGCTTTCTGCCTATGGCCAGGAATTATTACGAGGTAAAGTTATCGACGGAATCAACAGCTTACCCCTGGCGGGTGTAAACATTCAGGCCGGAGACCAGATTTTCATTACCGACAAATACGGTTCATTTCTAATCCAGGATATAGGAAATGCTGACACTCTAACGTTCTCATTTATAGGATATCACGATCTCAAGATTAATCGCAAGAACTTCTCTGACGATCTTTCAGTCGCCATGCTGCCTACGAACCTGGAACTGCATGAAATCGTGGTTACTGCCCTAGGCGAGAACAAAAACCTTTACGAAGTACCTGCCTCGGTGGGCTTGATTACCAAGCGAGAACTTGATCGGGGAGATGGTGTGATCATCGCACCTGCTATCAATAGAATACCCGGTGTTTACATGCACTCCGGTGCCTACAATACTAACAGGCTCACCATTCGTGGCATAGGCTCAAGATCGCTTTTCAGTACCAATAGAATTCGTGCATATTTTGACAATATCCCGCTCACCACCGGAGAGGGCGAAACAACCATAGAAGACATAGACTTAAGCCTGGTGGACAGGGTGGAGGTCATTAAAGGACCTTCTTCCAGCATATATGGAGCCGGTTTGGGTGGAACGGTGGTGTTAGAAAGTTCTAAAGCCCCTTTCGGACAAAAAGAGGTATTTCATAGAAGTACAGCAGGTTATTATGGTTTGTACCGGCAGGCCACCGGATTTAGGTCGGGTTCAGAAAAAGCCAATTTGAGTGTAGTCTATAATTCTGTCACTAGTAACGGTTATCGGAATAATAACGAGTACGACAGGTCATCCATTTCTGCTATCGGGCGATTGTATAGTTCTCCTCAGACGTCGGTCAGCTTTTTAGTGAATGTGATAGACCTGAAAGCATTTATCCCTAGCGCGATCGATAGCGCGACCTTTGCTGAAAACCCACGTGCCGCAGCGTTTACATGGCAGCAAACAAGAGGCTTTGAGAACTACAACCGAGGGCTCTTAGGGGCTACCATTGACCATGAAATCAGTAAAGCTTTCCGGTTAAACGCCAGCGTCTTCAGCAACTTCAGAAATGCCGATGAGCTACGACCTTTCGATATCCTTCTTGAGAATACGAATGCTATCGGTACGCGCAATAGGATAAGTTATACGCCATTGCAGGATGGAATAGTAGATAGGGTAGAATTGGGTTTTGAGTACTTCAAAGAATGGTACGACTGGCAAACTTTTGAGAATGATGACCGCAATCCCGGAGCTAATCTGAGTGATAACCGGGAGGTAAGGGACTACTACAACATCTTTGGTCAGGTTAACGCCAGCATCAGCGAAAGAACAAAGGTCACATTTGGTGTCAATATCAACAGAACACAATATAGGTTGACAGACCTTTTTGTAGCAGATAGCATTGATCAGTCAGGCACTTATTCATTTGATCTGACTTTCTCCCCTCGGGTAGCTTTGGCCTATCAATTGACCGATAAGGACAATTTGTATGCTACGGTAAGTCATGGTTTCTCGCCACCTGAGTTGAGCGAAACACTGACTCCTGAGGGCTTGATCAACCCTGATATCCAACCGGAAACGGGCTACAATTATGAGATTGGGTACAAAGGGCTTATTTTCAACAGTCGGCTTTCCGTCGATGTCTCTGTATATTCTATGCAGATTAGAAACCTATTGGTAGCCCGAAGAACGGCGGAAGATCAGTTTGTGGGTATCAATGCAGGTAAAACGGAACATAATGGATTAGAAGCAGCCCTGAATTACAACTTCATTGCTTCAAAGAGTACCATTTTTAAGAGCCTGACCGGCTTTGCCAATTTCACCTACGCTGATTACAATTTTATCGAGTTCATTGACGGAGAACAGGACTTTTCTGGAAACCAACTCACCGGTACACCACCTACCACCATCAACTCAGGCTTCGACTTTGAAATGCATTCCGGTTTTTATGGGAATATCAACTATCAATTTGTAGATGCATTTCCAATGAGAGATGACAATTCCATTTTTTCAGATGCATACCACGTAGTGAACCTACAAACGGGATACCGACACCAGTTTTTCAATAGACTCAGTGTTGATATCAATTTGGGGATTAACAATCTATTTGATGAGACTTATGCTTCGCAAATTCTGGTCAATGCCTCTAGCTTCGGTGGCAACGCACCACGCTATTTTTATCCTGGCTTACCGTTCAATATGTTTGGTGGAGTAGGGTTGAGTTATGGATTCTGAGGTGTGAAAACCCTTTGAGCCAATGTTGTCAAATAATCAGAAGCATTTTCAATCGCTTGTTCCTCTGTGATCTCTAGGTTCATTAAGGCATGTACTTCCTTTAAACCAATAGCTCGATAAGAATCCTCTGACAAGTCAGATTTGCCGCAAAACGCGATCACTGGCTTTTCATGTTTTTTGGCGAGGTCACAAATGCCTTTGATCAGTTTGCCATGAATGGTTTGATCATCTATTTTACCTTCTCCGGTGAGAACAAGATCAGTCTGCTTAAGTTGATTTTCAAAATCAGTATAATAGAATACCAATTCTACACCACTTTTGAGAACGGCATTGAGGAAGATTAGCGCGCCGGCACCCAGCCCGCCAGCAGCACCCGCCCCAGGTACATCAGCTACTTGCTTGTTGAGGTCACGCTCCACCGCTTCGGCAAAGTTTTGCAAGCCATGATCGAGTAATTTGACTTCTTCGGCATTAGCCCCTTTCTGCGGCGCATAAACGAAAGCCGCACCCTGCTCCCCATACAATGGGTTATTAACATCACAGGCCACTGCCACCTGAATATCTTCAATATCAAAAGGAACAGATTCCCTTTCTATTTTATCAATTCGAAACAGGTTCTCTCCGGTTGGTTTGAGCTTTTTGCCATGCTTATCCAGAAAGGCATAGCCCAATGCTTCAGCCATACCCATGCCCGCATCATTGGTAGCACTTCCACCAATGCCTAGCACAATTCTTTTGACACCTTGCAGTGCTGCCGCCCGGATCATTTCACCAGTGCCGAAGGTAGAAGTGATCATACAATTGCGATCTTCCTTATCTAGCAATTGCAGTCCCGAAGCCTGAGCCATCTCCATGAATGCCGTTAAACCGTCAGGAGAAATGCCATAACTGGCTTGCACTGGCCTAAATAATGGGTCTCTCACAAAAATGTTTTCTGTCCTACCATGAGTATGAAACGTGAGTATGTCCGCAGTACCCTCACCTCCATCCGCCAGCGGGAAAAGGGAGGTATGATGTTCTTTCATAGTTGACTTGATCCCTTTATCGATAGCTTCACATACCTCCAAAGCGGTAAGTGAGCCTTTGAACTTATCGGGAGCAATTAAGACCTTCATGATTCTATATCGATTGGTCGTTTTGTGTATCCTTCATAATCCGGAATGTGCCGCTCGTAATCACTGTCCAGCAAAGGCGAATTAATGATATAATCTGCCGTGGCTTGATTGCAGGCCACCGGGATATTCCAAACGACGGCGATCCGTAACAGTGCTTTGATATCCGGATCGTGGGGAAGTGGTTCTAAAGGATCCCAGAAAAAAATGATAAAGTCGACTTTGCCCTCGGCAATCATAGCCCCAATCTGTTGGTCACCGCCCAACGGCCCACTCATTAATTTTTGAACGGGATTGCTGAGTTCTTTTTCTACTAACGTGCCGGTAGTGCCTGTGCAGAATATTTTATGTTGCTCAAGTCGGTTCCTATTGATTTTTACCCAATCCAACATTTCCGCCTTTTTGTTATCATGTGCTACTAGCGCTATTTTCTTAGTCTGACCCATTATTTTAACTGAATTATTCTTGAACAAATTAGTCAGAAATAATGTATATCGCTCAGATTTAGTGAGGTCTTTTATAAATAGAATGGGGCTAAGAAGATTCTAACCATAGATGGCTTAGACTGGCTTCAATTATGCATTGCTTTGCTCAGCTTTTTCAGCTTCCGGGTTGACAAACGTAAACCCACGAGCATCCGACCCCTCATAGAAATCAACCTGTAGGCCGATCAAGAACATGGTGTGTTTTTTCTCTATATAAACGTCTATATCATCTACTCGGTAAGCAAGGTCGTGGTCCTTCTTTTTATCGAAGCCCAGTATGTAAGAAACCCCAGCGCACCCTGCGCCTTTCACTCCAATCCTTAGGCCATATTCATCCGGTATGCTTTTGTTAGCCATAATCTTCTGGATTTCTTCGGCCGCTTTAGGCGAGATTTTAACCGGTGGTTCAAGTTCCATCATACTTTAGCGAAATTCACGTATTTTTATAAGCTTTGAAATATTCAAATAGAAAACAAAGCGTTGTTCAAATAAATTCTTAAAACCCAATAACCTGCTTCTGATCAAATATGGAAATCCTTATTGAATTTGGTAAACTACTTATTCCTGCCGGTTTGGTATTATATGCCATGTACCTTACCGTTAAGTCCTTTTTAAATAAGGAACTTGACAAAATTAAGTTCGAAGTACACGGCAAGAATGTCAATACCGTCTTACCAATAAGATTGCAAGCGTACGAACGCATTTGCCTATTCCTGGAAAGGATTTCGCCTAACAATTTGATTGTCAGGCTCAATGATGCCAAATACTCAGCGCCCGAATTTCAGCAGTTGTTACTGAGAGAGATCAGAGAAGAATACAACCACAATGTCTCTCAACAAGTCTACATGAGTAGCGAAGTTTGGGAGTTGGTTCAGAATGCCAAAGAAGACCTCATAGTTACTATCAATAATGCTGCTGCCGGACTTTCGGCAGAGGCCACAAGCATTGATCTGGCCCGCCAGATTTTTGAAGGGATGATGCAAAAGGAAGTAGATCCGGTAGCACTCGCCCTTCTAGAAGTCAAGAATGAAATAAGGCAATCCTTTTAGGTCAGAACACACATTTAGAAGCACCTATTCTCCCTGCGAGATAGCAGGTGAAAAGTTGACGATGGAATTAATTGATTCGTTTTCAGTGTTTTATATGCAAACACACTAAGCAAGAACCTTATGAAAAGTGAAAATATAAACAACCGTTTCTTCAAAAGAGCAAAGGAAAAAGCCACCGCCATTTTGAAGAGTAATGATCGGCTTAAGCGACTCATCCTTGCAGCCGGAGAGAAGATTGCCAGGGTAGGTAAAGAAGGTCTTAAAACTGACAAACTGGTCAATAAAGTTAAGATTATAATGAGGATGATGAAGGCATATCTCAACGGAACTTATCGCGCTATACCTTGGAAAAGTATGATCATTTTGGCCGCTGCCCTGGTCTATTTTGTTAATCCAATGGACTTAATACCTGATTTTGTGCCTGTGAGTGGCTTCATTGATGACTTTAGCATTATGCTCTGGGTGTTCAACAATTTCCAGAAAGAAATAGACGCATATGTAGCCTGGGAGAGGCAGTTTGTTGAATGAACTAAAAAAAAATATGGGTGTTACGACAAAGGGTAGTAGTACGGCCCTTTTATTTTTTAAAATGTAGAAAGAATAGTTAGTAAAATGAGCGAGCAAGTAATAGAAAATACAATCACTTCAGCGCACTTGGAAAGTGCGATGAACTATCAAACTTACAAGAGCCTTATTGATGGCTTGTTGAAGGAAAATAAAACAACAGGTTATAATCACTCTGAGGCTATGATTGAGTATACCAAACTCAATGCTTCTAGAATGAACAAATGGGATAAGATCGCTAAGATCAGTGAATCCTTAGCGAGCAAAATAGCCTCTATTTCTACCAAACAATATTGGGTGGTTTTAACTGAGGGATGGTGTGGAGATGCTGGCCAGAATGTACCGGTGATGAACAAACTATCAGAATTGAACCCTAACATCGAGATCAAATTCTTGCTAAGAGATGAGAACCTGGATGTAATGGATAATTACCTTACCAACGGCGGTAGGTCTATTCCAAAGTTGGTAATTCTTGACCATGAACTCAACGAGTTGGGTACATGGGGGCCAAGACCAGCGCCTGCACAGCAAATGGTAAAGGACTTTAAAGAAAACCCGACCACTACTTATCAGGAGTTTTCTAAAGACTTGCATACTTGGTATGCTAAAGACAAGACCTTGACATTGCAAAAAGAACTAGAAAATATCTTAGACGGTATTGCCTAAGCTGTACTGACTGGAAAATCGGTTATAATTAGCCTTCTTGAAATGCCATTTCAAGAAGGCTTTTTTATGCCCAAAAATTGCCCACATTTAATACAACTGTACTAATCTAGCCCGAGTCATTTTCACAATGGTTTATTCTACCCTAACTTTCCGCTTTATTCATTTCATCATTACATATGATTGCAGTCATTCAAAGAGTCACGGAAGCATCTGTCACCATTGATCATAAGGTTAAAGGCGCTATAGAGACGGGGCTACTTATCCTACTCGGGATAGAAGAGGCGGACGGAGATGAAGATATCAATTGGCTCGTCAATAAGATAATCAACCTTAGGATTTTCAATGACCAGGAAGGCGTGATGAACCTCAGTTTGGCTGATGTGGCAGGAGACATGCTGCTGATCAGTCAGTTTACACTACACGCAAGTACGAAAAAGGGAAACCGTCCTTCTTACATCAAAGCAGCAAAGCCTGAAATAGCTATACCCATATATGAAAAGTTTATTCAGAGAGCGGAAGCTTTGCTGGGCAAGCCCATTCAAACCGGTGAGTTCGGAGCCGATATGAAGGTAAGGCTCTTGAACGATGGCCCGGTCACCATTATAATCGATACAAAAGACAAGAAGTAATAGATGTGGCGATGTGTATCGCGCTATCAAATAAAAAGCTTAAATCATGACTATAAAAGAAGCACAAGAAGTCGTAGACCAATGGATAAATACCACTGGGGTAAGATACTTCAATGAACTAACCAACATGGCCATTTTAACAGAAGAAGTTGGCGAGGTAGCTCGCATTATGGCCAGGAGATACGGCGAGCAATCAGAAAAAGAATCCGATAAAAACAAAGACCTCGGTGACGAGATGGCGGATGTGCTTTGGGTTTTGATCTGTTTGGCCAACCAGACTGGAGTAGACTTGACCGAGGCATTGAAGAAAAACCTCGAGAAGAAGTCTATCAGGGATAAAGACCGCCATAAAAACAATGAAAAGCTGAGGTAGTACTACATCCTAATCAACTTGCCCTCGACGAGTACAGGAATATCTTCAAACTGATCGGGCTCAAGGCAGAATTCAATGTCTTTTTGGATATTCAGCCTCTTCAAGCGATTGACATGCGATGAATTGGCTAAGAAACCCAAGAGATCATCTTTAGCCTGGTTGTAGATCGCTTGGGCAGCCAGTGGTGCATCGCAATCATACTGGAAATCACCCTGCAGCTGTTCAGCCAGCGCTCCAGCGTAAAGTGTATCTTCCAGGTTCACTTTTCCTTTCCACCCGGCACACAGAATCAATACATCGTTCTCTTGAGATTTGAGATAATTGACGACCGCTGACAAGTTTAAGAAAGCCCCGATGATTACCTGAATGGCCTCTTTGGATTTTTCTATCGCTACAGTGCCATTGGTTGTAGTTACAGCCACCCGTTGTCCTTTTAACTCATCGGCCATATAGCTATAAGGAGAGTTGCCAATATCGAAACCCTCTACTTTCTGCCCATTGCGTTCACCGGCTATGAAGTAACCTTGTTCTTTCATCGCCCGGCATGCTTCCAAGTTAGCAAAAGGAGTAATGCTCTCTACCCCGTTAGCAATACCCGCTACCATACAAGAAGTCGCCCTAAGGATATCAACTACTACAACTACTTTGTCGTTAACGTTATATAAATGCACTAGCTCAGGGCTAAGACAGACATCAATACTTTTCATTTCAAAAATATTTTCGAGGTTTCATAGTCTTGGAAGAGTGCAATATTAGTAAATCGGCCCATAACCATGAGGAACCATTGGTTAATATTGATTGTAGTTTTTGTAGTTGGGCGCTATTTGCTATTTTAGGGTATAAAATTTGCTGCGATGTTGAATAGGCTACCTAAGTTCACTAAGAATTTCTTTTTTATTGTTGGTACCTGCTTTCTTGTTTGGATGCTTTTCATAGACGTGAATGACTTTTTTACTCAGTATAAACTAAGTCAGAAGCTTAAAACGTTGGAAAAAGAGAAGGTTTATTACCAATCTAAAATTGAAGATGTACGTAAAGAGAGAGAACAATTACTTAGTGACAAAGAACTGTTGGAGAAATTTGCCAGGGAAGAATACCTGATGAAGAAACCAACAGAAGACGTTTATGTCATTGTAAAAGAAGACTAGGTTAAATACAACACCAATGAGGAAAATGATTTTTTCCCTGATCGTGTCTTTATTAGCACTTCAGGGAGCACAAGCGCAGTCAGGTTTTGAAGAAGATGCTAACTTTTGGGACAGGGTATTTGTAGGCGGTAACTTCAGCCTGCAATTTGGTAATTTCACAGCCGTTGATGTCTCACCTCTGGTTGGTTATCAGTTCACACAAAGACTTTCAGGCGGAGTAGGCGTTACTTACCAATATCTTTCCGGAGATTTTATAGATGGTTTTGGAAGACGTATTTCCTACAATACCAATATTTATGGTGGCAGGTTATTCGCCAGGTACAGCATTACTGAAACCATCTACGCTCATACTGAGTATGAATCACTCAACCTTGAATTTCCCAATAGCTCGTTTGATGGTTTGACCCGAGAATGGGTGCCAGCCTATTTTATAGGTGGAGGTTTTTTTCAACCCATTGGGCGCAATGCCGGGTTTAATATTCTAGCTCTATATAATACGCTGCACGACGACCTAAGATCGCCATATGCCAGTCCATTAGTATTGAGAGTGGGAATTACCGCTGGGTTTTAAGCTTACTCCAATTCCAGATCGAACTTCTTAGCTAATGTTTCGAGGTCGGCCAGTACCTTATCATTTACTGGTATACCGTTTTTCGCTCTTATAGCCATCATCTCGCGCTCTGGGTCACCTGGTATGTAAACCTTTGGTTGATCCTCAGCGGCTTCAGCAGTCTTAAATCGATTGAGCCAGTTATCCATATGTTCCTTGAACTCGTCTGCTGGGCGGAAAGCATCAATGCGCATGGCCCCCAGAAAATGTCCGAGCCCTTCACCTACCGGATCTTTGGCAAGCGGTAAAAAACTCACGAACGGAGGAGCCCATGGTCCATAGTTAGCCCCTGATAAAACGGCCGAAAATATATCTACAATTGAGCCAAGACAATATCCTTTATGGCTGCCGTGCTCACGGTCGCTTCCTAATGGTAGAAGTGCCCCACCATCTTTCAAAGCATGGGCATTTTCGGTAGGTTCGCCAGTTGCATTCTGTATCCATCCTATCGGGGCGTCTTCACCCTTGCGTTGTAGAATTTCGAGTTTACCATTGGCAGCGGTAGTGGTGGCAAAGTCTGCGATGAATGGATCTTCCTGGCCTGACGGTATAGCTACAGCGATAGGATTTGTCCCCAAGAGGCGTTCAGTAGAAAAAGTAGGCGCAACTAAGGGGCTGGCGTTGGTCATGGCCATGCCAATCATATCTTTTGCCAAGGCCATGGCTGCATGCTGCCCCGCTATGCCAAAATGATTAGAATTCTTGACTGAAACCCACCCTGAACCAACATTGGAGGCTTTTTCTATGGCTATTTCCATAGCCTTTGGCGCCACTACTAACCCCAAGCCAGCATCACCATCAACAGTAGCTGTACTGGGAGTTTCATAGACCACCTTAATATCTGGGTTGGGGTTAATTCTACCGGCTTCCCACAACCTCACATAACCAATCAACCGTGCTACGCCATGGGAATCGATACCTCGAATATCTGCTGCTACCAAAACTTCTGCTGCGAGAGCAGCCTCGTCTTCCGGGCAGCCCATTTTCAAGAATACGTTCTCTGAGAAGTTTTTGAGTTGTTCGAAGGTATACATAACACGCACGCTTTATGAGAGCCGCAAAATTAATGATGCGTTTAAGATTTTGATTACTACCCGCAAAAAATTCGATTCTTTTATGGAAATTAGTATAGCATCCTCATCCTAAGTAAAACAAAAAGAGAAACTTATGAGCAAGATCAAGCTTTTGGTAATCGCTTGCCTGTTGCCGATTTCCGTCTTGGCACAAGATCAAAAGAAAGTAGATTCTAGAATATCTGAGATAACAGTTTTTCTGAATAAAGCTCAGGTAACACGTAAAATCAGTACTCGAATCAACGGCGGGAATACGGATATAATACTTCAGAAGTTAGCTACTAACATTGATGAGCAAAGTATCCAGGTAAAAGGAACTGGAAGTTTTACGATTCTCGGCATCAAATTCAATAGAAACTACCTTTCGAATTCGGATACGCCTAAAGAGATCAAATTGCTTAAGGACTCGCTTAGCTACTATCAGAACGAGGTTATCAAAGCTCGAAATCTAAAAGACGTATATGGCAAAGAAGAGCAAATGGTCATTAGTAATCAGGTGATTGGAGGGAAGGATAAAAATATCACTGCGGCAGAACTTAAGGCCATGGCTGATTTTTTCAGGCAGCGACTCCAAGACTTAGGCAATAAGAAAATTGCTATTGACCAAAAAGTTAAAAAGTATAGCCAACGCATCGTGGCCATTCAGCGACAATTGAATGATCAGAATGCACTGAATAAAAAGAACACAGGAGAAATTGTAATCACCTTGGCTGCAAATGCCGCAGCTACTGCTAAACTGGATGTGCAGTATGTGGTGGGAAATGCTGGCTGGTATCCAGTTTATGATTTGAGAGCCAAAAATACCAGTTCTCCACTTGAGCTAAACTACAAAGCCAATGTATATCAAAACACTGACGTAGAGTGGAAGGATGTGAAATTGAAGTTATCTACTGCAAATCCCAATCTCGGTGGGAACAAGCCAGAGCTTTATGCCTGGTATTTGGATATTTATCGACCTGTGGTAAGCCGATCGTCGGGTTTTAGAAGTGATAGATCAGATGAACTGCGGAAATTCGCCGATAATGACTTTGATGAAGTAGAAGAAGTGGATTTTTTTGTCGAAGATGATCAATCAAGTTCGAGTCTGGCCGAATCTACCGTTACAGTTCAGACTACTTTAAATACCGAGTTCGCCATATCAATTCCATATTCCGTAACATCCGGAGGAAAAGCTACTACAGTAGATGTGAAGCAATATGACATGAAAGCAGATTTCAATTACTCCGCTGTTCCTAAACTTGATGATGATGCATTCCTATTAGCCAGAATCGCAGAATGGGAGGAGTTGAACTTGTTACCAGGTGATATGAACGTGTTCTTTGAAGGTACTTTTGTGGCTAAATCTTACCTAGATCCTAACAATACAGGAGACACATTGGATATTTCTTTGGGAAGGGATAAAAGGGTGGTGATTGAGAGAAAGAAAAAGCAGGATTTTACCTCCAAGAAGTTCATCGGTGGAAATCGCAAAGAGACTTACGCTTATGAAATTTCCGTACGCAATACCAAAAAGGAATCACTAAGTATCAAGTTAGAAGACCAAATTCCAGTTTCGCAAAATAGTGAAATCGAAGTCAGTTTGGTCGATTCTAAAGGTGCCAAAGTAGAAAACTACAATGGAAAACTCACCTGGAATCTGGATGTAGGACCTTCCGAAACAAAGGAAGTGGTATTCATATTTGAAATTAAGTATCCTAAAAACAAAAGAATAAGTGGGCTTTAAGGCATTCTCACTTATTTGGTTGGAAAATGCTCAAATAGAAAACGTTTGATCGAGGTTTCATAGGTTTCACCTGCCTTTTTCCATAGATCATAATGACCGGCGCCTTGCACTGGAAAAAACCGTTTTTGAGGTGAACTTAAGTTTTCGAATATAGCATTACCGTGTTCAAAAGGAATGTGTTGATCAGCAGTACCATGAGCAATAAAGACAGGTTGAGTGATTTGCTTGGCTGCTTCAACAGGCTTGATAACTTTGGGATCAAATTCTGCTAGCTCACCGGCATTTTTAATGACCCTATTGGAAATAAATGCGGAAGGTAGTCCAAATAGCCTTTTCTGGTATCCAAAAACGACTTGGTGAAAATCAGCGAAAGTACTTTCTACAACACCAGCACTTATTCTAGGATCACTGGAAAGCGATAATAGGGCGATCGCACCACCCATAGAATTACCCCAGATGCCTATCTTTTGATCACTGTCTTGTAGAAGCAGATGATCGATTATGACAGAGACGTCCTTTCTTTCATAGAAACCATAAGTGCAATATTGAGCATCGTTTAAAGCATGAGCCCTTTGATCAAAAATAATGGTGTTAAAACCCCAACTGCTTAATCTAGCCGCCAGCGGCAACATGTGCTCTTTACATCCTCCCACACCATGTAGCAGTATTATAGTGCCTCTAGCACTTGGTTGCCCTGACCGAATATGATATCCGGTCATTTTTACATTATCGAAAGACACCACGCTAAAAGCCTCGTAATTAAGATCGAAGTCTGCCGGATCTATACCGTGTAAAAAAGCCTCCGGCATTTCAGTAGCGACAATCCGTTGAGGCTGTAGAAGCATGTAAGGTCCTATGTGGTCAGTGAAGACATATAAAACAGCGGAAATAAGTAAGGATATTATAACTGCTGTTTTTATGGCCCTTTTCCAAAGCATAGATTAGTATTTACATGCTACTCAAATGATAATAGAGTAATCCCTCCTTAAGAGAGTAGTTAGACACCCGAATGCTTCGGAAAGGGTACAGGCTCATCAAAAAATTGAGCAGGCAAGATGCTACTACGATCATATCGACTCTCATTTCTATCATTCCGGGAATGGCCAGTCGTTGCTCTCGGTTCTTAGTTAGAAATTGTCGATGGATTTGAAAGAACCCTTCTTTGGTCAAAGGCTTTTCTTTAAAGCTATTATCTGTAATCAGGTTATTTTTAATACAAAAGATATCCGAAAGTGTATCGAAAGTACCTGATGACCCTATCAAAGTATCCGGTTTGAATTCATCCAGGGCAATGCGTAATGGTTCTAGCGCTTCCGAAAGATATTGTTCAAGTGCACTGACTTCAATGTCTAAAATCGGATCATGTTGATAGAACTTGTCCATCATACGCTGCCCGCCAATCTCAAAACTCTTTTTCCAGAAGATTTGAGTAGCATGAGCGATGATGAATTCTACACTACCCCCACCAATATCCATAATCAACGAAGGCTCATCTTCTCCCATCGGAATAGCTTGCTTTATACCATAATAAATCAGCTCAGCTTCTTCATCTCCTGAAATCACTTTGATCGTGATTCCCGTCTTCTCCTTCACCACCTTTAGCACTTCCTGGCTGTTTTTAGCGTTTCTTATGGCACTGGTGCCCGTAGCAAAGACATAGGAAAGAGGTACTTGATGTAAATCTATGTGCTTTCTGAAATCGGATAATGTATCAACCATCCTTCTGATGGCATCCTCGGCTATTCTCCCTTCGCTGATACCTCCATGCCCAATTCTCACGGGTTGGGTCATTCGAAATACAACTTCTGGCTCCGGTCTATTGTTGGTACATATCAACAGCCTGAAGGTATTGGTGCCAATATCGATGACGGCTAGCTTATCATTCATAACGCATAAATCAAGCAGCGATAATAAGTCGAAAGACAATGAAACCAAAGTCTTTTTCACCTTCATGAATCAACACCCATTAACTATATTTGGAAAACTTAGAACTAAGATCAGACCGCATGGATAATAATCAAGAAAACCAGGTCAAGCCAAAGGCCATGACCAATGAGGAAAAATTCGAACTGTTAGCGCAGAAGAATCAACAAGCGTTGTTGGGAGGAGGCCAGAAGAGGATTGATTCACAACATGCTAAAGGTAAACTGACAGCCAGGGAAAGGATTGACCTTTTTCTTGATAAAGGTTCATTTCATGAGATCGGTAAATTTGTTCAGCATAGAGGTCGAGATTTTGGAATAGATGATCAACATTTTCTAGGAGATGGTGTGGTGACGGGTTATGGAACGGTTGATGGTCGCCATGTTTATGTATTCTCTCAGGACTTCACTGTTTTTGGTGGATCACTTTCAGAAACACATGCGGAAAAAATTGTGAAGATTATGGATCTGGCCATGAAAAACGGAGCACCGGTGATAGGGTTCAATGATTCAGGAGGAGCCAGAATCCAGGAAGGTGTAGTCTCGTTGGCAGGCTATGCGGACATATTCTACAGAAATACCCTCGCTTCAGGAGTGGTGCCTCAAATATCTGCTATCATGGGTCCGTGTGCTGGAGGTGCCGTTTACTCTCCGGCTATTACTGATTTTATTTTCATGGTAGAAAGTACCTCTTACATGTTCGTTACAGGACCCAACGTAGTAAAAACGGTGACACATGAAGACATAACAGCAAGTGAGTTAGGAGGAGCCATTACACATAGTACTAAAAGCGGTGTATCACATTTCACCAGCCGCAATGAGGTTGAATGCATTAATGATATCAAGAAATTGCTAAGCTATATTCCTCAGAACTGTGAGGAAGATGCGCCTGTTTATGACTATAAATCTTCAGGTGATGAGGTACGTGAGACACTTGATAGTATAATCCCGGAAAACCCTAACCAACCTTATGATATGAGGGAGGTAATTAAGGGTATTGTGGATGAAGATTCTTTTTGGGAAGTACATAAAGACTTTGCAGAGAACATCATCGTTGGTTTTGCCAGAATAGGAGGAAGAAGCATTGGGATTGTAGGAAATCAACCTGCCTCTTTAGCGGGCGTTTTAGACATCAACGCCAGTACCAAAGGAGCTAGGTTCGTAAGGTTTTGCGATTGCTTTAACGTACCATTATTGGTGCTGGAAGACGTTCCGGGCTTCCTTCCGGGTACTGACCAAGAATGGAATGGTATTATAATTAACGGCGCTAAGTTGCTTTATGCCTTTAGTGAAGCCACCGTACCAAGAGTAACGGTTATTACCAGAAAAGCATATGGTGGTGCGTACGATGTGATGAACTCCAAGCACATTGGAGCAGACATGAATTATGCCTGGCCTACGGCGGAGATCGCTGTGATGGGTGCTAAAGGCGCTTCGGAGATCATTTTCAAAAGAGAGATAGCACAAGCGGAAGACCCTGAAGCCAAGTTGCAGGAAAAAATTGACGACTACACCGAAACGTTTGCCAACCCGTACAAAGCTGCCGAGCGCGGTTATGTAGACGAAGTAATACTACCTAGAAATACCAGGAAAAGGCTTATTTCCGCTTTTGAGATGCTTGAAAACAAAGTAGATCAATTGCCCAAGAAAAAGCACGGCAATATTCCATTGTAGGGCATGGCTGAGAGGGTAGCCATAATTACAGCAGCCAGTAAAGGAATGGGGCTGGCTTGTGCCAAATCGCTGCATGCGGTCGGATATAAAGTAGCCCTTCTTGCCAGATCAGCATCAGTGCATGAATTGGCCCAAAATCTAGGCGGCATTGGTATACAGGGCTCTGTAACTAATCGTGCAGATCTTGAACGACTAGTTGAAGCTACTATGGCTAAGTATGGTCGGATAGATGCGGTGGTCAATAACACAGGCCATCCTCCTAAAGGGGCTCTCCTTGAAATATCAGATGATGAGTGGCACGTCGGACTGGATATTACGCTTTTGAATGTGACCAGAATGGCGCAGTTGGTGACGCCGCACATGGAAAAGCAAGGTCATGGCGCATTTGTGAACATTTCAACATTTGCTGCATTTGAACCATCGCTGAAATTTCCGGTCTCTTCTGCATTACGAGCCGCACTTGGTAGTTATACCAAACTTTACGCAGAAGAGTACGGTGCCAAAGGAATCAGAATGAATAATGTCTTACCAGGTTACATTGAAACCTATCCGGTCGATGATACGACGCGGGAGGCAATCCCATTGAGACGTTCCGGGAAAGTGGAAGAAATCGCCAATACGGTTAATTTTTTATTATCAGACGAAGCAAGTTATATCACAGGACAAAACATTAAAGCAGACGGAGGGCTTGGCCGTTCCGTTTGAACTTAACTTTAGAATAGCATGGATAAAAAGAGCAAAGACTTCTTAAAACAATATCTTAACAATGCCTCACCCACTGGTTTCGAGTCTTCAGGACAACAATTGTGGTTAGATTATATCAAACCTTTCACCGATACCTATATCACCGATACCTATGGTTCTGCTGTAGGAATAATTAACCCTGACGCCCCATATAAAGTGGTTATTGAAGCACATGCCGATGAGATTTCATGGTTTGTCAACTACATAACCGAAGATGGTTATATCTACGTTAGGAGAAATGGTGGATCTGACCATCAAATCGCACCTTCTAAACGGGTGAACCTTCATACCAAAAAAGGTATAGTAAAGGGGATTTTTGGTTGGCCCGCTATTCATGTGCGCAAACCGAATAAAGAAGATACACCGACCTTAAAAAATATATTCATTGATGTGGGTTGCGCCAATAAAGAAGAAGTCCAGAATTTGGGCATCCATGTAGGTACGGTCATCACCTTCGACGACGAGTTAATCGAATTGAATAAAGACTATTTGGTTGGAAGAGCCCTTGACAATCGTATTGGTGGCTTTATGATCGCTGAAGTGTTAAGGAGACTAAAGGAGAAAAAGGCTAAGCTGCCTTTTGGCTTGTATGCTGTTAACGCAGTTCAGGAAGAGATAGGCTTGAGAGGCGCCCAAATGATAGCCAACAAGATAAAGCCTAACGTGGCTATAGTCACCGATGTTTGCCATGATACATGCTCCCCTATGTATGACAAGAAAGAAAGTGGTCATCAAAAGGCCGGAGATGGCCCAGTATTGACATATGGTCCTGCGGTTCAGAATAATTTGTTAGACATGGTTATAGCCACTGCGGAGGATAAGAAAATACCTTTCCAGAGGGCTTCAGCATCTCGAAGTACAGGCACAGACACGGATGCATTTGCTTATTCTAATGAAGGCGTGGCTTCAGCACTAATTTCCCTGCCGCTCAAGTATATGCATACCACTGTTGAAATGACGCACAAGAACGATGTAGAGAATGTGATAAAACTGATTTATGAGTTTTTGTTGCAGCTGCCAAATGACCAGGACTTCAGATATATTAAGTAAATACTTCCAAAAAATGGGTAATCTTACGTAAGAAAGGTTTGCAGGCTTTTGCTCAAGCAATTAGGGACTACAATCATAATTTTACAAGTTCCTTAAACCAAAAAAATATTAGAACCCAAACGATTGAACAAATGAGAACTGCATTAAAAGTTTCCTTAATCGCATTGTGTTTGCTTTTTGCAGGCCAATCTACATACGCGCAAGGAGACCGCCCCCAAGAAGAAATTTATTCCATGATGATCTATAACTTCTTGAAGTATATAGAATGGCCTGGAAATGCTCAATCTGGAGATTTTGTGATAGGTGTAATTGGTGATGACGCTGTTTATAATACACTGACCAAATGGTACAGTACAAAAAAGAAAGGTACTCAATCAATCGTTATCAAAAAATTCTCCTCTATTGATCAAGTAAATTGTCATATGGTATTTATGGGTAAATCAATGAGCAAAGAGTTTGATAAGTTGAAAGACCAACTCTCAGGTAAAAACACGCTTATAGTGACCAATAAGAGCGGTTTAGGTGCTAAAGGAAGCGGCATTAATTTTAAGATTGAAAATAACAGACTTAAATTCGAATTGAATAAGTCCTCGATTACAGCCAGTAAACTCAAGGTATCTAGTAAGCTGATGGGTATGGCTGAGGTCATCTAAGAAAGATACATAGCGGTATGCGACACGCATAGGCTTTTTACGCAGTTCGTAACGTAGATATTAAAAGGAGATCATTCAATGATCTCCTTTTTTAGTTTTGACCAAAGCTATAGTCTTATTTTATTGTACCTTCTTTTAGTCTCCGAAATTTCCATTATTCTTTATCCCAATATATTGGGAAAAGCTAAATTACTTACTATCTTCATAGAGTGGTCTAGATCACTAAACGGCTAGTCAAAAATGTTTTTGATCCAAGCTATTAGTGGCATTCTACAAAAAACTACTATGTAAGGTTTTTTATATTTTTTAAACATTTTATTGTTTTGGTAAGACCTAGCGCATTTTTAAGTAGCTAGAATAGCAGCCTACATAGACGATTGTATCAAATCA
>JBCBSS010000028.1:0-56678 GCA_039819065.1 Bacteroidota bacterium
TTACTTTCTTGGTTTGAGTTTGCTATAAAAATTCCATACGCTAAGAAAGCAAAACAAAAAGTACCCCAGTAACAAACAGCGGATTATCATAATTTTTGGGTTCAAAAAAGTATGACACTGACACAAGCCATGTCAAAAGACAAATGATATAATAAAAGTCTCTTGCAGTTCTGAAGCCTTTGCTTTTAAAAACTAATTTATCAGGATTGATTTCAGAGTAAGCTTCAAATATGGCTTCCTTAATAGCTAGCAACTGTTTCCTGTTTATTTAATTTTTCTGGCTCTTTCTCGCTCTCTTAGGTGTTGTTACCAAAGGATTATAGGTGGCCTTTTCAGATAACACTGAGATGGGTAAGATAGCAGTTTTGTTGGTGAAAACACCAAAAAAGGCTTAAAGGCATAAAATAGAATGCCTCTCTCATCACCTGATCTTTGCCATAGTGGGGAGTCTTGTAGGGACGACCTGTCTATAGATTATCAATGTAGATATTTCTGTAAGCGCCGTAGGTGCGACCCACGACAAAAAGGTTATCTACCTAAAGGGATGAGTGGTCTAGCAATCTAAAGACCATCTCTCATTGATCGTCAGCTTCTGGTCATGGAATCAAGCATGTCCCCGTAGTTGGGCTCACTCATTTTGGGTCGCACCTACGGCGCTTGTTGGAATGGACAGATATAATAGGCTATCAACATGTAGCCCCTCTGGGGCTGTTTCTAAGATGGATGTTTTTATACCCTCTTTGGTGTTGTCACCAAAGGATTCTGAGTAACCCACAGTGTTCCTTGTTGGTTGCACCGAAGTGGGGTAATTGTCTTCGATATTTTCAGATAGCAGTTTTGTTGGTGAAAACACGAACTAAGGCATAACGACAAAAGCGGATAGGTAGTGCTAGGGGCAGGTGTGAAAAGGCCATGGTATCGTAATGTTTAACCTCAAGCTTTACTCTCAAAGCATAATATCTCAGAGACCAAGCCCGAGGTTAAATTTGCCAAACGATATGAAAAAAATTCATATCGGCCAATTTGTAATTGACCGTCGTGTTGATGATGATCGTCGAACACAAAAAGTTTTAAATGTTTATTAATAAAAGCTCACTTTTGCTTTATCATGCTAAACTTTTTGAGCTGCCTTTAATTTATTTGGAGGGCGATTGGGTGTGGGCGGATCTATTGGAAATCGATTCGCCAAATTTTATTGACCATTTATTTATATGCTGGATATGGCAACAGATACGAATCAGAATCAAACCTACGACATCATCATCATTGGCGCGGGCCCAATAGGCCTAGCTTGCGGGATAGAAGCCAAAAAAGCGGGCTTCTCATATACCATTATTGACAAAGGCTGCCTGGTCAATTCTTTATACAATTATCCATTGAATATGACCTTCTTTTCTACCTCGGAGAAGTTGGAGATTGGAGAGGTGCCTTTCATCTCGCATGGCAATAAACCCAATCGGTTCGAGGCGCTTGAGTACTATCGCAGAGTAAGTTCCAGCTGGGATCTGGATCTGAAGCTTTATGAGGGGGTTGAGTCAGTGGAGCCGACCGATTCGCACCACATCATTACCACCCGAAAAAGGCAGTACACGGCCAAGGCTGTTATTTTATCAACCGGCTTTTATGACTTGCCTTACATGATGGGAGTTGAGGGTGAAGACTTGCCCAAGGTAAAACACTACTATGATGAGCCTCACCCATATTACAGACAGAATCTTATTGTGGTAGGAGCAGCCAACTCGGCCGTCGATGTTGCTTTGGAAACTTATAGGAAGGGTGCTAATGTAACTATGGTAGTGAGAGAATCTGAACTGACTAAGAGTGTGAAGTATTGGGTAAAACCTGATATAGAAAACCGTATTAAAGAAGGTTCGATTAACGCTTATTTCAATTCTACCATAAAGAGAATTACACAAACCACAGTAGATATCGAAACACCAGATGGCGCACTCACACTAGACAACGATTATGTATTGGCCATGACTGGCTACAAGCCAGATTTTAGTTTCATGGAGGATATGGGCATCATATTTAATGATGACGCCATGCATACACCACAATACGACGAGCAAACCAATGAAACCAATGTGCCTAACATTTACCTGGCCGGTGTAGTCTGTGGGGGCTTACAAACCAATAAGTGGTTCATTGAAAACTCAAGGGTACATGCTGAGCTCATTATGACTGATCTGCAAAAGAAGTTCAAATAGGAGTATAATCAGACGATGCTTAGAAGATCGGCGCACGAACAATAAAGCCGGTAAAATGCATATAGGGATAGACATTATATTGAAGTCTGTCGTTAACTTGAAGAGTGGTATTGTTGGTTTGATCTTTGAGTGAATTAAGAAAAAGTAAAACCTTAGATATGAAAAAGTTAACATTAATAGTAGCAATGGTCTGTGTTATAGGTCATGCTTACGCACAAATAGGCAAAAGCCAGGATGAAAAAGCCAACAGCACGCTTGAGAAGGCTACCATAGCCTTTGAAGACTTGATCGAATCACCTGATGTAGGTGTGCCTAAGAGTTTGTTGGAAAAGATGGAGGGCATAGTGGTCTTTCCCAAGGCTTTGAAAGTGGCGCTGGGGGTCGGTGGCCAGGGCGGAAGAGGCTTTGCTATGATCAAGAAGGAGGACGGCAAATGGAGCAATCCTTTTTTCATCAGTATGGGCGAAGGAAGTGTGGGAGCACAGATCGGCGTTCAGTCTTCTGATATTGTACTTATCTTCAAACGCAGGGAAAACATCATCAAGCTTGAAAACACGGAACTCACACTTGGAGGAGATGTAGGTATTGCAGCCGGCCCGGTGGGTAGAAACTCTTCTGTGAACACAGATATCGGGTTTGATGCGGAGATTTATTCCTATTCTAGAAGTAAAGGCCTGTATGCCGGTATCAGCCTGGAAGGCACCGTATTAGAATCGAATGATAAAGTCAATAAGGCCTTCTACGACAAAAATAGCATCACGATCAAAGACATTTTCTTCGACACGAAGACTCCTTATAACGATAAAGTAGCCGCCTTTATCAAGATGTTGGTTAAAGCCACACGATAGGCTTGCTCTTTAGTAGAAGTTGGGCTCACTTCTGCCCTTCTGGTCAGATATCTGGTTGGTCTCACCACTGTTCTAAGTGTTAGAATGGCATATATAGAGGTGTTTTTTGACTGCAAATAGTCATATTTTTTCAAAAACTTTAAAAAAAATAATTTTTTAAAATATCTATCCGTTTCGGTCGACTATAGCAAAAATTCTAAAAATCAAACAACTGACTCGCCGTAAATTATAAGAGGAATTAGGGATGGTGTTAGAAAAACTGCAAGTATCCTAATACACTTTTGTTATTCACGAGAATTCTGGTTAGTTTCTATATCGGATAATCACCAAACACAAGAACGGTTTTGGTTGTTATCCTCCACACCATCATGATGTATCGGGAGATAGAAAGCCTATGGGGTTAGTGAAACATAGTGATAAGGAGAAATTCGAAAAGATATTCGAGTGTTCTAACGATGCCATCCTAATCGTACATCCTGATTCTCATTTCATTGTAGACTCCAATCCGGCTGCCACACGAATGCTCGGCTACAGCAAGGAGGAATTATTACGCATGCCTTTAATGATGGTTCACCCGGAAGACATCTTCGAATACAATAGGTTCGCGGATGAAGTTTGTGATTGCGGCAGGGGGTGGACTGACCAGTTCTGCTTTACCACCAAAGATGGCGATAATATCAGCGTAGAGATTTCCGCCTCACTAATCCAGATGGGGGATGAGCATTATATCCTGGAAATCGTAAGGGACGTATCTGGCCGCTTCAGTGCTGAAGAGGCACTCAAGCAGCGCATCAAACTGGAAAAGCTCGTTTCTACGGTTTCCACTGAGTTCTTGCAACTGGAATCAGACCAATTAGACATCTTGATCAATAATGCACTGGCAGAAATTGGAAAGCATGCCAAAGTGGACCGATGCTATGTGTATAGAAAACGATCACCGAACGATAAGTTGGTATGTACTAATGAATGGGTTTCTGAGGGTATCCCGAGCATGATCAACGTCCAAAACTCGAAAGCCAGTAAAAACTTCTGGTGGGTACACCAGCAACTCTACGAGTTCAAAACAGTACATATCCCGGATATAGAAAAGCTGCCAAATGATGAAAATGCCATCACGCTTAGGGCGAACCTGGCCTCGATGAACATCAAGTCTACATTATCCGTGCCCATGCATTACAGCGATAAGCTGATTGGGTTTTTGGGATTTGACAATATCCGCCACAAAAAACACTGGCACGAGGAGGATATCTCCCTTCTCAAAGTAATCGGCGAAGTCTTTGTCAACGCCATCAATCGTAAGAAAGCCGATGACAAGTTAAAGCGTGTCAACTCCAAGCTCGCCAACTTAAATGAACAGCTTGAGCAAAAGGTATTTGAGAGAAGCGAAGAGATCATTCGGCAGAATGAAAAACTCACCAATTATGCCTACTACAACGCCCACAAATTGAGAGGACCCCTTGCAAGATTGCTAGGGCTAGTCAATCTCGTGCGCAGTGAATATGTCAGTTCTGAGGAGCTACCGGATGTGATGAAGAAGATAGAAGATGCCGGTTTGGAATTGGATGACATTGTAAAGGAGATTAATAAGATATTGGCTTAATTAATCAAAACACTTTACTAAGACCCAAACCTTTTCTGAAGACTTTCGTTTGCTTTAGAAGTTTGTGTTATTAACTTTGAATCTCAAAGTACTTTTAAAATGAAGAAAGAAGCGGACTACCTCAGCGACATTTCAGAGATACGCTCTATCATGGAGCGGTCTTCCCGTTTTATTTCCCTAAGCGGCCTATCCGGTGTTTTAGCTGGTGTGTATGCATTGATTGGAGCTTACGCGGCATATAAGATTCTTTACACTGAAGATGACACTGTTTATGATGCTTTCACTATTGGGCAGCATTCCGGAAGATTCATTCTGCTGACATTAGATGGGCTGATAGTACTTGGGCTAGCGGTTGGTACTGGTGCTTTTCTTTCCGTTCGAAGAGCTAAACAACAACAGCAAAGTATTTGGGATGAATCGGCTAAAAGACTTTTGATCAATTTGCTTATACCGTTGGTCACTGGCGGTGTTTTTGTCTTGCTTCTTTATCTTCGAGACTACTACTCATTGATCATACCCGCTACTTTGATATTCTACGGATTGTCTTTGATCAACGCAAGTAAATATACCCTGACGGATATTCGCTATCTGGGTTTCTCTGAAATCGCATTGGGTTTAATAGCCGCTTATTTCTATGGCTATGGGTTACTGTTCTGGGTGGTTGGATTCGGTGTGCTACACATTGTGTATGGCGCTCTGATGTATTTTAAATACGAAAAGTGAAAAACCATATACATAAACTCAATAAGGCTTTTGAGAACCGAGTCAGGTTAGGCGTCATGTCAGCGTTAATGGTCAACGAATATTTGGATTTCAATGCGTTGAAGGAGTTGTTGGGCGTCACTGATGGCAACCTGGCCAGTCACCTTAAGGCCTTGGAAAAGGAAGAATTTGTAGCGGTCAAGAAGACATTTATCGGTAGAAAACCCAATACAAAATATGGGGCTACCGCTTCTGGTAAGCAAGCTTTCAATGAACACTTAAATGCCCTTGAGGCACTAATCAATCAACAGCATGGAAAAAAATAGCAACGCATTTTTTATTTGTCTATTCACTTTGAATTACAAAGTACTTTCTAGCGAAACACTCTAATCATGAACTTTCAAAATTGGATCACCTATTTCAAATCAAATCGTGAGAATTTCAGCCACATCAGTTGGAATATCAATGACAAACTCACCTTCCAGGAAAAAAGTATCATCGCCAAATCTGTGCAGCAATTCCAGCGTGGCGAAGGCTCTGAAGGGCTCAACTGGATCAAGAGTGCAGAACGATATTTTTCTAAAATGGAAGATAAGAGTTATGTAGAAGCACTCAAGCTATTCATCAAAGAAGAGCAGCGCCATTCGGAGGTTCTGGGCAAAATGATGAACGCCAATCTCATCCCTAAGATCGAGGCCCATTGGATGGACAATCTATTCAGAAGGGTTAGGAAGTATACCAATCTGGAATATGAAATCACCATTCTCATTACGGCAGAATTCATTGCCACGGTTTACTATGATGCTTTGGCTAAAGCTGTCAAATCACCATTAGTGAAAGACTTATGCGCTCAAATCCTAAAAGACGAAGCCCAACACCTGGCATTCCAGTCAGAAGCACTAAGGTTTATTAAGCAAAGACAAAGTTTATTGGGCAGAATATTCAATCGCGCTTTCCACCATGCATTGGTACCCATCACGATCGCATTGGTTTGGGCCGAGCATAGGCAGGTGCTAAAAGCAGGTGGATACGATTTCAAGACATATGCTAAGCAAATCTGGCATGTTTACAGAACCACTATCCCTATCACCGCAGGTGAGGAACTCGCACAATCAATGACCGAGAAAAAACTATCTACATCTACCGCCAGTCAATAATCACATGGAAACAACACCGAACAACACCATCGAACAGATCAATCAGCGTGTAAAAAGCTCTATCACGTTGAAGTTGGTATCTATTGCTGTACTGACATTGCTACTATTGATACCAGCGACCATGATCAAGTCATTGATCACAGAAAGAGAGCTTTATAGGGACGATGCTACCGTTGATATCACTTCTCGCTGGGGAGGATCTCAATCGGTAGCTGGCCCTATTCTGACCGTACCGTACCGCACATTTACACAACGTCATAATGGAGAGGTTTTAGAAAGCATTAAGTATGCTCATTTCCTGCCCAAGCAACTGGAAATCTCGGGACAAATGGATCCTCAAATCAGAAAACGTAACATTTATGAGGTTGTACTTTATGGCGCTTACTTAAATTTCCAAGGGCAATTTGAACAGCCTGATTTCTCCAATTGGAAAATTGATCCGGCAGCCATTCTGTGGGAAGATGCCTTTCTATCCTTTGGTATCAGTGACATGTCAGGCATCAAAAAATACATAGACCTGAATTGGAGTAATCAAAAAAGGAGATTTGAGCCTGGGCTCACGGTAAGAGAAGTCGTGCGCTCCGGGGTGACCACCAGGGTTCCAGTAAACAATGACTCTATTCCAAGTACCTATAATTTCCAATTCAATGTAGAACTGAATGGTAGCGAATTGCTCAGCTTCATCCCGCTAGGGCAGGAAACGAGTGTGAAGATGCGTTCTACCTGGAAAGACCCAAGCTTTGGCGGGGCTTTTCTACCGGACAAGCCAGAAACATCAGCAGACGGGTTCTATGCCGAATGGAACCTGCTTGATCTCAATAGGGATTACCCTCAACAATGGCTCGGCAGTACAGCTGAAATCAATGACTCTGCCTTTGGAGTAGAACTGATTCTACCGGTGGACGAGTATCAAAAAAACATGCGCTCTGCTAAATATGCTTTACTGGTGATTGCGCTCACTTTTCTGGTTTTCTTCCTGGTAGAATTGCTTAACAAAAAGCGGTTTCACCCCATCCAATATGTGATGGTCGGGCTAGCCATTACCTTGTTCTATGCACTGCTGCTTTCAATGACAGAACATCTGGGCTTCAACCTCGCCTACATGGCATCTGCTGCTATGATCACGGTGCTGGTAGGGTTTTATGCGTCATACATGTTCAAAAGCAAAGTGCTTACAGGGCTATTGTCCATGTTCATGGTATTGATATACGCCTTCATATTCATCATACTACAGATGCAGGATTTCTCATTGTTGGTAGGCAGCCTTGGTTTGTTTGTCGCACTGGCAGTGACGATGTACCTGTCTCGAAACATTGATTGGTATCAAATCGGCAAAAAGCAAGTGTCCAACACCAACATGACTTGATATGATGTGATCCAATCGCTTTCCCGGCCTTCGGTAGAATAGAGCAGGCTTGTAGTGGAGCCGGGGAAGCACTTTCTAATCAAAAGATTACGATTATGAGAAACAAAGTAATTTTTCTGGCCAGTACTTTTAGGCTTATATTGCTAGATCGAAATGGCGGTGTACTGTTAAAAACCGTCATCAAAATTATGATCTCCAGGGCTATGGAAGCCTTCAAGAAAAGGTTAGCAAGTTTTAGGCATGCATTCAGAGGTGTATTCCATGCCGCACGCACGGAGGCACATTTCAGGTTTCATTTATTAGCCGCTTTAGCGGTAGTAATAGCAGGTTTCTACTTTCAGGTATCCGCTCTAGAATGGTTGGCATTGTTAATATGTATCGGCTTGGTTTTAAGTGCGGAGCTGATCAACTCTGCCATGGAGCGGCTGGTAGATTATGTTTCCCCCGAGCAAAGTGAAATGGCCAAAAGAGTGAAAGACCTATCGGCAGCGGCCGTACTGGTGCTATCCATCTTCTCCGCGATAGTGGGCCTGATCATATTCATCAATAAGTTATAATCACCAATTTCTTTCTGAACATATGAAAAGCATCGTTCAACGATATGGCTTATCGTTTCTCATTATGGTAACGGCTCTGATTTTCATTAGTCCTAACCGCCTTTTTGCCTTGAGTCTCATTCAATCCTTCGCTTTTCAGGCGATGATCTGTTACGTACTTTTGGCTTTCTTTCTTAGGGCCTTGAATAAGAAGCTTTCCGCTTATACAGCTGGTATCGCCGGCCTAGCCTTGTTTTTGTTTCTAAGCACCCACGTACACTTATCACCTAATTCGCAAGCCCAAAATCAAAGATTCAGCGTAGCACATTTCAACGTGTTGTTCCTCAACTTCAATCATGAGGACATAGCAATTAATGCAATTAAATCCGGAGCAGATGTAGTGTCATTTCAGGAAGTTACTGCACCATTAGTATCCAGTCTAAAGCGCCGAATAGGGGATGTATATCCATATCATGAAGTCGTACATGGCGAAAATCCTTCCGAGGGTATTGCACTCTTTTCAAAATACCCGCTGCAAAATGTGAACGTGACATATTGGGGTGATATGCCTAATATCCTGGCTGATGTGGTAATCGATGACCAGCCTATACACCTAGTCGCTTCACATACCAAATCGCCTGTCTATCCGAGCCGCTACAATATGCGTAATCGACACATTAAACAGATTACCGATTATGTTAAGGGTATCGATAAGCCTGTAGTGGCGATGGGAGATTACAATGCGGTACCATGGGATGTTCACATCAGAGAGCTTCAGAAGCAAGCTGGCTTGGAAGACAGCCGCCGTTCTTTGACCCCGACTTTCCCAGCGTGGATTCCCCCAGCGCAAATCCCAATTGATTATATTTTTTATTCTAATGAGTTAGAGTGTATCAGGTTTGATGCTATTCGGAGTGATTCATCTGACCACTTGGGCATAGTAGGCCGATATGATTTGAAGAAGGTATAAACCTATCTCCTTCTTCGTCTGGAATACTTTTTGAAATTCTGGCGCTGTCTTTTCTTCACGTTGAAAGAGCCTTTTCTACGTTTTTGAGTCTGCAACTTTTTACTGCTATTGATCCTGTAATTCGGAGACTTGAGATAGTTTCTTTTTAATCTCTTTTTAAGCGCTGAGTTGTTAATGTTTTTGGCTTTGGAATTAGCCCTAGTCAAGGTTTTCCTCCTGAAAGAAAGCGACTGGCTCATGATCTTCCTGGAGTTGCGGTACGACTTGTGCTGAGCCGCATCTCTGAAGTCATAGCGCAAGGTAATCTCCGAAGAATTACCCACGTTAGTCGCTATGTCGCCTCCAAACATTTCGTAGCTGTAACCAACCAAAAAGCGCTTCTGGAATCTGAGTGCTGCCGTCAGGTTGATGAGACTGCCCGTTCTATATGATCCACCCACAATAATGGCATCTTGAAAAATATAGAATAGACCGACATCTATTTGATTGGACTCTGGCGAAAGCTGTCTGAATGTAACTGTGGGTTCTAAAAGATCGCGTCCTCCCGCTATTGGTAATTTAACATTCAAAAACCCAGAGTAGAATTCCGATATCTGATCCCCATCATTACTGAGGCCAGCAAAAGTGCGTAACCGATTGGCAGCTCCTCCAATATCGAAGTATTTGGAGCTATAGCTCAAGCCAAAAGAGAAATCCAGGTTATTACGTGCATCTGCATTACCAAATATTAGCGGATCAGGTTGATCACTGTTTAATCCATCCAGCACATCCACCCTGGAAGGGTCGATCCTAAGGTTACTATACTCAGCGGAAACACCCATTGAAAAGGTGCTTTCGTCTGTGATTTTGATGTGATAAGCAAAGGCAGCATTGCCATAGATGTTATCGTAAACACCGATTCGTTCAGATAACAGGTTTACGCCCACCCCAAATTTATGATAGCCAAAGGGTGTGTGGGCACTGATGAAGTTACTTCTTGGAGAGTCGTCTACACCTGACCAGAATTGACGATGAGAAAAGGTAATAGAACCAAAATCGTTACCAGCGACCGACGGGTTATACAAAAAGGTATTCGTGAGCTTTTGAGTGAACAAAGGCAAGTCCTGTGCAGCAGCTTGAAGCCCCATACATATCAGGCCAATAATTGCTATAGCTTTTATTGTCTTTCTCACATTGCTATTCTTTTATCACCGTTACTGTTCTACTGACTACTTCATCGATATTAGGAAGCTTCACCACACACAAATAATTACCAGCCGGGATCAGATTACCCCCTATGCGTAAGTCCCAAGAGTTATCATAATCCTGAAAGCTCATTACTTCTACTCCCCACCGGTCAAGGAGCATGACTTCATTGCCTGGGAAACGATCAATACGTTCGATGAAAAGCACATCGTTCAAACCGTCATCATTCGGCGTAACCACGTTCTTGATACTCACTATTTCAGATGCTATTACTGTTACAGTCGTCCTGACCTGGCCAACGCAACCAACATCATTGGTAAGTTCCAGTGATACCTGGAAGTCTCCTGTGCTTTCGTAAGTATGGGCCGGTGATATCTGAGTAGATGTATTTCCATCTCCAAAATCCCACAAGACATCACTAATGGTCGTATTGGATGTGAAAGAGAAGGTAGTTTCCAAACTCAAAATGATACCGTCTTCTGCTTGTATCTCAGCGGTAGGCGAGTCATTGACCGTTACATTGAATGCGGGTGAAACTGTACCAGTACCACATTCATTTATACCCACTACCGTGACAGCACCGGATACAGCATCTTCGCCTACATTGACCGTTATGCTTTCTGAATTGGTAGTGAAAGAACCGCCCTCAGCTGTAAAGCCAGCAGGGAATGACCACTCGTAAGAGGTGGCCCCATTGATAGCAGAGGTGGTGTACACAACCATGTTATCTCCTACACAGACACTGTTTCTAGAATTACCTGCTATCGTTACAGCAGCGTCAGGAATGTTGGCCAAAGTAACAGTGACCGAGCCATTCATCTGGGTCAAGCAACTGCCTTCCGTCTCACCTGTAATTGTATATACTCCTGCCTCAGTCTGGGTTGGGAAATTCAACGCAGCGCCAGTACCTGTCAAAGGAGCCCCTACAGTGTTTCCATCTCTTAGCAGTTGGTAACTGATCAAAGCCTCAGATCCGTCCAAGCCTATGGCAGCGCTATTGGTAGTGCCAGAGCAAATTACTGTTTCGCCGGTATTGGTGAGATTAAATGCCGCAGGTAGGCTTTCTACCGTCACTTCTACCGTGCCTGATAAGCCCGAAGCAGGGCAATTATTCACATCTGTAACTGTATTGAGAAAATAAAGCGTAGTCACAGTCGGGTTGACATTTATAGCGGTACCACTGACATAGTCATTTACTATTCCAAATTCCTGTAGATCCAAAGTGTAAGGGCCTATACCGCCGGTGATGTTTACCACCAAACTTGTGGATTCTCCTTCACAAATAACATCCCCACCAGAAAGCACAGCACTTGTAGCTGGCGTACTTACAGTTACAATAGCCGTTCCTGATATACCCAAGCTATTACAATTGTTAGCGTCAATCACCGAAACCAAATTATAGGTGGTATTGGTAGTAGGTGACACTGGAATGGGTTGACCCGAGATATAATTGGTAATGGTGCCTACGCCATTGTCTATTTGTAAAGTAAAAGGATCCGAGCCCCCAGTAATATCTACAATTAAATCAGTCGATTCACCCTGGCAAATACCAGCGTCTCCGGATAGTATGGAAGCTGTCGCTGCTTGAGTAACGACCACAGTCGCATTGCCTGTCAAATTAACACCTGGGCAGCCACTGGCGTCAGTCAATGAGACAAGGCCATAAGTTGTAGTACTGCTTGGGTTTACCGGTATGGGGTCACCAGAATTATATCCACTTACTACACCAACACCATTGTCGATTTCTATATCAAATGGACCAGTACCGCCGGTAACCGTCACACTTAAATTGGTGGTTTCTCCATTACAAATCGAGGCATCACCCGATAGCGTTACCAAAGTAGGCGGAAAGGTTATGGTTACGGGAAGGACTGATAAACTACCTGAAAGATTGCAGTTGTTGGCGTCGGTCACAGAGGTAACTACATAGCTCAATGTGACAGTCGGAGTCACGGTAATATCATCCCCTGAGTTGTAATCATTGATAACGAACGGGGCAATACCATCATCAATGGTTATAGAATAAGGGGCAGTACCTCCAGTTATAGTCGCTGTTAAATTAGTGCTGGCTCCTGAGCAAACACTTGCGCTTCCTGCCAGTACTACCGCTGTGGGCGCCTGATTAACCGTAATTTCTACTACATTGCCCACCTCTTGGCAGGGGCCTGAATCTACTACTCGTCTGAACCATATCGTTTGGGTCGTAGCACCGGAAAAGCTGTAGTTCTGTTGGTCGTTAGTGCCAGCCGCCGCAACAAATGGTCCTGTTGATCCTGTGTTACTACTCTCCCACAAAAAAGTAAATGATCCATTTCCTCCAGTTGGTGTAGTACCAATAAGGTCGGCAGGCACTTCGTTAGAGCATACAGTCTGATCGGCTGATATCGTGCCGGGGTCTAACGTCGGTATTTCATCAAGTGTTACAGCTGAGCGAGGGCCTATACAATTCCCATTGGTGTATTGGGCGTAATACGTACCAGCATCATCAGGAGTGAAAAGCTCTCCATTGACACCATCAAATACACCAGTAGCAAGGTTTCCTCCTGTGGGGGCATCAAACCATTCTACCGGTAAGCCTACATCCGACACTGCTATTTGAACCGTAGGGCTTCCTTCACAATATTCATTGTTCACAATTCCAGCAGGTGCTGCGGGGATAGCACATGTTTCATGACCCTCTGTTAGGCCGGGTATTAGATAACATTGTCCATCAATATTGTAGGCATAGATCCCAAAATGATAAACGGTACCATCATTAAGGCCCGAAACTGTGAAAGTATTGCCTGTTCCATCATAAACCACAAAATTTCCTGCTCCGAGATTATCCCCCGAACCAAAAGTAGCGTTGGCGGTATATGTAGTTCCAACAACAGGATCAACATCGGTAGGAGCGCCTTCTTTGGCGATGACCAATACGCGATCACCATTCCCATTGGTCCAGGTCAGGTCAAAGAAGTTGGCATTAGTGTTAGAAAATATGAGCCCACTGGCTTGCGTGGTCGGAGGTGCGCATGGTGTAGCCACCGGCGTGCTTTGAATTGTACCTGTGTTACCCAAGGCATCTTCCGCGAAGTCATAAATGAAATAATTGGTATTGGGGTTAAGGCCGGTAATTGTCGAAGAGAAGTCAGTGCCGGTAGCCGTTACATTAATTGTCCCTGACGCTGGTGCTGTTGCACCAGAGGCGTCCTGCCCGCTCATGATATCAGTTACTGTGGGCATATTAGGGTCTTCTGTGACAATAAACTCTACAGTACCAATTTCGTCGAGATTGACGGTGTAATCGAAACCTGTGGGTACCAAGTTGTCCGTTGCATTACCATTGAATGCAGGCGCTTCATCATCAAGATCGTAGGCCGGAAATTGAACGTTGGCGGTATATGCGTTTCCAGCAAGGTCTGTGAAATTAGCTGAGCCTCCAAGGCTTAAGGCGCCCTGACCTGTTCCTGTTATGCCTGTGATTACTACATTGTATTCACTGGCACTTATTGGAGTGACAAAAGGCCCAATAGATGAAACTAAAGAGCCTGATACAATTACGAAATTAAAATCGATCTCATCAAAATCCATGACACCTTCAGTGAACACAATGTCATAGGCCAATTGCCCATCGTTGCGCGGATTCGATAATGTTTGCATAACCGTAGCGATGTCTGGTCGATTGGCATCCAGCAGGTCATTAGCTTGTGATATGGACCCATTAAAAATGGCTCCTGTTTCGCCTTCGCTATTTTGTAAAGCCAACCCGTTCACAGGGATATCATCTGAAGCTGCGTAATCCGTTCCCCCATCGGGCACAGTGAATGTAGCTGTATAGGTGGTATTATTGACTCGCGTGAGACTGCCTAAATTGTATCCTCCAATATCACCGGATACGAGTGTGTAGGTATCTGTTTGATCATCATCTACGGTGATAGTTGCCGTAACCACGTCCCCAATGATCATGGTGTTATCCGGAATAGATACGTTAGTGATGTTAGGGGGTAAAAAGTCTACTTGAGTAAGAAAACTGAGATCATTTTTATTGCTAATACCAGCATAAAAGTTTCCAAAAAGATCCGCAAATGCGGTTGAGGGTATAGTCACATAGTATTCTGTTCCTGGATCAAGAATAACAGTGGGTATAATCAGTATATCTGAGGTAGACAAAAACCCAACTGCTGAAGAGGTTACATCAATACTTTCTATCAGTAAATCGTCAAAAAAACGTCTTAATTCTACAGAGCCGGCATTGATTAACATGTCCTCATTAAAAGACAGTATGATACCACTAAATGTAAGGTCTGGATTTATTCCGGTCGAGCCGTCGGCCGGAATGGAAGAAGACAATATAGGAGGTGTTGTATCTTTAAGGGTATTGGCCGCAACCGTTGCACCCGTATTATTGGCAACATCAGTTAGAGAAAGGCTAACGGTTATAATGTCGTCATCCAAAGAAGAAACATCAATACCGGATATAGTTTGGGTACTCGTAGTGATTGTCCCACTTCCTGTGATCGGTGCAGTAAGTCCATTAGTGTCGTCAATCGTATAATTATATGTTGCTCCAACCTCACCATTAAAAATGGTGAAAGAAAAGTTTGTCTGATTGGCTGTCGAAACGGGATCTGAATTGATAAGAAAAGAATATCCAAATGGCGCAATAAAATCATTGGCTATGGCAATGTCTCGAATATCTGCACCTGGATTTGAAACAACCGTGGCAGACCCAACAGCACCATCGTAGTCCGTTCTTATAATCTGGTCATTGGCAGCATAATAAACCTGTTGAAAATTGATAGCAAGCGCAATACTATTAATTTCATTGCCACTCACAGCAATCGTAGTGGCGTTATTCCCATTAAGATCAGTGCGTATAATGCGATAATCATTAGAGGCAAAGCGATCGACTACGAAGACGTATTGATTAAATTCATCTATGGCAATTTGTGTGGGCCCGGTATACGTTCTAATTAGCGTAACAAAATCCCCACTAAAATCTGTGGTTCGATACAATCTGTCGTTATCTGTGTTGATAACGTATACCAATTCATTGCCATCATCGACAGCGACACCACCGAAATTATCATTTCTTATGTTAACAGGTTCACTAAGATTGGCTATATCTAACTGAACGTCAAACCCACCATCTCCATTGGTGTAAGGAATAAACTCTACTCCGCCATCAAACTGTGATACATAAAGCCCTTCAGCATTTGCGCTGGCTGAAATATCATTGTAACCCGCAAATGCGCCATTAGTAATCACAGTAGAAATGAAACCGCCAGTGGTTAGATCCACTTGAATAATGTCTTCAATCCCTCTGGTGTAAAACAGATAGTTGAAGCTTTCATCGACAGTCAAATAAAGTGGGTTTGAAAGGCCAGTCAAAAATGAGCTCGTTCCTCCAGTGGTTCCTCCACCGTTGATATTGGAGGTTCTTATTCGATTGTTATTGTTTTCTACCCAGAATAGCTGTTGGGCAGATACCGTATTGACCGCTCCGGAAAAAAGCGCTAAAAGAATTATGCTAACAAAATACCTTCTCAGATTGCCCATACGAATGTATGATTGACGTAAGAAATATAGTGTTTTTTAATATGAATTATCAAAATATAGTAACCCTTTCGGAACAATTTTAAGTTGTAGCCTTTCAAAAAGGTAAATATAGTAGCCTTGATTATCTATTAACTATGGTCTGCTTTGTGTTTTGGAGTAATTTCGTATATGCACATCAGAAGATTTATAGCAGCAGTTGTTGTCGCCCTTTTGTGTTTTTCACATTCCTCGGCCCAAGATAGGTACATGGCTACTTTCTTCAGACATAGTACCAATTGGGAAGGGTCGCAGGAATCAAGTGAGCGTGATTTAATTGAAAAGCACAAAACATTGGTAGATCAACTGACCAGTAAAGGTTGGGTAAAAGCTCAATTTAATCTTGAAAGCAAAGGTGAATTGTTGATTATCAAGGCTGAAAATATCAGTAGCGTGAGACAGCTGTTCAAAAGAGACCCCGCACTCAATGAAGGCTATTTAATCGCCGAAATCACCCCTTGGGATTTACGTTATGGTACGCTTTGTGAAAAAAATAAAAATACTGCTCAACGTTATGTGTTGGCAAGATATGTATCCATTCTCACCAAAGAATCCGTCAGAAGGGCATCTCAAGAATTTGAAGCGCATGACCAGTATTTGAATCAAATCAAAAAAACCGGAAACGTAGTGGCAGAGGGCATTTTTACCAATAGTGATGGTGGCCTTCTCGTCATGAAAGGTGATGTGGGCGATGCACTTATATTTTCCGATCCAGCAGTACAATCTGGGTTTTTGGAAGCTGAAATATTTAACGTGGTACTTAAGAAAGGTTCAATATGCCAATAGCCGTACCCTACCCCAGGCAACTATAAAGGACACTAGCAAAAAAATACAAGTGACTTGATTGACTTATCTCATACAGTCGCTAATTTAAAGCACCAAAATCTCGAAAAATGAAAATACTTAAGTGGCTCGGCGCCATCATCATTCTACTCGTCATTGTCTACTTTGTAGGACCAAAGGTGGACGTACCCGAACTCGATGCTAAGATCACCCAAGAAGCAACTTCAGATTTAAAGGCTCTCGAAGATGAGATCAATAAAAGTGAGGCCAGTAACAGCAAAATCAAACCTGATAATCAGGCTAGAATAATATGGGCCGACTCAACTCATCAAAAGACGCCTTACAGCCTTGTATATCTGCATGGTTTCTCTGCAAGCCAAGGAGAAGGTGATCCAGCGCATATTGAGTTTGCCAGAAGATATGGTTGCAATCTTTACTTGACCAGACTGGCAGAACATGGTTTAGAAAGCGACGAGCCCATGCTCGAACTCACACCGGAAAAGCTGCTAGAGTCAGCCAAGGAAGCTATTGCGGTGGGTAAGCAGTTAGGGGATCAAGTAATTGTCATGTCAACTTCCACCGGCGGTACTTTAGGCATTTACTTGGCTAGTGAAGAGCCAGCCATTTCGGCACTGATCAATTATTCACCAAACATCGATCTTTTCGACCCGCGCTCGTCTATGCTACTCAAGCCTTGGGGGCTGCAGATCGCTCGTACATTACTTGGTGGAGATTATAACAACAACTCCGGCGAACCCGAAGAAGATAAGTTCAAAGATCAATACTGGTATGCTAAGTATAGAATAGAAGCCATTCTCAACCTGAAGGCATTAATGGCTGCCACCATGACGGAGGAGACCTTTACCAAAGTAAAACAGCCATTCTTTCTGGGGTACTATTACAAGAACGACAGCCTACAGGACAAGACGGTATCAGTTCCTAAAATGCTTGAAATGTACGATCAATTAGGAACACCGGAAGCGTCGAAAAGAAAGGTGGCTTTCCCTGAGGCAAAAGAGCATGTTATTGCATCTAAATACGTAGAAAATACCCACGAAAGGGTAATGGAAGAAACTTTCAAGTTTGCGGAAGAAATTCTTAAACTGGAACCCCAAATACTGCATCAAAGCGATTCGGCGGCGCTACTCGTCCCTTAACGGAACGATCCAGTCAGCATGTTCGAATTTCTTCCATTCAACAGAAGCTAGATCGACATTGCTATCATATATGTCCTGGTAAGGCCTCTTATTCAAACGGGCCTTACCTTTGGCATAGATTTCTACCTTTTCTCTCCCCTCCTCTTGATACTTCTGCTTTAAGAATTGCACAAACTGCCAGCACATGTCAGGTCGTATGGCAATCACACGGGCCTGTTTCTTTGTCAGAAATTCAGTAGGTCTTACTTTCCACTCTTCACCTGTCGATGGGTCTTTTACAATAAACCGCACATATCCGTTTTTGGCCCTTAGCATCATGTGCCACGACAACCTATGCCCCTCTTCGGTCCAGTTGGCATTTCCCGGAAACATGAGATGCCTTAATGGAAGCGCAATTTGTATAGCGAACCAAATGGCGAATAAGTAAACCAGTGGTTTACTGGTATCATATAAATGCAAGCCGTCGAATGAAGTAGTAGGTTTCTTTTTAAAAAAGATGCGACGAATCGTTTCGGGCTCGAAGAAGAAAACAAACAACGCAATGCCCAAGAACGGAAATATGCCAATCTGAAAAACAGCCGAGTTGAAAAGATGAAAGAATACAGCCACCCAAAAGGCATATACCCTGGTTCTTCTCCAAAGCATAGCAGGGGCAATCAGCATATCGAACATGATGCCTCCATAGGCAACTCCCCAACGCACCCATTCAAATTGCAATACCGGGCCGATGATGGGGTAAGAAGATTTGGCATCAAACCAAATTGATATTGGGTCGGCTCGCAACCAATCAGGATAAATTTTGGCGATACTGGCGTAGATATAAACGATACTCACCTGAACCACAAAGAACCATATACACCAACGTGGGCAGGTTAGCTTTTTGATCGATGGCTTAAGCCGTACGTCCAAGGATTTGTAGGCATTGGCTGGTAAGAAGATCATGACCATGCACAACAGCATAAGCAGGTAATAGTGGTTGTTATAACTGGTCTTCTGCATTAAATAAACGACCGACCACATGATGGCATAAGTGGTCATGGCCGCCCTATAATACAAGCCGAGCATAACCATTACCCCAGCAATACCCATGATGATGAAATAATAATACATACCATCACTGGGCAGCGGTTTCAACCATCGAAAATCAATGAATTGCAAGGGCACAGTTGGGTCTACAAAATTGGCTTTCACCCATCCTGTGAGAATTGCCCCCCAGGCCTCCGCAGTTATCAAAAACCCAAAGCATATTCTGAAAAGAATAAGAGGAGCGTTATCTACTGGTTCGAATAATCTATGAACTGAAAGCTTCATACTACCGAGTTTCGATCTCAGCTAAGATAATCAAGGAAGCGATTAGATAGGACTCTCCACTATGATTTATTAATGAACTTCTGAATACCTTCTAAAGGTCTAAGATCTTTTTCGAAAGTCACTCAAGATTACGGCTTGATTGTTCTATCGAGGTGGACAATCTTAATTAATTGTATAACAGGTAATTATGTTCATAGAAACTGGCTGAATTTGTAATACTTACAGTCAAAACCATTCAATACAGATGTAAACCTTACATCAAGCATCTCAAAGCAAAAGATACAATGGGTTTACTAATCTCACACTTGGCTGCATACAACATTGAATCTTGCCTGGTAGTAAAAACTGCAGCTAGAAGCGCATAAGCACAAAGGTTGAATTTAAAGCCTTGTGAGCTCTTCAATCAGGTAATATTCATCCCAGATTACCTGAAAACCGACATTGAGTTATGAAAAAAAAGCAATTTCTTTTAACACTTGCACTAGCCTCATTTTGTTTGTTTACGGCCCAAGCACAAGTGCATTTCGGTGCCACAACTACATTAAACACTACATTTGTACTAGATGAGGGCCTTTCTTCCAACCGTTACAATTCACAAATCAATTACGAATGGGCCCCAATAGGCTTCTCATTTGGAGTAGACCTGGGCAAACGCTTCGGGTTACAATTGGAATCTATTCTGGCCGATCAAGGTCAAATTTTTGAAATCGTTGACGTAGCCAAAAACGTGGTAGGTGAGCGAAGGATTGATGTCAGTTATGTTCAGCTGCCCTTATTCTTGAAGTTCATGAGTGGCAAAGACAACAGAGCCAGAACCAATTTTTCTTTTGGTCCTCAATTATCATTGCTTAGAAATGGTGTCGAAACCATCCAGTATAACGCATCCACACAATTCATTCCTGACGGAGACGTCATCCCCGATGGTGCAGTATTAAATGCTGATGGCAGCTATGAAGTCCCTGAACTTCCTACTACCGAGCTATTGAGTAGCGCCGCCCAAGAGCAAATCAGAAGATTTAGAGAAAGTGAGTTCCAGATTGCCATGGCTTTCGGAGTGGATATTGATATTTCCAAGCACCTTTATCTTTCTACACAAATCAGGGCTAACTACAGCCTGACAGACATGAGAAATGGTGATCTCGTTGATTTGTTGAGAGAGGGCAATATTGGTGATATTTTCAATAGAAGAGCCAACTTGGCAGTTGGTGCCCAGTTCGGTCTTAATTTCGTCATCGGAGGTACAAGAACTTATAAAGCCAAGCAAAAAGAAGAGAATAGTGCCAGGGTAAATTCTGCGCTTGGCCGATAGCAAGAGTGCTTAAAACAAGGCGGTAACAAACCTTACCAGCGATCTTAATCATATAAGTGATGCCGGTAAGGTTTTTTTATGCCATCTAGAACTGTCTTTCGTGATTCACCTCAAAGTTGAATACGTCGTGCCTTTGATAATGGCCTGAGGTATCGAGCGTCATGCGTTCGGCATAGACCGAATCCACATCAATCTCAGCAGTAACAATAGCTTCTTGTTCCCAAACCGGCTCAACTATATAGTTGCCATCAGGTCCAATAATGCTACTACCTCCTTTTAACACATATTTTTCCGGGTCATTGGCTAGGTCTTCTGGCAAGTCAAATACTTGAGGAATTTCTTTTGCCTTCACCACCTGTCCTGCTGCCAACACAAAACACCGACCTTCAAAGGCATAGTGTCTGCTCGCTACCTGAAGTCGTTCATGCACATTGGGCCACACTGCCACATGAATATGCTCTCCTGAATTATGTAGTGCCTGACGACTGAGCGGCATGTAGTGTTCCCAACAAATTAATCCTCCGACTCTGCCTACACCGGTTTCTACGGCCTTAAGCCCTTGAGCATCTCCCTGTCCATGAAGCAGTTTCTCGGTGAAAGTGGGCACTAATTTTCTATGATGGTTGAGCAACGTCCCATCATTATTAAAAGTCAACAGACTATTATAAATGGTGCCATTACCCTTACCTGATTCAATTTTCTCATTGATCCCAATGGTGATTACCATATTGTAGGATTTAGCAAGATCACTAATGAATTGTGTCTCCTCCCCAGGTACGGTAATAGCACTCTTTCTGAATTGCATGTATACCTCCTTGGTTGGTCCATGGTCCCATAGTGCTACATTAGGACAGTAATCTAACCACACCGGATAGCCGGATAGCCAGGTTTCGCCAAATACCAGCATCTGGACTTTTTGAGTACTCGCTTCCTTTACCAATTTTTCTAGTTTTTCAAGACTAGCTTCCAAATCAAGGTGTACAGAGCCGTACTGCGCAATTCCTACTTTTACAGACATGTTTTAGTTGTTTTTCGGGTTACTTCTAACCCAAATTAGGGGGATTTGACAGAAAAACTGAACCATTTTTCTGAAAATATATTTTTACAAATAAGCGCTGTATTAAAAGATGATAGCATAAAAATCAAGGTCATGCATACTGTTGAGACAACATTCAAGCTTTCCTATACTGACGAACAATACGAAAAAGCCAGACAATACGTGGAGGATATGAAGAAACATCCGTCCAGAGTGTATTGGATTGGTAAGAAGGGTAAAAGCGATGAAGAGTTAATACTCTCTCAAATTGCACATCGCATATTATCTGGTTTTTATAATAATTACGATCCCAGCTTCGCTAAAAAGCAGATTTTGGAGATGGTAAATTCCGGTGATAGCAACTAAAGTACTCTCTCACCAATATTCAACGTTTTAGAACTTAACACCGAAATCCAGGCTCAGCAAATCATTCTTGATTGACAATTCATCGTCAAACGGCAATTCTGTGGCGACTGCATTCACCAACCCCCTCGTGTAACTGAAACCCGCAAAAAATCCCGTATTGGTACCTAGTTTGAACTCCAAGCCCGAGCCTATGTGAAATGAAAAATCATAGGCTCTGAAGTCTGTTACAAATACCTCATTAGCGCTATTTGGTTTTTCATTGACATTGAACTCCAATAAGCCGCCCAGCTGAACGTAAATTCGTTTGTCTAAAGCCACTTCATTGGTGAGTAGCTTCATGGTAAGGGGTATTTGTAGATATTGGAGGTTATATGATTCTTCTGTTCGGCTATCGGTATTTCGATTGAACATCTCAAATGAGGCCCTTTTAGGAGCATAAATGATCCCGGTGCTGATGAAGTAGTTTTCCTGAAAGGGGATATCAATGACAGGTCCGAAGGTAAATCGCCCCCCGACTCCGTTAGAAGTGAAACTCAATGTATCGGAAGAGGAAGTGACCCTGTTTGCTGCCACGCTGGGACTAACTTTAAGGCTAATCCTGACTTGAGATTGCGCGTGGAAGAAAACCAACATCGTACCAACCAACAAACAAATTCTTCTCATAAACTATAATTTTGTTGTTACTTAGCGAGTTAAAAAATTTACGGCACATTCAGCCGTTTTTCATCAGTAAAATATAATTCAAGAATAGAGCCAACTATGAGGGACTGGACTAATTACGTTTTTTTGATCTGTTTTATTGCGCTGTTTTCCGCTTGCGGAGGAGAATATGAAGAAAAATGCGAAGTGATCCCTGATATATCCAATATAGATGCACAGATTGAGTTTGAGCATTTGGGAGAAGTATTGGTCAACGGTAAATCAAGAGAGGAAATCCAAGCATTCGCCAGAAAATATCCGGTTATTGCCGACTACTTTCTAAAGCGTAAACAGTATCCTGAAGAAGCGCTTTTCGTCAATACGTTATATAAACGTTTTAATAATGTTCACATTGACTCATTGCTGCAAGAAACCAAAAACGTCTTTGGCGATTATCAGGAATTAGAAGCAGCGTTTCAAGAAGCCTTTAGTAATTTCAAGTACTATTATCCCAATTTCAAAATACCTAAGATACAGACTATTGTAACCGGCTTTGAAACGGATATGTATATCTCAGATAGTCTCATCATTGTAGGTCTTGACTACTACCTGGGTGAAAACTCTAAATACCGTCCTACCAATATGTTCGCCTACCTTAGAAAGAAATACCAGAAGGAATACATCGTGCCTTCATGTATGCTTTTGTACGGCATCAATACCAACTTCAACGCTCAGAAGCCTTCTGATAAGACCATTTTGGCCGATATGATGACTTATGGCAAGGCATTCTATTTTGCCAAGCGAATGGTGCCCTGCACACCTGATAGCATCATCATCTGGTACACGGACGAAGAAATCAAAGGTATCAGGAAAAACCAGGATGTGGTTTGGTCCCATTTCGTTGAAAACGAATTACTGTATGATACCAACCACGAATTAAAAAGAAAGTATATCGACGAGCGCCCAAAGACTTATGAAATAGGGCCTAAATGTCCGGGTAGGGCCGGTATGTGGCTTGGTTGGGAAATCGTTAAGACCTATATGCGCAAAAACCCTGAGGTCACTTTGCCTGATCTGATGAGAATAGCTGATCCACGGGAAATTTTTAACAAGGCCAATTACAAACCAGACCGCTAAGCAGCGGATTATTGATTGACGGCTTTGCGTACAGGCAGGCTTCTCTCCGTTTGAGGAGTAGGTAGAATTTCGTTGGCCAGCTGATCAACCAGCTTGCTTTTGGCAAAAAATTCTTCCGCTACCAGTCTTGAGTTCTTTTGACTGGTCTTTCTCAGAATGTCGTTGAAGACATATTGGCTTATCTGTTCCGGAAACGATGCGGGTTTTAGGCAGTCAGTGTAGAAACCACAATTAGCACCTTCTATCACTTCCTTAATCCAGCCTTCGAAGTTGACAATGATAATTTTACCGGCAGCAAGACCATCAAAGAATTTATTCGGGCTGCCTGTTTGCAGCACAGGTACATTGGCATAAGATATGAACACCGCATCGGTGATGTTCATTAATTCTTTGACACCTTCTTTGTCAGTAAAGGGTCGGAAATCAACGTTAGTAATTCCCCTTTCCAGAATAATGTGTTGCAGCCTTTTCTCCTCTGAGCCTTCAGCAGCAATCATGAATTTGATTTTCAAACCCTGCTTCAAGCAAGCTTCCGCAACCTCAAGTATATATTCGAGATGATTAGCTCTTCCTGCTGCTCCCAGGTAGGTGACTACAAACTGGTCTTTGACATCATACTTGTTTTCAAGTACTTCCTTTTTGGCAGAACGCTGAAAGAAGTCGGTATCCGATATATTAGGGATCATACCAACTTGCTTGCCTGGTGCTTTCTCTTCTATATAAGATTGTATGGCCGGAGATAAGGCAATGTTCTTTTTTGCTTCTTTGTATAACTTACTTTCGAAAGCATAAAGCAGGCGCTTCAGCAATGGATTCTTGATCGACCCCATTTGGACGGGTGCGGTTGGCCAAAGATCACCCACTTCAAAATAGAAAGGTATCTTTCTGAATTTTTTAAGCCAAAGCGCAATAATCCCTGTAGTCAAAGGAGTCGTCATGACGTAGGAGAGGTCTACTCCTTTTATTCTTCTCGACAACCTGATAGCCTTATAGGCAAAAGTCAAGAAGGCTTTGATCCTGGCGAGAAAGCCTAGGTGATTAGCATAATAAATTGGCAAATAATGTACTTCGATACCATCTACATAAGTATGTACATACTCTTTCTGATTGTGAGCAGTGATCATGATCACTTTAAAGCCTTTGTCAACCAGGCCTTTAGCCAGATAATAAGACCGAATGGCGCCACCTTCTTTGGGAGTTTTGAAATACTGATGAATGTAGAGGATCGTCATGAACTAAAAAATTGAAGGCAGTTGAATGTCAACACTGTACATTAATACCCTTACTTGCACCAAAGTTACCAACTCAGAAGAGTTAAACCTTGTAAAACGCATGGAAGCTACAAAGAATTTTCGGTAATGTGATGGTATTCTGAAGACATGTGATGTACAAAGAGAGGTCTTTAAGGTTGGGCACAGGGGAACATGCTGAAAGGAACCATATGCTTTGGCTTCTTCAGATATAGGCAATATACTCATTGTCACCTGCCAGCGGTGTTATTAGGGAAGGACAATGCCGGTATTTAATCGACTAAGGTGTAAGCGTTGCACCTAAGAAACTCACAAGTTTCTAGTGCTTGACCTCAGGTTCATAAGACCTGGAGAAATGAATGATATTTGTCAAGGCCTTTGCTGAAGGCTCTTTCAAAGATCGTTCTAACTGATTCTTTACGGCGCTCAGTTCTTTGTAAATTTCTTGAAGTTCTGAGTCGCAAATGAGCGCCTTTTCTATTTCCTTATTTTCCTTTTTTGAGGTATCTCCATATAGGTACCGGATTAAATCGTCATGGGTAAAAGTTTTTATCATACGCGATGTTATATTTTTTCATTTTCTTCCTGAGATTAATGAGTGCATACCTCATTCGTCCCAGAGCGGTGTTGATGCTTACTTCGGTTTTTTCAGCAATCTCCTGAAAGCTCATACCCATGTAGTGCCTCATGATCAACACCTCTTTTTGTGGTTCAGGTAGTTCACGGATGAAATCCCTGAGCCTTGCATGTGTGTCCCTTTTTATTTGTTGAGATTCAAACGAATCTTCTGCAAATTCTAGTGTATTGAATACCCCACTTCCGTCTTCCATCACTACCGTAGGATAACGTTTGGCCTTTCTAAAATGATCTACCGCCAGATTGTGCGCAATTCGCATGATCCAGGGTAAAAACTTGCCCTCTTCGTTGTACCTATTCTCCCTGATAGTTCTAATAGCCTTAATGAAGGTCTCCTGAAGGAGGTCTTCGGCCAAGTATTCGTCTTTTACAATAAGGTAAATCGATGTATAAACCCGTGCTTTATGCCTGAAAAGAAGTTGTTGAAAAGCCTCTTCGTTACCGTTCTTGTAAAGTGATACTAACTTGCTATCACTCAAACTGATGTTACCCATTAATTTACATTTTAGTTAACGTAGAGGTCTATATCATATTGTTCAGTTAGGGTTTAGGTGTGTATTTTTTATATTGACTGAATTCCAAATCTAAAAATAAACAAAAAACATGCAAAACATTTTTGCTTTAATTTCATTTTAATTACCGAGCGATTTTAAAACATTCTTTTGTATAGTCGTGTTAATTCAAAATTAAATATTAGCCGACATTGTTAATTAGTCTGTTTATTTACATTCGCTTAAAAATAAACGTTTTGTTTTGAGTAGTTGAATGCGACTTCTGGAAGCAATAAGATGGAAAAGAAAAGAATCATAAAAAGCCTAGAAAAACTTTCGCCTGAGTTAAAGGCGATGTTTAGAGATGAGTACCAGGGTGGGTACACCGACGACTTGGTAAGACTGAGTACCGGTAAAAAAGAACCCATCTTCGTGGTTCCCCTGGATACCGATGAAGCTACTATATTGGTCAAGATTGAAATACGCAAGAACAGTGAAGGTGATTATGACCTTGAATCTGCGGAAACGGAAGATAATGTTGATACCGGAGGTTTCGGAGAGACTATCGGTCGAATAGGGGATGAAATAGAGGTTGATGAGAACAGCGAAGAGGAACATGACCCCTATAAAGACGAAGGTGATGATGAGGATGATGGTGACAACGAAGATTATTGATTAATCAAACACTCTAGTCCAAACAAACACTAATGCCAAAAGCCTGTTTATCTTTGCAGGCTATGAGTAATTCCGAGACTGTTCAAGTATCCAAAAACTTTGAGTCACTCGACCCAAAGCAATTCATTATAATTAAGCGGGCCAGGGTTAATAACCTCAAAAACCTAAGTGTAGCCATTCCACGCAACAAGCTCGTTGTAGTCACTGGCTTATCTGGCTCAGGAAAATCATCCCTTGCTTTTGATACGCTCTTTGCAGAGGGGCAAAGAATGTATGTGGAGAGTTTAAGCTCTTATGCACGACAATTCCTTGGTAGAATGGAAAAACCGGAGGTAGATTACATCAAAGGTATTTCCCCCGCTATAGCCATCGAACAGAAGGTAAATACTCGTAATCCACGTTCTACCGTGGGTACCACCACTGAAATTTATGATTATCTAAAGCTGTTATTCGCAAGGATAGGCAAAACCTACTCGCCAGTCAGCGGCCAGGTGGTTTCCAGGGATAGCGTAACCGATGTGGTTGACTATATCAACAGTCACGAAAAAGGCACCAGGGTAATGGTATCCTGCCCTCTAAAGATTGCCGAAGGCCGTAGCATTGAACAGGAGTTGAACATTCTCTTGAGCAAAGGTTATACTAGAATCCTGGTCGACTCTGAGGTTACGTTCATTGAAGAACTACTCGAACAAAAAGAAGCCATAGATATCGGCAAATCGGTCGAAATTCTCATCGATCGTGCCGTGATAGACCCTGATGACGAAAATGTTCAATTCAGATTGGCAGACTCAGTTCAAACGGCGTTTTTCGAAAGTGAGGGCGATTGCTTTGTCTACATTGTAGGAGGAGAAAGAAAGCATTTCTCAGATCGGTTCGAATTAGATGGCATCAAGTTCGAAGAACCAAGTGTTAATTTCTTTAGCTTCAACAACCCTTACGGTGCTTGTAGAAGATGTGAAGGTTTTGGTAAGATCTTAGGCATAGACACCGACTTAGTTATCCCAGATAAAAGCCTGTCTGTTTACGAAGGTGCTATCGTGCCTTGGAGAAGCGAGACCATGAAAATCTGGTTAGAGCCTCTCGTCAAAAACGCTATCCAATTTGATTTCCCTATACACCGTCCCATTAACGAACTGACTGAAGAGGAGAAAGAGTTGCTCTGGAAGGGCAACGAGTACTTCGATGGTTTGAACGCCTTCTTCAAATATCTCGAATCAAAAACGCATAAGATACAGTATCGTGTACTGCTGTCCAGGTATAGAGGCCGTACCGTATGTCCTGATTGTAAGGGCACACGACTGCGTAAAGACGCATCTTACGTCAAAATAGCTGGCAAATCGATTCTGGATTTGGTTTTGATGCCAATAGAAGAGCTAAAAAGCTTTTTTGAGCAAGCCGACCTGAGTGAGTACGATACCAAAGTAGCGGAAAGATTACTCAAAGAAATAGTCAATCGCCTCAATTACCTTTATCAGGTAGGGTTAGGATATCTCACATTAAATCGCGTTACCTCCACCCTATCAGGAGGGGAATTTCAGCGTATCAAGCTAGCCACGTCACTAGGAAGTGCCTTGGTGGGCTCCATGTATATCCTAGACGAACCCAGCATCGGATTGCACCCAAGAGATACTGCAAGGCTGATTGAAGTGTTGAAAACATTAAGAGACCTTGGTAATACGGTTATTGTCGTAGAGCATGAAGAAGATGTGATGCGAGCCGCCGATCAGATTATTGATATCGGGCCTGATGCGGGTGTACATGGTGGGGAGTTGGTCTTTCAGGGCCGACTCGACGACATCGACCATTCTATTGATACACACACCGCCAAATTCTTAAGTGGCAAGGACTTTATCACCATCCCGGAATACAGAAGAAAGTGGAAAGATGCTATCTGGATCAAAGGAGCGAGAGAAAATAATCTTAAGAACATAGATGTCCAGTTTCCATTAGGGGTGCTTACGGCGGTTACTGGTGTGAGTGGCTCTGGTAAGTCAACCCTGGTACATAAAATTCTTTACCCCTCGCTCGGTAAAATACTTGAGGCTATAACCGATACGACCGGTAAGTTTGATAAGATGGAAGGCGACTACAGCAAAGTCTCCAGAATAGAATTCATCGATCAAAATCCAATTGGTAAGTCATCGCGCTCCAACCCGGTAACCTACGTCAAAGCCTACGATGCGATCAGACAGCTATATGCAGAGCAGACTTTATCCAAGCAAAGAGGCTACAAACCATCACACTTTTCTTTCAATGTGGATGGTGGACGATGTGAAACCTGTCAGGGCGAAGGAGAAGTGAAGATAGAAATGCAATTTATGGCTGATATCTACCTTACATGTGAAACCTGTAATGGCGACCGCTTTAAGCAGGAAATTCTTGAGGTAGAATATAACGGTAAGAACATCGCACAAGTATTGAAATTAAGTGTAGAAGAAAGTCTTGAATTCTTTAAGGACAAGCCATCTATCGTCAACAAACTAAAACCACTTTACGAGGTTGGTTTGGGTTATGTTGGCCTCGGACAATCCTCAAATACGCTCAGTGGAGGAGAAGCGCAGCGCGTAAAGCTGGCCTCTTTCCTTGGTAAAGGCGGTAGCAGCAAAAAGGATCACATCCTATTCATCTTCGACGAGCCTACTACTGGTTTGCATTTTCATGACATCACTAAACTACTTAGTGCCATCAACGCCCTGGTTGATCAGGGTAATTCGGCCATTATCGTTGAACACAACATGGAGGTAATCAAAGCAGCAGATTGGATCATCGACTTGGGACCTGAAGGCGGGGAAAAGGGTGGCAGTATTGCTTTCGCAGGAACGCCAGAAGATATGGTAAAACAAAATGACGGGCATACCGCTAAATACCTCAAAGAAAAACTTCTGCAATCGAATTAGTTGATCAGAAAGGCCACTATTTAATAGATTGATATTCGCATGTTTTTGTTATATTCGACACATGTCCAATCAATTTTTTACATATGTCCTTCGCCAACTTTTACGACTACCTAAAACAGAGAAGTCCAGGGGAAACTGAGTTTCACCAGGCAGTAAGAGAAGTTTATGAATCCGTTCACAAAGTAATCACTAAACGCCCCGAACTAGACAAGTTCAAAATCTTTGAGCGCATGGTAGAACCAGAGCGCATCGTCACTTTCCGTGTCACTTGGGTCGACGATAACGGAGAAGTCAATGTTAATCGCGGTTACCGCGTACAAATGAATAGTGCTATTGGCCCCTATAAGGGAGGTCTGCGTTTCCACCCTTCAGTCAATTATAGCATACTTAAGTTTCTGGCTTTTGAGCAAACTTTCAAAAACGCGCTGACGGGTTTGCCACTGGGTGCAGGTAAAGGGGGTGCTAACTTTGATCCCAAAGGCAAATCCGAAGCAGAAGTGATGCGATTCTGTCAAAGCTTTATGACCGAACTATCAAGACATATCGGTCACCGAACTGATGTTCCTGCCGGAGATATTGGTGTTGGAGGCCGAGAAATTGGCTACATGTTCGGCACATATAGAAAATCTACAAACGAATTTTCAGGTGTACTTACTGGTAAAGGTCAAGGTTGGGGAGGCAGCTTGATGAGGACGGAAGCCACCGGATACGGGCTTATCTATTTTGCAGCGAACATGTTGCAGGCAGACAATGATAGCCTGAAAAGTAAAAGGTGTTTAGTTTCCGGCTCAGGGAATGTGGCACAATATGCTATTGAAAAGATAATCGAGCTAGGTGGCACACCCTTAACCGCTTCTGACTCTTCTGGATACATATACGATGAAGGTGGTATCAACGTCGAGAAGCTAGAATTCATCAAGCAACTCAAAAATGTCAGACGAGGTAGGATAGAAGAATATGCCGATAAGTATAAAACTGCGGTATATACACCTAGAGATAGAGATGCCGATCACAATCCGTTGTGGGCGCACAAGGCAGATTGTGCTTTCCCTTGCGCTACACAGAATGAGATCAACGAAAAGGATGCCAATAACTTAGTGGCGAATGGCATCAAACTAGTCGCAGAAGGTGCTAATATGCCGTGTACTCCTGATGCCATTAACGTACTCAGCAATAATGGTTTAAAATATGCTCCCGGTAAAGCATCAAACGCTGGAGGTGTAGCCACTTCAGGCTTGGAGATGGTACAAAACTATTACGGCTACGGCTGGACTAGCCAAGAAGTCGATAAGAAGCTTCAGGAGATCATGAAAAACATTCATGACAATTGCCTGAGCGCAGCCGAAAAATACGGTATGAAAGGCGATTATATGGCCGGGGCTAACATTGCTGGCTTCATCAAAGTAGCAGATGCTATGATCGCACAGGGTATTGTATAACACCCTTTACATCTAATCTTTAATGAAAGCACTTACTTTCCGAGGCAGGCAAAACATTCAATTTGAGTCTGTCCCCGATCCCGAAATCCTTGATCCGCTGGATGCCATTGTAAAGGTGACTTTAACGGCCATTTGTGGATCAGACTTGCATATCTACCATGAACGCGAACATGGGTGTGATCATGGGACAGTGATGGGGCATGAGTTTACCGGTGAGATAATGGCCATCGGAAGCGGGGTCAAAACCCATCGAATTGGAGACAAAGTAATCAGCCCATTCACTACCAACTGCGGAACATGCTATTTCTGTAAAATTGGCTTGACGGCCAGGTGTACTTCAAGTCAGCTTTATGGGTGGGTCGAAGGTGGTAAAGGCCTTCATGGTGGACAAAGCCAATATGTACGGGTGCCCACGGCTGACGCCACACTCAGATCACTGCCCGATGGTGTGAGCCAAGAAGAGGCCATTCTACTTGGCGATGTCTTTTCCACGGGTTTCTTCTGTGCGCAAAATGCTGAAATCCGCCCGGATGGCACCTATGTAGTCATCGGATGCGGACCGGTAGGTTTAATGGCCATAGTTAGTGCCATAGAACTCGGGGCTACCAAGGTTTTTGCAGTAGATTCGATTCCGGCCAGACTGAACAAAGCACAGCAATTTGGCGCCATCCCAGTCAATTACAAAGAGACATCTGTGGTGGATATGATCATGGAAAGTACCAAAGGAATTGGTGCTGATGCCACTATGGAGGCTGTAGGTAATCATGGCGCTGGTCAATTGGCCATGGAGTTGATCCGTCCGGGTGGCATTGTTTCCACAGCCGGTGTTTGCAATGACAAACACATGGCCTTCTCTCCTGTACAAGCTTATAATAAGAATCTCACTTTCAAAGTAGGCCGTTGCTCTGCCAGATATTTCATGGATGGGTTGATCCCTGTGGTGCAAGAAAAGAAATATGATATCTCTTCCATCATTACCCACAAGATCTCACTTAGCGAGGGCAAAAGAGGCTATGATGTGTTTGACAAGAAAGAGGATGATTGTTTGAAAGTCGTACTGGTTCCTTAAAGAGAATTTCTATTTTCCGAATTTACCAAAATGAGAAGGCTGACTCTTTTACTAGTCACATCAACAATTGCTTCCTGTATAATGCCTCTTGGTGACTCCGCTAGAGATTATTCAATCAATCAAGAATACTTTGTTGGTTGGATTGATGACCCTAGCTATAGGTCTATTAACAAAGGTCATAGTGACTCAAATATATTTAGCATCATCGTTGAACCGTATATTTTTAGCGTCGGACATAACGATGATTTTATAATAGCAAAACAATTCGGAGGTCAAGGAGTACGTGGGTTAACTGTTGATACAACTAAAACAGCATTCTATATAATTGACATTTCTGAAAACCACCCGAGGGAAATAGTATACGGCCCATTATCCGAAACTGAATTTGACAATTTAAGAATTCGATTTGGAATTGAAAAAATAACATTCAATAAAACTTTTCCTCTAAACTAATTACGATCTTTAACATAGATTAGAGGGCTGTTAAGCTTAGTTCACAACTTTTATTTATTACCATGAGAAAAAATATCGTCGCCGGTAACTGGAAAATGAACAAAACATTAGAAGAAGGGTTTAGCCTTACTTCTGAGATTGTAAATATGGTCAAGGACGAGGTAAATGATGACGTAACCATCGTTCTTTGTACTCCCTTCATACATCTAAACGGAGTAAGTAAGCTGATCGAAGGAGTGGACAAAGTGTTCTTAGGGGCGCAAAATTGCAGTCAACATGAGTCTGGTGCCTATACGGGAGAGACTTCAACTGATATGATCAAATCCGTCGGTGCCTCTTATGTCATTCTAGGTCATAGTGAGCGTCGAGAGTACTTCAATGAAAGTGATGAGTTATTAGCTGAGAAAGTCAATATCTCTTTGCAAAAAGGCCTTACACCAATATTCTGTTGCGGAGAATCGTTAGAAATAAGGGAGAGCGAAGAGCATTTCGCTTTCGTAACACAGCAAATTACTAACAGTCTGTTCCATCTTAGTCCAGAAGAATTTTCAAAAATAGTGATTGCTTATGAGCCAATATGGGCCATAGGTACAGGACGCACGGCGTCAGCTGAGCAGGCGCAAGAAATGCACGCACATCTGAGAGGACATATTGCAGGTAAATATGGCCAAGAAATAGCTGATGGCACCTCAATCCTGTATGGTGGTAGTGCCAAACCTAACAACGCCCAGGAGTTATTTGCAGGAGCTGATGTTGATGGAGGACTGATCGGCGGTGCATCTCTCAAGTCCAGGGACTTTGTTGATATCATAAAGTCATTCTAACAGAAAACAATGAAAGCTTTAATCCCTGTTTTTCTTCTGGTACTTACACTCACCGGCTTTAAGCCCAACGACCAACAGAATCAATTCTGTAGGCTATATGGTGTCGTATATGTTGAGGAAAGCAGGGCATTTGCGGATCATCTAGTCTTCGAAATGGACACGGAAGCATTCGCTGACCTAGTCGTATTTGACGAAGAAAACAGGTTGTTTGCAGATCGCAGTGGCATTTGGCACTTCACTGACAATAGGGATTTTGCTGACTTTACCATCTATTTTACGGAAAGCAGAGACCAGGCCGACTTCAGTATCTATTTCACCGAAACTGCATCGTTCGCCGGTTGTAGAGACTAGCACATGGATTTTGTAGAATTAACTGCTCAATGCAACGCTCAGTTTGTCGAGATCATTATGGCTGAAATGTCAGTGCTCGGCTTCAATTCTATGATCGAAACCGATGATGGGTTCAAGGCATACATAGAGGAGGCTCATTTTTCAGCACAAGATGTTGATGAGATTGTTTCCAGGTACCCGGATGCCAAGATTTCCTATTCTACCACAAAAATGCCGATTGTGAATTGGCAAGAAGAGTGGGAAAAGCATTACGACCCGGTTGATATCGCAGGTAAATGCTTAATCAGGGCGTCATTTCATGAGCCCAGTGATCGTCACGCCTATGAAATTGTGATCAACCCACAGATGTCTTTCGGAACCGGGCATCATCCTACCACCTATCTTATGATCTTAAGTCAGCTGGAGATTGATCACCAGGGCGAAAAAGTAATGGACGTAGGTTGTGGTACCGCTATTCTATCCATCATGGCTTCAAAGCTAGGGGCCAGCAGAGTTGAGGCATTTGACAATCACGAATGGAGTATTAAAAATGGTGCTGAGAACATTGAACTCAACCAATGCACAAATATCCATATTTGGACGGGAGAAATTAGCCAGCTTGAATCCAAAGGAGGTTATGGTATTATTCTAGCCAACATCAGCAAAAATGTGGTCAATAACGATATGGCCACCTATGCCGAAAATCTACGAGAAGGAGGTTTTTTGGTACTATCCGGCTTTTATGAAAATGACATAGAAGCACTGGTAAAAACCGCTGCAACACTTGGTTTCACTAAGACCAATCAACACCTAAAAGAGGATTGGGCCGCGGTGACTTTCAAAAAAGGTTAGTACCGATATTATACAAAAACCGTTTTCGTTCGTTTAATACAATAAACTGACATTACGAAGATTCAAAAGCTATTAAATTGGTTAATTGACAAGTTTTTCTGAATTTCAGAGGTCCAATGAAGATCGACTTGCGACTATATTTCATCTTACTATTCATCCTGGCGGCGAATATATCAAAAGGTCAGAGCAAGATTTCTATACCTGATGATCCCGTAATATTTGGCGATACGGTCGCGCAAATATTGAATGCTACCAGAAATGAGGAGGCCGAAATTGTAGGCGGCAACCTGCCTGCCGTGTGGGAGAAGCTAGGCGCTGACCATAAGCAAAAGGTGATAGAACAAACACAGAAAATGCTGGAAAAGCGTTTTCGAGCACGGCCGCATCTGGTACTTTATTTTGGTGCCCTCAATTACGCAGTAGATATTGAAAGTCTGGACAATCGGAAGTTGAACGAATATCTGGATTTAACGGGCTTAGTTTTGGATGGGTATGAGACCCGAGAGTTCATGACCTATCTCAGGCGCATGAAGACCTTTTTCGAAAACCGTGCGCTTTATTATGAAAGGTCCAATAAGCTTTATGTTTCCAACGACCAATATTCATTCGAATACGTCACTGTAGAAGTACCTGTTGAGGAAGAAGTTACAGATGATTATCAGGAAGAGGATGTTTATGAAGAATCCGATGACGAGTACTTCGAAGAATGGGATGAAGAAGAGAACGAAGAAGACTGGGATACGGATTGGTCAGAGGAGGAAGATGTTTATGAAGAAGAGGAAGAAGACTCAGGCAACGGTGCACTAGATGCATTATTGGCCGGAGGAGCCCAGCCCATAGTGGAAGGACCTGTCATTAAATTTTCCAAAGTAGACCTGAATATTGCCACACCATATGATTCAGCGTTTTTAAGGAATACCTCAGGGTCTTACATGATCATGGAAGATCTTTTCGTGGGAGAAGGTGGTAGATTTGATTGGACAACGGCAGGGCTCTCTGCTGATTCTGTTTATGCTGACCTTACTACCTACAATTTCGCTGTAAATAAGCCCATTTTGAAAGCGGAGCAGGTGAAGCTCACATACAAAGGGCGAGTCAAAACTCCCGTCGATGGTGTGTTTGAATTCCGCAGTATCAGGCATGACAGCACAAGTAGCGCAACTTATCCTCGCTTTATGTCCTACTACAGTGATATTACGGTGGATAATATTGGCAATGAAAATCTTACCTACCAGGGAGGTTTCGCGCTCAATGGTCCTAAAATCTTTAGTTCTTCGGTACTAGGTGGGTTCTCGACCATCACGGTCAAAGGAGAAGGGGGTAAAAGGTTTGTTTCCCAATCAAGGCTATATGAGCTACAAGATTCGACCATAACAGCCAAACGGTCCCGCATTACCATATACCAGGGTTATGATTCTATTTTCCATCCGGCTGTCAGATTCAATTTTAACACAAGCTCAGAGTTTCTTACCATTCAAAAAGATCAGGGCAACTTCAAGAACACGCCATTTACTACCTCATATTTTGATGTCAATATCAAAGCGGATATCGTAAAGTGGGATGTTAAAACGGACAGTCTTGACATTTCTATTCTAGGAGGTCGAAAGATCGTTCCTGCTTATTTTGAGTCAGATCGCCACTTCAATGTGCTGGATTATGAATCCCTGTCTTCTGGTGTCTATGATTTCAACCCACTGAGGCTGGCTGTGAATTATGCGAGGAAAGAAAGGTCCAAAGAATTCTATGCTGACGACTTAGCCAGGAAGTATAACCGGAACGCTAAAACGATCAGGGGTGCCATGGTTTATCTGATGCAGAATGGCTTTATCGATTATGATATAGCCAGTGGCAGGGTAACTATGAAGCGCAAAGCTTACCACTTCATCAATTCCCTCAATGGCCGTAAAGACTTCGATAATATCGTATTGGAGTCGCTTACAGATGCAAAGAGTAATGCCACACTAGACCTGAAAGAGGGTGAACTGACGGTAAGAGGGGTAAAGCAGTTTACGCTAAGTGATTCTCTAGATGTATTTATAGAACCAGACAGCAGTGTGGTTGTGTTGCGCCAAGGACGGGATATTGGTTTCGATGGAAAAATATTCGCCGGTAACTTCGAATATATCGGTCGCGACTTCAGTTTCAAATACGATAGCTTCCTTATTAGCCTCAATCAAATTGACTCCATACGATTCTATGTCAAGGATGAGAACTCCAGAGGCTCTGGTAGAAAGCGGGTAGATAACGTGCTATCCAGTACCGATACCACCGGTGCTGATGGGGCTACCGGTGGATTTAACGCTACTTCAGGAACGCTTTTCATTAACAAACCCAATAACAAATCCGGTAAGGTCCCACTTACCAATTATCCGAAGTTCGATGCCGGTACTGGCGCCGTAGTATATTTTAATCGGCAGGAGATATTTGACGGCATCTATGATCGGTCCGTTTACTTCGAGGTCCCACCTTTTGCTATTGATAGTTTGAACGACAGTGACCCTGCCGCCATTGGGTTCCAGGGGACATTCATATCCAGTGGCATGTTCCCGATATTCGAGGAGAAATTGAAAGTAATGCCTGACTTCTCGCTCGGTTTCGAGCATAAAATACCGGAAGACGGGTTCCAGCTTTTCGAAGGTCGGGGTAAGCTCTACGGAGATATTAAACTGGATAAACAGGGTATTAGATCAAAAGGAAAGATCGACTTTCTATCTACCACAGTAGAATCGGAAGACTTCATATTCTATCCTGACTCGGTAGTTGCCTCAGGAACCAATGCGGAAATCAGGCAAGAAGAGTTCAATGGCATCATATTCCCTCAGGCGACATTGGTCAACTTCTCAATGAAATGGCTACCCAAGCAGGATAGTATGTACATCACCAACACGGGTGATCCTTTTAGGTTCTATAACAATACGGCAACGCTGGATGGCTCTGCGATCGTTTCAAATAACGGCGTTTACGGTAAGGGGGTTTTGGAAACAAGAGGTTCCGAAGCTGTGTCTGACGAATTGAATTTCGAACATGATCGGTACTCCGCCCGACATGCTAAGTTTGAGGTTAAAACGGATGACCCAGAGAAACCAGCCTTAGCTGGAGACGACGTTCGATTGAACTTTAACCTTACAGAAAACTACGCAGATATCAGCCCTGAAATAGAAGGGGAAGCGGCGGTGGCATTCCCATACGCTCAATTCAAAACATCAATTACCCGGGCACGCTGGGACTTGGAATCACAAAAGATCATCATGACCAAGCCAGACAATGTGCCAATAGAGAATTCTTATTTCTACACGACCAGAAAAGACCTTGACTCGCTTAGGTTCAATGCAACAGAGGCAGAATATGACATCAACACTTATGAGCTCAAAGTAAAGGGCATCCCGTATATCGTCGTGGCTGATGCCAAGGTTACTCCGGAAAACAACGAGGTATTGGTATTAGAAAATTCGCAGATACGCACGCTGAATAATGCAGTCATCGTCCTTGATACGTTGAATTCGTACCATCGCCTTTATGATGCTACAGTAAACATTACCTCTAGAAATGAATATACAGCCTCAGCGACCTACGAGCTGGTCAATGCTGTTCTAGATACGTTCGCCATCAAAATGAATGACTTTAGGCTAGAATCTACTGTGCCTATTCCTGAAGATGAGAAGGAGCGCAGAAAGCTGGGCGAAATCAAATATCGTTCGGTGGCTAATGGTAATGTAAAAAGTACAGATAAAATCTATATGTCACCAGGTATGATCTTCAAAGGAGATGTAATTCTTTACGCCGATCAGCCCGCCCTTGCCTTGGATGGGCATATCAAACTGGATATCAAAAGGATCAAAGGCTATAATACCTGGATACAATTTGAGAACAATGCCAATCAAGAAGAGATTGTCATCGACTTTGACAATAGCGTCACCGAGGATGGTAAGAAGCTGAACGCAGGGCTTCATTTCGCTGCCAGTGATAATAACTTATATAGCACTTTCGTCTTTGATAAAGGTATCAATGACGATGACTTCTTCACGCCTAGTGGAGAGCTGTACTTTGACCCTGAGAATAACGAATACATCATTGAAAATCCGGATAAGGCGGCAGGTAATTCATATTCCGGCAAGGTATTCAAGTATAACGACAACACTGAGGATATTACTTTCGAGGGACCTGCCCAGTTCATGTTCAATCGCGATGGTGCCAACATCAACGCTGCCGTAATCGGAAAAGGAAATCTCCAAAGCACAGAATACGACATCAACTCTTTTATGGTGGTAGATTTTGGCTTGCCTGCTACCGCCTTCGAGCGTATGGCTTTGGACATGAAAGAGGTGATTGACAACTACGGAGCACCCGAAGCCTTTACCGACCAAAATGCCTTGCTTTATAAATTGGCTGAGATTGTCGGAGAAAAGGCAGCCAAGCAGTATGAAGAGCAATCACTGCAAGAGTATGTGCCATTAGGTACATTCAACAAAGCGGTTTCGAAACCAATGGTGTTTTCGAATATTGATTTCAAATGGTCTCAAGAGAACAAGGCGTTCTACAGTGATGGAAAGTTGGGCCTTTCTAACGTATTGCGAACGGATTTGAATGCTGCATTCGACGGTTTCATGGAGATCAAGAGAAATGAAGGAGGAGGAACACTTCTAAACATTTTTATAAAAGCGGCTCCTGGTAGCTGGTATTTTTTCAGTTATGAAGATAACAGGCTTATTGTCCATTCTTCTAACGGTGTCTTCAATGACATAATTTACAAAAAGTCCAACGCAGCTAAGGCTAAATTGGGCGAGTTGGTATTTGTGCCAGGAGACAAGATCGAAACATTAGACTTCATTAACCGGTTTAGAAGAGTGTATTATGACATCGACGAGCCGTATGTACTGGAATCCGACGTTGAAGACATAGAGGAAGTGCCTGAAGATGGCTTCGGCGGAGTAGACGATTCTAACAAAACAGACGACGAGGAAGAAGATGATGATGATGGCTTCTGATGCCCCTCAAATTTGACATTTTCTAAAAATCCTTATTTTTACGGCCCACTAATTTTTTTGAGATATTTATGATTCTAATCGTACTAGGTTTTATTTCCGCTTATTTACTTGGTTCTGTTCCCACTGCAGTTTGGTTTGGAAAGCTATATCATGGTATAGATGTACGTGAGCATGGCAGTGGTAATCCGGGTGCCACTAACACATTCCGAGTACTAGGTAAAAGGGCTGGATTTATTGTTTTATTAATAGATGTACTAAAAGGCCTTTTCGCTGCATCCATCGCCACATTGCTGATGAAAGGCGGTTTTATCAGCAGCAATAATTTAGTCACTTTCAAACTATTATATGGTATCATGGCTGTGACAGGTCATATCTTTTCAGCCTTTATCAACTTCAAAGGTGGTAAAGGTGTTGCCACACTACTTGGAATGATGATCGCCATTCACTACGAGGCAGCATTGGTTTGCATCGCCCTATTCCTCGTTATATTGATCACTTCAAAATATGTGTCGCTAGGTTCTATATTGAGCGCTTTGGCATTTCCAATTATGCTCACCTTCATTCCGCGTTTTCAAACCTCTGAGCCATTACTAATTATTTTCGGCTTTTTCCTTTTCATAGTCGTTGTGTGGACACACCACAAGAATATTAAGAGGTTACTTGAGGGCAAGGAAAACAAGACCTACATACTAAAATCTAAAAAGTAAGGTCGCCCTCCAGGGGATAAATTCGAGTAGTCTTGTATATCTTTCCGATTGCAAGTTAAGCTCCTGTCAGATTTGACAGCAGATTACTTGTCAATGGCTAAACAGGCGTTTCGAACCAATGAAAAAACCTATCATATTCGCGGTGGATGATGATCCGCAAGTGCTTAAAGCGGTAGTTAGAGACATCAAAAATGAGTATCGAAAAGATTACCGGGTATTAAGTACAACTTCAGCCAATGAAGCACTGGAATCCCTGAAATCGCTCAAGAATAAAAACGAGACGGTAGCGCTCTTTCTATCCGATCAGAAAATGCCGGAAATGCTGGGTGTAGATTTTTTAGAACGGGCCAAAGAGTACTACCCTGATGCCAAGCGCGTGCTTCTCACCGCCTACTCAGATACAGAGGCCGCTATCAAAGCAATCAATGATGTCCAGCTTGACTATTACTTGCTAAAACCATGGGATCCTCCTGAAGAAAAGTTATATCCAGTGATCGGAGACCTGTTGGATGATTGGCAGGGCGACTATGTGCCGGATTTTATAGGTTTGAGAATAGTCGGTTATCAGTGGTCTCCCAAATCTCACGCCATTAAAGATTTCTTGTCAGGCAATTTGATTCCTTATCGCTGGCTGGATTATGAGATCAGCGACAAGGCTAAGGAGCTAATGGCCCTTAATGACCTAGACGCCACCAGTCTCCCAGTTGTATTCTTTGATGATGGCAGCCATATGGCTAATCCTGACTTAGCAGAGATTGGCGAACGTACAGGAATGCATGCAAAAGCCACAAAAACTATGTACGATGTGGCCATCATCGGAGCAGGCCCTGCAGGCTTAGCCGCTGCCGTTTATGGTGGTTCCGAGGGTTTAAACACATTGTTGATAGAACGACGGGCTCCTGGTGGACAGGCTGGCACCAGTTCTAGAATAGAAAACTACCTCGGCTTCCCAAAAGGCTTATCTGGTGCTGAACTCTCACGAAGAGCCATTAGCCAGGCGACTAGGTTTGGCATCGAATTTCTATCTCCATTAGAGGTGAAGGAAATCGAAATAAAAGACGGTTATAAAATTCTAAAGCTGGCAGATGGCAACACCATCAATACCAAAAGCATAGTCATTACCACTGGAGTCGATTATAGAAAATTGGACGGAAAAGGCATCCATGACTTCACCGGTGCCGGGATTTACTACGGTGCAGCCACTACTGAAGCACAGGCTTGTAAAAACAAAGATGTCTATATCGTTGGAGGTGGTAACTCCGCAGGTCAGGCGGCCATGTACCTGGCTAAGTTTGCCAGAAAAGTCCATATCGTGATTAGAAAAAAGGACTTGTCAGCCAGTATGTCTCAGTACCTCATTGACCAGATCAGTCAAACACAAAACATCGAATTGTTACCGGAAACTGCAGTGGTTGAAGCCAAAGGTGAATCACATCTAGCCGAAGTTGTCTTAGAGAACATCGCCACGCGGGAGCGAAAAACCAGCAATGCAGAAGCTTTACTGATATTCATTGGAGCAAGGCCTTACACAGAATGGCTAAAAATCAATATCGTTAAGAATAATAAGGGTTTCATAGAAACTGGTGGCGCGTTAATGAGATACGAGGAATTCAAAAAGTTTTGGAAAGAAGAGCGGGAACCGTTTTTACTGGAAACCAGCACCCCCGGTATTTTTGCTGCGGGTGATGTAAGGGCCGGTGCCATGAATCGAGTGGCCTCCGCAGTAGGAGAAGGCGCTATGGCCATCAAGTTTGTTCATGAATATCTTGCTACCGTTTAGCCACGAAATCCGACCACGGTTTTAAGCGAATTCTACAAGCTATCATTAACCATTGTTAATAACAGGATGAAATAACCGCGATATTCTGGATAAGAATAAACTTATTCTCCCACATTGATGTTCCTCTATCACTTAAAGGGTGAGCAATATGGCTAAAAAATCTACTGTTAAACAGCCAGTTAGGGGGTCAAGTGCCGAGTTTCCATTCCAGAGCTCGTTGGATTTATCACTTCTACTTCAGTACTGGCAAAGCAATCTTCAAGGCAATAACATCTTCAAAGGCGAGGCAGCCAAGTCAATTCTGGACATGATAAAAAATGCTCCGGAATTATTTGAACCAATCCAAGATCTATCAATAATCAAAAAGCACCAGGAATTAGTAGGGCTACTAATGAGTGCTGTTTTTCCTCCAGCTGCAGTCGATTCAGACATGACGGCGGCCATGGTGCCTTTCCGTTTTGAAAGTTTATACGAAACCCCGGCGTTCAGCAAGGTCATGAACCTGCGTGAAGGTTTCGATAACTTACAGGTAAACATACCGGGCAATAACATGACAGCAGGTAAAATCATGAAGGCCTGCGCCCTTATCCTCAATAAATTTCACGGTACTGATATCATACTTGACAAACCGCTAATATTCGTTTCAAAAGACGAGGAAACCGGTTTAGAAAGAGCTTATAAAGTTGAGATCAACCACACTTTCACAGAAGTCATTGCCAAGCGCGAAGTCGAAAAGCTTGATAAGGCAACCATCAAGTTGTTGTTAGACAATCTCTTCGATTGCGATATATGGCTAAAATACATCAGGCCAGAAGACTACGAATTTAGGGGGTTCATAGTGATGAAGCTGGTTGATGTGACTGAGCAAGAGATGCTCTCCTCCATCAAGTATGACTTGTTGAAGCGGGATGCTGTGATTTGTGGTAGCAGCTTCAAGGCCATACAACAGAAACTAAGATCGATCTTCAAGCTGCCTAAATTAAAACTAGGTATTGCTGCATTCGACCCTGGTAACAGTGCCATATCCAACTACGGCAAAGACATGTGGAAAAGTCTTGTACTGGGTTCTAAGAAGGAGTTAGCGTGCAGTGACTATGCTTCCTCCATTTATGAGGCGGTCTATAAAACAGGTAATACCGTTATCGTAGAGGACTTGCAAGAGGTAAAGCACAAGACTGCCGTAGAAGAAACCCTCATTGAAAGGAATATTCGCAATGTAGCCATTGCCCCTCTTAAATATGACGACAAGCTGATTGGTGTGCTAGAACTTGGGACACCTTATGCCAATAAGCTTAATCCCATCAGTGCAAGTAAACTTGATGATGTGCTGCCTATGTTTTCAGCAGCTATCCGCCGTGCACTTGATGAATTGAACAACGAAGTTAGGGCGGTGATTCAGGAAGAATGTACGGCCATTCACCCAGTAGTAGAATGGAAGTTCATGGAAGCTGGTGTGAAGCTGATCAATGACCGACGGCTGAAAGGAAACGCCATGATGGAAGCCGTGAAATTTGAAGACGTCTATCCTATTTATGGTTTAGCAGATATTAGAGGTTCTTCGAACCTGCGTAGCAAAGCCATCCAGGAAGATTTGATCGATAACCTCCAACTGATTAAAAATACGATTGTAGCGCTTCTTGAGCACAAGAAAATGCCTATTCTGGATGAGATCAATTATAGGGTTGACAAGGAAATATCAAAGATCGAAAAAGGCATGGTATCCGGAGATGAGACTACTGTACTGGATTTCATTAGTAGTGAGATTATACCCATGTTCGGTCACTTCCAGCGACAGGACGCAGCGCTAGTGCCCATTATCAAGAAATACAAGGAGGCTCTTGATCCTAAACTCGGCATCATATACCGAAAGAGAAAGGATTATGAGGACAGCCTAACCATGATCAACGAGGTGATCTCTGCTTATATGGATAAGGCGGAAGAACAGGCTCAGGATATCCTACCACACTATTTTGAAAAGTACAAAACAGATGGTGTAGAGTATAATATCTATGTCGGAAATGCACTAATTCAAGAGAAGAAGTTTGATGAGATACATCTCAAAAACCTGCGTTTATGGCAGCTCATGACTATGTGTGATGTGGCCAGAAATGTAGAGGCACTTCAACCATCCCTCAAGAAAAAGATGGACATTGCTCAATTGGCTTTGGTGCAAAGTCAACCATTGTCAATTCGGTTCCGCCAGGATGAAAAGAAATTCGATGTTGATGGTGCTTACAATATTCGGTATGAGATCGTCAAGAAAAGAATAGACAAGGCCAGAATTAAGGACTCTAGCGAACGTTTAACCCAACCGGGTAAAATTGCCATTGTCTACACGCAAAGCCGAGAAGCTGAGGAATACTTCAAATATATTGAGTACATGCAATCCATTGGCTATCTGACTGGCGAACTCGAGCAACTGGAGCTTGAGGAACTAGATGGCGCTAAAGGTTTGAAAGCATTGCGCATCACCGTAAACATGGATGCCCATGATAAAGACTACGGCGATAAGCTGCTCAAGGAAATTGTAGAGACTTTAAAAGTTTAAGCTCCGGCCATTTTTAATAGCCACATCAAGTATTGATTCAGCTTTTTGTTTCTGGAGGACAGCACGTCAACGCCATAGACTTTGATACCGTGGTATATCAAAGCTATGGACCAGAACAAAATGATGAAGAGTAATCCCCACCTACGCTGGATATTGCTGAATATGTATAAAGTCAGCCCAATGTTGCAAACTATGTAGCTCACCACATGAGCTACGAAGTACCCTAGTTGGTCTAAAAGTTGTTGTGTCTTTTTATGTATGTCTTGCTCTTCCATTATACATCAAAAATACATTATTTATTGATATAACATTTACAAGATAATTTTTGATTTATAAGTTTCTCAACTTATTTATTAACAAACAGCCAATGGCCATGGAAACACCGTTTTCAAGATAAATTTAGGTTTAAATCATTAACTTGGTAGCGAATTAGGACAGTATGAACACCGTCAAAATGAAAAATAGCATCTTCAGCATCACTTTTTTATTAATCACTTTTATCTCATTTGGGTCGCTTGCACAAGAGGTAAACGAGGAATTAGAAAAAAGAAATGGTTTTAAGGATATCAAACTGATGTCCGATGTTGAGGCTTACGAAGGCCTAGTGTTAAAGAAAACAGAAGAAGATCAGATCACTAAAGAAATTACCAAGGAAGTCGAGTTGTTTGCGGCTAAGAAAGGATTTTACCAATCTATCGGTAGCATCAAGGTACAGGATCTCGAGGTAAAAGCATATAAGAAGCTCGTCTACGAAATCAAGGTGATCACACCAAAAAACCCGAAACTATATCAAGGCCTGAAGAAAATATATGGTAAGCCCAAGTTCTCCGGGGTTGAAAAATACGTATGGAGATCAACCAATCTGCAATTGACTTTTCGCTCTCTTGAAGACAATAAGTTAGAACTGGTATATACCACTTTTCTGATAGCAGATACCTTAAGCCAGGAAGACGAAAAAGAAATCGAAGACATCGCTAACGATTTTTAAGGCTCATTCCCTCAATCATTTAAACAGTTAGTCCGTACTTTTAATCACTTGGTCAGATAGTTAGTATCTGGCAGGTAAAATACCCGTTCATTTGAGGAAACCAAATAGCTCAATCATGAAACGATTAGTGATTTTCGTAATGCTACTGGTCTCATTAGGAGCCTGTACAGAAGTCTTGTTTCAAACACCTCAACCCACAGGCGGTCGCTCACTACGCAAGTTCCCCAAAGCCATAAGAGGAACATACATTTCGCCTGAGGATAATGACACTATAAAAATCACGAAGCGGAAAGTAGTCATTGACGAAGTAAAGAACAAAGAAGAAGTAGCATCGATCAGCGACTCGTTGGTGGTAAAAAAGTACCGAAACTATTATTTCCTCAACCTCCGCAATGACAAGACCGAAACCTGGGAACTGGTTGTGATGCAAAAAATCGGGTCAGGTGAACTGAAGCTTATGACCATAGAAGGTGGGGATAAAAAAGCCATCCAAAAAGTCAGGAAGATCACCACAGTAAAAGAAGTAAGGAACGAGGATGGCAAGTTAGATGCTTACCTCCTATCTCCGACAAATGCCGAACTGATCAAAATGCTAGAAGAAGACGGTGTGTTTGAAGGCTTGGGAACGTTGAAAAAGGTCGGAGGTTAAGATAAGAGCATATTGATTTTTGTATTTTTAGTACCAGAAAAGGGATAGCGAAACTTGGAAAGCTTTAAGGACTATATCTTACCTTTCGTCAAATTCATTCCTACGCTGGTACTGGTCATTTTTCTAGTACGTAGAATATGGAAATGGCTTGAAAGGCGCGTCAGTAACGTACTACTCAGAAAGAACTTCCAACTATTGATTCTGGGTAATGCTGCAATTATACTTTTTGCGGTATTACTCGGATCAGATTTCGATGGTATCATCAGAGATATCATTTCTATAGAAATCAAGGTCATTGTTATTGGTCTCTTAGTAGTCAACGTTTCCTATCTATTAGAAAAAGACGGTCTGAAGAAAGAGCTATCCTTTTGGAAAATACAAACCCGGATTTTCGTGGCTAGTTTTTTAGGTATACTGATTGGTTCACTCTTAGTAAACCTTTTGCTGCATTTTACCATGGGCGAAGACCTGTTCTGGAAAGGTGGCTTTCTAGGTTTACAATACTTCGAATTTGTAATGACGGTGGTAGTGGGATTGGTGTTGATCAGTACAAGATTGATCTATCAATCCAGGAATTACGAGACACTTCAAGAACTAAATAAAAAAGAGCTAGAACTTTCAAGACTTAGAGAGCTACAGAAATCTGTCGAGTTGGATGCCTTACAAGCTAAAATTAATCCTCACTTTCTGTACAATGCGCTTAATTCTATAGCCGCTTTGGTGCATGAAAATGCGGATAGGGCTGAAAAAATGGCCATCGCTCTATCCAAGCTTTTCCGCTACAGTCTGAGTTCTCGGGAAGATCATCTTGTCTCGGTAGGCGAAGAGATGGAGATGGTGAAGACTTACCTGGAGGTGGAAAAGTATCGGTTCGAAGAAAACCTGGAAACGAGCATCGAAATAGACAAATCCGTTAGGAAAGCCATGATACCAAGATTTCTAGTACAGCCCTTGGTGGAAAATGCCATTAAACACGGAACCAGTCAGGTAGCGGGCAAAGGAGAGGTCAAGGTTACAGCCAAAGGTGATGGCGAAAACATCGAGCTATCCGTATATGATAACGGCCCTGAATTCGAGCAGGATTTCATATCAGGATATGGCCTGCAAAGCATTTATGATAAGCTCAATCTACTTTTTAAGAATCGTAACAAAGTGGAACTGATCAACGGCGATCAGAAGCATATTAAAATCACTATTAACAAAACAATGAAGCATGAGCCAGCGCTTTAAGGCACTCGTTATAGAAGATGAAGGCCCCGCTAGAAGACGGTTGAAGCGCCTTTTAGAGAATCATCAGCATGAAATAGAAGTGATTGGTGAGGCCAGTAATGGGGAGGAAGGCCTAAGCATGATCGAAGAAATAGATCCCGATCTGGTTTTTCTGGATATTCAAATGCCTGGGCTGAATGGCTTCGAAATGCTCAAAAAACTAGACAACCCACCATGGGTCATTTTTACCACAGCCTACGAAGAATACGCCGTAAAAGCGTTCGAGGAGAACTCACTGGATTACCTGCTTAAACCCATAGAAGAAGAGCGGCTGGATAAGGCCATTAAAAAGCTAGCCAGGATCGAAAAAGAAGAACCTGCTGATGTTGACATAAGTGCAGTGCTTAGTCATCTCGATCAACTGAGAACTAAAAAGGAATTCACCTCATTCCCAGTGAAGATTGGTGATCGTATTATCATGGTCAAGCTGGAAGATATTCTGTACTTCAATGCCAGGGACAAGTATGTAGACCTATGTACTAAGTCTGGTGAAACGCACCTGATTGATCAAAGCCTTACAGAATTAGAAAAGAAACTGCCCGATAATTTCATGCGTGTGCAGCGCGCTTTCATCGTCAACAGGCATTTCATAAGTGAATTCAGAAAGTACTTCAACAACCGCTTCGTGCTGATCATGGAAGAAGGCACCAAGATCAAAACTGGCAAAAGCTATTATGAGCAGGTGAAAAGCTTGACAGAAGTTTAGGTTATTGGTTATGTGTGAGCACGCGTTACAAACGCGCGCCAACGGCGACCTAAGCTTAATCGCACTAGACCGCTCAAACTTTTCTCTTCCTTTCTGTTTTTCAAAATTCATATCTTCGAGTCATTCATTAAAAGCAGAAAAACATGATCAGGCAGTTAATTCTAGTTTCTCTTACTTTTCTCACTTTGACTTCTACTATAGCGCAACAAAAAATTACTATCGAGGATATCTATGGCAATGGTACCTTCTCCCAGAAAACGGTACGCAATGTCAATTGGATGAATCAGGGACAATTCTACACAGCTCGAGTAGGTAATGACATCATTAAATATGATATCGCCAAGGGTGAGCAAGTAGAGACATTGGTCAAGGGAAGCGAGCTAAACCCGGCTATCAGGTTCATCAGCTATAGCTTCAGCCCAGATGAGCAAAAGCTCTTGTTGATGACCAATAGAGAGTCAATTTACAGGAGGTCATTCACAGCAGAGTATTATGTTTATGATCTGGCATCTAAACTGTTAAAAGCACTTTCCTCCAACGGTAAGCAGTCTTATGCTACGTTTTCTCCGGATGCTTCCAAAGTTGCTTTTACGAGAGATAATAATCTCTACTACGTTAACCTGAACGATATGTCAGAGGTACAAGTGACCAATGACGGAAAGTTTAACCACGTCATCAATGGTAGTGCAGATTGGGTATATGAGGAAGAGCTGTATCTCACCAAGGCATTTGAATGGTCACCTGACGGCAATAAACTGGCCTATCTGACTTTTAATGAAAGTGAGGTACGAGAGTATAATCTTCAAAAATGGAATCGCGGCGAACACTACCCAGAAGATTATCGATTTAAATACCCAAAGGCCGGGGAAGTCAATTCTAAGGTCGGTTTGACCATCTACGATTTGTCCAGTAAGGCCAAAAAACCAATTGACCTAGGTGACATGGATGACCACTATATCCCAAGAATTAACTGGACCAATGATGCTAATCTGCTTTCCGTTAGAAAGCTCAATCGCTTTCAGAATCAATTGGATCTGTACCATGTCAATGCGTCAACCGGAAAGGCTCAGCTTATTCTTACCGAGAATTCCAGTGAATATGTGCATATCACTTTTACCGACGACCTGACTTACCTGAAGGATGGTAAACACTTCATTCATTCTAGCGATAGAAGTGGTTTCAAGCATCTATATCTCTATACCATGGAAGGTCAGTTGGTCAGGCAAATCACTCAAGGAGATTGGGAGGTTTGGAGTTTCCTGGGCATCAATGAAGGCAAAAGAAAATCTACCCTGTACTTCATTTCTACCGAGGATTCACCATTGGAAAGACATTTCTATTCTATTGGCTTAGACGGTAAAAGCAAAACCAAATTATCCAAAGTAGCCGGTAATCATAATGTTAACTTGAGTAAAGATTTCAAGTATTATATTGATTACCATAGCAACGCCAGCCAACCGTTGCAAGTAACGCTATACAAAACCAAGGGAAACCAAGCTGTGAAAGTGTTGGAAGACAATCAAGCATTGCAGGCTGCTAGCAAGTCTTATAACCTCAGTCCGAAAGAGTTTTTCAGCTTCAAAACGGTCGACGGTACCGACCTAAATGGCTATATGCTCAAGCCTGCCGGTTTCGATGCTAGCCAAAAACATCCTGTTCTTATCTTTCAATATAGCGGACCCGGCTCACAAATGGTGATGAACCAATGGGCGGGAAGCAATTTCTACTGGCATCAAATGCTTGCTCAAAAGGGATATGTAATTGCTGTGATCGACACGCGTGGTACTGGCGCACGTGGCGTTGCTTTCAAAAAGGCCACCTACAAACAATTAGGGAAACTCGAAACCGAAGATCACATTGCCGGCGCCAAGTATCTGGCTGGACTCAATTACATTGATGCATCTCGTATTGGTATCTGGGGTTGGAGCTATGGCGGTTTTATTTCCTCATCAGCCATGTTCAAAGGCGGTGACCTATTCAAAGCAGGTATCGCTGTAGCACCGGTAACCAACTGGCGTTTTTATGATACCATTTACACCGAGCGCTACATGCAAACGCCACAGGTTAATGCCTCAGGCTATGACGACAACTCACCGATGAATTTTGCTGAAGGTCTTACTGGTAAGTTTCTGCTGGTACACGGCACAGGTGATGACAACGTCCATTTCCAAAATTCTGTAGCCCTGCAAGAAGCATTAATCGATGCAGGCAAGCAATTTGAATCTTTCTATTATCCGGACAGAGCACATGGTATCCGAAGCAACAAAGCCAGACCTCACTTATTCAAAATGATGACTGACTTCATTTTGGAGAATTTGTAGGCACTAGAGCGTTATTCTAGATGGTCGAGTCAATTTCCACTATCATGCTCGACGCTGATAAGTTCCTTTCAGGAGGACAGAAAGGGTGATCACGTGTTCTGAAAAGTGTAGAAGTTTGTATCACCAGAATAGACATGATGCCAACTCCATGTGTCGCCCTGAAAGGGTCTTGGTAGCTGTAAGCACGGCCAATATGCATATCGTATCAATCAGCATCCATCACCAAAAGGTTTTCAGGAAAGAGTGACTTGGTAGACTCTAGCTCAGTAAGCACTTTCTCTCGGTGTTTTGGTCAATTTCCACTATCATGCTCGACGCTAATAGGTTCCTTTCAGGAAGACAGAGAGGGTGATTACACGTTCTGAAAAGTGTAGAAGTTTGTATCACGAGAATACAACATAATGCCAACTCCATGCGTCACCCTGAAAGGGTCTTGGTAGCTGTAAGCACGGCCAATATGCACATCGTATCAATTAGCATCCATCACCAAAAGGTTTTCAGGAAAGAGTGACTTGGTAGACTCTAGGTCAGTAAGCACTTTCTCTCGGTGTTTTGGTCAATTGCCTCTATCATGCCGACGCTAATAGGTTCCTTTCAGGAGGACGTAAGGCAAGTTTTGTTTATACTGCAGAGAAGTTTTCTTATTCTTCAGAAGCTTTTTGTAAAATTTACTTTCAATAAGTTTTGAAAGTTTAGAAAAATATATACATTTGTACTATGGAATACGATCACGCAAAACAACGGTTAATTCAGGCTTGGGGAACTTTAGGGTCAAGCTGGGGGGTGAATAGAACGATGGCACAGATACACGCGTTGTTGATGATCTCACCAGAGCCACTTTCAGCGGATGAGGTCATGGAGGAGCTCAATATTTCCAGAGGTAATGCCAACATGAACATACGCGCACTCATTGACTGGGGCATGGTCTATAAAGAATTCAAACCCGGAGAAAGACGCGAATACTTCCGCTCGGAAAAGGACGTCTGGGATCTGGCTCGCCAAGTAGCACGGGAAAGAAGAAAAAGAGAACTAGAGCCTATTCTTAAAGCATTGAACGAAGTTTCTAAAGTAGAAGGAGCCGACTCAGAAAAGGTGAAGGAAATGAACAAAATGGTAAAGGACCTCAAAGAATTCGCCGAAAAATCTGATGGCCTGTTGGACAAGTTCATCAAGTCTGATGAGCATTGGTTCTTTGGCAATATTCTAAAATTGATCAAGTAAAAAATTTTTATCAATATCTTTCAATTTTTACTGAAAGTATAAAATGTATAATAATATGAGAACGTTAAGCGCAATTGTCCAAAGCCTTCTAATAGCGATAGCTCTTGGCTTATTAATCACAGTGATCACTACCGGAAATACTGGTTACTTCTTCGGCTTGCTCTATGTCCAACTATTTCTTGGCCCATGGCAGTATTTTAGTTCTTTGTTCAACTTACACCGCCTAAAGAAACAACCCAAGTGGTTCAGGGATGGCATTAGAATACATCTCGGAGCATCCACACTTTATCTTACTTCTCTTTTTCTGATGAGCGATGGCACGATGTCCAAGGCGTTGATGATCATCATGGTATTCAGCATTCCGTGGCTCTTAGGTATTTTCTACTTCCTGCTCACCATCAAAAGGCTTCGGTCTCCCAAACGAACCGGAAGCTTTCTGCCGCACGTAAGCTTTTAATTTTCTTTCATATATCAACTAAATCACATTACAATGAACTATCAAATTCTTGCTTACAGCATCTATCTAATCTTATCCATTGCTTTAGTCATTTGGGTAGCACACACGTTGTTTAAAAATGGCCGTGTATTCCTGATTGAGATATTCGCCAAAGATCAAAACCTGGCAGACAGTGTGAATAAATTACTGATTGTAGGTTTCTATCTCATTAATATCGGATACGCCGTATTCGCGCTAAAGATTGGTGACAATGTGATTGACCCAAGAATGCTGATTGAAAAACTCAGTGTTAAACTAGGCTTGATCATTCTCATTCTGGGTGCTATGCACTTCTTCAATCTTACCGTACTGTTCTCATTACGCAGAAAAGCAAAAGAAGGTGCTTGCTAGCCTATTCCACAGAATAAATACTATAGACCTCAGGGCAGAACACTGGACCTAAGCTTCCAGGGCAAAGCCTTGAGGAATTAATCCACAAGACAAAACAACAATGAAAAAAATAGTATTAGCAGGAGGTTCCGGCTTCCTCGGGCAAATATTGACCAAACATTTCTCAGCATTAGGTTGGAAAGTAGTCATTCTATCAAGATCACCTCGCAAGGGCAATGAGGCTGAGATAGAATGGGTAGTGTGGGATGGCAAAACCCAGGGCAATTGGGTCAACCAAGTGAATGGAGCGGATGTACTTGTTAATCTGGCGGGACGTTCCGTGAACTGCCGCTACAATGAGAAGAACAAAGCTGATATCTATGCTTCCAGGCTTGATGCTACCAAGGTGTTAGGTGAGGCAATGGCTCAGTGTTCTACTCCGCCCAAAGTATTCATACAAACCGCATCCGCTACTATTTACCGGCATAGCCTAGAAAAGGACATGGATGAAAGGCAAGGCGAAATTGGTGATGGTTTCTCGGTAGATGTGTGTAACAAGTGGGAACACCTTTTCTGGCAAATTGATGCACCACAGACCAGAAAAGTCCTCCTTAGGGTGGCTATGGTGATGGGTAGAGAAGGTGGTGCTTACGAAGCCTATTCCAACCTGGCTAAAATGGGCATAGGAGGAAAACAAGGCTCCGGAAAACAATATGTGAGCTGGATTCACGAGATAGACTTTGCTCAGATGGTAGCATTCGCTATTGACAACGACGACGTAGTTGGCACTTACAATTGCTCAGCTCCTGAACCGGTTCCCAATGCACAATTCATGTCCTACCTGCGCCAATCTCATCACAGGCCATTCGACTTGCCGGCTCCAGAGTGGATGTTGGAACTCGGTGCCTTTTTCATGGGAACTGAAACCGAATTAGTACTTAAAAGCCGGCGCGTGGTCCCTACAAAAATGGTAGAGAAGGGTTTTCAATTTCAATACCCCAAAGCCCGGGAAGCACTACTAGATCTTAGTAATGGATAAACCTTGTCATATTATGGAAACACAACACACAACACTCACACCTCAACAACAACAGAACATTGTCGATTACTATGAAACCGCAGGGCCAGACTATGCCGTTTGGAGTAAGCAATTCAATATGCATTACGGTCTGGCCCTGCGTCTGACAGACCTGTTTCATCGGGAGCGCATGCTTGAAAACATGAACCAGTCGGTACTGGACAGGCTGAAACTCGATGCAAGTGCAGAGAACAAAATAGCCGATCTAGGTTGCGGTATGGGGGCTGTCACCCGCTACGCCGCCAGCCGGTATCCAAACAGTGATTTTTATGGTGTCTCATTGGTGCCATATCAAATAAAGACAGCCAACAAACTGACCGACTCCGCCCTTAAAAACACCCAGTTTCTTTGTGAAGATTTCACCAAGTTGCCGTTTCAGAATGATGCTATAGATGCGGCTTTTGCTTTGGAAAGTGCGTGTCATGGCAAGGGAAGTGAAAAACGGGACTTCATCAAGGAACTAAGTAGAGTGCTTAAGCCAGGAGGTCGTTTTGTCATTGCAGATGGGTTCATGAAGAACCCTCTTAAGCCTTTAAAAGGCCTGGCTAAACGAAGCTATCAACAAATCTGTAAATGTTGGGCTTTACCAGAATTTGCCCAAATTGAATACTTCAAGGCTTGTCTGGAAGAGCATGGTTTAGTGAACATAAAAATAGAAGACGTCTCATGGCGAGTGGCCCCTTCGGTATTGCACTCTCCATTTCTGGTATTGGGATTCTACCTGAAGTCACTTCTTAAAAGAGAGCCCCTGAAGGAATGGCAAAAGAATAACCTGAAAGGCGTATTGAGTGCCATCGTGCTCGGCCTCAAAAGATCGAAGTTCGGGTATTACATCATTAGTGGGGAGAAGGCAGGGTAGAATGAGTGATGCTTCGTTGGGTCTTCGATAGAGCGCGTTTGCAACGCGTTCGAAAACTACGAATATGAAAAGCAGCACGCGTTGCAAACGCGCGCCAGCTATGCGTGCACTAGCTGCTTGAATGGTTAAGCAACAGCTATCTCATTGAGGGCCTTAACCAAATAGTCTACGTCCTTTTTGGTATTGAAAATGGAAAGGGAAATTCTAACCGCATTCAAACCATGAGTGGACATGGGTCGGCAGTTGACTCGATACTTTTCTCCCAGTGCTCCAGCCACTGATTTCACCTCTTTGTCTTTTAATTCAACTACAGTTATCCCTGCAGATAAATCATCCAATGCCGGGGTCTTTATCTTGAACTTGTTTGAATCACTAAGCTGCTCTCTGAAGTATCTCTTGAGTTGGTAAATACGTTCTGTTTTGCGTTCTGTGCCTACAAAACGCTGGAAGTCTAAAGCTGCACCTAGACCGAGTAACTCAGGGAGGTTGCGAGAGTTATAGTTCTCTAATCTTCTGATAGATTCATCCTCATAGCCATGTGCTACGATAAGCGGCTTCAGGCGTTCTTGTGATGCTTTCTTCGCGTAGAATATACCCATGCCTTTTGGAGAGAATAGCCATTTGTGGGTACTGGCAGCATAATAGTCACAACCCAAATCCTTTAAATCAACTTTAATCATGCCTGCCGATTGCGCTCCATCCACAGCGACCAAAATGCCTCTTTCGTGTGCCATTTGAGATATCTCCTTGACAGGTAAGATCATTCCGTTTGTATTGACTAAGTGACATACAGAAATCACCTTGGTCTTCTTGGTGATCAACTTGCTATAGACACTTACGACTTCTTCCTTGGACTGCGGTAGAATGGGTAATTCAGGTCGTACCAGTTTAATGCCCTTTGACTCCTGCCAATACTTCCAGGGAATGGTACCACTCGGATGTTCATGATCGCCTAGTATCACCTCATCGCCGGCCTTAAGGTTCATGCTGCTGGCCACGATATTCATCCCCTCGGTGGTATTGTGGTTCAATGCTATTTCTTCTGGTGAGACATTGAGTAACGCAGCCGCCTTCTTTCTGACCTCTTCCTTTTCTTCTTTCCAACCACCCCACATGTAGCGAGAAGGAAAGCCCTCCATCATTCTACGGAATCGCTCCGTGGCGTCTATCACGATTTCAGGCGATGGCCCCAATGAAGCGTTGTTGAAATAATAGAGTTCCTTATCTAGGGAAAAGTGTTGCTTAATTGCTTCCCAATAGGCTTCATCTCCATTAGCATCCGGGTCAGGCAAAGAAGAAGATTCTAGCTTGTCCATTAGCTCAGCTTGCGCGAGCGAAGGTAGAATGGTGGAAGCGGTAATACTGGTAAAGATGCTCTTAAGGAACGTACTGCGGTTCATAGCTTGGTTAAAGTGAAATGGCGCTTTAAAATAGTATTTTTTCGATTAACACCATGTTTATTTTGTACAAGTGATGGAATAGGGCTCTCAATACTGGAGATTGTGTTATCAAAACGGCTAAATACATTCGAAGTAATTGTATGGGCTTAAGTCTCGATAACCGCCACAACTGTGCTTAGATTTTTACCTTTAAACGTTTCTCAAACACAGCTATGGTCACCCTAGCCTAGATTGGACCGCCACAGAAAGTTTGATATTATCAACTTTCGAGGTGCTATTCGTGGTGCGAGTGCTATAAAAGTTGTTTGTGAGGAAGGGAAAGTGGTAGTATGAAGTTTTTATGGAGTAAAAGCCTTGATAACACAATCTCATCATCAAGGTTTTTTACTTCTTAAAGTTTTACCAGTCTTCTTCAGTCTTCGCTATGGATTTCTTTAAATCTTGAATTAGAGATTTGATCTTAGCGTTAATTTGTGACTCTAAAGCTGCTTTAAACTCTTTTGCCTTGCTTTCCTTTTTTGAAATATATTCTGGAACCT